>NZ_JAPELK010000003.1:0-573844 GCF_029813005.1 Hahella sp. CR1
AAGCGAAGCGCCTTCCGACATGCAGAGCTGAATGGCCACACTAGCTGTAACAGGCCCAGACATAACTTCTGTTGGCGTATGAGATGATTGATTAATAGTAGGTGCTGATAAAGGCTTTTCGTAGTCTGTGCAAATGGGAAGCGCCATCTCGTTTGGCTCAGCAAATCCAAATTCACCCCCTAATATTGGCGCTATTTTTACTGCTGTTCCCGAAGGCATATGGTTAACTCATTGCTTTCCATTACTACGCTCACTCCCTCATGCCGGCCTAAACACCCGAGAATACGTTCCAATTCATTCTTAACTTCCATAGAGCCGTGTTTGAAGTTTGCAGGAACAATTAACTTATCCAACTCATCAAAATAGACTGGATTAGCACCTAATATTTTGAAGTTGTCCATCTGCTCCTGTTTATTTGGCAAATACATAAAGAACTCAACGCGATTACGCATGCGCCACTTACCAAATGCTCTTATATCGTTGTTAACGATAGATCCAAATACTGATTTCCAGGCGCTCATTTCAATCCCAATAGTTGAAGTTCTGAAACTTTAAGGCATTCAGGCCAGATTGTTTCTTCAAATGGCGCCCCTATTATGTCCTTGATCGCTTCCTGTTAGCGAGGCCGCCCCGCCGAACTCGCCCAAGATACTTGCTGACCATCAAGCCACTTCTCATGAAACGAAGCTCCGCGCGCCATAGCCACTCAGGCGTACTTTTTTCTGGTTACAAATCACAACGAACGCCGCATCAAGCCCCCCCCAAATCTTCGCAATCCGCAACTGCAAAAAGCGAATTAGCTCGTTCCCACTTCTGACGCCGCCCATTAACCAATTGTTTTTATTGCAAAAATAATCTGGCACAGGGGTTGCTCCTAGTCTTTTGAGTTTTATCACTACGACCTGGGGACGTTATGAACATCACTGAATATTCTTGCAACGATTATCTCGTCATCGCGCTGGATGGGACTTTTGACGCTAATGCGGTGCAGCATTGCCGCGAGCAGTTGGAGGAGTCGGCGTTGAATCATGTTGGTGGGGTCGCTTTTGATTTGAGCGATGTGTCTTTTATGGATTCTTCCGGCATCGGCGCGTTGGTTTTTATCTATAAGCAGCTGCACGCCAACCGTCGGCAGATGGCGCTGGTGGGGTTGCAGGGGCAGCCGCAGCGGTTGGCGACGTTGTTGCGGATCGACCGCACCATTCTGTCCTTTGACACCATGAAAAGCTTTATCGCCTTGCAGCAACCTGCGCAGGAGCAGCGGGCATGAGACGCGCCCGTCTGCTGATCCTGGGAGCGGGTCTGTGCGCCCTCGCCGGCTGTCAGAGCTGGCCGGAGGAAGGCAAAGGCGGCGCGGCGGAAATCCGCAGCGGCGAGGTGCAGCGTTATCATCAGATCAGTTTCACGCCGGATCAGGACAGTCTCGCCAAACAGGCCCAGTTGGAAAAGCTGGAGCTGGATGCGCTGACTTTGCTGGGGGGCGACTATTGCATTCCCGCCCAGCTTAAAACGCTTAGACAACGCCTAAATCGCGCATTCAGAGAGCTGGATGCGGGGCTGTTGCCGGACGCTTACAACAGTCTGGCGATTCTGCACAAAGAGACGAAAAGCGCCAACGCCCAGCTGGCTTACCTCAACGAACACACCACCTGCGCGGTCGCCGGCGACCAATATGATTCTGACTCAGCCTTGAACGGCTTTCCCATGCTGGTGCATTTCGATGTAAACCAGTCGGAGTTGTCAGAGGGATATCAGGGCTATCTCACCCGTTTATCCGCTTACCTGCTGGGAGACGACTCTGTCTCTATCGAACTGATTGGACACACGGACCAGCGTGGCGAAAACGACGCCAACCAGCATCTTGCCCAGGCCCGCGCCAAGGCGGTTGCGGCGTTTCTGGCGCAACAAGGGGTGGCGCAGACGCGCATCCAGATCCGTGCCGAGGGCGAAGAACAGACGTTGTTGCAGGACGCGGACAGCCACTCCCATGGCTTCAATCGTCGGGTGGAAATCTACCTCAATCGCCAGCAACAACGCGGCGCAGTATCAACGCCCATTCCCCAGCGCGATTGGGAGTCCCATTTACAGGGACGCTACCTCTAAAACAGGACCCGGATCACTATGGCAAGTCAAACGCACCCTATCATCCCTCATTCGATCAGAACGCCAGAGCGAGGCGCTCGCCTGACGCGGTTGACTATTTGGCTGACGGCGCTGATCGGAATACTGCTGACTTGCCGCCACGTAGGCGCTGAAGAGACGACTGCTCCGTTACAACCGGGTGATCAACTCTATCTGGGACTGACGGGAGAGCAGGCGTTCAATCGTAACTTCCCTGTGGATCGCGAGGGACGCATTCTGCTGCCGGAAGCCGGCCCGGTGAAAATCGCCGGACAATCGCTGAGCGCCGCAACCCAGATGATCCAATTGGCGCTGGGGCAGGTCTATCGGGACGTGGAGCGTTTGCAGGTGACTCTGGCGGAACGCAATCTCATCATTGACGTTTCCGGCTATGTGGAGAACCCCGGCAGCGTGCTGACGCCCATCGCCGGCGACGTGCAAACCGCCATCACCCTGGCGGGCGGTCTGCTGCCCGGCGCGCAACTGGACCGCATGCAGATTCAACGGGGCGACGACATCATCTACTTCAGCTACAAGGCGTACCTGGACTCCGGCGACCGCTCCAGCCTGCCGCCGCTGCGCTCTCTGGATCGCCTGTTTATTCCCGCTTCGCCGCTGATTGGCAATGTGCAGATCGACTTTGACGCGCAAACCCTGGCTGCCAGCGGCGACGCCAGCGACGACCGTCAGGCGGTGCGCATCTTCGGCGAAGTGAAAAGTCCGGGACGCTTCAATTACGAGCCGGACTACAGCGTCATCGACGCCATCATGCGCGCAGGCGGCGTGACCCGCTACGCCGCGGTCGAGCAAATCAAAATCATCTCGGACAGCGCCCCATACAACTTCAATCTCAAGCGCTATCTGGAAAGCGGCGACGCGTCGCTGCTGCCGCAACTGAAGCCCAACTCCACCATTTTTGTGCCCATCCAGCAGGACGAAATCAAAGCCGGCGCTAACGTGGTCTACGTGATGGGCGAGGTGTTCAAACCCGGCGCCTTTGAAGGCAAGCCCGGCGCCACGCTGCTGGACATCATGGCCAACGCCGGCGGTCCCACTCGTTTCGCCGAATCGCGGCAGATCCGCATCCTCAAGGCCGACGGCGCGGTGATTCCCTTCGACCTGCAAGCCTATACGGAAGGCGTCAGTCGCTTCGCCCTGCCGGAAGTGGCGCCGGGAGACGCGGTTTTCGTGCCGGAAAAAACCGACGTCAACGAAGCCTCCTGGTTGAAAACGCCACCAGATCGCGCCGTGGAAATCATCGGTCAGGTCTACAATCCCGGCCGCTTTGAATGGTCCGATGAAATGACCCTGATGGACCTGTTGGGACACGCCCAGGGCCCTACCGCCCGCGCCGATATCGCCAACATAAAAATCATGCGTCGCAGCGGCGATAAAGTCCTGTCCAGCACCTTCAACCTGGACCGCTTCATCAAATACGGCGGCGACCTGAGCGAGATTCCACAACTCGACGCGGGAACCTCCGTAATCATTCCGGAACTGCCGCAAGATCCTTCGGACAACAAAGCGCAATGGGTGCGTCAGGCGAAAGAGAATTCCATCTACATCATGGGTCAGGTGGGCGCTCCCGGTCGCTATATGTTCAATGAAGAGATGACCTTTCTCGACATTCTCTCCGCCGCGGACGGACCCAATGGCTCGGCGGACATCCACAACATTCGCGTGGTGCATCGGGACGGCGCTCAGGCGCGCATTTCCAAGCTCAACCTGGCGCTTTACTTTGAAACCGGCGATCAGACCCTGCTGCCCGTGGTCAAGCCTGGCGACTCCATCTTCGTGCCGGAAAAAGACCGTAACTGGCTGGAAGAAAGCAAAGAGAACACCGTGAGAGTGCTGGGCTCCGTCAACAAACCTGGACGCTACCGCTTCAGCGACGACATGACCGTGCTGGACCTGCTCGCCCAGGCGGGCGGCGCCACCGCCAGCGCCTATATCGAGCGCATTGTGGTGGTGAATACCTCCTGCTGCGCCGACAGCGCCAGCAGCTTCGATCTGGAAAGCTTTGTAAAGGAGCCGGACATGAGCAAGCTGCCGGTGCTGCGCCCTGGCGACACGCTGTATATTCCGGATAAGTCCGACAGCCACTGGGCCACGCTCAGCAGCAGTCTGGAAGGCGTGTTCAAGATCATTTCCGTGGTTGGAATCATAGGAGCGCTGTGATGCCCGCTATCGAAAACTTCGTCGAAATCGAACATGTTTACGCACAGACTCTGGGCAAGGGGTTGCGCACCCTGGCGGTGGCCGCCGTCAACTCCGGGGACGGCTGCTCCACCCTCGCCTACGCCCTGGCCCGCCGCCACAGCGCCTCAGGCCGGCAAACCCTGCTGGTGGACATGAACCTGTTCCGCCCCTCCGCCGATATCCACTTTCAACTGCCGCGCGCCGCCTGGTCGCTGGACAACGGCTCCAGCCACAGCGCCATCGCTGAGGCCGGGCAAAACATGCAGGTTTTAACTGCTACACTGAATTCATCAATCGGCTTCAGGGACACAGGACTCATCAGGAAAGTCATTCAGGATTGGGAAAGCCAAGTGGACGCCATTGTCTTCGATACCTCGCCGTTAAAGGCGGTGAACCATCAAAACATTCCAGCAGAACTGATTTGCGCCGCCAGTCAGGCGTGCATTCTGATCGTGAAATCCGGCGCCACCACGGAGGCGGACCTGGAACACGCCTGCCACAAGCTGAAGTCCCATGATGCGCGCATTCTCGGCGCGGTGATGAACGACATCGAAAACCCCGGCCTCGCTGCGGAACTGAAACGGGAAATCAGCCGACTGGCGCGCCGCTTTCCCAACTTCGCCGCCCGCCTTCGCCGCTGGGTTCAGTCCAGCCGTTTTCTGAATCTGCCGTTATAGGGAGACATGCATGCGGATACTCGTCACCTTCCTCTGCCTGATCTACGCCGCACTCGTCAGCGCCAGCCTGAGCGCCGCCGAAACGCAAGGCTACGAGTTCGGCATCGTGCCGCAGCAAAGCGCCGACAAACTGGCGCGGGCCTGGGGCCCGGTGCTCAAGTACATTGAACAGAAGAGCGGCGTACGTCTGTTGTTCAAGACCGCGCCCAATATTCCCGAATTCGAATCGCGCCTGGGTCGCGGCCAGTATCACTTCGCGTACATGAACCCCTACCACTTTGTGGTCTACAACAAGTATCCCGGTTATCAGGCGGTGGCCCGGGAGAAAGACAAAATGATCAAAGGCATTATCGTGGTCCCTGCGGACAGCCCCATTCAGGACCTGGAGAGCCTGCAAAACGCCAAGCTCGCCTTTCCCGCTCCCGCCGCCTTCGCCGCCAGCGTTCTGCCCCAAGCGATCCTGGCGCGTCAGGGCATCCGTATTCAGCCGCAGTACGTGCTGACCCACGATTCCGTCTATCTCAATGTGATGCAGAAGCGCTTTGTCGCCGGCGGCGGCGTGATGCGCACCTTTAACGCCATGCCAGATGACGTCACCCGCAACCTGCGCATTCTGTGGACCACGCCGGCGTATACGCCTCACGCCATCGCCAGCGCGCCCGGCGTGCCGCCGCAGGTGGTGCAAGCAGTGACGGAAACGCTGATCAGCATGGGTGACAGCGAGCAGGGTCGCGCCCTGCTGGAGCCCTTGAATATGCGCGGTTTCATTCCCGCCGCCAATGCTGACTGGGATGACATTCGCGCCTTACAGATTGATTTGCTGTAGCGGCGACAGGTGCAAAAAAGAGTGCTGTAAATAAGAGTGCTGAAATTATGTCCTTTCGATTGAAAACCATACTGGGCGTCGCACTGATCGAAGCGGTCTTCATGTCGGTGCTGATCTTCAATTTTCTGCAGATCATGAACCAGTCCCACCTGAAGCAGGCGCAAGAGGAAGCCGCCCGTTTTGGCGTGCTGTTCAGCGCCGCCGCCACCGATGCCTTGCTGTCTTCAGATATCGCCACGTTGAACAGCATGGTGGCCGAGCTTCTGACCAGCCCCCATGTCACCTACGTGTCCATCCATGACAACAGCGGCGTCCTCAGCAGCGGCGGCGTGCGCCCTTCTCCTGACGATGAGCTCGGCGCGACATTGCAGGAGATTCCCATCAAGGTGGGCGACGCGGTCTTCGGCAATGTCGAACTGGGACTCGACGCCAGCGCCCTCGACCAGGCCTGGGTACAGGCCCGCGATCAGAGCATCCGCATTGCGATTATCGGCGTAGTGCTGGTAGGGCTGGTGTCTATGATGTTCGGCTCCTACCTGACTCGGCAGCTGCAATTGATGCGCAGCGCCCTGCGCCGCCTGCAGGAAGGCGATTTCAGTCTGATTGAGGCCAATCCCGGACGGGATGAACTCGGCGAAACCATCAGCGCGTTCAACCTGATGAGCCGAGAGCTGGAAAGCGTGCATCAGGACATGCGGGAGAGTCTGGAGCAAGCCCGGGCGCTGGCGCATAAGCTGCATTTCAGCGAGGCGCAATTGCGCGCCATTACCGACAATATGCTGGACGGCCTGATCACCCTGGACGCCGAGGGCAAAATTCGCTACATGAACCACGCCTCGGAAACCATGTTCGGCTACGCGATGAAAGAGCTGGATGGGCATCGTTATGACCTTATTATCGTCGACCAATTGCAGCGGGATCGCATCGAGGGCTTCCTCCTCAAACTGTCCCATCACCGCGCGCCGGCCCATGTCACGCGGCAGACCGACGAATGGGGCTATCGTCGCGACGGCGGCCGCTTCCCTCTCGACCTGATCATCAACGCCGCCGAAATAGACGGAGACCAGGTCGCCATTCTGACCTTCCGGGATTTATCCAAGATCAAAGAACTGAAGGAAATGGCTGACATCAATCTGGCGGTGAAAGAGGCCATGCTGGAGTGTTCCCTCAACGCCATTGTTTCCGTCAACGACGGCGGCAAAATCGTTGAGTTCAACCCTGCTGCGGAAGACATGTTCGGCTACTCCAGAGACGACGTCATGTTTCAGCCCGTCGCCAATTATCTAGTGCCGACCGCCCTGCGAGGCGCCTTTCAGGAGCAGTTGGATCAGTTCAAGGCGACGGGGCGCTCGCCCTTCCTCAACAAGCGTCTACAGGGGGAGGCCGAGCGCCGGGACGGGGTTAATTTTCCCATCGAGATATCCGTCACCGTGTCCAGACTGGCGGGCTGCTACATCTTCACCGCCATGCTGGAAGATATCTCCGAACGCCGGCAGGAGCAGGAATCCCTGCGCAACGCCATTGAAGAAGCGGACCGCGCCAATCACGCCAAGTCGGATTTCCTCGCCTCCATGAGCCACGAAATCCGCACGCCTCTCAACGTGGTGCTGGGCACCGTCGAGCTGTTAAAAGACACGCCCCTCACCCGGCATCAGCGTCACTATCTGCAATCCGCGGAAAGCGCCGGAAAGAATCTGCTGGAAATCATCAACGACGTCCTCGATCTGGCCAAAATCGAAGCCGGCAAACTGGAGCCTCATCTGGAGCCCTGTAACCTGCCCGCGAAGGTCGAGTATGTCACCCGCCTGCTGTCGCAAAGAGCCCACCAGAAGGGACTGTTCATTCAAAGCGTGATCGACGCTAATACACCCGCCAGCATCGTCACCGACAGCAGTTTCCTGCGCCAGATCCTGGTCAACCTGATCGGCAACGCCATCAAATTCACTCAGCGCGGCGGCGTCAATATCATGGTTTACGTCGCCCACCTGCACGGAACCCAGCACCTTTGCATTGATGTCAGCGACACGGGTCCGGGAATCAGCGCGGAAGCGAAAAAGAAGATCTTTTCCGAGTTTTTCCAAGAGCATACTCACAGAGACGGTACGGGATTGGGGCTAATGATTTCACGCCATATGGCGAACATCATCAATGGCGACATTACCCTGGCCAGCAAAGTGGGCTCCGGCTCCACATTCAGTCTGCAGCTTCCACTTGCTAACACTGCGTCGCCCACCGTCAATCGCGCCAATCTGGACGCCCTGGTCGCGCCGCTGCAAGGTCACCGCATTATCATCGCCAGCAACAGCAGAGAATGGCGCCGAGCCTTCCAATGGCAACTGCATCTTTGGACCCTGGACAGCGTTTGCTGCCTGCAAGAAGAGGATCTGCGCAAGCAGCTCGATAGCGGTCTCAAGCTCATCGCATTACTGGACATGGAGAATCCACCGGACTGGATTGACGCAGCGTTCCAGGAGCCGGCTCTGACCCGTATCGCCGTTTATCGTCACGCCAGCCAACCCAAAACGGAAGCGGAAGGCTGTTACGGCGCCCTGCATACGCCTGCGACCCGCAAACAGACGTTGCAGGCTCTGCTCGCCTGCGCCCTGGGAAGGCCCATTGAAGCGCCGGAAAGCGCCGAAGAAGTCGAGCTGCGTCGCGACAATCTCTATGCGCCTTCGTCTCCGCAGTCTGTGGAAACAGATCTGGGTGAGATTCTGGTGGTGGACGATAGCGACGCCAATTTACTTATCGCCCGCTCGTTTCTGGAGTACGCCGGGTTCCACGTCGACACTGCTCTCAGCGGCGAAGAAGCCATCGAGAAAATCGAAAGCAGCGCTTACGACCTGATATTCATGGACATGCGCATGCCCGGCCTGAGCGGCCGCGAAACCGTGGAAGTCATGCGCCGACGCGGACTCACCACGCCCATCGTCGCGCTCACCGCCCACGCCATGACCTCAGAGCGGGAGAGCTGCCTGGCCGGCGGCATGCAGGACTTCCTCACCAAGCCAGTGGACCGCGCGCGCCTGATTGAAATGGCCAGTCACTGGATCAGGAAAAGCGGCAAAAAGGCGTCTCCGCCAGCGCCGCTTTCCAGTCCGGCGTCACTTTTCAATCCAACGCCGCTTTCCGGTCCAGCGTCCACAAGCACGCCGCCAGCCGCCGAGCCTGGCGTCAACAATGCGCTGATTAATCCCAAAGCCTTGGAGCAACTGCTCAACGACACTTCGGCGGACACCCTGAAACGCATGCTGGGGATTTTCTCCACTGAGCTGACCAAGCGGGTGGACGCCATGCAGGAACACCTTGGCGACCAGGACTACGAGCAGTTTGAAATCTGCGCGCATGCGCTGAAAAGCAGCTCGCAAACCTTCGGCGCGCAGCGCATTCATCTGCACGCCAAAGCCATTGAGGAAGCCTGCAAAGCGCATAACTACACGGAGGCGGAGAACGAATATCTTTCCATGCGCCAACTGACCGACTCGACATTAGAGGCGTTGAATGAACTCCACCCTTTTAACTAGTCATCCCGGCTACGACCGACTGTTCTACCAATCCCGCCCGGACCTCGCCGCCGTGGGCGCGGCGCGGGAATGCGCGGCCCGTTTTCTGCTGGGTAAAGGCGCCGCCAATCAGACCTGCGAGGACATGCAACTGCTGGTGGCGGAGTATTTCACCAATGTGGTGAAACATGACGCCCAGGCGGATTTTATCGCGCTGGATAAACGCAGCGGAGATGGGTTTGTCGACCTGCTGCTACTGGATAATGGCGCGGATCTGTCCTCTTTGTTTGACGCCGAACGCAACATCGAGGATCTGTTATCGGAGAGTCCTTTGCATGAGAGCGGCATGGGGCTGACGCTGATTCGCAGTCTGGCGCCCCACGCGCGCTACCAGCGCATCGTCGGCAAAGACGGCGGCTTCAACAGCTATTGCGTGCGCGTAAAACTGACTGGCGCAAAACCGCGCATCGCCGTGATCGACGACGACCTGACTCAGCTTCACCTGCTGCAGGCTTATCTGGCGGATGAATACGAGGTGACGACTCTGGAAGATCCCCGCGAAGCCGAAAAGGCGATCATCGAGCAACCGCCACAGCTCATTCTCTGCGACATCAACATGCCTCATCTCAACGGTCTGGATTTACGTAAGCGGCTGGCGGAACGCGCGGCCACCCGTATGATTCCGTTTATTTTCATGAGCGGATGCGCCCCCCAACAAGTGCAAAGCAGCGCCGCGCATCTATCCATTGACGGTTTTATCGAAAAGCCCATGACCAGGCAGCGGCTGCAGCAAACCGTCGCCCAGGTCATCAAACGCTCTCAGGATGTGAGAAACACCCTCAACGCCGAGCTGGACAACCGCGTGTCTTCCCTGCTGTGGTCGCCTATTCCCGAGCGCTTCAGCCAAATGCGGATATCTTCCGGTTACCGCGTCGCCGCCAGAGGCGGAGGCGATTTCATCTTCCATCGCGACAGCGGCGACGCCTTCACCCTGATTCTCGGGGACATCATGGGGCATGGCGAGCAAGCCAAATTCTTCGCTCACGCCGCGGCGGGTTATCTACATGGGCTCTGCCACGCCGCGCCGCAGTCCGCCTCGCCGGGGAAGTTGCTGAATCAATTGTCCCACTTCGTCGCCTCTTCGCCACTGCTCGCCCGCACCGGACTTACCTGTCTGGTCATTCAGCTGCGTCCCGGGAGCAACCGTCTCACCATCGCCTCCGCAGGCCATCCGGAGCCCTGGCTGCTGACGGATGGAGAACTGCGCCCTCTCGCCTGCGGCGGCATGATGCTTGGCCTGGCGCATAATTACTCTTATGAAGAATGTGAGCTGGAACTACCGGAAGATTCCATATTCATTGGCTACACTGATGGATTAACAGAGCATGGAGAAGGCGCAGTGGAGGACCGGGAAAACGCCGTTCGCACGCTGCTCGCCGCCAACCTGAAGCTATTTCCCCAGGCCCCGGCGCAAACCCAGTTGGACGAAGCCTTACGCGCCGCCGGCTCCACGCTTGAGGACGATGCGACCCTGTTGCTGCTCAGAGCCAGCCCTTGAACGCTCACTCGTGGCGATGAGATGGATTCACCCATGACCCAATGGAAGCTGACGTGAAGAAACGGATATTGTTGATCGAAGACAGCCAGTCCCTGGCGTCCCTGTATCAAAGCTACCTGGAAGCGGGCGGCTACATGATCGTCACGGTGGAAACCGGTCGCGACGCCATCGTGCAAATTTTGCGAGAGCCGCCGGACGTGGTGCTGCTGGACATCAAGCTGCCGGACATGGACGGCATGGATATCCTCAAGCGCATCCAGCAGGATGACCTGCCCTGTACGGTGATCGTCATGACCGCCCACGGCTCCATCGACATCGCCGTCAACGCCATGCAATACGGGGCCTTCGATTTTCTGGTGAAGCCTTTCGACGCCCGCCGCCTGCAGGTCACCGTGAAGAACGCGCTGGCCAACAATAATCTGGTGAAGGAGGTGCAAGGCTATCGGGAGCAGTTCGCGCGCCGTCACTATGAAGGCTTCATCGGCGAGTCATTGCCCATGCAAGGGGTGTATCGCATCATCGACTGCGCCGCCCCCAGCAACGCAACGGTGTTTATCACCGGCGAAAGCGGCGTCGGTAAAGAAGTGTGCGCCGAAGCGATCCATAATCGCAGTCCGCGCAAACCCGGCCCGTTCGTCCCCTTGAACTGCGGGGCCATTCCCAAAGACCTGATGGAAAGCGAGATATTCGGCCACGTCAAAGGCGCCTACACCGGCGCTCTGAACAACCGCGACGGCGCCGCCACTCAGGCTCATCGCGGCACCCTGTTTCTGGACGAAATCTGCGAGATGGATCTGGAGCTGCAAACCAAACTGCTGCGTTTTATTCAAACCGGAACCTTTCAGCGGGTTGGCGGCTCACAACAAGAAACGGTGGACGTCAGATTCGTATGCGCCACCAACCGCGACCCCTTACAGGAGGTGCAGGCGGGACGTTTCCGGGAGGACCTGTACTACCGACTCCACGTCATCCCCATCTATCTGCCGCCGCTCAGAGAGCGGGAAACCGACATCAAACTGTTGATGGAAAGCTTTCTGCGGGAATACGCCAAACAGGAAAACAAACGCTTCACCCGCTTCTCGCCAGAAGCGGTCAATATCATGATGGCCCACAACTGGCCGGGCAATGTCCGAGAGCTGCAGAACGTTATCCGCAACATTGTCGTGCTCAACAACGATGAAGCCGTCACTCCGGACATGATCCCCTTTCACGCCGCCTCAAGGGCGTCGTCATCACCGCAGCGCCCCTCCGCGCCACAATTCGAACAGCCCTTATCCGCCGAACCAGGACAGGAAGACGCCCCCATCAAACCACTATGGCTCATCGAAAAAGAAGCCATCGAACAAGCCATCGAACACTGCGGCGGCAACATCCCCAAAGCCGCAGCAATGCTCGACGTCAGCGCCTCCACGATTTATCGCAAAAAGGAAAAGTGGGAGCAGGAGCAGGCAATAACTTAATCTATTTCACAGACTCAACCCACCCCTGCCCCACTGTGCTCTATAACAATCAGGGCTATACGAAAAGGGTTTGGGCAGGCCGAAGTCCCTCGCTGTTAATATCGTCACCAGGGGGCGGTATGGCAGCCGCTCCATGCGGTATCGCTTTCCTGCATGGACCTTGAACAGAAGGAGTTCGCGGATGTCTTTATTGAGTTCCAGCAACCTGTTTTGTAATTCACTTAGTCCAGGGCTCCCGCTGACTTCAGAGCGGCCCACCCAGAACAGAAAGTCCTCTTCCTCCGCCGGAGTCATAGCCTTGAAAATATATCCTTCGGTGCAGTTAACCACCGCTACAAAACCAAGCACGCACGTGGGCGGACAGTAGCGCTCAAGCTCCAGTATCGGCGACTCCCCTAAAGCATGGCGGATAATGGTTTTCGCCAGCACCATTTGCCCTTTATCAAAGGGCTCCAGACGTACAGAACTACACATTTCAAAGGCCTTGAGGATTTCCTGCTGGCTATTGCCCTCTCCTTTCAGAAAGCGTATCCAGCCATAAAGGTGAGAATAGGGAGACCGATGAACAGAGTTATCCATCTCAGTGCGCCAGAGTGCTGTATTCTTCTGGTTTACCATACCTGTCGGCGTTATGGTTTCTAGCGATTGTCGGCATATGCTCATATCCTTATGGGTGTTGTCGCCGTGCAAGGCTTACCCGGTTTTCGCTCCATAATCAGCAAGCAATTCATCCAGCCTCTCCAGCTCAATTTCGACATAGCGATGGAAGTTCAGATAATCGTCACGTCCAATCAGAGAAGGCAGTAAACGGATAGCCCATTCACACTTTTTTGCTTGAAAGGTTAAGTTTTCCTGATGGCAAGCTACTTCCTGCAGCATTTTCAGACTTAGAAGCTTATTGGCGACACAATCCAGGATCGCGTTATACGGCGCCTCTCTGTTTCCGATTCGATTCCATTCTTCATCAACGAAACGTTGCGGCATGTGTTCACCTTTGGGTTCATCCCTATCCCTTAGACCATTCTGTATCTACCTGCCCATGTCCGTTCCCGACTCGATTCGCCTAATCTACAAGCCAAGTCCATCTTGCAGTTCATTTTCGATCTGCCGCAGCAGGTAAATCACACGCCCATAAAGCAAAGTGCGCTCACTGGCTTCGAGATTTATCTTTAAATTAGTCAGCTCGTTTATCGTTATATCTATCAAGTAAATTTGTTTGTTGGACAGCTTTAATCTCTTTTTCAGCTTCATCAACTGCTGTTGCTTGGCTTCAATCAGACCAACTTTTGTTGCGGAGGGAGTCGCTTCATCTCCTAGACTCAGGCCCCAATCAGCGTCAACCAATATCTCGGCCATACCCATTTCCCCGCACTTCTTAAGCCCTAATGACAAGTAGGACTTCGCCGGAAGTTCTTATCTTAAAATCCGGCATAATGTCGCCGTGCAGGCGCGTCTGTACGTCTGGTTATTACCCAATGAAAGTCATTCAAAGCAAAAGCCGTCCGGCTCATTTCCTGGTTCTGATTCCCCGGTTTCAAGCAATCCATCCAGCTTTTCCAGTTCAACGTCCGCCAGAGAGAAATAGTGGGTAAAGTCAGCTTCTCCAATATGGCCCTTGAGATTATGCAGGCAGCTCTGGCATGTCAGGATCTGACACATAATGTCGGGCATCTCTTCCGCCGCAACGGAGAGCTCACATAACTGGATCAACTTGCTGACAATCGTGTTGACCACTTGCTCCTGGGGAGTGTCGGCGCTTCCTGCTATGGCCCAATTAAAGTCGACATAAGGCTTAGTCATTATCGATATTCTTCAAGCGGAATTTAGCCAACAATTATAAATTTAGCTGATATTAAAGGGGCAGCGAGCCCGGGTTTATATTGATATGGCATAACAAAGCCTGCGATTGGGTTAAGGGCGCGCCTTTTGCTTATTCAGCCCCAGTCTTACGGACTTTAGGGAAAACAAAAATATAGGCTTTTTAAGCTTCGGATATAGGTTTATCTGTGCGGCTATTCCTATGGAGCCTCTGAAAAACGTCGACCTCAGAATTATTCAGCCCTATTTGCAAATGACGTATTAAGCGCTTTTTCGTACGCTTCTCTTGGCGGCATCCCGATTGGTGAGGCTTTCAACTTTAGCGATCAGTTGTTCCTGCACTTCTCCGAACTCAACTTTTGAAGGAAGAACTTTCCTTCCCATTTTTATCAGAGAAACCACCATTATCGCCCATGAAGTAAGGCTCAATGGAAGTCTATACACCTCGTAGTCCCCCGCCTCTCTGACAGTGATGACAGGAAGCACTCGCCTTCCCCCCGGAGTGGACTCAGCATTTAATCCTGCCTGCTCACATTCATATTTGGAGACCGCACAAAACGATACTTCCTCGACATCGAGAACAACCCCACTGATCCCCCGGCTGTAATCAGCTCTTGGTATTGCAAGTTCCGGCAAAGCCAGCCAATCATCGACAGTTGTGACCAATGCGTCATACATGGAGAAGACTCCTCTTCTTCGGGGTAATCGAGCGGGTCATAAATACAGCTTACAACCCCCACTTACAGGGAATAATAGGCTCGATTACGAATCTGCACAAAAAACAGTCAAATAAAAGTTTACCGCCTGTCTTTGATCATTAGAGTTAACGCAAACAGAGCTATGCGTATTGCCGCAAAACTCGTTGAGATCTACTCAGATAGCGTGTGAGGCAGGAATGCCTCTCCGGCATATTTAATACGTGGTCCCGCCAGGTTGATCACGCCTCTCGCTTTCTCAAATGAAGGCAGACATGCGGCTCATATCATCTATACTTTTACCTACACGGACTTACAAAAATTTGGGGCTTGACGGTGGAATCCTCTTCATGCGCCAAAGTCAGTATTTCTATGCGACTAGCCAACTTATGGAAGCTGCCGCTTCCCCATCTTCTCGCCGAGGCGGATCAGAGCGGCGATTGGATCAAGTGCAATACATTATGGCGCCAGTACTCTGGACTCTCTGCGGCCAGTTCTACCGGTATGAGATGGATCGAAGTCATCCACCAGGACGATATCTCAGCGGTTCAAAGAGGATGGCGAATCGGTATCGAAGCAAAAAGCCCTTTCGAGCTGACGATGCGCCTGCAGCGTGCGTCAGACTCATCATATCGATGGCATGTTTGTCATATCGTTCCTCTCGACGATGAGCTGGGCGAAATTCCTGGCTGGCTCGTCTCTTTCACAGATATTCATGGCGGCAAATCGCAACAAGAAGGTGATCACTCCTCCGTCGCCAAGCTACAAAGTGAAAGAGAAGTGCTGGCGACCTCCAATGACTATCTGCTCGAAGTATTGCGTGAATATCGCGAAACAGAAATCAGGCTGGAAAAAGCAACCGAAAAGCTAAACCAAATCGTTGAAACCCAGTCCCATCTGTCGCAAGCAGAATTAGACATGACTGCTTTTATGCAGCTTGTGACAGATAAAATGCTACTTCTCACGCCCGCTACGGGGGCTATTATCGAACTCATGAATGGGGACGAAATGGTGTATCAAGCCACCAGCGGCTCCGCG
The DNA here is from genome assembly GCF_029813005.1 of Hahella sp. CR1. Lineage (NCBI taxonomy): Bacteria > Pseudomonadati > Pseudomonadota > Gammaproteobacteria > Oceanospirillales > Hahellaceae > Hahella > Hahella sp. CR1. The sequence goes on from NZ_JAPELK010000003.1 coordinate 15,896, forward strand.
CATCAGTTCGAAGGAATGAGGCTGAATTTACTCAACAGCCTGTCCGGTCTCTGCATCACTGACCGTAAAGCCCTTATCGCCGAAGACACCGCCACTGACCCCAGGGTAAACCATGAAGCGTGCAAAAAAATCCGAGCGGCCTCAATGGTGGTCACTCCCCTCTATGAAGAGGGTAACGTGGTGGGCGTGCTAAAAATTATTTCCGACACGCCATATGCCTTTGACGATGAAGATTTGAAAACGTTGGAAATGATGGCGGGCCTCATCGGCTCAGCCATTGGCCGGAAAATCAGGCTGCAGGAAAAAGAGGATTTATTACAGGCGAAGTCTCTGACGCTGATGCAGTTGGAGCAAGAAGTAGAGCAGCGGAAGCGGATTGAAGAGCGACTCAAAGCCAACGAAATGCGCACCCGGCGCATCATAGAAAGTTCTCATGAAGCCTTCGTCGCAATGGACGCAGGCGGCTTTATCACAGACTGGAATCTTAAAGCCGAGGAAACCTTTGGCTGGACTGCGACCGAGGCGATCGGGCGTAAATTATCAGACTTAATCATTCCGACCGGGCTCCGTGAAAGACATGAGCTTGGCATGCGCAAATTCATTGAAACCGGCCAGGGGATCGTTTTAGGCAAGCGCCTTGAACTGCTCGCTCTCAATAAAAAAGGCGAGAAGTTACCGGTAGAGATCACCATTTCCGCCATTTCGGTACGAGAAAAATGGCAGTTTTACGCCTTTCTGCATGATATCTCGGAAAGGAAACAGACAGAGCAAAAGCTGCGTCATTTAGCTCAATACGACAGCCTCACCAGCCTGCCTAACCGCGCCTTATTCTATGACCGTCTCAATCAGGCTCTCGCGCGCTCCCATCGCAACGAAGCGCTGTTCGCCCTCATGTATCTGGATATCGACCGCTTCAAGTCGATCAACGACACTCACGGCCATGGCGTCGGCGACGAACTGCTGACCGCGTTCAGCAGCCGTATTCAGCTAATTATCAGAGAATCCGACACGCTGGCCCGACTGGGAGGAGATGAATTTGTCATCATTGCGGAGAACATTGGCGACCAGGGCGACGCAGAACACATCGCGCAGAAAATACTTTGGGCGATGAAACAGGCGTTTCAACTCAATGAATTGAGCATCCAAGTGGGAACCAGTATTGGCGTCGCTCTACTGCCCGTTCACGACGTGTCAGCGGACGATCTGGTCAGGATGGCGGATAAGGCTTTGTATTCAGCGAAGGAAGCAGGGAGGAATACCTACAGGGTATATGAAGAAACCGGTCAGGCGGCGGAAAAACCTCAACACTAATGCTTGACCGCCCCGTTAATGAGGAAGGCGGGAGAGTGTTCGTTGGCAGGCGTTGGGCTTCTACTATTTATGGCCATCAAAGTGAAGCGATTCAACTATTACGCCTTACCGTCCGGCCACTCATGCTTGATAACCATGTCAAGCTCGCGCCACAGCTCCTGAAGCAACTGCAATTGCTCCTCACGTAATTTCTTATCCTTGTAATTAGCGGGCGGCTGCGCATCCAGGGCGAGGGTCAAGCGGTAGATATCGTCAATAATTGAGGATTGTTCCGACTTCATAGCCTTCTCCAAATCCGAATAACGATGACTCCCGGCAAGTCTTTCACGATCAGAGCGGCATTTCAACGGCTATTCAAAACGGGGACGATCTGAGCTTGCTCCCGTCGGTTTCGCTAACGCCTTCTATAATGAGTTAAAGTGAGTGAGAACAAGCCTCACCGCAATCATTGAATTTTCGGGCGGAGCATTATGACGAGAAAGCTAGCGCTCACCCTAACCTTCTTCCTGTTTATCGCCGACAGCTCGGCGCAGGCTATGGTGATCGCGGTCATCGGGAAAACCAAGAACGACAGTTTTTATGTCGCGTCCTTTAACGGATGCCAGCGCTTTGCGGCGGCCTATCCTGATGTAACCTGCATTTATGATGGCCCCGCCGACTTCCAGGACCCCAGGTCGCAAGCCATGGTGGTGCAGAAAATTATCAACCAGGGGGTCGATGCTCTACTGATTTCAACCACAGATTCAGAGCATCTGGTGAAAAGAGCCCTGACCATCGCCAAATCAAAATCCATCCCAACGATTATGTTTGATTCGGATTTGCTGCCGGAGCACCGCAGTTACAGGATGGCTTACGTCGGCACGGACAACGTTGATTTTGGCAAAGCGCTGGGCGACTACGCGAAGAAATATAAACGTCCGACAGGCATCACGGAATTCTGTATCCAAAGCGGTCATCCGACCACGCCGAATCTGAATGAGCGTATCGAGGGCGTTCGTCTGGCATTGACTGAAACGACCTCTGCAAGCTTCTCTAGTAAAACCGTGGGATGGAGGGAAAACAGCCGCTGCCCTCTCTATTCGGAGGGCAAGAGAGATACCGCCATCTTTCAACTGGAGCAAATGATCACGGCGTACAAACCTCCCCCCGTCATTATCGCCGTCGCGGGCTTTGCCCAGTTCTCCCATGACTACATTCCCCGCATCAAAAAATATGCGCCCAGAATAGCCAGCCATGAAGTTGTCATCATTTCCGCCGATACCGAGCCGTTACAACTCAAAGCCCTATCAGAAGGGCTGTCTACAGCGAATATCGGGCAAAGACCGTTTGAAATGGGCAGACTGGGCGCAGAGCTTCTGTACCGCTATATCAAACATGGAGAGACGCCCGAAAAAGAGTTTTATCATCTCGACTACCACTACTGCACGCCGGAAAACCTTGAGTCTTGTATTGTTGAATAGGCTATCTCAGCGTTTTAAATCGTCGCCGGTCTTATGCCACCCTATGTCATGATCCATTTACATTTAATCTGGCTTGGTAGTAGTAAGTTATTACAGGGCTGGAAGTGACTCAGACAGCCTGCATCAATTTTGCTCTCTAAGGCTCAAAGAGCTGCTGAGGGAATCATGTCCCACACTTTTCCCTCAAGCACTCGACCGTTGGCTTTCTTATTACGATGTTTTCCATCAGCTCCCCACGCCCCCCATTGCTTGAAGAAAAAGTCTACGCCAGCACTAACACACTGATTGCGAAGGCTTATGACCCATTCTTCTTTCATTGGGCGAGCGCCAAATCCTGACTCCCCACCTACAATCACCCAATGAATACCGCTTAATTGAATACGACCAAGATCTTCCAGTAACGGTTCTATAGATAAAAAGCGCGTTTTGGCCTCGATTGTCAGCAAGTCTGATATACGCGGCTTACCATACTTCTTGTTTTCAACAGAAACTCCGAGCCAAGCATTATCCGGTACTGCTCGAGTAGAGAAATATTCGCGCATATTGCCACTGCGTTTAGTCAATATTTGATAAGTGTGCTGTGGAGTAGCGCGAATAACATCCATCACCTGATCAATAAATATTTGGGGTATTTCATCTTGAAAAAGGTCACTCATTGAGTTGACGAAAAACATCGTAGGCTTACGCCGTTGAAGGGGTTGCGCTAACCGTTCTGGCATAAGGGAAAGCTTAAAGCCGTTTTCGTAACCTCGCGCGCCCATTGCTTGCAAACGTTTAGACATAGTTTCGGCATAACAATGCTTGCAGCCCGGTGATACCTTCGTGCAACCGGTGACAGGATTCCAGGTTTGTTCCGTCCATTCAATTTTACTCATAGCTTTTTTCCAGGACCTTCTCGAAAGAATACTGATGGCTTACGTGATTTATATTCTTTGTAGTTTAGTTTGTAAGCTCCTTTTCTTACCGATTTTCTTTCTACTGCATCAATGGCATACAGGACTTCCTCGGCGCATAGTTCACGTAAAACATTATTTCCGTGTTTTGGGAGAAAGCCTTTTCGAATTACTAATTCGTATAGCGTGAGGTTATCGGCTTCTCCATTGCTAACTAGTGCAGTTATGGCTTTTCGCAATACAGAAAGTCGATCGGTTTCCAGAAAGATATCTAACTGGTTTTCACCTGTGAACCCCTGTCCTTTCTGCGAATCCAACTCCCATTTGACTTCTACAATTTTCTCCAAGCCATATAGATGAGAAGTGATGAAGAACATCCCATAAAGATGGCGATTATGATTCCTGATACTATATGAGGCTGTAAAAAATTTTCCTTGAAACTTAAGAGCTGATTCTAAAGCCACAATAAATTCTTTTTCGCTTGTAATTTTTGTCACATCAAGTTCAAACTGCTCGATAAAATTTTTTAACGGTATATAGGGGTTATCCACTTCATCATCGATGGCTTTAAGTCTAAACCTATACATTTGCTCTATCGGCAGAAACAGAACTAACTCCGTCCTTCCCGTTACTAAAACAGCTTCAAGGTTTTCCTTATCAATATCTTTGTATCCGTACGGGTCAATAAAAATCAGGTTACGCGTATGGCGGTCTTGCGCAGGAAGTTTGGATGCAATTTTTTTGAGAAGATCAAACGCCTCATATCTGGAGAAGGTGATGAAAAATTGCTTCTCTGACGAATCCTTGCCAGCCAAGAGGTTTCTCAATTTTTTGACTTTAGCGGCATTCAAATCGTTTAAATGCAGATTGATGACCTTATCTGTGGTGATTTTCGCTTGAGCACTTGAAACAGCCTCCACCGCTCTTACTGCACTGCCAGTTTGGCCATCAGAGTACCTACCAGCACCGCAATAAAGATCATATATATTAATCTTATTGACATCTTTGGCAGCCAGAAGAATTTGGAGATATCGTTCCAGATATTTTGTGTAAAACTGGAGCTTCGCCTCAGTATGCGCTAGAACAGAATCCGCGGTTTCCTTCTTTGGCATAAGAAGCCTCCTTCTGATGAATATGAACTCACCAAATCTCAGACCGCAATTACATTAATATTCATCATAGACAATGCAGCGATATCACGCTATTAATCGCCAGCGCCGCGCGGAGAAAAACCTTTAATAGTTCGAAAGATAAGCTGAATGTCATATCACAGTGTTTCAGATTTTGCAGTGCGCTTAGAGCTATCCCTTATCTATACGCTGTAAAAAGTGCATTCTCCCAATTCCAAAACTACATCAGCGATATCAATTCCGCTGTAATATAAATCCCTGAAATAGCTTCCCTGTTACCACTCAAATTAACTGTCCGTATTACTTTTCACTCCACATTACTGACGAAGAGTAATAGCAGCCCTAATGAGACGACACGTAATCCGCTGACTGATGTGCAGGCGGAATGGCGAAGTGGGCTTTCATTCGCTTTATTTCTTCTGCAGGCGGCAGGCCGAACAGTCGCTTGAACTCGCGATTAAACTGAGAGGGGCTTTCGTAGCCCACCGCGTAACTCGCCGCTGACGCGGTCATCGCCTGGCGCACCATCAGCAATCTGGCTTGATGCAGGCGTACGGATTTAACGTACTGCATGGGGGATTGGCGCGTCATGTTTTTGAAGTGGCTGTGAAAGGTGGGCGCGCTCATGCCCGCTTCGGCGGCAAGCTGCGACAGATTGAGCGACTGCGCATAATTACCATGAATGCTTTTTAGCACCCGGCTGATCTTGCCAAATTGTCCCTGCATCGCCAGGGCTGAACGAATCACTCCGCCCTGCTCTCCCGTCAGGAAGTGGAAGTAAAGTTCGCGGAGTAGCGACGGCCCCAGAACCGCTGCGTCGAGGGGGCGGCTGAGCGCCTGCAGGAATCGTAATACTGACGCTTTCAACGCATGGTCCATGGGGCTGGAGATCATACTTTCCGGGGCGCTGGCGCGACTCTCCCCCGCTCCATGATGCTCGATTTGCAGCATGAGTTCCGCGGCGACTTTGAAATCAAGATGGATATAGATAGCCAGGAGTGGATGTTCCGGAGAAGCGTCCGTTTCCATGGTGAACGGCACCGGCACTGACACCGCAAGATAGTGCTGCGCATCGTAGATATAGCATTGATCGCCGAAGTAGCCCCGCTTGCATCCCTGACAGACCACCACGACGCCCGGGTCATAAAGCACCGGCGTGCGGGACAAAGGTCGATTGGAGCGCAGCAAACGCACATCGGGCAGCGGCGTCAGATTATAGCCCTCATCAGGCGCCAAGATCTGAAGACGCTCCACGATCTGTTGTTGCACAGTTTGAGGGGGCTCGTAGACATCGTCTTGATTCATTTATCGCTTTGCCACTCCAGCATGATTTACTCATCACTCATAAGAATAGGCAATGATTTCATAGTATAAGGCCTAATTTCTATCTGGATGGCTCATTAATATGGCAATCCACGCTAACAAAGGATCTAAGGAGCTTAACCATGTCATCCTCAAAAACCCTATTGATTACCGGCGTCAGCAGCGGCTTTGGGCGAGCCCTGGCGCAACAGGCGCTGGAAGCAGGCCATAAAGTGGTGGGAACGGTACGCCAGCCAGACGACCTGATGGCGTTTGAAGCGCTGCACGCAAGCCGCGCATTTGGCCGCAGGCTTGACGTGACGGAGTGGGCATCCATTGACGCGGTGGTGGCGGAAATTGAATCGACAGTCGGCCCTATCGATGTCCTGGTTAATAACGCCGGCTATGGCCATGAGGGGTTGCTGGAGGAGTCCTCCATGGCGGACATCCGTCGCCAGTTCGACGTAAACGTATTTGGCGGCGTCGCCATGATTAAGGCGGTGCTGCCCGCTATGCGCCAACGTCGTCAAGGGCGCATCCTGAATATCACGTCCATGGGCGGTTATATTACGATGCCTGGCATCACCGACTACTGCGGCAGCAAGTTTGCCATGGTTGGCGTCTCTGAAGCGTTGGGTAAAGAACTGCGACCATTCAATATCTTCGTCACGTCCGTGGCGCCGGGATCGTTTCGGACTGACTGGGCCGGTCGCTCAATGGTGCGCACTCTGCGCTCGATTGCGGATTACGACGCCTCCTTTGATCCGATTAGAAAAGCGCGCCTGGAGAAAAGCGGTAAGCAGTTGGGAGATCCAAAAAAAGCAGCGGCGGCGATACTGCGTGTGATAGACGCGGAGCAGCCGCCGGCGCATTTGCTGTTGGGCAGCGATGCGCTGAAGCTGGTGAGAGAACAACTGCAGGCGTTGCAGCGAGACATCGACGCCTGGGAATCGCTGACGCGCTCCACTGACGGCTGATCACGTTCTATTTGTACGACACCACAGGCTACTTGCCTGACGCACCAAGCTACCTACCTGACGCATCAGGACCTGCGCAAGTCATTGCAGATCAGGTCCTGTCCGTCATCTCCGTTTCAATGCGCCGCCGACATCAAAACTTATAAGACAACGCCGTGGTGAGGTCCGCCTGTTTCTTATCCACGCCGAACTTGGGCTGGTTGTCGTAACTCACGTTGTAGCTGACGCTGACGGAGAGTCCATACGCCATGGGAACGGCGGCGCCGATCATGGAGCGGTAGCGATAGTCGTCGCTGTCTTCTTTATTCTGCGAGTAAATCACGCTCTGGGACAGACTCAGCGCTCCGCCCATCAACGCGCAGTCAAAGGCTTCGTAGGCGCCGTAGCGCCAGCTTTCTTCGTGCGCATCTTCACCCGCCAGGATGGCGGTTTGCGAGTAGTCCTGGGACAGGTACACCGCGCCCGCCGCCGTGCTCAGCCGACAGGTCTTGGAGCGATAGGGATAAAATCCCGGCGCCAGAAACACCTCATGCTCTCTGTCCACCAGTTGTATTTCATCAGTGGAATAACGATAGCCCGCCAGCAGGTAATAGCGCTCGGAGAAATTGTACTGCCAGAAGTTGTCGCTGCTTTTCTTGTCCGATAACACCTGAGGACCGGTCTCGCTGCGTTGGATCTGGTTATAGGTCGAGATGATGTTCTTGGTCGTGGTCCAACTGGCTTCCAGCACATAGGTGCGGCTGTCGTAATCCGTCTGCCCTTTACTGGACGTAATGCTGGCGGAAGCGCCAATGGTCAGGGCGTCCGGCATATTCAACATCTTTCTCAACGGAGACTTTGTTTTGTCCTGAACGGACTGGGTTTTATCCTGAGCGGACTGGGCCGATGCAGTCGTCGTGGATGTTGAGGCGGAATCGTCAGCGACGACAAAAGGCGAAAACATCAGGGCGAAGACTGGGAAAAAGACAGACAGAGAGGCGACGCCGGAGGAACTTTCCATTGTTTTTCTTTGCTCCAGAGAATACCAGGGAGACCTGCGCGCCGGGCGCGCGCAGGCATGTCCGCGGCGCGCGAATGCACGCAGGGATAATATGCGGTCAGAGTGAACGCGTCAGTTCGATAAAACGATCAGCGTCCGGCTTACGCCTTGGCGGTGGCCGTTTTAGCGGTCTTGTCGTCTTTGCCGAGATTTTCCGCGTAGGCTTTGCCCTTCTCCAGTTCTTCCGCGTAGAACGCGCGCACCGCTTCAGGGTCGAAGTTCAGGAAGTTGCCGCCGGACTCAAAGTGCTGGATGAACACCCGCGCCAGCGCATAAGTAGAGGCGCCCGCCATAATCGCCACGCTGGTGGAGCCCAACACTGTGCCGATGACCGGAATCACCTTGGTCAGGCTGGCCAGGCTCATACCAATAGGAACGGGAGCCGCAGAGCCGACCAGAGAAGCAATCAATGACTTACCGATGTCCTGGGAGAATTTGATCTCATAAGTCTTTGACATGCTGTGCAGCATTTTCAACTGCAGCGCCGTCAAACCGGCGAAATCAACTACAGGAATCGGCACCAGCCCTATGCCCATTGACCCCAGCACGTACTTTCTGGTCATTGCGCGCACGCCCGCCAAACGCTCTTCTACATTCACTTCCGTTTCTGTTGTGTCTTCTTTAGTTGCTGTTGCAGCCATACTGATGTTCCCATATTGATGATTATTAGACTTACGCAGGGTATATACGTCCGTAAAACATCAAGTACAAATTCACGGGCGGTTATATATATCGTTACTATTTTATTTTCCGCCGCTGATAGCGATAGTAATAAAACAAACAACATATACAAAAAGAAGTCCTGGACCTCCGAAGTGTCCGTACTGAGACTAGTTCAATACCTATAGGCCCGCAAGTACTTTTTTTGTGCATTCGCGCCCTGTTTCAGCGCCGCCGTCGCTATATTTCAATTCTGCAAATCCCCTGTCATATAAGGCTTTCACGCCGGCCTCCCGATTTTTCGAATAACGCCCGCCAAACCGTCGCGCAAATGGGTCGCCAGGCCCTTCGCCAAGCCTGCGGCATTATTTTTAATTGCTTAATTGATATCGTCATAATTTGGGTCTACCATTTGACTGCAGCTGGAGTTAGCCCTACATGCTATAGCCGTTACTTAGGATTGAATCGTCTCTCCGCCGGGGAGAGAGAAAGGCATGGAAAAGGATCAGAATAATTATGCTTCACGTCCTGTTATATCTGCTTGTATGCTTATTTGTGGCGTTCCTTGGCAAAAATAAGAAGTTCGGCTTTACCTTAAACTTTTTTATTTCCTTTATATTCTCCCCCATCGTCGGCCTGATCGTTGTCTTCGCCCAGGCGGACAAGCACCTCGTCAAGACCTCGCCGTGATTCCCTCAATGGGCTTCATGGTCGTGTTTTCCAATATTTTTTCACCCCGGTGGCGTTAACGCGCCAGGCAATCACGCCGTCGTTATGAAGAAATATTAGAAGGCTTTACCGGAAGTAGCCTGAAGTCGTCCCGTGGCGTTTTGGCCGTGGGCCTCTATGCGGTAGGGAGGCGTGCGCCATGCGTCGGTTAAAAATAATAAATTACGACATCGAATCATGGTTACAGATACTACTCGCCGCGTTACAGACGCCGCTCGCCGTCCGTTTTACGCCGACATCAGTCGCGCGCTGCAGTCTCATGCGATCACTCAGGGGGACGCCGACGCCTTCGTCTTCCTGACCGAAGATCGCGACGCCCGTTTCCCGCTCACCTACGCTGAACTGGATCGACAGGCGCGACGCGTGGCCGCCTTGTTGCGACGTCACGCCCAGCCTGGAGAGCGGGCTTTGCTGCTGTTTCATCCCGGACTGGAATTTCTGGCCGCCTTCTTCGGCTGCCTGTACGCAGGCGTCACCGCGATCCCCATGCATCCGCCGAAAAAGAACCGCAGCGCAGAGCGTCTCGACAGCATTCTCGACGACGCCGACGCCCGCGTCATCCTCGCCAATGACTCCGTCGCAGCCGCCATCGCGGATGCGGACGTCGGCGACAAACGTTTACGGGAAGCGGTCTGGCTCACGGTGGACGCAAGTCTGTTAAACCCGGCGGATGCCGCAACAGGCAACGGCGCTTACGACAGAGAGAACAATAGTGAGGACAGCGAACCCGCATCGCTGCACGCGGACGATCTCGCTTTTCTGCAATACACCTCCGGCTCCACCTCCGCCCCCAAAGGCGTCATGGTGAGCCATCGCAACCTGATTCTGAATCTCGACGAACTGCATCGCTGCTACGGCCATGACGCTGACTCCATTGTGGTGAGCTGGCTGCCGCACTTTCATGATCTGGGGCTGATCTACGCCATTCTGACGCCCTTGTACGCAGGCTCGATCTGCTACCTGATGGCGCCGGCGACCTTCATCCGCAACCCGGTGCGCTGGCTGCAGGCGATCTCCGACTTCCGCGCCACACACAGCGCCGCGCCCAATTTTGCGTACCAGCTCTGTATCGATAAAATCAGCGCCGAGCAAAAGCAGGATCTGGACTTATCCTGCTGGCAAGCCGCCTGCAACGCTGCGGAACCGGTGCGCTATGAAACCCTGCGGGATTTCGCCGCCGCCTTCAGCGATTGCGGCTTCGACTATCAGGCCCTCTCACCCAGCTACGGTCTGGCGGAAGCCACCGTCAAAGTTTCCATCACTCCCATATCCGAACCGCCCACGGTGCTGCATGTGGAGCGGGAGGCGCTGTCCCAGGGCGAAGTGAAAATCGTCGCCGCCGGCGCGCCGGGCTCCACGCCCCTGGTCGGCTCCGGGCGGGTGGACATGGACACCAAGAGCCTGATTGTCGATGCGACGACGCGGACGCCCTGTCTGCCGGACAGAATCGGCGAAATCTGGGTGCGCGGCCCTTCCATCGCCAGCGGTTACTGGGCGCGGCCGGAGGCCACCTCCGACATCTTCGACGCGCATCTCGCCGACCCGCAGGGCAGATATGCCGGCCCCTACATGCGCACAGGCGACCTGGGATTCATTCATGGCGCGCAGTTATTCATCACCGGCCGCCGTAAGGATCTGCTGATCATCGACGGCGTTAATTACTATCCCCAGGACATCGAAAAGACCGTTTTCGCCAGTCATCCAGACCTGACCGCCGACAACGGCGCCGCCTTCTCCGTGGATATCGACGGCGAGGAGCGTCTGGTGATCGTGCAGGAGGTGAAACGCACCGCCGTACGTCAGCTGGACGGCGACACCGTGGCGCGCGCCATTCGTCAGGCCGTGTTTCAGGAGCACGAGCTGCCGGTGCACGCCATCGCCCTGCTAAAGCCGTTGCAGGCTTACAAGACCACCAGCGGTAAAATCCAGCGTCAGGCCAATCGCAAAGCCTGGCTGGACGGTTCGCTACAGCCGATCTATCAATGGCGCGCCGGCGCCCAGAACGATACAACAGCGCAGGCTGCGACACCGGCTCAAACACAGGCCGCCACTGAAGCCGCAACGCCCGTCATCGCGACGGAAAGCCCTAACGCCAAAGACATTGCCGACTGGTTAACCCAACAATTGGCGGCGATCACCGCCCTGCCCGCCGCCGACATTGACCCTAACGCGGATTTCGCCAGCTTCGGACTCGCCTCCCGCCACGTGGTCGCTCTGAGCGGCGAGCTGGAGCGCTATGCAGGCGTCGCCACGCCGCCCACCCTGTTTTATCAGCATCCCAATATCACGCGACTGGCGGCGTTTATCGCCACGTTGGCCAGCGGGGCGCCAGGCGCCAAAGACAACGGCGGCGCAACCAGAGTGAAGCGCAAAAATGCGCGCCTGGTGGATGTGGAAGCCACGCCATTTGAAAGCAACGATCCCATCGCCATTGTCGGCATGGGTTGCCGTTTCCCCGGCGCGGACGGTCCACAGGCGTTGTGGCGCTTGCTGAACGAGGGCGTGGACGCGATTCGCGAGACGCCGCCGGAGCGCTGGAGCAGCGACGCCTATTATCATCAGGAAGCCGGCGTCGATGGGCGCATGAACACCCGCTGGGGCGGTTTTCTGGATGACATTGACCAGTTCGACCCGCAGTTCTTCGGCATTGCGCCCCGGGAAGCGGAAACCATGGACCCTCAGCAACGCCTGCTGCTGGAAGTCTGTTGGGAGGCGCTGGAAGACGCGGGCATAGCTGTCAGCGCTTTGGCCGGTAGCGACGCCAGTGTATTCATGGGCGTCTGCAATACTGAGTTTCAACGCATCAGCTACGCAGACCGCAACGCCATTCGCATGCACACCGGCACCGGCGCCGCCGCCAGCGTGGCGTCTGGACGCCTATCTTATTTGTGGGACTTGCGCGGTCCCGCCATGACCATCGACACCGCCTGCTCGTCCTCCCTGGTGGCGGTTCATCAGGCCTGTGAATCCCTGCGCCGCAACGAATCCAGCCTGGCGCTGGCGGGAGGCGTCAACCTGATCCTGCTGCCCGGAGGCACTATTTCCCTGTCCCAGGGACGCATGATGTCGCCGACCGGCCGTTGCAAGACTTTCGACGCCGAGGCGGACGGTTACGTGCGCGGCGAAGGCTGCGGAGTTGTGATTCTGAAGCGTCTGGCGGACGCGCGCCGTGACGGCGATGAAATCTACGCGTTGATCCGCGGCTCCAGCGTGAATCAGGACGGCCATAGCAACGGCCTCACCGCACCCAATGGACAGGCGCAACAGGACGTGATTCGTTCCGCGCTGTTCAAGGCGGAAGTGCAGCCCTGTCGCATCCGCTATGTGGAAGCCCACGGCACCGGCACGGCCTTGGGCGACCCCATCGAGGTAAACAGCCTGCGGGAGGTGCTGGAAGAAAATCGCGACAGGAACCACCCATGCAGCATCGGCTCCATCAAAACCAATATTGGCCATCTGGAGGCGGCGGCGGGCGTGGCCGGGCTGATCAAAACCGCTCTCGCCCTCAAACACCGGGTGATTCCCGGCAGCCTGCATCTGCGTCAACGCAATCCTCTGATTGATATCGACGAGCGCCTGTTTCGCTTGCCCCAGCGCAGTGAGCCCTGGGACGGCGAATTGCTGGCGGGGGTCAGCTCGTTTGGTTTCAGCGGCTCCAACGCCCACGTCGTGCTGCAAGGCATCGTGGAAGCGCCCGCCGAATCCGCTTCCGACGCCGTGGCTGCAGCCACCGTGCCGCAAGGGGATGACGCGCCTTATCGCCTGTTAACGCTATCCGCCGCCGACGCCCAGGCGTTACAGGCGCTGGCGCGCCGTCACGGCGAACATCTGACGACCTTGCACGACAACGCCCAACTGGCTAACGGCGCAGGCTGGGCGGACTATTGCCATACGCTGAACAACGCCCGGGAGGCGTTGCCTTATCGTCTGGCTCTCAGCGCACAAAGCGCGCAGGACGCCGCCGGAACGCTCAAGACGTTTCAAGGACAGGAAGCGCCAAATCTGAGTCTCGGCGTGGCCCGACACGCTCCGGTGATTGTGTTCCTGTTCTCCGGTCAGGGCGCTCAGTATCCCGGCATGATGCGGCGTCTGTATGAGACCGAGCCGGTGGTGCGGGAAACCCTGGATCGTTGTGAAGCGGTGGCCGCGCCGTTGCTGGGGCAATCGCTGCTGGCGCTGATGTTCAATGCCGACCCGGACTCCGGCATCCATCAGACCCGTTTCACCCAGCCCGCGTTATTCGCCTGCGAAGCGGCGCTGGCGCGGCTGTGGATGTCCTGGGGCGTGCAGCCGCAATTGGCGTTGGGGCACAGCGTAGGCGAATACGCCGCCGCGCACGCCGCTGGTCTGTTCAGCCTGGAACAGGGCATGAAGCTGGTGTTGCGGCGCGGCGAGCTGATGCAGTCCCTCCCCGCCGGAGAAATGCTGGCGGTGTTCGCGCCCAGGGACAAAGTCGAAGCGCTGCTACAGGATTCCGGCGTCGCCCTGGCCATAGCGGCGGACAATGGACCCGACCTGACCGTGATCAGCGGTCGCGGCGAAGCCATGGCGCAGATACGCCCTCTGTTGTCCCAACAGGACATTCGCTTCCAATCCGTGCAGGTTTCCCACGCCTTTCATTCGCCGATGATGGCTCCTATTCTGCCGGATCTGCGCAAAGTGACGGAGTCGACGCCGCTGGGACATCTGCAATTTCCCCTGCTGTCCAACGTCACCGGCGACTTCATCGAAGCGGAGGATTTCGAACACGATTACTGGTTGCGGCACACCATGAATCCGGTGGAATTCCGCAAGAGCATGCTCACCGCCGCGGATCGCCATGTGGATCTGTTTCTGGAAATCGGCCCCGGCGCCAGTCTGTGCGGCATGGGCAAACGTTGTCTGCCGGACAGCAAAGCCGCCTGGGTGCACAGCATTCGTTATGGCGAAGACGAGCAGGCGTCTGTGCTCAACGCCCTGGGTCGCGTGTATTGCCATGGCGGCGCGCCGGACTGGCGCACGCTGCCGGGACGCCGCCGTCTGCGGGACGCCGCGCTGCCCAGCTATCCCTTCCAGCGTCATCGTTACTGGCCGCAGAACTATCAGGAATCTCACGCCAGCTCTGACCGGGTCGCCGATGGCCATCCGCTATTAGGTCGCGCCACCTCGCTGGCGGAGCCAACGGGCGACCTGTACGACCAGCATCTCGATGCCCGCGCGCATGCTTTTCTGGCGGGACACAAAGTCAGCGGCGGCGTCGTATTCCCCGGCGCGGCTTACATCGACATGGCCCTGTCCGCCGCAGGACGACACTGGCCGGACGCCGGCGCACTCTGCCGCAACATGCAATTCCACGCGCCGCTGGTCGTCGACGATCTGGACCACTGGCGGCTGCAGACTCAGTTTATTCAAACAGGCGCTGACGCCGCGCAGATCAGGATATTCGCTCGTCGCGATGGGCGTGATCAGAACGAAGCGCCCTGGCGACTCCACGCCAGTTGCGAAGTCAGCCGTCAGGACATTGCCGAGCATCAGGAACCACTGCGCCAGCTCCCTACTGAAGCCGCGCTGGCCCAATATGAAAGCAGCCTGTCCGGGGAGCAGTTCTACGCGCAATGGCGCCAACGGGGCAATGACTGGTCCGGCCAGTTTCAGGGCATTCAACGCATCTGGTCATCGCAACAGGAAGCCTGGGCGCTGATTCAGGCGCCTGAAGAGGCCGCCTCACAGCTCGACGCCTACCGCACGCATCCCGCCGTACTGGACGCCTGCGCTCAGACCCTGGCGGCGCTGGGAGGCGACGAGAAAGGCGCATTTGTCGGGCATTCCGTACAAAATCTGCGATTTTTGCGCAACTTCAGCAAATATAGCTACTGGGTGCGCGCCCGCCTGACGCAGCAGAATCCATCGTCCGAGCATCTGCTGAGCGGGTCGCTGGCTATTTTCGACAATCACGGCGACCTGTTGGCGGAAGTGGAAGGCTTACGCTTCAGCTTCCTCGACGCCGCCAGAAGACACAGCCCCGAGGCCGAACAGGGGTTCTCCTTCAACCTGACCTGGGAACGAACAGAGATCGCCGCGACGCCGGAGAAAACGCTCACGGAGGATCGTCAAACTGATTTTGACGCCGACGCGGTTTTCGCCAACGGGTCCTCTCAATTGGCGCTGCGTCGCTATGGCTCCGTCCTGCTCTGCATCGCGCCGGAGATTCCTGAAGACGCCGCCGAACCGGACGAATTGCTGGACAACCTGGTGGAACAGCTTGAGGCCATTCTTGAAGCCCTGGCCGCCGCACAGGAAGACGACGAGGACGCGCCCCGGCTTTGGCTGCTGACCCGTCGCGCCTACGCGGTGACGGAGACGGACGCCGCGGTCTGTCCCTACGCCGCGGCTCTATGGGGCTTTGGGCGCGCACTGGCGGTGGAGAAGGCCAATCATTGGGGCGGCATGGTGGACCTGGATACAGAAACGTCCGCTAAAGACCAGCGCCTGTTGCTGGAGACCATACTGGATCAGGACAGCGGCGCAGACGCTCAGTTCGCGATTCGCCACCGCGCCATCTATCGCGCAACATTGGGTCGCACCGATCTCACCGCCGGCAAAAACCGGACTTTTTCTCTGCGCGCCGACGCCAGTTATCTCATCACCGGCGGCCTGGGAGATTTGGGGCTGCGCTGGGCGCGCTGGCTGGCGGAGCAAGGGGCGCGACGGCTGGTGCTGATGGGACGCAATGGTCTGCCGCCGCGCTGCGACTGGACGCAATTGTCGCCAGACTCCCGCGACGGACGACGCGTCGCCGCGCTTCGCGAGATCGAAGCTCTGGGGGCGCAAGTCAGCATCGCCGCCATAGACATCAGCGACAGCGCCGCCTGCGCCTCCTGGCTGCATCGATATCAGCAACAGCAACCCGCCATTCGCGGCGTGTTACACGCCGCTGGCGTCGCTCACGCCATGGCCGTCGAGACGCTGGATCGGGAGGCGCTGCGCGGGGAAATCGCCGCCAAGGTCTGCGGCGGCGAAACGCTAAGTCGCTGTTTCCCGGTCGGCTCTCTGGATTTTCTGCTGCTGTTCTCCTCCACTTCCGCCGCGTTGCCCTCTCCCCGCCTGGCGGCCTACGCCGCCGCCAACGCCTGGCTGGATGGACTCGCCGCGCAACGGCGCGCGCAGGGAGAGCTGGCGCTGTCCGTGCAATGGGGCGCATTCCGTGAAATCGGCTTGATGGCGCGGGCGCAAAGAGACAACAACACCGCTAGTGTGGGTCTGACGCCAGACGCCTGCGTGGCGCTGACGCCTGCGCTGCTGGCGGCGAACCAGGCCGTCATCGGCGTCACACCGGAAGATTCCAATTTAACGGCTTACGCCGACGCCAGCCTGTACTTACAAGGGCTCAAGCCCGTACAGGTTGACGCGCCCGCCAGTAGCACAGCGGAGGAAAGCCCAGCGTCCCTGGACTGGCTCGATCAGCCTCAGGAGCAACGCCAGACGGCGCTGCTGCGCTGGTTAACCGAGCAGGCCGCCGCCGTTTTGCGACTGAACCCGGACAACCTCGACCCTGCCGCGCCTTTAACGCAATACGGGCTGGATTCGTTGATGGCGGTGGAGTTGCGCAATCGCATTGAGAAAAACCTGAACGCCAACGTCAGCATCGTCGACATCCTGAAAAGCAATGGCCTGGACG
The DNA here is from genome assembly GCF_029813005.1 of Hahella sp. CR1. Classification (NCBI taxonomy): domain Bacteria; kingdom Pseudomonadati; phylum Pseudomonadota; class Gammaproteobacteria; order Oceanospirillales; family Hahellaceae; genus Hahella; species Hahella sp. CR1. The sequence continues at coordinate 33,054 of NZ_JAPELK010000003.1, forward strand.
AACTCACGCAGAGCGTCGCTGACAGGCTTACTGAGCGTGACGCGAACAAAGGCGCCGCCACCGCCCCGGAAACTCTGCCCGCGCCCCTGGATTGCGGCGCGCCCTGGGAACTGTCTTACAACCAGCAGGCGCAATGGTTCCTGCATCAACTGGACCCGACTAGCCCGGCCTACCATGTCTCCTTCGCCGCCCGCCTGCGCGCCGGTTTTGCGGGAGAGCAGGATCACGCCTTCCTGCAGGCCGCGCTGAATCAGATCGCCCGCCGCCATCCGGCGCTGCGCACGGCGATTCAGGTGGACAGCAAACCGCGCCAGCAGGCTCGGGACGATATCGCGATCCCCTTACAGGTGGTGAACGCCCATGACCTTGACGCTTCCACGTTGTATCAGGAAGTGCGGCGCGCTTATCAAACGCCGTTCGAATTGTCCCGCGCGCCCCTGCTGCGCGCCTGCGCGTTCGTCACCGCTCAGGACAGCGTGCTGCTGCTGACCGCCCATCACGCGGTCTGCGACGGCTGGTCGCTGTGGGTGATTCTGGATGAGCTCAAAGCGCTGTACGAGGCGCGCCGCGCTGGCGTCGCCCCGGAACAGGCCGCGTTGCCGACGTTGACGCACTCCCAGGTGGATTTCGTGCGCTGGCAAAACGCCATGCTGGACACGGAACGCGGCGAGCAGCTCTGGCATTACTGGCGCGACGCTCTGGCGGACGCCTACTTCGAACTGAATCTGCCGGCGGACCTTCCCCGCCAAGGCGCGACGCAAAAAGCGGTGGGCGAATCCATCCACTTTCAGCTCGCCCCGCAACTGGACACAGCGCTGCGCACCCTGGCGAAACAACGGGGAACCACGCTGTTCAGCCTGATGCTGGCGGCGTACCAGCTGCTGCTGCACCGCCTGTGCGGACAGCAACGCGTTATCGTGGCCACGCCGGTGCACGGACGCAGCCATCCGGAATTTCAGCCGCTGGTGGGAGACTTTGTGAATCTCGCGCCGGTAAGCAGCCGCTTCGACCCGGAGCTGTCCCTGGACGACTACCTGCGCAACCAGCAGAACACCTTGCTCGACGCGCTCGCCCACGGCGACTATCCCCTGCCGTTGCTGGTGGAGCGGCTGGGCTTACAGCGTAATGGCATGGGGCAGTCTCTGGTGAAAACCACCTTCATCATGCAGAAGCCGCAAACCGACAACGCCACCCTGGACCTGTTCCTGGCCACCGACGACAACCTGCGGGTGAGCTGGGGCGACCTGCAACTGTCGCCCTATCCCATGCCGCAGCAGGAAGGCCAGTTTGAGCTGTCCCTGGAAATCGCCGATAGCGCCAATGGTCTGCAGGGTTTCCTGAAATACGACGCCAATCGCTGGAGCCGCACCGGCGTGGCGCGCTTGCTCCGACGCTATCGCCATATTCTGTCCTCGCTCAGCGTGGCCGGCCAGCTTGCCCAGCCGCTGGCCGACTTGTCCTGGTACGATCAGGACGAGCGCCATCAGCTGGAGCAAAACGCCTGCGAGGCTGCGCCCACGGAAGCCAGACTCACGGCGCCGGATCTGGTCAGCGGATTTCTCGACATGGTGCGGGCGTATCCCGAACGAATCGCCGTATCCGACGGGACCCGCCAGCTCAGCTACGCCGAACTCAATCAGCGCGCCAATGGCGTCGCCGCCTGCCTGCGTGAACAGGGGACGCCCGCCGGCGCCGCCGTGGGACTGTGCGTGTCGCGCAGCGTGGATCTCATTGTCGGCCTGCTGGGGATTCTGAAAAGCGGCTGCGGTTACCTGCCCCTGGACCCGGCGCACCCGCCCGCTCGTTTGAGCGCGCAACTGGCCGACGCCGGCGTCGCCGCCCTGGTCACCGACCGCGCCATCATGCCGACTTTGGCCGCGCTGGAAGGCCTCGGCGCCGCGCAATGGCTGTGCGTGGAGGATGTCACCACCACGCGCGAAGAACCGCAGGTCGCTCTTGGGCCGGACAGCCTCGCCTATCTGATTTACACTTCCGGCTCCACCGGCGCGCCCAAGGGAACGCTGGTGGAGCACCATAGCGTCATCAATCTGGTCAACGCCCTGTGGGATCAGGTCTATCATCGTTACGACCAGCCCATCGCCGTCGCCCTGTGCGCCAATACTGTGTTTGACGCCTCAGTGCAGCAGATTTTCGCCGCCCTGCTGCTGGGTCATCGATTGCTGATCGTGGACGCCGACAGCCGTCGCGACCCCGCCCGCCTCGCCGATTTACTGAATACCGAACAGGTGCGCTGCGCGGACTGCACCCCCAGCCTGCTTGGCATGCTCACCGGCGCGGATCAGGCCAGTCGTCTGACGCTGGACAGCCTGCTGGTAGGCGGCGAAGCCCTGTCGATGGAGCTGGTGCGCGCCTTTTATGAGGCCAACCACCACAGCACACTGATCAATGTGTACGGACCGACGGAATGCTGCGTCGACGTCAGCGCCTGCGCCCTGCAACGCAACGCCCTGCCCGAAGCCGCCATCGCGCCGCTGGGCCGTCCTTTGCGCGGCGCCAGTCTGTTTGTGCTTGATCCCTGGGGGCAGCCTTTGCCGACAGGCGCCGTAGGAGAAATCGTGATCGCCGGCGCCGGCGTCAGCCGCGGCTATCTCAAGCGCCCGGAATTGCAGACGGAAAAATTCGTCGCCCTGCCCGAACTAAACGCCTCCCGCGCCTATCGCACCGGCGACCTCGGCCGCTGGCTCGACGACGGCCAGTTGCACTATCTGGGACGGCGGGACGCGCAGGTGAAAATCCGCGGTCACCGGGTGGAGCTGGGCGATATCGAAAGTCAGCTGGCCGCCCATGACGCCATCGCCGAATGCGCCGTCGCGCTGTTCGCCCAACGCCAGCAACTGGCGGCCTATGTGGTGTATCGCCAGGATGCGACCCCGCCGCCCAGCGCTCAGGATCTGCAGACCCATTTACGGGATCGGCTTCCTGAATACATGATCCCCGCCTATATCCTGACGTTGCCGCGTCTGCCCATGAACGCCAGCGGCAAACTGGATCGCCGCGCCCTGCCGGAACCGGAAGGCGTCGCCGCCATGGACGGGGGCGCGCCGGTGTCGGAAGTGGAGCGGCGGGTGGCGGATATCTGGCGACACTGCCTCAATCTGTCCCGCGTGGGCCGTGACGACAATTTCTTCGATCTCGGCGGCCACTCCTTGCTGCTGGCCCAGGTGCAGCGTCAATTGAGCGACGCCTTCGGACGTCCGGTGGCGATGGTGGACCTGTTCGCCAATCCCACCGTGGCGGCGACCGCACGCCTGCTCAGCGCCGCGCCGGAGGAAGACGCGCTGTCCCAGGCGCCCCGTCGCAAAAACAATCGTCTGGCGGGCCGTCGCAACGCCAAAGAAGCGCAAAGGAGTCTGCGTTCCAATGAACAGCTTTGAAGACAATCCCGAAGCCGGAGCCGAGAGCGCTATCGCCATCGTCGGTATGGCCTGCCGCTTTCCCGGCGCGGACACGCCAGAGGCGTTCTGGCGCAATCTGGTCGCCGGCGTGGAAAGCGTCGCCGAACTGACCGATGCGGAACTGGACGCCGCCGGCGTGCCGAAAAGCGAATACCAGCGCCCGGACTACGTGCGCCGGGTGGCGGCGCTGGGAGATGTGAGCGGATTCGACGCCGCCCTGTTCGACATGAATCCCAGAGAGTCGCAATTGCTCGATCCGCAGCACCGATTGCTGCTGGAATGCGCCTGGGAAGCCCTGGAGCGCGCCTGCTGCAATCCGGATGAGTTCGCCGGTCCCATCGGGGTATTCGCCGGTTGCGGCATGCCCAACTATTTTTATCGCCATGTGCTGCCGAATACGGACGCCCGCCGAGTGTCGGATCTGTATCAGGCCATGCTGCTCAACGACAAGGATTTCCTCAGCACCCGCATCGCCTATAAATTGGGCCTCACCGGTCCCGCCGTGGGAGTGCAGACCGCCTGCTCCACCTCCCTGATGGCGGTGCATCTGGCCTGCCAGAGTCTGTTGGCGGGGGACTGCGACCTGGCCCTGGCCGGCGGCGCGTCAGTACAACTGCCGCAACACGGCGGTTTTCGCAGCCAGAGCGGCATGATTCTGTCGCCGCGGGGCCAATGCCGGGCGTTCGACACCGAAGCGGACGGAACCGCCGTCGGCAGCGGCGCGGGGCTGGTGGCGCTGAAACGCCTTGACGACGCCCTGGAGAACGGCGACCGCGTGCTGGCGGTGATTCGCGCCACCGCCGCCAATAACGACGGCCGTCGGAAAGTGGGCTTCACCGCTCCCAGCGTGCAGGGACAGGCGGAAGTCATCCGGGAGGCGCAGCTCACCGCCAATATCGACCCTCGTTCGATTCAGTATGTGGAGGCCCACGGCACCGGCACCCATCTGGGCGATCCCATTGAGATCGAAGCGCTGGCGCGGGCTTTCGACATCGCGCCGGGGGGCGGTCGCCGTTGCGCCATCGGCTCGGTGAAAACCAATATCGGGCACCTGGACGCCGCCGCCGGCGTCGCCGGTCTGATCAAGACGGTACTGTGCCTGCATTACGAGACCTTGCCTCCCAGCCTGCATTGCCAGCAACCCAATCCTCAGATCGACTGGCTGCGCACGCCCTTCCGGGTCTGCAGCGAAACGGAATCCTGGCCCCGGGGAGACGCGCCGCGAATCGCGGCGGTCAGCGCCTTCGGCATGGGGGGCTCCAACGTGCACGCCATTCTGGAGGAAGCCCCTCTCGCAACCCGCGCCCCCCGCAGCGCGTCCCATCAGCAAGACGAATCGGCGCTCAGTCAGTTGCTGCTGCTGTCCGCCGCCGGCGAACAATCGGCGGATCAGGTGGCGGAACGTCTGGCGCAACATCTGGACGAGCGACCCCAGACTTCGCTCGGCGACCTCGCCTACACCCTGGCGCTGAGCAAGAAAGCCTTGCCCTATCGCGCGACCCTGGCGGCAGCGACGCCCGCGGAAGCCATCGCGCAGCTGCGTTTTCCCAACGACCTGAGCTGGCGGCGGGTGCAGGACAGCGCGCCGACGGCGGCCTTCATGTTTCCCGGACAAGGGGCGCAGTATGCGGGCATGGGCGCGGAGCTGTATCTGACCGAACCGGTCTATCGCCAGACGGTGGACCAGTGCCTGCAAGCCGCGCCGCCTCTTATTGCGCAGAAGCTGCGGCCGTTGCTGACCCGCCCCCGCAGCGCGGACGCGGAACAGGGAGACAAAGACCTGAAACAAACCGCGCTGGCGCAACCTGCGCTGTTTATCGTCGATTACGCCATGGCCATGCTGTTGCAAAGCTGGGGTCTGACCCCGCAGGCGGTGATCGGGCACAGCCTGGGGGAATATGTGGCCGCCTGCGTGGCGGGCGTATTCAGCCCGGAATACGGCGTGCGTCTGGTGGCGGAAAGAGGCCGCCTGATGCAAAGCATGCCCGCGGGAGCCATGATCGCCGTACGCATTCCCCGCCAGCAGGCGGAAGCCTACGCCGGCGCGGGAGTATCCCTGGCGGTGGCCAACGGCCCGCAAGCCAATGTATTCGCCGGTCCCCCCGGCCCCATGGAGGATTTCGCCGCCGCGCTGGAGGAAGCGCAGATCGGCTATCGCCGTTTGCAGGCCTCCCATGCGTTTCATACGCCGATGATGGAGCCCATGCTGGACGCCTTCGCCGAGCTGCTCGACGCCATGACGCTGCAGGCGCCGCGGCTGCCGGTTTACTCCAACATGAGCGGCGCGCGTCTCAGCGCCGAGCAGGCTGTCAGCGCGGACTACTGGCGCCAGCATCTGCGACGCCCGGTGCAGTTCTATCAGGGATTGCAGACCCTGTGCGCGGACACCCATGTGGATACTCTGCTGGAAGTAGGTCCGGGACGCGCCTTGACCGCATTCGCCGGCGCCCTGCCGCAAACCGGGGAGACATGTCGGGAAGCCATCGCCACTTTCGCCGCCGGTCCCGGCCAGGATTCGCGCAAAAGCGCCCTGGAATGCGTCGGCCGTCTGTGGAGCAAAGGATTCGCCATCAACCGCCCGGGCCTGTTTGCAAACCTGGACGGGCAATTCATCCCCACGCCCACTTATCCTTTTGACCGCCGTCGCTACTGGATCGATCCGCCCAAGCTCACCGGCGACGCCCTCTCAGAGGAGCGCCAGCCTCTGGAGGACTGGTTCTACACCTGTTCCTGGAGCCGTTTGAGCGGGACGGCGAACGGCAACGCCAGCGGCGGCAAATGGCTGCTGCTGACCAACGCGGGCGCTGACGCCACTACCGACGCATTAATTCAGAGGCTGTCAGAACATCGACCGCACACATTGGTCACCGTCACGGACATCGCCGTCACCGCACTGGCGCCCCACGCCGAGCATCCCGGCCAGCGCCAAACCATCGCCCTGCCCGCTGACGCCGCCAAAGATCCCGTCGCGCTGTTCGCCCTGCTGGCGGAGAATGACTTGTTGCCGGACCATGTGCTGTTCGCCCGCAACCTGAGTCCACAGACTTCAATCAGCGCGGAGTATGAGACCGCGTCTCAGGACCTGTCTCTGCTGAGCGCCTTATTACAGCAATTGGGCGCATTACGAGCCGACGTGTTCATTGCCGTGGCGACCACCGGAACCCAGTCGGTGCTGGGTTCGGAATCCTTGCGTCCCGCACGGGGCGCGCTGCTGGGTCCGCTGTTGAGCGCGAGGCAGGAGTTTCCCGCGTTGCGCACGCTATTGCTTGATGTGGAAGACGCTTCCGCCGTCGCCACCCTGGCGCGACAGGCCCCGGCGTTACTGACTTTGGCCGATCCTGACCAAGAGGCGGACTTCAACGCCGGACCGCCCATCGTCGCCCTGCGCGGACGTCATGCGTGGCGTTGCGAATGGCGACCCTGTCGGGTAGACGGCGAATCAAACGTGGCTGGCTCCGTCGCCGAGGAGCCCGCCGCCAGCGGCGTTTATCTGATCACTGGCGGCCTTGGCAAAATCGGGCTCGCCCTCGCCACAGGTCTGGCGCAGCGCGGCGCGCGTCATATCAGATTAGTGTCGCGCACGCCTCTGCCGTCACCGGAGCAGTGGCCGCAATATCTGGATGATCCATCAATGCCTGACCGGCAACGCCACGCCATCGCAACCCTGATGGCCCTGCACGAAGCGGGCGCTTCGATCAGCGTCACGGCGGCGGACGTTACCGACGTCAACGCCATGGGCGCGCTGCTGGATGAATTGTGCGACCGCTACGGCGCCATCGACGCGCTTATTCACGCCGCCGCCGACATGTCCCAGGCCCAGGAGCAGCCCATCAGCGCCGATCTGGCGCAAACCTGGGAAACCATGATCCAGGCCAAGGTCGAGGGCGTGCGCGCCCTGTCCGGACTGGTCACGCAACGTCCGGTGCGTCGCGTGGTTTGCATGTCTTCCCTGGCGGCGCTGTTGGGAGGCTATCAAATGGGGGCTTACGCCGCCGCCAATCTGGTCATGGACCTGGAGGTCGCACAGTGCGCCGCTCGCAGTGACGCAAATCATGGCGCCAAATGGCTGTCGCTTAACTGGGATGCTTGGCGTCCACATAGCGCCAGCGGCCTGGGCATGGGCGCGAACGCAAAAATTGCGCAGGAATTTTTTGACAAATCCGCATTGGCCGCCAATGCTATAGATTCAAAGGAAGGGTTTTTGGCGCTTGAGCATGCATTGCGGCTATCCGACGCTGTGCTGCAGATGGAAGAAGAGCACCAGGTTGCGATATCCACACTATCGCTGAAGTCTCGGTTCTACCGACTTTACCATCCCCGGAGAAAAGCTCCCGGCCATGACGCCGGAGCATGTTCTCGGCCACATTCAGTACCTCCCGGCAGTAGCGGTGACCTTGCGCCCGGCGATCACGCGGAGCTTATGCTGTGCGACATTCTGGGCGAACTTCTGGCTGTACCGATCCTTAACGTAAAGGACAATTTTTTTGATCTCGGCGGCGATTCCCTGATCGCAACGCAAGCGATTTCCCGTATTCGCGAACGTTGCGGCGCGGACCTGTCCCTGGCGGATTTTTTCAAATGTCCGTCGGTGCGGGAGCTGGCCGCGCTGACCCGTGACAAAACGGACGGGAACAGCGCCGAAAGCGGTCAGGCGCCATCTGCGGACGCGCCGACGAGGGTTGAAATAGAACTATAAAGACAACGACAGACAAAGGGAGTGTTGGGTGACTATGGAGTCAGGCATTCATAATTTTCTCGCCCAACTGGCGGCAAGCGATGTGCGCTTGCGACTGGATCAGGGCGCGTTGAAACTGAACGCGCCCGCCGAACTGCTGCAAGATCCAGTCGTCGCCGGACTGATTGACGAACTGAAGTCCCGCAAGGACGAAGTCATCCGCTTTTTGCAACGACAGAGCCGCGCAGAAGGCGACACAGTAGCGCCCGCCGGGCGCGAGCAACCGCCGCCTCTGTCATTCGGACAACAGCGTCTGTGGTTCCTCGACCAGCTTGAGGGCGGCGGTCACGGCTATAACATGCCCACCGCCATGCGCTTGCAGGGTCCGCTGGATGTGGATGCGCTGCGCAAGAGTCTGCGCGCCCTCATGGTGCGCCACGAAGTGCTGCGCACGCGCTACCCGGACAGCGAAGCGGTGTTTGTGGAGCCGCTGCCCTGCGTGGAGCTGACGGAGCTGGATCTGTCCGCCCTGCCCGCGGCGGAACAGGATCGACGCATCCAGGAGCTGGCGGCGTCAGCGGCGTTCGAACCCTTTAATCTGAAGCTGGGGCCAATGTTGCGCATGCAGCTGCTGCGTAAAAGCGCGCAGGACCATGTGTTGCTCATCACCCTGCATCATATCGTCACCGACGGCTGGTCCATCGGCGTCATGGTGGAGGAAATCTCCGCCCTGTATAACGCCATTTCCCAGAACCGGCCGCCCGCGCTGCCGGCGCTCCCCATTCAATACGGCGACTACGCGGCGTGGCAACAGCGACGCTACGCCCGCGACGCCAGCCCGCCGGAACTGGACTGGTGGCTGCCGCGACTGCTGGGCGCGCCCCTGCGTCTGGAGCTGCCTCTGGATTATCCGCGCCCGCCGGTGCAGAACTTCCATGGCGACGTGGAGCATTTCACGATTCCCGCCACCTTGCTGCAACCGCTTAAAGACCTGTGCCGTCGTCACAACCTGACGCTGTACATGGCCACGCTGGCGGCCTTTGGCGTGCTGACGGCCCGTCACAGCGGTCAGGACGATCTGCTGATCGGCTCCCCGGTGGCCAATCGCAACCGCCGCGAAGTAGAAGGACTGCTCGGCTATTTCGCCAACACCCTGCCCCTGCGGCTGCGTCCCGGCGCTTGCGCCACCACTTCTGAATATCTGGATCAGGTGCGGGATTTCTGCGCGGGCGCCATGGAGCGTCAGGAGCTTCCCTTCGAAAAACTGGTGGAAGCGCTGCGGCCGGAGCGGGATCTCTCCCATAATCCGCTGGTGCAGGTGATTTTCGCCCTGCAGAACTCGCCGCGGCATACGCCGCACCCGGAGCTGAGCCTGCGCGGCCTGCTGATCGAGCCCCTGGCGCTGAAACGCCGCAACGTCAGCGTGGACCTGGAAGTGCATCTGTGGGAAGTGGACGGCGAGCTGCAAGGTCAGTTCGTCTACAACAGCTGCCTGTTCGAGGCCGCCACGATCCGCCGCATGATCGGACACTATCGCAAACTGCTGGCGGAGCTGCCGAGAGGCCTGAATACGCCGCCGCTGCGTCTGCCCATGTTAAGCGCGGCGGAAACCCAGCAATGGAACGACGCCGCCGCGACGGCAAAAGCGCTGCCCAGCGATCGCCGCATGACCGACCTGTTGCGGGAAGCGACACTAGCGCATCCTCATAAAACCGCCGTGGTCTGCGGCGACCAGCGCATCAGCTATCTGGAGCTGGACCGGCGCGCCACCCTGCTGGCGTTGCAGTTGCAACATCTTGGCGTCGCCCCGGACACGCTGGTGGCGGTCTACCTGGGACGCAGCGTGGATATGATCGCGGCGCTGGCGGGCGTGCTAAAATCCGGCGCCGCCTATCTGCCTATTGATCCGGCCAACCCCCGCGACCGCATCGCCGATATGCTCGCCAGCGCCGGCGCAGCGCTGGTGGTCACCCACTCGGATCTGGCGCTGGATCTGCCTGAAGGCTGCACCCTGGTGCGCCTGGACCGCCTGTTACGCAATGATCCTGAGTGCAGCGATCCCCTGCGCCACCTGCATACAGACGACGCGTTGAGCCGCCAGCCCTGCCGTTGCGGCATGCCGACGCCGAGCAACCCGGCGCGGCCGGATCATCTCGCCTACGCCATCTTTACCTCCGGCTCCACCGGCGCGCCCAAAGCCACGCCTATCGAGCACCGTAACGTGCTCAACATGCTGGCGGCGCTGCAACCCATCGTGGAATTTTCAGCGGACGACGTATGGACGCTGTTCCATTCCTACGCTTTCGATTTTTCCGTGTGGGAGATCTGGGGCTGTCTTTTATATGGCGGCACCCTACTGGTGACCACTGAGGAAGAGCGTCATAACCCTCACGCCCTGGCCCGGCTGCTGCGCAGGGAGAACGCCACTGTGCTGAACCTGACTCCGAGCAATATGGAGAAACTGCTGGCGGCGACCCGGGAAGACGACGCATTTCCCTATCAATTACGCGCTTTCTGCTGCGGCGGCGAAGCGTTTCCAGGCCGCTTGGTTTCGCCGATATTAAAATTCGGCCTGCCGGTCTGGAATTTTTACGGCCCGACGGAAGCCACCGTGTGGTCCTCCATTCATCGGGTCACCGGCGCGGACGCGGAGCTGGCGACGCTGCCTATCGGCGCGCCCCTGGCCAACTATCAACTGTACGTCATCGACGCCTTTGGCGAGCCAGCGCCGGCGGGCGTCGCCGGTGAGCTATGCATTGGCGGCGCCGGCGTCACCCGGGGTTATCTGGGACGGCCGGAGCTTAACGCGGAGCGCTTCGTCAAGATGACGCATCCGCTGTGCCGCGGTCGCGTCTATAAGACCGGCGATCTGGTGAGACGCCGCGCAGACGGCGCTATCGATTATCTGGGACGCAGCGACTTCCAGATCAAACTGCGCGGGTTCCGCATCGAGCCGGGAGAGATCGAATCGCTGCTCACCGAGCATGCGCTGGTGAGTCAGGCGGTGGTGTGCAAGCAGTACGCAGAGGACGGCGGTGAATATCTGGCCGCGTTCCTGGTGCTGCGCCGCGCGCCGGACGATCCCGCCAGCCTGTTCGAGGAACTGCGCAAGCTGGCCCGCGGCAAGCTGCCGGAGTACATGGCGCCCACCAGCTATATGATCCTGTCGGAGCTGCCCCTCAACAGCAACGGCAAGATCGACCGCAAACGTCTGCCCCAGGCCACGCCCAACCGGGTTTCCTCCGCCGTATTCCAGGCGCCCCGCAATCGTCTTGAACAGGAAATCGCCGCGATCTGGCGCGAAGTTCTAGGGCAGGAACGCATCAGTATCTACGACAACTTTTTCGATATCGGCGGCTATTCCCTGCTGCTGACGCGAGTTTATGAACGCCTGCTGCGCCTGGAGTTCCGGACGCCGCTGACCGCCTTGTTCAATTATCCCACCATCGCCCAGCTCGCCGCCCATCTGGCGGACCAGGAAGGCGGCGGTGAGGAGAACGAACGCGCCGCATTGCGGGACAGCGTCGCCCAGCGCGTGGACCGGCAACGACAGGCGCGCCGCCGACAGGCCGACGCCCGCGCTGTGAGTCAATCGCTGCCAATCAAGTAAATGCAAGAACAATAAACGGAAGAAAAAGAATATAACCATGAAGGACACCCTATCCCAAGACATCCCAGCGGACGCTATCGCCATTGTCGGCATGGCGTGCCGCTTTCCCGGCGCGGACGACATCGAGGGGTTCTGGCGCAACCTGCTCGACGGCGTGATCTCCACCACCCGCTTCACCCGTGAACAACTGCTGCAGGCGGGAATTCCCGCCGCGTTGATCGACCACCCGGACTACGTTCCCATCAAAGGCGTGGTCAACGATTACGACAAGTTCGACGCCGCTTTCTTCGGCTATACGCCCCGGGAAGCGGAAATGATGGACCCGCAGCATCGGCTGTTTCTGGAAAGTTGCTGGTGCGCGCTAGAAGACGCCGGCCACACCGGACAGGGCGAGGAAAACCGTATCGGCGTCTTCGCCGGCGTGGGCATGCCCACCTATATCCTGCGCAATATCATTCCGCACCCGCAATACACCGGGCCGGACATGGATTATCAACTGCTGATCGGCAACGACAAGGACTTCGCCGCCACCCGGGTCAGCTACAAAATGGACCTGAAGGGCCCCAGCTTCAACGTCAACACCGCCTGCTCCACCTCCCTGGTGGCGGTGCATCTGGCCTGCCAGAGCCTGCTGTCCTGCCAGTGCGATATGGCCCTGGCCGGCGCCTCCACCCTGCGTGTGCCTCAGGAAGAAGGCTATCTGTATCAGGAAGGCGGCATTCCCTCCCCCGACGGCCAATGCCGCGCCTTTGACGCCGACGCCCAGGGTGTGGTGGGCGGCAGCGGCGTGGGCGTGGTGTTGCTGCGCCGACTGGAGGACGCCCTGGAAGACGGCGATGATATCTATGCGGTGATTCGCGGCAGCGCCATCAACAACGACGGCGCCGATAAAATCGGTTACACCGCGCCCAGCGTGGACGGCGAGGCGGCGGTGATCGCGGAGGCGCAAGCCCTGGCGGACATCTCTGCGGACACCATCAGCTACGTGGAGGCCCACGGCACCGGGACGCCCCTGGGCGACCCCATCGAAGTGGCGGCGCTGACCAAAGCCTTCCGGCTGACCACCGCGCGCAAAGGCTTCTGCGCCCTGGGATCGGTGAAAACCAATTTCGGCCATCTGGACACCGCCGCCGGCATGGCGGGTTTGATCAAGGCCGCGTTGGCGATCAAGCATGGCAAAATTCCCTCCACCCGCCATTTCCAGCGCCCCAACCCCAAGCTGGATTTGGAGAACAGCCCGTTTTTCGTCAACGCCGACGCCATCGACTGGCCCGCCGATTTACCCCGGCGCGCCGGCGTCAGCTCGTTCGGCGTCGGCGGCACCAACTCCCATGTGGTGCTGGAGCAGGCCCCGGACGCCTGTGTCGACGCCAATGCCCTTCAAGATTCGGAGACGGCCCTGCCGCAACTGTTGCTGGTCTCGGCCCGCACGGAAACCGCGCTGAAAAGCGCACAGGAACAGTTGAGCGGGCATCTGCGACACCTGCCGGCGCAGGCGCTGCCGGATGTCGCCTTCACACTGGCCTGCGGCCGTCGACGCCTGGAGCGACGCGCTTATGCAGTCAGCGACGGGGAGGCGACGCTATTCCGCGATAGCGGAGGTCAAAAAGAGCGCGATAGCGGAAATCAGAAAGAGCACGAAGGCGGAAATCAGGAAGAGCGTCCTATCCACCAACTGGCGTTTCTGCTCACCGGCCAGGGCTCTCAATATGCGGGGATGGCCAGCTCCCTGTATCGTCGCTACGCCTCTTTTCGCCGGGATCTGGATCAATGCGCGGACCTGCTGCGGCCGTTGCTGAACCGGGATATCCGCTCGCTGCTTTGCGACGACAAGGAAAAAGACCGCGCCCTGACGCCCACCGCTCTGGCGCAACCGCTGAACTTCGCGCTGGAGTATTCCCTGGCGCGTCTGCTGCAAAGCTGGGGCCTGCAACCCAATACGTTACTGGGTCACAGTCTGGGCGAATATGTCGCCGCATGTCTCGCCGGGGTGTTTACTCTGCCTGACGCCCTGCGTCTGCTCACCGAACGCGGTCGTTTGATGCAGGACACCGCCGCCGGCGCCATGCTGGTGGTCTCCCTTGGCGAAGAAGGCGTCATTCCCTATCTGCGCGCCCACGCCGGCGACAAAGGCCAGGGTGAACGCCTGTCTCTGGCGGCGGTCAACAGCCCGGAATGCTGCACCCTGTCCGGCCCGCCGGCGGCGATCGAACAGCTACAGGCGCGCCTGATCGCCGAGGGCGTCACCTGCCAGCGCCTCAACACCAGCGGCGCCTTCCACTCTCCGGCCATGGAGCCGGTGGCGGCCCCCTTGCGCGAGCTATTGCGCGGTATGCGCCTGCAGGCGCCGCAGATTCCCATTGTCAGCAACCTGACCGGCGACCTGCTGCGCCCGGAACAGGCGACGGACCCGGACTACTGGGTGCGCCATATGCTGGAGCCGGTGCGTTTCTCCGCTGGCCTGCAGACATTGCGGCGGGAGGGCGTGGATGTGTGCGTGGAAGTGGGCGCGGGACGCGCGCTCACCGCCCTGGCTCATCAACAAGGCTGGCGTCACGACGCATTATCGTTGATTCCGGCGGCGTCCCGTCGCGAGCATCCAGAGCGACTGCTGCTGGAAACGCTGGGGGAACTCTGGCGTCGCGGTTGCGACCTGGATTGGCGCGCCTATTACGCCGACGTCATCAATGCCGCCGCGCCGGAGACCCGCCGTCGCTACCAGCGTCTGCACTTGCCGGGCTACCCCTTCGCCCGGCAGCGCCATTGGATAGATCCTCCCAGCGGTCAGGCAGCCGCGCCGAGCGCCCGCATCCATCAGGCGGAGCCGCCGTTACAGGACTGGTTCTATGCGCCGTCATGGCGGCGTCTCCCCATGACCGCCGACCTCTCAGGTCAGCCGTCTCCTGCTATGCTAGATACAGACAAGCCAGATACAGACAAGCCAGATACAGACAAGCCAGATACAGACGCCAGACCCCGTCACTGGCTGGTGTTGGTGGACGACGCCTCGCTCGCCCAAGGCTTGCGGGGGGAAATTGAGCGTCGCGGCGACAGTATGACTCAGGTGCGCTCCACCTATGCGCCTCAAGATCCACACCCGGCGAACGCACTCCATATAGATCCCACTAAGGAAGAAGATTTCCAGGTTCTGTTCGCGCAATTGCAGGCGGACGCCCAGGCGCCGGATGTCGTGTTGCACGCCTGGGCCTACGCACCCCACATCGACGCCACCGACGAACAGCAACGCAGCGAGAAACTGCTGAACCTGGGTTACAGCAGCCTGATCCGGCTGATCCAGCAGTTCGATAGCCTGACCTCTGCTGCGCCTATGCTGTGCGCCGTCACCGCCACGGCGCAAACGGTGCTCGGAGATGAAACCATTACGCCGGAGCTGGCGGCGGTCATGGGGCCGATCAAGGTCGCGCCCTTGGAATACGCCGACCTGCGCAACCTGTGCATTGACGTTATCCCGCCGCAATCGAAAGCCCAGCAGGACGCGCTCTGTCGCGATCTGATCGACCTCGCCCAGCGTCCCAGCGATGAACCCTTGCTGGCGTTGCGCGGCCTGGATCTGACGCAACCGCCCCGCCATCACCGCTGGGTCTGCGAATTTACGCCCACGCCCACCGCGGCGGTCAGCGACCCACATCAATTACCTTTGCGTGATGACGGCGTGTACTTGATCACCGGCGGATTGGGCGGTATCGGCCTGCAACTGGCGGAATGCGTAGCGCAACAATGTCGCGCCAAGCTGATTCTGGCCGGTCGTCAGCCCGCTCCCGCCTGGAGCGAGGACGCCGACGCCACACAGGGCGGCCTCATCAAACAGTTGCCTGAGCCCAAGCGCATCGCCGCCATGGAAAGCGAGCTGAAGGACGAACTGGGGATTCAGATTGTCGACGCCCATCCGGGCCTGCGCAGCGATCTGCACGGCCTGTGCTCCGCCTATCTGGGCCAGTTTATCGCCGCCCTGTGGCGCGACCATCTGGGCGAGACAGACGCCGTCAGCGTGGACGAGTTCATCCAGGTCTGCGGTCTGGACGCCCGCTTCGACAAGTTCTTCCGCTGGATGTTCGCCATTCTGGCTGAAGACGGGTTGCTGCAACTGGACAGCGAGCAATTGCGCCTTCTGCCCGCGCTGCAGCAACTGCCTGACACCGCCGCCCTGCGCGAGGAAGTCAGTCAGCGACATCCCGGCTTCGCCCCCATGCTGGCGTTTCTGGATCACTGCGTCAGCCACTATCGCCCCGCGCTCACCGGCGAAATCGACGCCATCAGCGTGCTGTACCCCTCCGGACAGGGCGACAAGCTGCAGAAAGCGGCGGCGGAGACCGTGGAGCATACGCATCACCGTCTGTACGGCCTGTTACTGCAACGCCTGCTGCGGGAACTGCATCAGGCCCGGGCGGCGCAGCCTGACGCCACACCCTTGCGGATTCTGGAGATCGGCGCCGGGGCCGGCATCCTTACCGACTGGATCGCCCCCGCGCTGCGTGAAGCGAACGTGGAGTACTGGTTCACCGATATCGGCCGCAGCTTCGTGATGGCGGCGGAAGAACGCTTTCAGCAAGATCCGGATCTGGCGGGCAAAATGCGTTTCGCCAAATTCGACGCCTCGTTGCCGCCGGAGAAACAGGGGCTGGACCCGCACAGTTTCGATCTGGTGATAGAACTGGACGCGGTGCACGCCACGGCGGACCTGCCCGCCACCATGCGCCAGACCCAACGTCTGCTGGCCCCCGGAGGCCTGCTGTGCCTGCTAGAGTCCACCCACACTGAGCGCTGGACCAACATGGCCTATGGGCTGGCGGCGGGATGGTGGTATTTCGCCGACGGCCTGCGGGAGAACTGTCCGCTCCTGTCCCTGCCGCAGTGGCGTGCGTTGCTGGAAGAGCTGGGCTATCAGAACGTGCGCGCTTTCCCCGGCGCAGATATGCGGCCGGAAGAAGTCGACTGCGGCCTGATACTGGCCGCCGCTGGCGACGCCGACGTGGCGGACCCCTTCGCCCTGGTCAGCCCCGACGCGGAACGGAGCGCCCGCGACCGCAGCGCCAAGCTGCGCCGACTGCGCAGCCTCGGCGCCCAGGTCATGACCTTGCAGACGGACATTGCCGACCTGGCGGCGCTACAGGAACAACTGGCGCAGGCGCAACAACGCTTCGGCCCCATCAACGGTCTGATTCATTGCGCGGCCTCCGAAAACCGCGGCCCCATTCAGCTCAAACAACCTGATCCCAGCGCCGGCGAGTTCGCCGCCAAGGCTCACGGCGTGCGCAATCTGCTGGCGACCTTGGCGGTCAAAGAGCTGGATTTTGTAGCGCTGTCCTCCTCCACCAGCGCCGTGGCGCCCGGGGTCGGCGACGCCGAATACTGCGCCTCCAACTCCTGCGTAGACGCCTTCGCCCATCAACTCCGCAGCCAGGGCGTGGCGGCCTTGTCCATCAACTGGGAACGCTGGCGGCATGTGGGCATGGCCTGCGCCTATGAAGCGCTGTATCGTCAGAAAACCGGCCAGGACCCGGATGGCGGCATGGACCCCGCCACCGGCGCCGACGCCTTCCTGCGCATGCTGTCCCAACGCGGCCTCAGTCAGGTGCTGATGTCCCGTCGCCATATCGACGTTCTGTTGCAGGACTCCCGCAACGTCAACCTGCAGCGCATCGTCGAGCAGAGCCGACTCAGCAACGCGGCTCAGGACGAGCAAGTCGGCGCCGATGCGCCCGCCACCGAGCTGGAACGGGACATCGCCGCCATCTGGCGCGAGGTGCTGGGAGTCAACCGGGTGGGACGACACGACAATTTCCATGATCTGGGCGGCGACAGCCTCATCGCCATCAAGATGGCGTCGCGGCTGAAAAGCCGGTTCTCGCCCGATATCAGCATGCAGGCCCTGTTCGACTACCCCAGCGTGGCCGCCTTCGCCGAATGGCTGCAGCGCGCCTGTCCGGAAGCCGTGGACACGGACCTGTCGGAAGAAATGGATGAAGGGGTGCTGTGATGGAAGTGTACGCCTTTCTGCGGGAAGTCGAACAAAGCGGCGTGCAGCTTTGGAATGATAACGGGCAACTACGCTACCGGGCTCCGAAAAACGCCATGACGCCGGAGCTGGTCGCCCGTCTCAAGACCATGAAGGAGACCATTCTGCCCCTGCTGCCCAGGCAACCGGCGCCGCCGCGATTGCAGGCGGTGGCTCCGCGCCGGGGCATTCCGCCGCGCGCCCCGGCTTACGCCAACAATGCGCCGTTGACCCTGAATCAGATGGGGCTCTGGTTCGTGATGGCCATGGCGGAGCCGCAGACCGGCCCGGGAGGCGATGCCGCCTGTAATATATCTGACGATACCGCCTACGATATACCTGGCGATGCCGCCTATAATATTCCCGAAGCGTTGCGCCTGGACGGCGTCATCGACGTCAGTCTGATGCGTCACTGTCTGCAACGTATTGCGGACCGTCACGAAGCCCTGCGGGTCAGCTTTATCGAAGGGCCGGACGGGCCCCGTCAGCACATCGCCGAACAGGCGACCCTGTCGATGACCCAGGAGGACCTGAGCAGTCTGGAGCCCGGCGCGGCGGAGCGCGCCGCCGCCAGACTCGCGGATGCGGAGGCCCTGGCCCCTTTCGATCTGGGCCGCGCGCCCCTGGCCCGGGCGCGTCTGTTGAAACTGGGACCGCAGCGCCACGTGTTGCTGTTCACCCTGCATCACATCATCGCCGACGGCTGGTCCAAGGGCATTCTCACTCGTGAGCTGATGACGCTTTACGCCGGTTCCGGCGAACTGCCGCCATTGTCCACCCAATACCCGGATTACGCCTGCTGGCAACAGCAAAGCTTCTTGCCGGCGGAGCTGCCGCGTTTGCGGGAATACTGGCTGCCGCGCCTGCAGAACCTGCCGCCGCCCCCTGATCTGCCCTATGATCACCCACGCCCCCGTCAACGCAGCTATCGCGGCGCCAGCCATTTCATCACCCTGTCCGCGGATCGGGGCGACGCCCTGCAGGCCCTGGCCAAGCGGCAGGGGTGCAGCCTGTTCATGGCGCTGCTGGCGATCTTCAACATATTGCTGCAACGCTACAGCGGCGCCAGCGATCTGGTGGTGGGCACCCAGGTGGCCAACCGGGAGCGTCCCGAGCTGGAAAACGTGGTGGGCTTCTTCGTCAATACCCTGGCGCTGCGGGTCAACCTCAGCGGGGTCGCCAATTACATCGAATTGCTGCAACAGGTGCGGGAAACCACCCTGGGCGCGTTCGCACATCAGGAAATGCCCTTCGATAAACTGGTGGAGGCGTTGCAACCGGAGCGCCGCCCCGGCTACGAGCCCATCGCCCAGGTCATGTTCCTGTTGCAAAGCGCGCCCATGGATAGCCTGCGGCTGCCGCGCCTTACGATTGAATCCCTGCCGATCAACCGGGGCAGCGCCAAGTTCGACCTGTCGCTGCTGGTCACGGAGACCGACGGCGCCCTGCAATGCGAGTTTGAATACAGCCTCGACCTGTTTGAGTCAGGGACTATTGAGCGCATGGCCCGGCACTTCGCAACCCTGGTGGACAGCGTAATCATGGCGCCGCAGGCCGAACTGGATCAGCTGACCATGATCGACGCCGAAGACCTGCGTCAGCTCCGCGCCTTCAACGAACACTGGCGCTCGCCTCCCGCCTCGGCGCGCCCGGTGGAGGAGCCCATTCTCGGAGACGACATCGTCAGTTGCTTCCGCCAACAGGCGGCCCGCAACCCGGAGCTGACCGCCGTCATCGCCGACGACGGCGAGTTAAGTTACGCCGAGCTGGACCAACGCAGCGACGCGCTGGCGGCGCGCCTGCGCCATCAGGGCGCGTTGCCGGACCAGCCGGTGGGGTTGTGCGTACAACCCAGCGTCAACCTGATCATCGGCATCCTCGGCATCCTGAAAAGCGGCGCCGGCTATATGCCCATGGACATCGCCCACCCCCGCGCCCGCCTGCACCATCAGATCCGCGACGCCAAGTTGAGCCTGATCGTGGTCGACCAGGCCACGCTGAACCCCGCCCGCTCCATCGTGGCGCCTTATCCCGCCGAGCTGATCTGCATTGAGCAGGCCCTGACCAAACCCGTGGCCGCGCCGACCAGTCCACTCGCCATACAACGCAGCCAACTGGCGTACATCATCTACACCTCCGGCTCCACCGGGGCCCCCAAAGGCAGTCAGGTGGAGCATCACAATGTGCTGAATCTGGTGGAAGGGCTACGGGAGCTGGTTTATCAGAATTATCAGGAGCCGGTGTGCGTGGCGCTGCTGGCCAATCCCGTGTTCGACGCCTCGGTGCAACAGATCTTCGCCGCCCTGCTGCTGGGACATAAACTACTGATCGCGCCGCCGGAGAAGCGTCTGGAGCCTGCGCGTCTGGCTCAGTGTTTTCTGGACCACAATGTGGTGGTGGCGGACTGCACGCCGAGCCTGCTGTCGATCATGACGGCGGACAGATTGCCGGCGACCCCCGGCTTGCGTCTGGACGCCCTGCTTACCGGCGGCGAGCCGCTGACGCGGGAGCTGGCGCAGTCGTTTTATCAGCAAAACCCCAGGGCCACGCTGTTCAACGTTTATGGCCCTACAGAGTGCACCGTGGACGTGACCGCGCTGCGTGTCCCCCGGGACAATCCCTATCACTTTCCCATCGTTCCCATTGGGACGCCCCTGCCCAACGCGCAGGCGTTCATTCTGGACAGGTTCTGTCAGCCGGTTCCTCTGGGCGCCCCCGGCCAGATATTCATCGGCGGCGACCCGGTCGGCCGCGGCTATTTGAATCAACCCGCCCTGACCCGGGAAAAATTCTCCTATTACCCCGAAATTTCCGAACGCCGCCTGTACGCCACCGGCGACTGTGGACGCTGGCTTCCGGACGGGTCCATTCAATATCTCGGCCGCATGGATCAGCAGATCAAAATTCGCGGCCATCGGGTGGAGCCGGGAGAAATTGAGTCGCACTTGCGTCAGCATCCCGCGCTGGCGGAAGCCGCGGCGATCGCCCTGGAAACCGAACCGGGACGCCACGAACTGGCGGCCTATCTCACCCTGCGGGAAGAGGCGCAGGCGCCCGCGGTGGAGGCGCTGCGCGGCTTTCTGCAGGATCGCGTGCCGGACTATATGATTCCGACGCGCTGGTCGTTTCTGGAACAGATGCCGCTCACCGCCAGCAACAAGATCGACCGTCGCGCCCTGCCGCAATGCGAAGCCACCGCTCCTGACCAGGAAAAACGCCCGCGCCGCGCCCCTGAGGGCGCCAGAGAAACCGCGTTGGCGGAGGTCTGGAGCGACGTGCTGAATGTGGCCGATATCAGCGCCCAGGACGACTACTTCGCCCTCGGCGGCGACTCCATCAAGGCGCTGCAGATCTCCGCGCGGCTGCGCCAGATGGGCTGGCGCATGGAAGTCAGACAGATTTTCGAATACCGCAGCATCGCCGAACTGGCGCCGCAACTGCAGGCCATCGTAGAGACTGTCGCCCTCAACGCCGCGCCGGCGGAAGCGCCGCTGACGGCGATCCAGCGCTGGTTCTTCAGTCACTTTGAAGGTCGTCACGACCATTACAATCAGGCGGTATTGCTGCGTCCGGCCCAGGCGCTGCAAATAGAGCCGCTGCAGCGCAGTCTGGCCGCCCTGCTGCGCCGCCACGGCGCGCTGCAACTGGCCTTCCAGGGCGAGCCGGACCAGTTGCGTCAGGTGCGTGTGGAAGTGGACCCCGACAGCGTACTGAGCGTCATTGACCTGCATACCTCGTCTGACTCCACAGACGCCTCAACAGACCCGACGGCGGACCTCACAGCGCAAATGGAAGCCCATATGGCGGACCTGCAGACCCGCTTCAACCTGCGCAAAGGCGGCCTCTTCAAAGCAGCGCTGTATCGCCTGGGCGACGGCGAGCAACGTCTGTTTCTGACCGCCCATCACCTGATCATGGACGCGGTGTCCTGGCGCGTGCTGCTGGAAGACCTGACCCAGGCCTACGAACAGGCCGTCTCCGGATCGGAGATTACCCTGACGCCAGTGACGGATTTCGCGCAATGGGCGCAGGCCGTCAACAGCGGCGCGCCGGTATTTTCCCAGAAAGAGCTGGATTACTGGCGGCGTCAGGAGAGCCTGCGCGCCAGTCAGCCAACGCCTGCGCG
This sequence comes from Hahella sp. CR1, assembly GCF_029813005.1. Classification (NCBI taxonomy): domain Bacteria; kingdom Pseudomonadati; phylum Pseudomonadota; class Gammaproteobacteria; order Oceanospirillales; family Hahellaceae; genus Hahella; species Hahella sp. CR1. Next base: position 54,897 of record NZ_JAPELK010000003.1, read on the forward strand.
CCTGCAGCGCCGCGAGGCCGCCTACCATTACGTGGAAAGCCATCTTGACGGCGGAGCCACCGAACAATGGCTGCGCGACGCCAATCAAGGCTACCGCACCCGGGGAGACGAACTGCTCATCACCGCTCTCCTGCGGGCGCTGATGCGACAGGATCTGGCGTCGCCCAGCCTGCTGCTGGAAGGACATGGCCGCGAAGACCTGGGCACCGGTCTCGATATCTCGCGAACCCTGGGCTGGTTCACCAGTCTGTACCCCCTCGCCTTCGCGATTAACGCTGAAGACGAGATCGACCGCCAGATCAAAGTGGTGAAAGAGACCTTGCGCAGCGCGCCGCAACAGGGGGCGGGCTACGGCATCCTCCGCTACATGCGCGACCAGAAGAATATCGACAGCGACGACGCCATCGCCTTTGCGCCCTTGCCTGCGGTGGCGTTCAACTATCTCGGCCAGTTCGACCGCACTTTCACCGGCGACCTGTTCCAGCTGGCGGAAGAAAACGCCGGACCAACACGGGACCCGCAGGCGCTGAACCTGCAGGCGCTGGAAGTGGTGGCGCTGGTGCTGGACGGTTGCCTGCAGTTGCGTCTGACCGGCTGCGCCGGCTGTTTCAGCGCCGGCGATCTGGTGAAGTTCGCGGAAGCCCTGATGGACGATCTGCGCCGCATCATCCGCCACGCCGCCGGCAAAACCGAAGCGGAGCTGACCCCGGCGGACATTGATTATGACGGCTTCAACCTGGAGGAACTGGATGAGTTCATAGACCGGTTGAGTTAACCCGTTCCGCTCGTATGGGAAGACGTGCGGGAAAACGCCTTCAGCGGTCGCAAAGTCCGCGCCGCTGAAGGCGTCAGATCCAGAAGTCCCTGAACAACAAGAATCGGACAAGGACCATGACAGTTACCAAGAAGGACATCAAGAACATCTATCCCCTGACGCCGGTGCAGGAAGGCATGCTGTTTCATGCGCTGCTGGAGCCCGAATCCAGCGCCTATTTCCAGCAGACCGCCTGGCGGCTGCGGGGCGAACTGGACGCGGACGACTTTGAACAGGCTTGGCGTCTACTGGCGCAGCGCCATGATCTGCTGCGCACCCTGTTTTCCCACCAGCAAAGCGATCAGCCCCTGCAAATCGTGCTGCATCAGCTGCCTCCCCATATCGAACGCCAGGACCTGCGCCATATCGACTCCCTGCGCGCTGACGCCTATTGCCGCCATTTTCGCGACAACGAACGCCGTCAGGGTTTCGACCTGACCCAGGGGCCGTTGTGGCGCATCAGCCTGCTGCGCCTGGAAGATAATCTATGGGAAGTGGTGTGGAGCCATCATCACATCCTGCTGGATGGATGGTCCTACGGATTACTGCTGAGCGAACTGCTCGCGACCTATCGCAGCCTGTGTAAGGACGAGGACGCAGAGGCGCAGCTCAACCTCACGCCGACGCCCCCGTTCAGCCGCTATGCGCGCTGGCTGGCGGCCCAGGATCAGGACGCCTCGGCGCAATACTGGCGGACCTACATGGAAGGCTTCACAGAGCCGGCAGAGCCGCCCTTTCGCAAATACCACGCGGACGCCCAGCCGGAAAGCGCCGAACTGAGCTTTCAGTTGAGCCGGGGCCAGACCGAGCGCCTGCAAAGCCTGTGCGCGCAACATGGGATTACCCTCAACGCCCTGTTGCAGGCGACCGTGGCGACCCTGCTGACGCGTTGCTGCGATCAGGAAGACGTGGCCTTCGGAACCGTAGTGTCCGGCCGGCCGGCGGATCTGGCGGGCGTGGAAAACATGGTGGGGCCCTTTATCAACACCGTCCCCTGTCGGATTCGCGTCGCTCCCGATTACAGCCTGCTGCAACTGGCGCAGACGCTGCAGCAGCGTCATCTGGCGTCCGCCCCCCATCACTACTATCCCCTGGCTAAAATTCAGGCCGCCGCCGGTTTCGCCGGTCAGGATCAGGGCCTGTTCAATCTGGTGATGGCGGTGGAGAACTATCCGGTGGATGCCCTGGTGAAACGGGCCGCCGATCAGTCCGACCTGGGTTTCGCCGTGGAGGATGTGTTCAGCTTCGAAAAAACCCATTACGACTTCGACCTGCAATTCATGCCCGGGGAGCGCCTGCAAGGCAAACTGATCTACAACCGCAGCCGCTACGAACCCGCTTACGTGGAGTCTATTCCACTAATATTTCAGACCATTATCGAATCTTTCTGCAGTAATATCGAGGTTAAGATCGCCGCCATCCCCCTGCTTTCCGAAACCAGTCTGGAGCTGCTGCGGGACGTTTGCGAGGGGCTGTCCTGGCGGCCGGACAGCGACACCCTGATTGACCGCTTCCTGCGTCAGGCCCAAGCCTCGCCTCAGCGCATTGCGGTCAGCGACAGCGACGCGCAACTGAGTTATGAAGCCCTGCGCGAAGCCGCCAACCGACTCGCGCGCCGCCTGGCGGAACAGAACGTCGCTGACGACGAGCCCGTCGGCATGTGCACCGGCCGCTCCGTCAATCTGGCGGTGGGGGCTCTGGGAATACTGAGCGCCGGCGGGGCTTATCTGCCTCTGGATATCGCGCAGCCGGAAGCGCGTCTGCGCCAGCAAATCGTCGACAGCGGCTTGCGCGTCATCGTAGCGGATAACGCCACCCTGGCGGCGCTGCGGGACATCGACGCCGGCGCCCCCGTGCAGATCCTTGCGCTGCCGGATGCGGACCAGCATCTGGAAGCCGCGCCGGAATTGGAGCTGCAACGGACCCTGCGCCCGGACCAGCTCGCCTATGTGATCTACACGTCCGGCTCCACCGGCGTCCCCAAAGGCGTCGCCGTCGAACATCGCAACGTGGTCAACCTCAACGACGCGCTCTGGGATATCGCCTACCGCCGTTACAGCCGCCCCGTCAACGTGGCGCTGCTGGCCAACGCCGTGTTCGACGCCAGCGTGCAACAGCTGTTTCCCGCCCTGCTGCACGGACACAGACTGCTGGTGGTGGATCAGGACACGCGGCAGGACGCCGCCCGTCTCACCGACCTGTTCATCCAGCAGCGCATCACGCTCAGCGACTGCACGCCCACCTTACTGGCGCTGTGGCTGCCCGAACTGGCGCGGCGCAGCGACGAACTGGCGCTGGACACTCTGCTGGTGGGCGGCGAGGCCCTGCCCAGCGCGTTGGCGCAGGCCGTTGGCGAGGCCCTGCCCGCCGTACGGCTGATCAACGTCTACGGTCCAACCGAATGCTGCGTGGACGCCACCGCCTACGTGATCGACAGCAAGCGCCTGCCGCAATCACCTTATGTTCCCATCGGCCAGCCCCTGCGCAACACCCGCGCCTGGGTGCTGGATCGCCATGGCGCGCCGGTCCCGGCAGGGGTTCCCGGTGAAATTGTTCTGGCTGGCGCGGGGGTCAGCCGAGGGTATTTGAACCGGCCGGAGCTGAACGGAGAGAAGTTCGTCTTCCTCGCTTCTCCCTGTTCCGCTTCCGGTGCGGTTCGCTTTTACAAAAGCGGCGACCGCGGTCGCTGGACGATGGACGGCGCGCTGGAGTTCCTGGGACGCATGGACGATCAGGTGAAAGTGCGCGGCCATCGTATCGAATTAGGAGATGTGGAGTCCCATCTGCGCAGCCATCCCGATGTAGAGCAGGCGGCGGCGTTGCTCGTCGCCCCTGACTCGGAGAATACAGCCGCCAACGCTGAGCTGATCGCTTATATTGTTTTAAAACAAGAAGTTGGCTCAGATACTTTAAGAAGATACTTACAAGAACGTTTGCCGGAATACATGCTGCCCAGCGGCTATGTCGTTCTGGACGCGCTGCCCCTGAACGCCAGCGGCAAGCTGGATCGCAAGGCGCTGGCGTCGCTGCGGCAAGGCGAGCGCCTCGGCGTGACCACCGCCTTCACCGCGCCGCAAAGTCCTCTGGAAACGCTGCTGGCGCATCTGTGGAGCGAGATTCTGGGACGGGATCAGGTCGGCGCCAACGACAACTATTTCGCCCTGGGGGGCGACTCCATCAAAGCCATCCAACTGGCGTCCCGGCTGCATCGGGAAGGCTGGAAAATGGCCATCAAAGACCTGTTCGCCAATCCGACCATCACGGCGCTGGCGCCCTGGGTCACGCCACTGGAGCAACGCCAGGATCAGGATTGGGCGGCCCCGCAAGGCCCGGTTCCCCTTACCCCGGCGCAGAGTCGCTTCTTCCGCGAACATAGCGAGAATCCGCGCCGCTTCAATCACGCGCTCCTGCTGCGCAGCGAGCAGCCCTTGTCCGCCTCGGCGCTACAGGCGGCCCTGGACGGGATTTACGCCGCCCACGAATCCCTGCGTCTGCACTTCTTACGGGACGACGAAAACCGCTGGATGCAGGAGGCCCTGCCCCTGGACGAGGCGCCAGGGGTGCGACTGCGGGACATCGATCTCAGGGACAGCAAAGACCTTCCCTCTGCGTTGATTCAGGAGGGCGAAAAGCTGCATGCCGCGATGAACCCGGAAAACGGACGCCTGTTCGCCGCCGCGCTGTTGCTCTGCCCGGACGGCGACCGACTGCTGCTGGCGGCGCACCATCTGGCGGTGGACGGCGTGACCTGGCGCATTCTGCTGGATGATCTGCTGCAGGGGTACGCCCAGGCTTGCGACGGCCAGTCCGTGCACTTGCCGGAAGCCCCCGGCTTTACGCGCTGGGCGGCGCAACTGGCCCGTTTCGGCGGCAGCCGCGAACTGCAGGCGGACATCCCCTATTGGGCGGCGCTGGAGGAAACCCATGATCTCGACGCCTCCGATAGCGAACCTTGCCACTATGGCGACGCCCTGACTCTGACCCGGGAATTAGACCCGGAGCTGACCCAGGCGCTGCTGACCGCCGCCAATCAGGCTTACAACACCACGCCGGAAGACCTACTGCTGACCGCCCTGGCCCGGGCCATGGCGTCTTCCGACAACACGACGGTCAATCTGTGCCTGTTAATGGAGAGCCACGGTCGCGACCTGCTGGAGACGGATCTGGACCTGTCCCGCTGCGCCGGCTGGTTCACCAGTCTGTGGCCGCTGTCTCTGACCTTTCCCGGCGACCGCGAACTGGCCTATCAGATCAAATCGGTGAAAGAGAGCCTGCGCCGCGTTCCCCGCAAGGGCGCGGGCTACTCCCTGCTGCAGGAATTCGGTGGCGACGCCGCCACCGCGGCGCTGCGCTTCAACCTGCAGCCGCAGATCAGCTTCAACTACCTGGGACAGCTCGACGCGCCTCTCGCTGACGCCAGTCTGCGCTTCAGCGATGAGTCCAGCGGCGACTGCGTTCCGCCCGAAGCGCCGCGTCCCTGCGCCCTGGAGATCAGCGCCATGGCCCTGGGCGGACGCCTGCGCCTGCAGCTTTGCATTGATCGGGCGCGGCCTCTGCTGGACGCCGACGTCCTGCTGACCCGCTGGAGCGAACAATTAGCGCATTTGGCTGAACACTGCCTGGGCTGCGCGGGAGCTACCGTCACGCCCTCGGATTTGACCTATTCTGATATCAGCCTGGATGAGCTGGAAGGAATCATTTCATGATAAAAAAGGAAAACCTCAAGGACCTGTATCCCTTGTCCCCCATGCAGGAAGGCATGCTCTATCAAAGCCTGCTGCATCCCGACGCGCCGGTGTATCACGAGCAGGCGCTGTACCGGCTGCGCGGCGAGCTGCGGGTGGATCTGCTGGAGCAGGCCTGGGAGCGGTTATTCCAGCGTCACGATATCCTGCGCGTCCAGTTCATCGCCGAGAAAGTGTCCCGTCCCCTGCAGGCGGTGCTGCATCACCGGGTCGGCGAGTTTCATTACAGCGACTTGCGCAATGCGTCGCCGGATTTTCAGGAGGAACTGATTCGTCAGGCCCAGGCGGAAGACCGTCAGCGCAGTTTCGATCTGCAACGGGAGCCGCTGATGCGCATGCGACTGCTGCAACTGGCGGACGACCGCTTCGCCTTGTTGTGGAGCCTGCACCATATCCTCATGGATGGCTGGTGTCTGAGCCTGCTGCTGCGGGACTTCACCCTGATTTATGACGCCCTGCGCGAGGCGCGTCCGCTGGACTTGCCCGCGCCGCCGCCCTACAGCCGTTACATTCAATGGCTGGAGCGCCAGGACGCGACCCAGGCCCGGAATTATTGGCGCGGGCAACTGGAAGACTACCATCAGGCCGCCCAGGTCCCACGGCAGCAGACCCTCGCGCCCGCCAGCGCCGGCAAACGCACCTTCACCCACGCGCTGCCCAGGACGCTCAGTGAACGCGTGCGGCAGGCCGCGGCGGACTGGGGAATGACGCCAGGGGCCATTCTGCAAGCCGCCTGGGGCGCATTGCTGGCCCGCTACAACGACTGCGACGACGTGACGTTCGGAACCCTGGTGTCAGGGCGTCCGGCGGAGCTTCCCGGGGCCATGGAAATGGTAGGGGTCTTCATCAACACCCTGCCGTTGCGTTTGCGCGTCGGTCCCGACGCCACCCTGCGCGAACTGGCCCAGGCCACGCAATTGCGTCTGCTGGAGGCGGAGTCGCGCCAGTATCTGCCGTTAAGCGAGGTGCAACAGCTCAGCCCTCTCGGCAAAGATCTGATCACCCATCTGTTCGCCTTCGAGAACTATCCCGCGCCGGCGCAACCGGACGGGGCTTTCCGCGACGCCATTCAGGTGGAAAGCATCAGCAAGCACGAAGACATTCCCTACGATTTCGGCGTCACCGCCACACCGGAGCATGGCCCGCAGGGGACCACGCTGGTGATGCGCTACCTGTACAACCCGGCGCAGTTCGAAGGCGCCTTCGTCGAGCGTCTGTGCGGACACTATGAGCGCCTGTTGCGTCAGGGACTGGGCGCGAGCGGGGATGTGACCTCACCGCCGCTGCAGCAAATAGACCTGCTGGATGCAGCCGAGTACGACCGCCTGCGCGCCTTTCAGGGCGAGACTTATCCGTTGCCCACCTGCGACAGTTATCTGGATCTGTTCGAGCAGGCCGTCGCCGCCGCGCCGGACAGCATTGCGGTGGAAGACGGCGAGCGTCGCATCAGCTATCGCGAGCTGGATGAACGCGCCAACGCCCTGGCCGCGTTGCTGCAGGAGCGCTATGACGTGGGCGTGGAGGACCGCATCGGCGTCGCTTTGCCCCGCAGCGCCGCCCTGCTGATCGCCGAACTGGCGGCGGGCAAAGCCGGCGCGGCCTTTGTTCCGGTGGACCCGGACTACCCGCCCGAGCGCCGCCTGCGCACCTTCCAGCAGGCGCAATGCAAACTGGTGATCGGCGACGCCGAGGAAGCCGCATTGTGGGGCGAATACAAGCTGTGGCGCGAGCACAGCCAGATTCCCTTCATCCCCCTGGACTCCCTCGCCCCCAACAGCCGTCGCGCCCAGGCGCCGGTTCGCGCCTGTGGGTTGCGCAGTCTGGCCTACGTGATCTTCACCTCCGGCTCCACGGGGGAGCCCAAGGGCGTCATGCTGGAGCATCTGGGCCTGATCAACCTGATCCAATGGAGCCGCCGTCAGTTCGGCATCCAAGCGGACAAACGCACCACTCTGCTGGCGTCGCCGGCGTTCGACGCTTCCGTATGGGAGTCGCTGCCTTCGCTGTGCGCGGGGGCGACCATTGTGATCACGCCGGAGGCGCTGCGACGGGATGTGGGCCCTCTGTGTCAATTTCTGCATGAGCAGCGCATTGATATCTCTTTTCTGCCTCCCGCCTTGTGCGAAGAGGCCTGCGTCAGCTTTCCGCACCTGTTGCAGAACATCGTGCTGCAGTCCGGCGGCGACACCCTGAAAGGCATCCGCAACGGCGGCGCCAGCGACTGCATCAAAGTCTCAAATAATTACGGGCCGTCCGAATTCAGCGTGTGCGCCACCTCCTGCTATCTGGCGCCCCAGGAGCCCAGCCCCTATCCCATCGGCAAGCCCATCGCCAACGCCGAGGCGTTGATTCTGGACCGCCAGCAGCGCCTGGCGCCGTTGGGCGCAGCGGGAGAAATCGCCCTGAGCGGACCTTCCCTGGCGCGAGGTTACTGGGGACGCGCGGATCTCACCGCTGCGCGCTTCGTGGCGCATCCTTACAAGCCCGGCGAGAGGGTGTACCTGACCGGGGACAAGGGCCGCTGGCGCGAAGATGGCAATCTGGATTTTCTCGGACGCATCGACGACCAGTTATCCGTGCGCGGACACCGCGTGGAGCCAGCAGAGATAGAACACCTGCTGTCCCGCCACGAACACGTGCGCGCAGCGGCGGTGGCGGCGACCCGGGGCGCGGACGGACACACGCTGCTGGCGGCCTTCATCACGCCACGCAGCGCGGAAGATTCCCCCCTGGACCTGGACGACATCCGCCAATGGCTGGCGCGGCGCGCCCCGTCCTACATGACTCCCGCCATTCTGAGGGAGCGGGAGCGCCTGCCTTTGAACGCCAACGGCAAACTGGATCGCAAGGCCCTTGAGCGCGAAGCGGAGCAACTGCGCCCGGAAGCGCCTTACGAAGCCCCGCAGACGGAAACGGAAAAGCAGGTGGCGGAGATCTGGAGTCAGGTGCTGGATCGTCGCCCTATCGGCCGCAACGATCATTTTCTGGAGCTGGGCGGGCATTCTTTGAGCGCCACCCGCGTCCTGTCGCAGCTGCGCGGACGCCTGCAGCGTGACTTGCCGCTGGCGCTGCTGTTCGACAAGCCAACGCTCAAGGATCTGGCCGCCGCCATTGATGCGCTGGCGACCGCCGCAACGCCGGCGTCCGAGAGCGGCATTCGTCGCGTCGACCGCTCGCGCTACGCCGTCGGCGCGCCAAAACCGGAAACCCAGACCCCGGAGACGCAGGACCCCGCCGCGGCGGAGTCATCCTGAAGACGGAAGAAAACAGAAAAAGACAACAACCATAACGACAACCCAAAGAACATAATAACGAGCAAGTACGCCGCCATGACCGAAGCTTCCACCGCCGTACAGATTTATCAATTCCCCCTGTCCTTCGCCCAGGAGCGTTTGTGGTTCCTGCACGAATTCGAGGGGGACAACGTCGCCTACAACATCAGCGCCGCCCTGCAACTGGAAGGCCCCCTGGACCACGCCGCGCTGCAGCGGGCGCTGGATACCCTGATCGCCCGCCATGAGATTCTGCGCACCCTGTTCGTCAGCGACGGCGGACTGCCGACCCAGCGGGTATTGCCGTCCCTGCACATCGCCATCGAGCGCGTGTGGTTCGCCGACAGCGACCTGGAAGCCCGTAAAGCCCGCGCCCAGGCGTACTTCGTGGAGAAGAACCGCCGTCCCTTCGATCTCACTCAGGGGCCGCTGCTGCGCGCCACTCTGGTGGAGCTGGACAGCAGCCGCTCGCACAGCCTGAGCTGGTTGAACCTGTGTATTCATCACATCATCGCCGACGCCTGGTCCGTGGGCGTGATCGTGCGGGAGCTGGCGGCCCTGTACCGCGCCGCCCTGCGCCATCGCCCCTGCGAACTGCCGCCGCCGGCGCTGCAGTATGCGGATTTCGCGGTATGGCAGCGGGAGCGCCTGCAGGGCGATCTGCTGCAACAGGAGCTGGACTTCTGGCGTCAACAGCTACAGGGCGCGCCGGCCCTGGTGAATCTGCCTCTGGACTACCCCCGCACCCAGCAGCCGTCGCCGGATGCGGACTACGTGCGCATCGACCTGCCCGCGCGTCTGGCGCATCAGGCCCGGCATTTCGCCGGCGCCTCCGGGGCCAGCCTGTATATGGTGCTGTTGGCGGCCTTCAACGTGCTAATCGGCCGTCTCAGCGGCCAACAGGACGTGGTGGTGGGCAGCCTGATCGCCAATCGCAATCAGGCGGATGTGGAGGCCCTGGTGGGCTTCTTCGTCAACACCCTGCCTCTGCGTTGCGATCTGGCTGACGATCCCAACTTCCGCGATCTGGTGCGCCGGGTCAAGCACACCGCCCTCAACGCTTACAATCACCAGGACCTGCCCTTCGAGCGCATGGTGGAGGCGCTGCAGCCGGAGCGCGATCTCAGCTTCCCGCCGTTGATCCAGTTGCTGTTCGTCCTGCAGAACGCGCCCATGGACGCCTTCGAACTGGAAGGGGTGCAGGTGACGCCGCTGCGACTACCGCAGCCCGGCCAGATTCGCTTTGATCTGGAGGTGTACGGCGAAGAAGACGCCGACGGCTTCCATCTGGACTTCTGGTTCCGCTCGCAGCTGCTGCATAAGGACTCCGTAGAGCGTATGGCGCGCCAGTATCTGACGCTGCTGGAGGCGGCGCTGAACCAGCCGCAGCGACCGGTGATGGGGCTGCCCATGCTGGATCGCGACCAACACGGCGAGCTCAGCCGCGGCTTGTTTATGGAAGCGCAGCCTTACCCCGACACGCTTTGCATTCATCAGTGGTTCGAGCGCCACGCCGAGCTGCATCCGGAGCTGACGGCGGTCATGCGGGACGGTCGTTCTCTCAGCTATGGCGAGCTGAACCGCCGCGCCAATCGCCTAGCCCATCTGCTGATCGCCCGCGGCATCAAGCTGGAGGACCGCATCGGCGTCTGCCTGGACCGCTCTTTGGACATGGTGGTCGCCCTGCTCGCCGTTTTCAAAGCCGGCGCCGGCTACGCGCCTCTCGATCCGGCCTACCCCACGGAGCGCATCGCCTACATGCTGGAAGACAGCGGCGCGCGTCTGACGCTGACCCAACAGGCCGCCAGCGGGCGTCTGCCGGAGGGGGTCGCCACGCTGATGCTGGACGATCTGGAAACCCTGACCGCTGGCTGCGAAGACAGCAATCCTCAGCGTTCTATGGCGGCGGACAATCTGGCCTATGTGATCTACACCTCCGGCTCCACCGGTCTGCCCAAGGGCGTGGCGATTGAGCACCGTTCTGTCGGCGCGTTGATTCACTGGGCGCAGACCCAGTATCACCTTGAAGAATTGGAGGAGGTGCTGGCCACCACATCCATTTGCTTCGACCTCTCCGTGTTTGAGATTTTCGTTACCCTGTGCAGCGGCGGCCGCGTCCATCTGGCGGACAATATGACCGCGCTGGCGGAGCGCGCCGGCGATCTGGAGGTCTATTCCAGGGTCAGTCTGATCAATACGGTGCCATCCGCCATTCAGGCGCTGTTGCGGGCCAACGCCGTGCCGCCCCAGGTGCGCACGGTGAATCTGGCGGGTGAGCCCCTGAAGCAGGAACTGGTGGAGCAGCTGTACGCATTGCCGCATATCCGTCGCGTCTATGACCTCTACGGTCCGTCCGAGGACACCACCTACTCCACCTGCGCCCTGCGACGCCCCGGCGGCAAAGCCAACATCGGACGCCCCATCAGCAATACCCTGATCCATATCATCGACGAGAATCTGCAACTGGTTCCCCGGGGCGTGGCGGGTGAATTATTGATCGGCGGCCGCGGTCTGGCGCGGGGCTATCTGGGCAAGCCGGAGCTGACCGCCCAGCGCTTCATCGCTAACCCGTTTTCCGGCGATCTCAGCGAGCGCCTGTACCGCACCGGAGATCTGGTGCGGGTGAACAGCGACGATCAACTGGAGTATCTGGGGCGTATCGACCAGCAGGTGAAAGTGCGTGGATTTCGCATAGAACTGGGAGAAATTGAATCCTGTATCAATGAGTTACGAGACAATAGTAAGAAACTGGTTAAAGACTGTGTGGTGTCGGTGATCAAGGACGACAGCCTGGGTCCCTATCTGGCCGCCTACGTCGTGAACGCGCCCGGGCGCAGCATCGACGCCGATGATCTGAAACGACGGCTGGCGCGCCGCCTGCCCGGCTACATGGTTCCCGAGGCGATCATTACGCTGGACGCCATCCCCCTGACCGCCAACGGCAAGACCGACCGCAAGGCGCTGCCGATTCCCCAGCGCAGCGCCCGCGAAACTGAGTATGTGGCGCCCGGCAATGGGTTTGAGCAGGCGGTGGCCGATGTCTGGGCGGAAGTGCTGCAACAGGAGATCATTGGCGTACGTGACAACTTCTTTCAACTGGGCGGCCACTCCCTGTTGGCGACCCAGATTATCGCCCGTCTCAACCAGCGCTTCGGCGCCGGCCTGACCGTGCGTAATCTGTTCGAATGTCCCAATGTGGCGGAACTCGCCGCCCTGGTGCGCGAACGCAGCGCCGCCGCCATGGAGACGCCCGCGGAGAAAGCCATCCGTCGCGCCCCCAGCGGCGGAGCCCGCTGCGCTTCATTAGCGCCCGCGCAGATGCGTCTCTGGTTCCTCAGCAAAATCGACGGCGGCAGCAGCGCCTACAACCTGCACATGACCGTACGCATCAATGGCGAGCTGCATGCGGACCGTTTGCAGGAGGCGTTCGCCTGCGCTTCGGCGCGCCATGAGATTCTGCGCACTACCTTCCATGAAGACGAGGCCCTGGGGGCGGATGGCGCGCCCTATCAACGCATTCACCCGGAACTTCCCTGCGAGTTTCTCCGGGCCAGCGTGGAATCCCATCCGTCCGATCGACGGGAGGCCGAGGCGGAACGGCTGGCCGTGGAAGCGGCGCAGACGCCTTTCGACCTGAGTCGCGGCCCCTTGGTGCGGGTACTGCTGGTGCGGCTGGCGCCGCGTCGCCACATCATGTTGCTGGCGATGCACCACATCATTTCCGACGGCTGGTCCATTGGCGTCCTGTTTAACGAAGTGAAGGCGTTCTATCAGGCCATCAACCCGGAAACCTTCACCCTGGACGCCGCCGCGACGCTCAGTCTGCCACCCCTGTCCCTGCAATACGCCGACTACGCCGCCGAGCAGATTTTGCGTCTGGAGCGGCCGGAAGCGCAGCGACAACTGGAATACTGGCGCACGCAACTGGCGGACGCGCCGCCCCTGCTGGAATTGCCCCATGACCGTCCGCGCCCGGCGCAGGCGGATTTCGCCGGCGACACCTTGCCTTTTCATATCGACAGCGGCCTCACTGCGGCGTTGCGCCGTTTCGCCGACGCCGCCGGCGCCAGCCTGTTCATGGTGAGCTGCGCCGCCTTCGCCGCCCTGATGAAGGTGTACAGCCGCCAGCGCGATATCGTCATCGGCGCGCCGGTGGCGAACCGCACCCGGCCCGAGCTGGAGCCGCTGATCGGCTTCTTCGTGAACACCCTGGCGCTACGCATCCGCAGCAAGGAAAACTTTACTTTCAATGAGTTATTGAAGGAAATTAAAACCGTTTCTCTAGACGCTTATGAGCATCAGGACCCGCCTTTCAACAAAGTGGTGGAGTCACTGGAGCTGGACCGCGCCCTCAATCACAACCCGTTGTTCCAGGTGATGTTCGTGTTGCAGAACGCGCCCACGGTGACTCGGGAAACGCCGGAACTGGAAATCACGCCGTTCCCGATTCGGCAGCAGCGCGCCGCCTTCGACCTGTTGTTCTCCCTGACCGAATCCCAGGGACAGATGCACGGCGAGGCGGTCTACAATCGCACCCTGTTCGACCGCGCCAGCATCGAACGCATGCTGGAGGTGTATTTGAGCCTGCTGGAGCTTTGCGTCAACCGCCCGGATGAACCGGTGCTGGGCCTGCCCCTGGCGGCGCCGGCGGAAATTCCCGCCCAGCCGGCTCAGGGGGCGACGCCGCTGCCCGCCCTGATTCAGGATCAATGTGAACGCACTCCGGATCTGGAAGCCTTGAGCTGGAGTCCCCAGGCCAGCGCACTGACGGACTGGTCCCGGCTCAACTCCCACGTCAGCTACGGGGAATTCGCCCGTCTCGCCAATCAGGCGGCGGACTGGCTGCGGGAACAGGGCGTGGCGAGCGGCGATGTGATTGCGCTCTGGCTGCCCCGCAGTCCCGAGCTGTTCGTGCTCAAATACGCGGCGCTGAAAATGGGCGTCGCCTACACGCCCATCGATCCCGAGTTCCCGTTGCCCCGGGTGCGGCAGATGGTGGAAAGCGCCGTTCCGCACCTGCTGGTGACAGTGAACGCGCAGCATGGCTGGGAGGACACGCCCTGCGCCATCGCGCCGCTGCCGCAACTATGGGCGCAACTGTCCCAACGCCGCGCGGAACCGCCGCCGCTACCGGACCCGGACTGCATCGCCTATATTTTGTACACCTCCGGCAGCACCGGCGTTCCCAAAGGGGTCGCCATGCCCCAGCGCGCCCTGAGCAATCTGGTGGTCTGGCATCGTCAGCATCCCCGTCTGAGCGCGCCAGCGCGCACCCTGCAATTCGCCGCCGTCGGCTTCGACGTCTGCTTTCAGGAGTTCGCCGCCACCCTGGCCTGCGGCGGCTCGCTGGTGCTGTGTCCGCCCCACTTGCGGCAGGACCCGCGCGCCTTGATGGCGTTTATCCGCGCGCAAGGGGTGGAGCGTCTGTTTCTGCCTTTCGTCGCCTTGCAGCAACTGGCGGAGACCCTGACCGAGGACCAACCCGGCAATAACGCCATCGTCAGCGACAATCTGCGTGATGTGATCACCGCCGGCGAGCAGTTGCAGATCTCCGCACCGGTGCGTCGTTTCTTCCGGGAGCGCCCGCACTGTCGCCTGCATAACCACTACGGCCCCACTGAGGCCCATGTGGTGAGCGCCCTGCAACTGGATGATCAGCCTGACCGCTGGCCGGTCCTGCCCGGCATTGGCGCGCCCCTGTGCGGCGTGCAACTGCATATTTTCAACCCACTGGGACAACCTGTGCCCGCCGGCGCCCCCGGCGAGCTGTATATCGGCGGCGTGTGTCTCGCCCAGGGCTATGTCGGACGCGACGACCTCACCGCCGAACGTTTCATCACCACCACGCTCATGAGCTCCCACGGCGAGATCAGTCAGCGCCTGTACCGCACCGGCGATCTGGCCCGCCGCACCGCGCAAGGCGAGTTCCTGTATCTGGGACGCATTGACGAGCAGGTGAAAATCCGCGGTTTCCGGGTGGAGCCCGGCGAAGTGGAAGCGGTGCTGAACAGCCATGACGACGTCAAGGCCGCCGCGGTGATCGCCCGGGACGACGGCGCCGGCATGCGCCTGCTGGCCTATGTGGAGCCCCGCCAGGCCTCCGGATTCGATGTCGCCGATCTGCGCGCCTGGTTGCGCAAACGTCTGCCCGACTACATGGCGCCCGCCCGCATCCTGACTCTGGAGAAAATGCCGGTCACCGTCAGCGGCAAGATCAACCGCCGCGCCCTGCCCGCCCCGGACGCGTTGAGCGACGTCCCGGAACTGTTGGCGGAACCGCGCAGCGCTTTGGAGCGCAGTCTGCATGATATGTGGAGCGAGTTGCTGGCGCTGCCGCATATCGATATCCGCGCCAACTTCTTTGAACTGGGGGGCCACAGTCTGCTGGTCACCCGCCTGTTGAACCGCATTCGCGCGCGCCTCGGCGTGGACGCCACGGTCAGAGACGTCTTCGAAAATCCCAGCATCGCCGAGCTGGCCGAAAGACTGGCGGCGCTGGCTCCCGCGGCGACGGACGACGGCGAGCGCTTATGCGCGCAGACCCGTCCCGCCGCGCCGCCGCTTTCTTTCGCCCAGGAGCGCTTGTGGTTTCTGCACCAGCTGGAAGGCGCGGCGGCGGGATATAACATGCCTCTCGCCATGGAACTGAAAGGCCCCCTGGACGCCCAGGCGCTGCACGACAGTTTCCGCGACATCATCGCCCGCCATGAGGTGCTGCGCACCCGCTTTCATATGTCGGGGGACGCGCCGGTGCAGGAGATTCACAGCGACACCGCGCCGGACTGGCGCTTTTTCGATCTGTCCGCGCTGCCGGAGCCGGAGCGCGCCGAACAGGTCCGGGAACTGGCGCGCCTGGAAGCCAACTATGCGTTCGATCTGGAAAGCGACCGTCTGTTGCGCATTCGTCTGGTGCAATTGGAGGATCAGCGTCATGTGCTGCTGGCGACCATGCATCACATCATCTTCGACGGCTGGTCCAACGGCGTGTTCGTGCGGGAGCTGCAGGCTTTCTACCACAGCCGACGCACCGGCTCCGCCGCCGGCCTGCCGCCCATGCAGTTGCAATATGCGGACTTCGCCTGCTGGCAGCGCCGCCTGCTCACGCCGCAACGGGTGCAGCAGCATCTGGACTATTGGCGTCAGGAGCTGCAGGACGCGCCAGAGGCCATCCGTCTGCCCCGTCGTCCCCACAGCGAGGCGGCGGGTCTGTGCGCCCTGGCGGTGCAGGATCTGCCGGCGTCGACGGTGACCGCGTTGCAGGATTTCAACCGTCAACAAGGCAGCTCGCTCTATATGACCATGCTCGCCGCCTTCGCCACCCTGCTGCAGCGACTCAGCGGGCAGTCGGACATCGTGGTGGGAACCACGGTCGCCAACCGTAATCGCCAGGAGCTGGAGAGCCTGATCGGCTTCTTCGTCAACTCCCTGCCGATCCGGCTGCGTCTGGACGCCAGCGCCAGCTTCCTGGATCTGCTGACCCAGACCCGCGACAAAACCCTGCAGGCGCAGGCACATCAGGAACTGCCTTTCGACCTACTGGTGCGTTCGCTGCAATCACCGAGAGTGGCGGGCCGTCAGCCTATCTTCCAGGTGGTGTTCGACTTCCAGAACAGCGATGCGCCGACGTCCGCCGCGCCGCCCAAAGGGAGCTTCCTGGACGATCTGGAAGTGTCTTATCTGCCGGGACAGCGCGGCTCAGCCAAGTACGATCTGGTGTTGTCCGTCAACGCCCAGGCGGAGGAGGTGCGCATTGTCTTCGAATATGACCGGGAGCGTTTCACCGCGGAAGAAATCACCGCGCTGCAGGAGCACTACCAGCATCTGCTGGACGCCGCCGCGCAACGTCCCGGAGACAGTCTGCTGTGTCTGGCCGGCGCTGACGGCAAGCCCGCCACCGGCGAAGCGGACGCGGCGGAGGAGTTTGATTTTTAAATTTATGCAGGATTTCTAAGCGACCTGAACAGGTCTCTGCGACTGAACGAACGTCGTCCAGCGCGAGCCAATAACAATAAAGACCCGCCGCCTGCAAACAGCGGTGACGCGGCGGGCTAACAAGGAAGGAAAGCGGATATGATCGATTGCCTGATTGTCGGAACCAATATGCCGCCCACTCCCGAACACGTGGAGATGGTGCGTTCCGTCGATAATCACGGCGGAGCCTGGCGCGATCTGCGGCTGGCGTTTGTGGAGCACCAGGGGCAGCCGTATACGGCGCTGGATCTGATTAACCATATCTATGACGAAGCCGGCCAGTCCCATCGGCAGTTCAACAACCTCGACTTTCTCTGGCCGGCGGTGACCTATCTGGCGTCATTCCTGAGGCGGCGCGGCTTCACCGTGGACTGGATCAACCTGTTTCAACAGGAAAAAGACGAGATGCGCCGCATACTGCGCAGCGGTCAGGTGCGCACGGTGGCGGTCACCACCACGCTGTATGTGTCGCCTCAGCCCATGATCGAAGTCATCAAGTTCGTACGCGAGCACAGCGACGCCCATATCATCGTCGGCGGGCCCTATATCTCCGGTCAGGCGGAGGTGCGCAATGCAGATGAGCTGGCCAGTCTGTTTGAATACCTGGGGGCTGATATCTACGTGATCAGCTCCGAGGGCGAACAGGCGTTGGCCCACATCATCAGCGCGCTGCAAAAAGGAGAGCCGTTGGACGGCGTCGCCAATCTGGCCATCCGCGATCCCAAAAGTCTGCTGCGACCGTTTTCCCGCACCCTGGTGGAGACGGAGTACAACCCTCTGGAGGAAAACCCCGTCGACTATGGCCTGTTTCCGCCGGATCAGTTGTCCCAGTTTATTTCTCTTCGCACCGCCAAATCCTGTCCCTACAGCTGTGCGTTCTGCGGCTTTCCGCAACGGGCGGGCGCTTACAAGACTCTGGCGCCGGACTTGGTGGAGCAGGAGCTGGACCGCATCGCCGCGCTGGGCAATGTGGACACCCTCACCTTTCTCGACGACACCTTCAACGTGCCGAAAAAACGCTTCAAGGAAATCCTGCGGCTGATGATCCGCAAGCAATACGGCTTCCGCTGGAATTCGTTTTACCGCAGCGATCAGGGGGATTACGAAACCATCCAGCTGATGCGCGAGGCGGGCTGCGAAGGCGTGTTCCTGGGCATTGAGTCCGGTAGCGACACCATGCTCAAAAACATGAACAAAACCGCGCGCCGGCGCAATTTCGCCGAGGCCATTCCGCAATTGCAGGAAGCCGGTATTTCCGCCCACGCCAGCTTGATCGTCGGCTTCCCCGGCGAAACCGAAGACACCATTCGGGAGACGCAATCCCTGATCGAGCAAAGCAAGCCGGACTTCTACCGCGCCCAGTTGTGGTATTGCGATCCGCTGACGCCGATCTGGAAAAACCGCCAGGAGTATGACCTGGAAGGCAACGGCTTTTCCTGGCGGCATCGCACCATGAACAGCGAAACCGCCTGCGACTGGGTAGAGCGATTGTTCTTCGATATTCGCAATTCCACCTGGTTGCCCCAGCACGGATTCGAACAATGGTCTACTTTCTATCTGCAGCGTCGCGGCTATACCCGCAAACAGGTGATCGACTACGTGGCCTTGTTCAATTCAGCCATCAAGGCGCAGATGGCCGATCCCACGTTGAAGGCGATACCCGCGCCGATACTGCAGCGCATGCGCACTCTATTGTTGGAAAAAACCACGGATGACGCCTTTATGGCGAATATCCATCATAGAAGTAACGAGACAGTCAGCCAGGACGCGCTGGAGAGCTTTGCTTTCTAGGGCGGTTGCGCGGTCGGCGACCATAACAATAAGACTCTCATGAACGGAACAAGGAAAATAAGGAAAGACCATGGCGCAACAAGAAAGCGGTTTTCTGCTTGACGCAAACTCACTCGCGGCAAGGGACTACTGGCGCAAATCCCTGACCAAGGCCATCAGCCCCAGCAACCTGCCGCGGGATTACGACCTCCCCCATAAAGGTCCCAAGTCTTATCAGATATACGGTCTGGCGCTGGACAGCCACCTTTACGACCTCATCATGAAGGTCAGCAAGGGCGGACACTTTCTTATTTACACGATCGTCACCGCCGGCGTGCAGTTATGTCTGCAGCGCTACAATCAGGCCTTCTGCGCCGACAGTGACGCCAGCGGCGTGGAAACCCTGGTCACCGGCTCGCCGGCGCGACGGGAGGAGAACGGCGTCGAACCGGGCTTTATCAACGCTCTGCCCATCATCAACAGCATTGACCCTGAAGCGTCGTTCAAGACGCTGTTGCTGCAAACCCGCTCGCAGCTGCTGGACGCGTATCAGCATCAGCATTATCAGTGGCGGGAAATGGCGGAGGACTTCGGTCTGTCCTGGCGTCACCACTGTCCGCTGTTCGACGTGGCGGCCCATTACGACGCCCTGCACGGCGAGCTGCCCGCCAATCTCAACAACGATGTGACGGTGAGTCTGCTGCAGCGGGCTGGCTCCCTTAGCTTCTCCATCGCCTACAACGAGTCGCGCTTTCATCTGCATCGCATCGAACTGTTCGCCGAGCACCTGCAGCAAGTGTTGACCATGGCGCTGGAGCAGCCGGATTTGCCGGTGAAACAACTGGACATGCTCACCACCCGCGACTGGAGTCTGCTGGCCAGTTTCAATCTGACTGAACAAACGACGCCCGCCAACGCCAATGTGCTGACCCAGTTCCGCGAAGTGGTGTCCCGCTACGGTGGGCATATCGCGCTGCAAACGCCGGGCGTGCAGTTGTGCTACCGCATGCTGGACGAGCAATCCAATCAGCTGGCGCGGGAGCTGCAGGTTTCCGGCCTGGAAAAAGGCGGTCTGGTCGGCGTCTGCTGCCGCCCGGGCTGCGATATGGTGATCGCGCTGCTGGCGGCGCTGAAGGCCGGCGGCGCGTTTCTGCCCCTGGACCCGGATTACCCGGCGGAGCGCCTGCGCTATATGGCGGAGGACTCCGGCTGCCGCCTGTTCCTGGTGGAAAGCCCGGAGGTGGATGCGCCCTTCATTGAAGTGCTGGAGGATCGCGGCGGCTCCGTCATTTATCTCGACGACATCACCTCCTGGCGCCAACAGTCGCCGCGGCCTCTGGACTATGCGCCCGCGGCAGACGCCGCCGCTTACATGATCTATACCTCCGGCTCCACCGGCGCGCCCAAAGGCGCTTTGCTGCATCACAGCGGCTTGATCAACATGCTGGAGGCGCATATCAAGGCGTTCAGATTACGCAGCGACAGCAGGGTATTGCAGGTGGCGTCATTCAGTTTCGACGCCGCAGTGTCGGAAATCTTCACCGCTCTGTGCGCCGGAGCCCGTCTGGTGCTGGCGCCCCGCGACCGCATCATGCCCGGACCGGATCTGGCTCAGGCGCTGCAAGAGTTTGAAATCACCCACATTACCCTGACGCCGTCGTCTCTGGCGCTGTTGCCGGAAGACGCCGCTCCCGGCCTGCAAACCCTGGTGGTGGCGGGGGAACCCTGTCCGGCGGATCTGGTTCCGAAGTGGAGCAAGGGTCGTCTGATGATCAACGCCTACGGCCCCACGGAGGCGACGGTCTGCGCCACCCTCGGCGAAGTGGTGTACAGCGGCCTGCCGCCGGATGTGGGGCAGCCGATTCAGAATATGCAGTGTCATGTGGTCGACGCTCTGGACCGTCCCTGCCCGGTTGGCGTACCCGGCGAGCTGCTGATCTCCGGCGTCGGCCTGGCCCTGGGCTACCATAACCGACCAGATCTGAATGAAGCCCGTTTCGTGGAGCTGGCGCTGCCCGGGTTATCCGCGCCAAGGCGCTATTACCGCAGCGGCGACCGCGCGCGCTGGCGTCCGGACGGCGCATTGGATTTGCTCGGCAGAACGGATCGCCAGTTTAAAGTGCGCGGTTTCCGTATCGAAGCCGGCGAACTGGAAACCCAATTGCTAAGCCGGGAGGAGATTCAGCAAGCGGCCGTCGTCGCCCAGGGCGAAGAGGCGGATCGCCGTCTGCTGGCCTATGTGGTGCTGGCGCGCACGGCCAAAAAAGGCGAGCTGCAGACGGAAGCCATTCTGGCCTATCTGCGTGAGCGCCTGCCCCCTTACATGCTGCCTGACCTGCTGGTTCCGCTGGACGCGCTGCCGCTGACGCCCTCCGGCAAGACAGATTACGCCGCGCTGGAGGGAATGCACGCCGCCGCGTCGCAAAACGAATTCGTCGCGCCTCGCGACGACGTGGAGTTAGGCGTGGCGCGCATCTGGGAACGTTTGCTGGAGCGCAGCCCGGTGGGCGTGACGGACAACTTTTTCGCCCTGGGCGGTTTCTCCCTGCTGGCGGTGCGCTTGATGAGCGCGATTCAGCAGGAGTTTCATGTCGCCCTTCCCCTGACCACTCTGTTCCAGCATCCATCCGTGGAGAAGCTGGCGGAACAGGTGCGCAGCGCCCGCAAAGCCCATCCTGAAGACTGGTCGCCCCTGGTGACGCTGACCGCCCGCGGCGAACATCCGCCGTTGTTCTGCGTACACCCTACCGGCGCCACGGTGCTTTGTTACTACCATCTGGCCGCCAGTCTGGGCGAAGAACGCCCTTTCATCGGCGTGCAGGCCCGAGGCATCGAGCCGGAGCAGCTCCCCTTCGACAACATCCCGGAGATGGCCGCCTACTATGCCGACGCGCTATGTGAGCGTCAGCCCACCGGACCGTTTTATCTGGCGGGATGGTCGTTCGGCGGCGTGGCGGTGTTCGAGGTCGCCCGCGTGTTGCAGGCGCGGGGTCGTGAGATCGCCTTCCTGGGTCTGCTGGACTCTTACTCGCCGGACGTGTTCGATGGCGGATTCGAAGCCCATGACGATGCGGAGATCATCAGTTCCCTGCTGGGCGGCATTGCGGATGTGGACCCGGATACGTTGCGCGGCCTGTCCACGGAAGATCAGTTGCAGGTGGCCATTCAAGCCACCCGGGAAGCCCAGGCCCTGCCCCAGGGATTCAGTCTGGAGCAGGCGCGCCGCATTCTGCAGGTCAGTAAGTTGAACTATCACGCGGTGGAGTCTTATCAACCGCAGCCTTACAACGGCAAGATCACCCTGTTCCGTCCTCTCGGGGAGGAACAGTTGGCGAAGTCCGTATGCCCGGACGATCCCAGTCTGGGCTGGTCCAAGTGGGCGCAACGGGGCGTGGAGGTGGAGTACGTTCCGGGTCGGCACCAGACCATGGTGCAACCGCCCAATGTTGAAACCTTAGCCACGCGTCTGCTGGTGCATCTGCAGCAGGCGGAATCCTTTACTCCCATGACGACGGAACGGAAGGAGCAGACAGCATGACCACAACCTCACCCATCACTCACCGCATTCCTACCGCCCCGCGCAAAGCGCCGGAGCGCCAGTTCGCCTTCACCGGCTATCTGGTGCAGGCGCAGGAAGGAGATACGCTCGACAGCGTCAGCGCCGACGACTTTCACTTCGCCATGGAGCAGAAAGGCGTGGCGCTGTTTCGCGGCTATGAAGCGACGCCGGAGCGTTTCGGCGACTTCGTGGAAAAGTTCAGCTCACGCCTGATACTCGATCCCACCCGGCAATCCTACGACCGCCGCGTGCAGCGCGTGCTGTCGGGAACGCCAGGCATCGAGCTGCACAGCGAACACAGCAACAGCCCGTTCACCCCGGACTACATCTGGTTCTACTGCCGCCGCGCCGCCGGCGACCGCGGCCAGACCACCTATTGCGACGGCCTGGAAATCTGGCGCTCCCTAAGCGAGACCAGCCGCACGTTCATTGAGAACGTCCGCTTTATCTATCGCCGCCTGTTCCCGGAAATGTTCTGGAAGGTGTTCGTGGCCTTCATGATCGACGAGGACATTCCCGTGGAGGAGATCAACCGCGATCATCTGGAAAAATTATTCAACGGCCTTGAAGGAGTGCGAATCGAGCTTAACGCAGACAACCAGCTCGACTTCAGCTACTCCACCTACGTCTACAACCAACTGCCCGGCGGCCACCGCGCCCTGGCCAACAGCCTCACCGGCCCCTACCCCGGCCAGACCGTCACCATGGAAGACGGCTCCCCCATCCCCCACTGGCTGATGGGAGAACTCAAATCCCTGTACGACCTCCACACCCGCGACATCCCCTGGCGCGACGGCGACATCGCCGTCCTCAACAACAAACGCATGATGCACGGCCGCCGCCCATCGGAAGACATGGGAAGGGAATTGTTTTCTGCGTTGAGTTATGGGTGACGGGGGAATTAGCATTCCGCATCATCCCCAGCGCCTGGGGATGATGCCGTTGAAAAAGCGATGATCGTAAGATGGCTCAATCGACAATAACTGCGAAACAATTACAGGCGCAGCTAAACATAACAATCTTTGGCTTCTGAGGCGTCTTGCCTTTTCTGCGGGCTTGCGAGTTGGCGATATCGATCGTCCGTCGAATCTCAGAAATATTGTCCCGAGACAAACGTCGGCCGCGACCATGAACAGGACAACGCTCTCTTTCACCACTGCTGTCTTTTTTACCGGACATTTATCTACCGCTCTTTCAGAAATATTTTTAGTGTCGACCTTTAATAACCATACTTTTCTCGCCGAATTTTCTTCGCGTGTTTCTCATTGCCGCGTTTGTAGTTTCCGGTGAGTCTGGCCATCAGTTGTTGCATGTCTCCGAATGAGGCGCTGTCCGCCTCTTCGGCGAATTGGCGTGCTTTGTCGCCACGCAGGGTCGTGGCTTTCCTGCCGTGATGATAGATAGTGACTTCGTTGTCTTTGACAATATAAGTAAAGTTGAGGTCTTCCATTGTTATTCTTCTCTGTGTTGCGAGGAACCGGGCGTCAATCTAGCTGCGCACTTTCACCAGTCAGGGGCTGAACAACCGCCCACAGACTTTATGTGTAGCAGTGCTATGACTCACTATACAGCGGGAATTTCTTTCCAAAAATATCTAGATATAGGGCCTTGAGACTCAAAAGGTTGGTTCTATTTCCAGCCGTATTTGCGTCATGAGATATACATACCAATGTCGTAATCAGCCCCACTTTCTTTACCCACTCAATACCCTTTTCTGGCATAACATACGTCGGGGTCCCAAACTCTGAAACGAAGCCATCATAGTCAAGCTGGTTCAGATCATTCGTGTTAGGAAAATGAGTCCATGCTAGCAAGATCCATATTGTAAACACTGTTATCACTAAAGCTGGCGAAACTATCGCCAACTTTTTCAAATTTGGAAAACTCATAGAATGACTCTGCTAAATGTACGATCAGCCATAGACTTTGTGTCTTCTGGAAATATGGTTCTGAAAGTTCTTTAAATTTTATTCTTCTTTGTGTTGTGAGTCAGCAAGCTAGCTGCGCACTTTCACCAGCTTCACCAGTCTGGCGCTGAAAAGTTTGCCCCAGACTTTTTTGTATAGCAAAGCGGGGATCACAAGGATCAGGTGAATGATGATAGAGAGCAGTGCGTACAGGACAAAGGGGATCATCTTCAACGCGATCCAGCCGTCGCTGCAGCGGCAGTTAACAAACTCACTGCGCAGTTGCGCGATGTCGTTCAGCTCGCCGTTATCAATGCGGCGACGTACTTTGGGGCAATACAGATTGCGGCTTTTGCAGCCCAGCAGATACGCCTTGAACACCCGTCGCGGGCTGACCGCCAAGGCGGTGGAAATAGCGATCAGGTTCATGAACATCAGAATGGGATGCAGCATGCTGCCCGTCCCTAACTCCCAGGCGCTGACCTCGCCTTCGCCGACTTGCGAGGCGCCATAGCCGGTAATCACATGATGCAGATCGTGGTACTTGATGTACTTGCGGCGCGTCTCTACGTTCGGCAAAGGAACCAGCAGACAGCCTACGAAAACTTCAACGAAAGCCGGCCGTTTACCGGTTTCGAGTTCAAAACCGCTTTCTATGTAGAAGGCGTTCAAGGCTTGTTCGATATTCATAGATCCCACAGACAGCGATGACTGCAAAACAGGTGTTGAACGACGCGCCCATTCACTCCCAACTTGCCGACAAAGAGGAACCCCATCCAAGCTTGGGAAGGTGCGCAAACTCAGTTCAGCAGTATAGCCGGAGCCATGGGGAAATAACGACGATTTTTAGTGAACGCGCTTATCCCCAACGCCGCAAAAATTCCTCTTTTGTCAGCTCAAAGTATTTGCAGGCCACGCCTTCAAATTCGCTGTCGCGGATATACTTAAAGCCCAGTTTCTCCATCACATTGATGGACCCCTGGTTTTCGATATGGGCGATGGCCGTCAGAATATCCAGTTCAGGGTCTTCGAAGGCGTATTGAGCGAGCCTGATCGCCGCTTCGGTTGCGTAGCCTATGCCCCAGGCTCTGCGCACAAGACGCCAGCCCATCTCCAGCTCAGGGCCAACGGCGTCAAGAGGGATGTAGGAAACCCAGCCCAGCAGTTCATCAGGGTTGTCTTTGGCGAAGATTGACCAATAACCGCAGCGCTCGCCAAAGTCGCCATTGATGCGCGAGAGAAGGAAGTCTACATGCTCCTTCGATCCGTCATAAACGCCCGGGATATAGCGAGTGACTTCCGGGTCTTTATCCATGGCGATACAGGCCTCAACATCCTGCAGGCCGCGGGGTCTGAGAATCAGCCTTTCTGTTTCAAATATCTGCGCCATGAACCCTTACTCCTTTCACACTTCAACTAACTGTAGACGTGAGCTAAATAATACAGTCTTTTGCGCTTTACTCTATTGAATTTGTGGGGTGATATCTCAAGGTTCAGCATTGGCCGCCGCACTATTCAGAAATACGCAGCGACCGATTCAAAGCATTCACGACTTAGCGGTCATTAAGTCCCTTGCCGTCCATAATCTGCTGCATGTGCCTGGCGACTCGCGAGGCGCGGGTTTTGGATTGTTTGGGCTCGGAAAAATGTAGGAGGTAGCCTCGCTGCCGTCCTGGCGTCAGGGCATTGAAAGCCTCTTTAAAAGCGGGGATTTCATCCAGTTTTGCCTGCAGCTCTTCGGGAATGACGTAGTCTTCCATGGTCTTGAAATCCACTTTCAGGCCCGCGCGCTCCACTTCCACCGCCTCGTGGATATACGCCTTGATCACGGCTTCCATATCGGCGATGTCCTCGGCTTTGGTAAAGGGAATCCGGCGCGCGCTTTGGGTGTTTTCGCCCGGTTTCTCCAGCACGGACCTGGGGTCCTTCAGTAAGGCGCCTTTGGGGAACAGTATGGCGCAGAAGTCCTTAAACCCCTGCAGAATGACGATGTTGTTTTGCTGCAAGGTATAGCAGGGTTTCCCCCATTTCAACTCTTCCACCAGTTCACAATCGAGGGCCATGCGCCGCAGCAAAGCCAACTCATCGCTCCAGCGTTCGGTTCTATCCAAAAAACTATCGACCTTGGGATTACTGCTTTGCTTAACGTTAAGGCTCATGGGAACTCCTTGTTATATTTAAGAGAGAAACCGCCACGCTGACCGCACCTCACCAGGGAGGTTCTGTTACTTCCTTCACGTCAGCGCGCTATCGAACACATAGACTGCACAGTCATTTTTCGTAGACTAATACATCCGCCGCCTCGGGATAACCCCTTTCGCGTCCCCAAATTTCCACCTTGGCGGCAAAGCGGTTGAGAACTCGCTTCGCCTCTTCCAGCGCGTCGCAGAGAGACTGTCGGGAAACTCTGTAACTCAGGGGCGCGGGCATTTCGAAGGGCTCCCTATCCTCAACACATTGAATCTCCACCTCGACAGAATCCGACATCGCCTGGGGACAGGGATGCCCTTCCAGACAAAAAGGCTCCGCAAACGCCTCGGGTCTCGTAAGCGCCTCCCAGGAGGTTATATCGGCAAGCATGCCGCAGCATTGAGGAATCAATATTGGCGTAGCGCCTTCCATCAAAACCAATCCGCCGAACAGCCCACAGGACTCCTGCAACGGAGTATCTCCAAGGTGCAGATCAATCGCCAAGGCGATATCCGCCTGCGTCAGATCGGCAACGGGATACCTCCGCGAACCAGGGGGAAATGAACGTAGATCGCTAAAGCCCATACGACGATTGAGCCGCCTCAGATAAACATCCCAGGCTTCCGGCGCCGCCTGCCAAGAACCATTCGGCACGGGTTTCTCCGCCTCTTTGGCTTCCGCTGGGTACAGTATTTCGATAACGGGAATGAGGGCGATTTGAGTCATGATGTCATTCTGCAGTTAGGCGAGCCTAGAGCTAAGGGAGAAAAGCAACGGTCCGTCTGCATGCTGACTCGCCTCAATCTGGACGAATCACAATGACAGAGACACTAAACGGAACTTCCAGCGCCTGAAAGATAGTGAGACTCTGATACGGCACATCAAAACCTGCATGATCGCAATCAGAGCGATAACCGCAAAAAATATCCACTTTTAGCTTTTCCTTAAGCGCTTTTATGTTCTCAACATTAGCGCTAACTGTCGCCCATAATGAGTCCAGGTGTTCAGCAAGTGGTTTATGCTCATCAATCTCGGGCTTATAAATCCATACGTCCCGTTCAAACGGCTTACTTCGTGGTGAGCGTTTATCGCCTTTCTTATGTGAGTAAGTTGGCTTTACTCCTACAACCTTTGTGATTTCATCGAAATGCTCAATATCTCCGATGATTCTCAATGAGACCGTGTAGCAAAAATAATAATCTTCTTCCATAGCAGCTTTAAATTATTAGCAGTGAGGGGTTTGTCGCCTTCGGGTATTGAATAAGGCTGGTGTCTTTGAGTCAACTCTCTGGGAGGCCCTTCGACAGGCTCAGGGCGAACGGTGGATAAGGGCATCACACAGTTGAAAGTTGGCCACAGAAATCTTCCATGATTATCATGTGTCGGAATAGCGGATTCATATCCGCTGAATGCCTTCAATCGGGAAAGAAGTTGTCGCCTAAGCTCGAAAGACTAAATGTACTGCCTAGAGTGAAAGCACTTTACCCATAATTCTTACTTCCTTAACCGAATCCGCCGGTATATCGAAGTGGAAGCGCTGCTTTCTGCCTGCATTGCTGGGAATGGTGACGTCCATGGGGTTATCGCCCGCTCTGGCAAGATTGGTGGCATAACCATCGGCGTCAATGGCAATAATGTTTTCGGAATCTTTCAGGTTGATAATGCGTACGGGGTTGTCGTTGGCATTCTTGAAACCGAGTTCGATATAGGAACCATTGTCCCCTTCTTTGTTGACGGACAGCAGTTCAACGCTCAGGTTTTTCTCCAGATCCGCGCCGTTATCAACGATGATCGCCCCATCCTGGCTTTGCCCTGTTTTTCTGCCCTCATCGACGCCTTCGTCCGCGCCTTCCAATAAATCCTTGCCAAATTTGACGATACCGGACACAACGGATTTGGTTGCGTCCGTGACTGTATTTTCTTTCGTTTCTTCCGCGTGTGAAAACGAGCTCAGCGCCAATAAAGAGATAACCAGTAACTTTTTCATTCTTCTTCCAGGATTAGTAATAGCTCTAAAAAACATCATTCTATGTAACATTAAGTAAATTACCAGACCAAGACGCATGCATCCATAAGCATGGCTGTTCAAGCAACCCCTTAAGCTGATCGATATTACGAGGACTTCGCCGCTGCGCTTTGCTGGAAGGTTCTCATCACCAATGCGCAGATGCAGAACAGGAACGGCAGAAAAGAGGTCGCCACCCGTATGGCGTTGGCGTCATTCCAGCTGTTTCGGGTCTCCATCCAGTCGTCAGGCAAACTGGTGGGAATCCAGGATTCAGTGTAGTAATTCAAAGGCAGATTGACTTGTTTGGTGAATATGATAACGCCTCCGATATAGGTCGCAGCCGCCAGCATAATAAGCCAGAACGACAGAGTTTTACGTTGTCTCAAATTCGCCGCTAATGCAATGATTGAAAACAGGCCGCCGCCAAAAAAGAAAGCAAAAAACATGGGATGCCGGACATTTTGATTAAACAGAGACTGCACCCGCGCATAAGTCTCGCCATCCACCTGCATCATCGCCAGATTCACATTGAAAGTATAAGTCCAGAAAAACCCCGCCATCACGCCAAACACCAGCGTAGCCAGACCCAGGGTTCCGTTTTCAAGGAGGGTGAAGGGATGTTTGTTTTGCATTTGACGCTCTCCCTCAATCTTTCGTTCGGTACAGATAATCTCTCATCATAGCCAGCCAATAGCACTGGCTCATAAGAGCCACTGTCGAATAGTATTCTGCTAAAGTGACGACTCTGAGTTGGAAGATAGCCTTCTAATTCCATTCAGAAATCAGAAGCCTAACTCCAATGATTGCCTGTGCAATATTTCATGAATGAAGTACAGAGTAAAGACGTTCACTTTGGCTTATACGGACATGGTGGAAGGTGCTTTAGACCGCACGCAGGAGATCAAAGCCTGATAGTCAACGTCTTGAAATGGTTATGTAATGCTCGTCTGTGTTTCCGTCCTCGCCATTCCAGCTCACACAAAGACTAAAGTCCTTTTTTACCGCATAGAGATACCATCGGTTCCTACAATCACACCTATTGATATACGAAATATATTCCTTAAGACTGCTCTCAAATAACTGGGATCGCTTGCCAAACTCAGAGTAGATATAGCACTCATCAAATAGCGTATCGTCAAATTCGCTGACTTCAATCCAGTCAGTCTGATTCTTCAAGTTGAGCCAGACTGGACCATGAGTGCTCGGCTTTTTTCTTTCAAACTTAACCCTGAATATATCAGTAAATTCTTGATAGAAATTCCTGCACTTTTCATCGGAAAGCGGCTCTCCGAATGTAAATGGTATATCCATGTCTACTCAATCTCGATGACTAGCAACAAATCCAGCCTAATCAGAGACTAGGCGGCGTCCGTCGCAGTTCCGGCTAAAGCGTTATTAGCGAATCCACAGCACAAAACTCAAATTTCGAACGCCAATAGCGGGTATTTTGGCGTCAGCAAGTGCGGATGATATTGGAATCGTCCAAATGTTGCATCCATGACCAGTACAGACGCCCTTTCACTTCTGATATGTGAAACGAATGACGGGCGCAAAACGATAGCGTTACGAAGTCACTTCACTTGACCTTTATTTCTATTCCGTTCGCCCTGAGCCTGTCGAAGGGCTTTCCTGAGCGTTTGAAAGTGGCATATCCCCTTCCCCATCAACACTATCCAAGGTCTGCAAGATTTTTATCTCGCTTCCGGCATTGTTAATTAAGGACCAGTGTCTTTGCGTTAACTCTCTGGGAGGCCCTTCGACAAGCTCAGGGCGAACGGTGGATAAAGACAGGACATGGTTGATTTATCGCCCCAAGTTATCCAGCCGCCAGTCTCCTCTTTATGTCACCCCCTTTACGCCACTGCTTTTTCGCAATATCATCCATACCATACCTAACGGTATGTTTTAAAAATTCAGGAGGACGTCATGTCAGGTTTTAAGCTTTTTCGCGTTTCCGCTGTACCGATTCCTACCGATGACTATCTCGGCCAACGCGCCGCTCGTCCCTATTTTCGCGACGCGCTTGCCGCGCCGGTCTCCAATAAGTCGTTGACGCCCGGACAATTGCAGAATGCTATTTTCACGGTAATGCCTCTGTGGGTGCAGGCGTTGATGGCGCTGCGCAATAGAATTGTCGGCGTGTTGGGGTTTGAGGTTGGGCGGACATTTACGGATGATCGCAGCGTCTTCCCTCCTCGCGACCTCCAGGTTGGCGACGCCGTGGCGTTCATGCACGTTATCCATGCTGACGCCAGCGAAGTCGTCAGCTTTACGGAAGACAAGCATATGCAGTTTTATCTGTCCGTCTCCAAACAAGGCGAACAGGTGGTGGTCTCCACACTGGTGAACCTGAAGACGCTCACAGGACGCCTGTATATGGCGATGATCAAGCCCTTTCACTGGCTGATCGCCCGGGTTGTCATTCATAACGCGGTCAAAGATGGACGCATCTAATCATGGACAGCAAGAAAGTCAGAGCTCCGCTTCCCGCAAAATCCAAGCAGTTGTCGAAAACGGATTGGTTGGAGTTTGCGCTTAAACAACTGGTGAACAAAGGCCCTGATAGCCTGAAGATCATGCCGTTGTGTGAGGCGTTGAAGGTCACCAAGGGCTCTTTCTATCACCACTTCGAGAATCGCCAGGACTTTAACGACGCCTTGATGAGTCACTGGTATGAGCGCATGACCATGGAGTTCATTAAACAAGCGGACGCCGCCGGAGCGCCTCTGGAGCGGCTGAAAAAACTCGATCAGGTCATCGCCGCACACAATATCGAAGCGGAAATGCATATCCGCGCCTGGGCGTTGAAAGACGTCCAGATCGCTGAACACTTGGTGAAGATCGACAACCAACGACAGCAATACCTTAAACAGTGCTATCTGGATCTGGGCGCCGAAGACCGCCTCGCCGGAGAACTCGCTCAAATCGCCTACGGCCTGTTCCTCGGACTGCAACAAATTCATCCCAAACCCGGTATTGAAACCGCATTACACCTGGCGGCGATGGTTAGCGGGAAGTTTGTCTCCACTATCGGATCGCAGGAAGGCTGATCATCCATGGCGGACAAAAGCCTTGAAGCCAGACTTCGCGATATCGATTGGCTCCTATATTCCGGTCCCGACCTCTATGCGCCGGACAAAGTAGTTGCGTCATTGCTTGCTCTCATCGAGCTACATGATCAAAACGCCTCAAATGTACTCGGCGAGACAGTATTGAACACCCTCGGGAATAATCATCAGGGCGTTTATTATCCTGCGGTGCTTGCCGCGCTGGACCTTCTAATCAGCATGGCGGAAGCCGCGGATCAGCCTGTCAGAATGCGCTGCGCACGCGCCCTATTGAATGACCTGTATTATTTCGAGCCGGAGCTGGGGTATTACGACGGCTGTTCCAATGAGGAACTGAAACGCTTCGTATGCACAAAGCTACAGCCCTACTCCGACGCAGAATTTTCACGCTGATCGTTCTTATCCCCGCCGCACATACTGATAGGGCGTCTGCCCGGTGTGTTGGCGGAAGAAGCTGATGAAGGCGCTGTCGCTGGAGAATTCCAGGGCGTAGGCGACGTCGTTGACGCTCAGGCCTTCTGACAGTTTTTCGATGGATTTGTGCAGTCGCCACTGTTGGCGCCAGGACTGATAGGACATGCCCGTCTCTTTGTTGAAAAGTCGGGTGATGGTTTTACTACTGGCGCCGACTCGGTTGGCAAGCTGGTTCAAGGGGTCTGGCAATGCGTCCGGGTGATTCAGGCTCGACAGCCAGCCGGACAGGCGCTTATCCCGCGGCAACGGCAGTTGCAGCGCTTCTGTTTTCGCCAGGCTGAGTTCTTCGCAAAACAACGCGCGCGTATTGCGCTGCTTCTCTTCGGGAATATCCCAGGGCCAGAACGCCATTCGTTCTATCAACTCACGCATGAGTCCGCTAACGCAAAAAATACTGATACGGCCGGGCAGCGGCCCATTGCGGGATAAGTCGAAATACAGCGAGCGATAAGCAACCACGTTGGTCATTCTGACGCAGTGCGGGGTGTTGGCGGGAATCCAGGCGGCGCGGGTCGGCGGCAGCACGCAGTGCATAGTATCCAGCGTGATGTTCATGCATCCCTTGGGAGCGTACAACAACTGCGCTTTTTTATGGTGGTGCATGCCCGAATCATGGCTGCCCACCTCCGCCGCCACGCCGATAACGGCGTTATGCAGCTGGTCTGCGTCGAACTGGGCTTCTCCGTCTATTAGCGCCATCTGTCTCTATCTTGTGGTTTTATGATCCGGTTATGTTATTTGACCACAACTTCCGTCCCTAAAATAGCCGCCTTTATGTACTCATTGGAGGAAGTATGACATCGCACAAACCGGCGACAGGACTGCTGTTCACCTTGTTGATGTTCCCACAGATTGCAGAAACCATTTATAGCCCGGCGCTGACGGATATCGCCCATCACTTCGCCACGCCCGAGCACGCCGCGGCGCAGACGCTTTCCATTTACTTTATCGCCTTCGCCCTGGGAGTGGGATTCTGGGGCGGCATGGCTGATCGCATCGGCCGTCGCCCCGCCATGCTCTGCGGGCTGGGCCTGTATAGCCTCAGCGCTGCGGCGGCGCTGATCGTGGATCAGTTTGAAACGCTGTTGTTCGTGCGCGCCCTGAGCGCCTTTGGCGCGGCGGTCGGGTCAGTAGTGACGCAAACCATATTACGCGACGCCTACAGTGGAACCGACCTGGCGAAGATGTTCGCCGTCATGGGACTGGGTATGGCGATCAGCCCTGTGCTGGGATTTTTCGCCGGCGGACTATTAACGGCGCTCGGCGGCTATCTGAGCGTATTTATCGGCTTATTCGTCATGTCGACTGCTCTGCTCGGACTCAGCGCCAGACAATTACCGGAAACCCGCCCGTCTACATTGAACGCAGCAACATTCAAAACCCTGGCGTCACAGCTGGCGCGGGATGGACACGTCTTGCGCCATATGGCCCTGGTGGCCCTGTTCAACCTCACGCTGTTTTCATACTACTCCCTGGCTCCGTTTATATTCGAGT
Source organism: Hahella sp. CR1 (assembly GCF_029813005.1). Lineage (NCBI taxonomy): Bacteria > Pseudomonadati > Pseudomonadota > Gammaproteobacteria > Oceanospirillales > Hahellaceae > Hahella > Hahella sp. CR1. Next base: position 88,169 of record NZ_JAPELK010000003.1, read on the forward strand.
CACTGGGATATTCCTCCGTCGAGTTCGGCTACAGCGGCGTCATCCTGGCTATCGGTTCGCTGACGGGCAGCCTGCTAAACCAGGCGGGATTAAAGCGCGGCATATCCCCGACACAACTGATTCGCGCCGGCATAGCCATGGCGATGCTGGGCGGCCAGGGCGTCCTGCTGACTCAACACAGCCTTTGGTTCCTCGCGCCGATGTCCTTGACCCTGATGAGCTACAGCATCGCTATCCCCAACATTCTCAGTCAGGCGCTGGTGCGTTATCGGGCGAACGCCGGCGCGGCGGGAGCGCTGTTTGGGTTGGCTTACTATCTGTTACTGGGTATTGGATTAATTGCTGCGGGATGGCTGCAAAACCTTGGCGCCGTCCTTCTGATCGCCGCCACAGGCTGTCTGTTACTTTGTGTGTGGGCGACGACGCCCCTGCCCGATATGGCTGAAAACAGCGCCTGAGGTCTCAGGCTTTAATGGCGGGCCAACACAAGGAGAGAATGCGCAAGCCGAGACTATTTCTGGGATTACCAGGAGTAGTCATACTGGAGATATTCGCCAGTTTCCGGATCGACATATCTAAGAAAGCTGATATTGCGGTCCGCCATTCTCTCGCTTTTCAAGCCGAGGTCCCTGGCGCTGGTTTTGAACTCTTCCACCAGGTACGCTTGCTCGCCCCGCGTGACATTCCAGACGCTGTTCCCCTCTCTGATTTCATTGTCGAGCAATTGGTTCAGCTTGGCTGATCTGAATCTGAAGTCGCTATGCATTCTGTTTCCTCTTCACTTCTTTGCGGCTGGCGGGGTTATGTTATTGAATATCCGGCGGCACCGTCAGGTCATACTTGGCGACAATGGCGTCGAACTCGCCGCTCTCCTTCAGTCTTAGCAATTCCTTGTCGAAACGATCGCGCAAAGCCGTCAAATCTCGCGCTTTGGAAAAGGCGATAAAGCTGGGCAGGCGCTCTACTTCCAGCGGCAATCGCGAGATATGCTTGTTGAAGCCGGTCTTCTTCAGCTCCCAGTCCGCGACGTAAATGTTGCTGATCAGAATATCAATCCGACCCAGCATCAGTTTCTTGAAGTTCTGTTCGATATCTTCGACCCGCTGCACTCTCAGTTGATTGCGCATTTGATCAAACACCGCGCCATAGCTGATGGTGGAAACCACGCCGAATTGCTTGTCCTGCAGCGCGAGCAAGTCGCCATTGAAATTAATGGGGGAGTCTTTCCTCGCGTACAGCGCGATGACCTGGGGAATCAGCACCACATTGGAGTAATCCAGAAACTGCTCCCGCTCCGGGGTTTTGTAGGCGGTGAATATGGCGTCCGCATCCCCTTTACGCACCCGGTCCAATGAGCGGCTCCAGGGATGCACGTCTATGCTGACCTGCAACCCTAACGCCGCCATAATACGATGCACCACTTCTACGGCGACGCCTGTAGGTTCGCCATTCTCCCCAGTAAATTCCAGCGGAGGAAACTCCAAGGTGACAAAACGATACGCCCTCTCTTCAGCCCAGGCGCTTTGACAAGCGATCCCCCAGGCAAACAGAAACAACAGTATCGTTTTAAACATGCAGCCGACATTCTCTAGAGTTTTATTCGTTGATTAAGAGTAGCTTAGGGCGATAGCGCACTCAACCGATGGCGAACCATAACGCGCCGGAACCTGGCCCGCAGCAAACAAACCACATAAGATTGCCTGGTCTTTAACTATTGATGCGCCGGTGGCGATTACGAGCCCATCAGCAACTGGATATAGCTCACCCCATCCTTTGTTCCAACTATTTCAAAGTCTTCCAGATAGACATGGTGGTAATCGCCGGTGGTGTGAATCATCTGGTTCGCTGACTTGGCCAGATCCAGCCAGGTTGGATTTTGCAAGGGTTTGCTCTGGTAGCCCGTTCCCTCTCCCCAGAACGCATCATGAGGCTGCACGACTATCACTTGTCCCTCTACGGCCACTTCGTGCAGATTATTAACCGGCATCCCTTTGGCGTCTTCTCCATAGGCGCTGTAAATCACCACGCACTCTTCCGGTATGTCAACGCAGACCTGATTGGCGATGGCGTCCATTTTCGCAACCCATTCATCATCCTGAGCATCCGCGCGGGCGATATCGCCCCATAACAACAACGCCAGGCAGACTATCCCTATCTTCATGTGTTAAGCGCCTCTATTTAGGTAGTAATTCGGAAATTGGGGCCGTATTGGCTTGGGCTCCAACCTTGATCCAATGCAGTTTTGATGAGTTTCGCTACGTACGCAGGGGCGATACGGCTTTTCTTTTTCTGCATCGTCATGTTGTCGCCCCATCTACTCAATCCTGCTGACTCAACTTCGCGTTATTAAACAACAGATTGACAAAGGCCCCAACAGATTTCAGGCGACGACGGCCATTTCTCCGATGCTCCTCAGGGCGCGCAGGACAAGGCTGTTCGGGACATTGCCCTAAATTCAGGCTGCTATACTTGGCCTTATAGGCATTTTGTGTTCAACCAACCAGCATCAAGGGAGGCGGCCATGAAAGCGCTGAAGAAGAACCTAAGCTCATTGGATCGCACCCTGCGTGGCGTCATTGGCGTTGTCGTAACGGGGGCGGGCTTGTTTGGCGGAGAGTATATTGGCGAGCCGATTGTGCAGGCAATTCTGATTGCTTTTGGCGTATTAAATCTGATCTCTCTCGCCACCGGTTGGTGCGTCGTTTATCAAATCGCCCATATAAGCACCCTGAAACCACCGGCGGAACAGTCCTGACGCCGCCGGGAGCATTTATCAATGGACGCGCAGGCGCTCCAGGTCGACCCAAGACTCAGATCCCATCTGCTGCTGGCCACTTTGAGTCTCGCCATTTTTGTCTCCACCGTTTTTGTGGTGGTCGCCTATCGCATCGCGTCAGATCTCGGCGTTAATTCCGAACTGAAAGCCGCTGAAATCAATGTCGCTTTACTCAGTGCGCAAACCGATCTCGCCAATAGTGAGAGCGAGCTTGAATCCCTGTTGGCGCCGAGCGGGCATTACATCGAAGAACTGCAGGTTAAAGAAAATATCGGGGTTCTGGTAAGAAACGACACCGACTTCGTCGTCTTTTCCAGCGGAGTAGCTCAGTCCACAATAGAGGCGGTTACCGCCCTGCTCGGCGAAGAAGCAACCGGCTCAGGTCTGATCGAGCTGAAGGGGGAAACCTACCTGTGGGCGGCGATCAAGAGCCATCATAACAAGCAGAATTACTCCCTGTGGGTGCAGGAAACGTCTTCTCTGGACACGCTTCTGCACTATATCGCCACACGCTTGACCGTGACGTCGTTTCTGACCTTTTGGGTGGCGGTATGGGGCGCGTTGATTCTATCCGGCATCATCACCAAGCGTATTGAGAAACACAATGAGGCCCTCGCCTACATGGCGTCGCACGATCACCTGACGGACCTGCCCAGCCGCCGTTATGTGTTTGAACAGATGGCGGCGCATATCGAAAAGGCCCGCAGCGCAGACGATTGCAGCCACTGCGGCGCCCTGCTGCTGTTGGACCTGGATCAGTTCAAGGAAATCAACGACACGCTTGGACACTCTTATGGCGACGAAATATTGAAGAAAATAAGTCGTCGCTGGCGGGATGCGCTGCCCTCTTCCCATATCCTGGCCCGCACCGGCGGCGACGAATTCGTGGTCTGGACCGCAAACTTGCAAACCGACAACGCGGCGAAAATCGCCGCTCCGCTCGTTGAAGCCTGCCAACGTCCCTTCGAGGTCAGCGGCATGTTGCTGAACGTGGACGTCAGCATCGGCGCCGCCTACTTCCCCAAAGACGGCGACACTATCGAAGAATTAATGAAGAATGCGGACATCGCCATGTATCACGCGAAAAGAAAGCGCTCCCGGCTGGAAGTATACGCCGCCGCCGACAACCCCTACACCGAAATACGCGTGCGGCTAGCCGGGGAAGTCACCCAGGCGCTCAGCGAACAGCAATTCGTGCTCCATTACCAGCCTAAAGTACACTTGCAGACCTGTCAGGTCACCGGCGCCGAGGCGCTGGTCAGGTGGAACCATCCACGGGAGGGCCTTATCTATCCCGGAGCGTTCATCGAACTGATAGAGCATAGCGACTATATTCACGCCTTCAGCCGGTACGTGCTGAGCCACGCCATTCAGCAGATTCAGAAGTGGCGTGATCAGGGCCTTGAAGTGTCCGTCGCCGTGAATCTGTCCCCCTACAATCTGCTGGATCGCAGCATGACGGCGTTCATCCGCGAGCAACTGGATCACTATGGCGTTACGCCGGAGATGCTGGAAATCGAACTCACGGAAACCGCCACCATGATTGATATCCAGACCACACAGGCTGTGTTCAAATCCTTCCGCGAGCTGGGCGTGAAGTTATCATTGGATGACTTTGGCGTAGGCATGAGTTCGCTGTCCTATATCAAGAATCTGGAGCTTGACTGCATCAAGCTGGACCGCAGTTTCGTATTGAACATGCTGAGCGATCCCTGCGATAAAGCCATCGTCCGGGCGATGCTCGATTTGTGCGCGAACCTCGGTTATCAGGCGGTCGCAGAAGGCGTTGAAACCCAGGAACTGGCGGATCTATTGACCGATCTGGGATGCGCCTACGGTCAGGGATACTTTTTCGCCAAGCCCATGCCGGCGGACCAGTTTGTCAGATTTATGCAGGACACCCCCAAACGACGCTCCGCCTGAGACGGCATAGCGTCTCCTCTTACGTCTCCAATGATGAAAGTCGAGCCGTTCTACGCCTTGGCGTAGCTCACGCCAGCGGTTTAACCTCATTTCGTTCAGGCTCTTTACGCATCCTCTGCTATATAATTAATCGAGAAGTCGTTTACTCTCGGACAACCCTAAACTTTGCAGTGAATCCGCAACACGGACACCCATGCGTTATTTGCTACCAGTTATCGCCTTGCTGCTGACGACCTGCTGCGTTCAGGCCGAGAGTCATGCGGCCAACGCCTCCTCTGTGACCTGGAACGGGCCAACCACGGGCCCTGCAGCGCAGCGGAACAAAAATATTGTGTTCGTGTCCCAGGATTCCAATAACGGCGGCATTTCCAGTCTATATCGGCATTTTCAGCTGGCGGCGCAACAGCTCGGTTGGAAGCTGGAATATATCGACAGCAAGAACAATCTGCATAGCGCCAAGTCCGCCTTATTGCAGGCGGGCCACGCCAATGCCGACGCCATTGTGCTGGGCGGGGTTTCTCTCTCCAGCCTTCGGGATGAAGCGCGCATCGTCAAGCGCAAAGGCATCATCCTGGTGGGCTGGCATGCGGCGGCGGAACCTGGGCCGACGGAGGAGCTGTTTAACAACATCGCCACCCCGTCCTTCGCTGTCGCACAAATGGCGGCGCAATACGTGGTGCAGCATAGCGAAGGCAAAGTGGGCGTGGTGATCTTCAATGATGCGCGCTTTGAGGTGGCCAACGCCAAAACCGAAAGCATGCGCAAAATCATCTCACAATGCGATCGCTGCCGCGTGTTGTCCATTGAGAACATCAGCCTTGGCCAGACGGTGACGGAAATCCCCAAAGCCGTGGACCGGCTGGTGACGGAATACGGCGCCGCCTGGACTCACAGTCTGGCGATCAACGACCTTTATTTCGACTCCATCAGCTTCCCGCTGCGCAAACACAACCGCACGGATATTCGTAATATTTCCGCCGGAGACGGCTCCTTTCAAGCGTTGAACCGTATTCGTAGCGGCCTGTCCACCCAGGTGGCGACGGTGGCGGAGCCCGCTGGCGTGCAGGGCTGGCAACTGGCGGACGAACTCAACCGCGCCTTCGCTGGCGCGCCTCCCAGCGGCTATGTGACTGAGCCGCTGCTGATCACCTATGAGAGCGTGCATAAAACCGATATCTACAACCTCGGCGGCGATATTCCCTACCGGGAGTGGTACGAAAAAATCTGGTTCGGCGCGCCGCTTCCGTCCACGCAGTAAAGAGTTGACAGCCTTCTATATCCGTTCACTGACAGGGAGACGCCGCGATGAGGGAGATAACCGCACAATTTGACCGTGACGGCTATGTCCATATTTCCGCCTTCTTAACGTCCGATTTAATTCATCGTTATAACGCGAGACTGACGCAAGTGATGCAGGACTGCGCGCAGGCGCCGGTACAACATGTGGCGTACTGCGGTGCTCAGGCGCTGTTTCGCGTTAATGAGCTGCTGCGCTATTTCGGCGCGCATACGCTATACATTCTGGGTATGCCTGCGCTGCAGCGCCTGACTCAGACCCTGTGCGAAGACGAAGTGGTCTGCACGTATGAGTCGATGTTGGTGCGCTCGGCCGCCAACGCCACCCGGGTTGACTGGCATCGGGATATGAATCATCAGCAGAATGGTCGGATCTTTACCTTGGGAATTTATCTCGACGCCGCGCTGGCGGAAGAGGACGCGTTGCAGGTTTTGCCGGGTCATCATCTATCCGACGCCGCCATTTCCACATTAACGTCAATGTTAGCCGGCACAATGATAACGCCGTTACGGCTCCCCACCCGACCGGGAGACCTGTTGCTCCATGACGTCAGGTTGCCCCACGCGTCTCCGCCAGTGGTCAGCGAGCGCATGCGCAAGACTCTGTACTTTGAGTTCCGCCCTCTGCGGTTGCTGCAAAACGCTAATCCGCATTGGCTGACGCAGCGTCGACGCCTGAACGACATCGCCCAGCGCCTGTATGCGCGCCTTAACAACAAACATGAAACAGAGTGGTCGTTAACTCAGCAGGAAACAGACTGGCTGGAGGTCTTATATCAACAAAGGCAACTGCTGGAGGGGGCGGAATATGCGGCTAATTCAGGATCGCAGGCCAGCCTTAAAAAGCCACCAGTGAGGACAGAAAGAATACAATCACGCCCAGAATCAGCAGCTCCGCCAGACCGATAATGACGCCATAGAGGATGCGCAGCGAACCAGGCAGTTTGCTGACGAACGTTCTGTCGTACATCCAATGACTCGTCTCAATGGCTCCCAGCAGCGGCAACCCCATCAATACGGCGCCGATCCAGAAGGTCATCGAAGGGTATTCAACGGGCCCTTTCACCAACCAGAGACCCAGTCCAGTCAGGAAACTCAAAACGAGGCATACAACGAGCGTAAAGATGCTGACGCCCCTTTTTCCATAAGGGTTAGCGTCTTTCAGACTCCAGGAGTCCTCTTTGTTCATTTTTCTAATTTTCCATAATGCGGATTCGAAATAGCAGGCCATATCATAGGAGCTAACGTCCTTGTTGAGAACCTAAAGATAACAAATTATCTTATTTTTCATTTAAATTTCATAAAAATCAGCCATTTGCATCTCCCTTTTAACCTAAGCCGCGTTCGCTCTTCGTCGTAAGTACATATGAGGACTTAAACGTTTTAGATCGTTTGCGTATATTGCCCGCCCTTTTTAAATACAACTATTACTTGTGTGCTTTTAAAACAATGATTCAATTAAGAAAAACACTGGCTATCGCTATAGGCGCCTGTTTATCCCAGTTTACTTGGGCGGCCCCCACCCACAGCGTGGACGTTATGGTGATTTACAGCGCTCAAGCGCAAGATGAGTACATCAGCAACGGCGAAGAAATCCAGCAAAAGATCGCCGACTACGTGGCTTTCACCAATCAGGCTTTCGTTAACAGCAAGGTGGATATCCAGCTGAATCTGGTCCATAGCGAAGTGGTCTCCGACGCAACCCTCAGCGTGGACAATCAGGACATCAGCGATTCTCTGGCATCCTTGCAGCAAAACCGTTACGTCCGTGAACTACGCGGTCGCTATCAGGCCGACCTGGTAATGATGCTGTACGATCAAAATAATACTCGGTCAGACACCTGCGGCGTTACCGCTCCAGGCGTACTATTGGCCAATAAAGGCGTATTCTCCGTAAGCAATATCGATAGCGCTTACGGACTGATTGATGTGGACCCGAGTTGCGCCATTGATAATAATGGCGACAGCATCACCCCTTATCATTTTGCGCACGAACTGGGCCATCTGTTTGGATTGGGGCACGGCTTGCCCACAGAGCAAACCGAGTTCGTCAGCATTCAGACGAAGCTGGAAGAGATATTCCAGGCGCTGGATGGCGAAGGCTTCTACAACAACCGTCCAGCATTGCCATTCGCCACGCTTTCCACACTTGAGGAAGCCGTCGAAGCGCAGGTATATCCTCTGCAACATGCTTTTGCTTTCGGTTATGGCGGCCCGACCAACAGCGAAGTTTCCACCATCATGGCCTACCCTCACGATCATGATTACGCGCCATGGGTTCCCTATTTCTCCACGCCAGACGTTAAGGCTTGCCGGAAAGGCGGCGCGACTTGCCAAGAATCCGAAAAAGTGGCGATCGGCGGTGATCTTGGTAACGGCCTGCAAGCCAACAACGCCCTCGCGTTGAATCTGGCGGCGGAACAGGTCGCCAATTTCTGTAAGAACGATCTGCAGCTCGCAGGGGCCAAGGGAACGCCGATGCAGTTTGCCGTGGGCGCGCCCACAGCGGGCTGGCACCTGGACAACCTTGAAATTGACTTCTCAGACAATAAGCCGGGGGCGGTCTATCCATGGATTGAGGGTGAGGACGAACTCTCTGTCGTCGAGGTGGATATCAACGGCAAACTGACCAATGTGCTGCAAGTGGAGAACGCCGCCAACCTTCCTACGGCAGGCGTTAACCTGACCTGCGACCTGAAGCCTGGCGACGTTTACCAACTGAAGGCGAAAGTCAAAGGTCTGGAAGACGGCGCAGCGACCCTGTGGCTCTACTACGAAACCCTGAGCGGCGCGAAAGAATGGTTTGAAGTGAGCAGACAAACCGTCACCGCCAGCGACTGGACCACACTGGAAGCCGCGGTGCAAATGCCGGACGACCTGACTCACGTACAAGCGGTGATTTACGGCGTAGATCAAGCCAAGGGCTTTATGCTGAAATCACTGGAAGTGTCTGAGGATCGGGCGCTTTAATGTCTTACGCCCATCAGAATCTTTCTGGTGGGCGCTTTCTTGCTCTTGCGCTTATTCTTGTTCTTACTCTTACGACCACCCTCTCTAAGGCGACAAAGTGGTAGACGCCTCCTGTTCTACCTGCCGCAACATTTCCAGGCAATGACCGTAGGCCGCGTCAAAGTCCAGTTGATTGATATCTTCTTCCAATACGCTAAAAGCCACCGGCAGTTGCTGGCGATAAGCGGCGTTCAATTCCGTAAATAGCTTCAACGCATTCATATTGGACAACTTGACCAACTGCGCCAGTTCCCTCAGCCCGGCTTTCAGTCCATCAAGCGTCTGATTGGCGGAGATAAGCTCATCCTCTGGCGTCTTAGGGTTCAGCAGGGGAACGATTTGATTCAGCAGGTGATGCGTACGCTCAAATTCCGCCCGGATATACGCCACGGCATTCTGCTCCGGCATCCATGCGTCGCCTCCGCGCAATCCCCGCTCCTGCGCCCCGGCGGCTTCCGCCAATGTTGGCGCGCCTATCGCGCCCGCCAGTCCTTTTATCGTATGCAGTATATCCGCTGCGCGCCGCGTATCCCCTCGGGACAACAGGTCCGGCAGCTCCATCAGCATCGCGCTGACATCGCGAATAAAGCCCTGCGTGGCGTTGCTGTAGGCGACGGTATCCTGCCCAAAACGACGCAACGCATCCCGCAGTTTTAAACCTTGCGCTTCCGCCAGCGTTATCGCCGGCTGTATATGCGGCGGCGTCCCCGATGTTGAAGCCGTCTTTGGACTCACCGCAGAGACAGGCGGTGCGATCACTTTTGCGCCACCACGAGTCAGGGTGTGTTTCAGAATCACAGCCACCAGTTCGCTCAGATCGAAGGGCTTGCCGACATGGTCGTTCATACCGGCGGCCAGACAGCTTTCCCGGTCTGAAGGCATGGCGTTGGCGGTCATCGCGACGATAGGCAGATCCTTGAACGCGGCATGGTCGCGAATCTCACGGGTGGCGGAGTAGCCATCCATATCCGGCATTTGAATGTCCATCAGCACCAGATCGTAAGGCGGCGACGCTTTCTTCACCGCGGTTACGCCAGCAAAGCCTCCGTTTGCGATATCGACCAGCGCGCCGCAACCACTCAACAGCTCGCGCGCCACCTGTTGATTGGTCAGATTGTCCTCCACCACCAGGATACGCAATCCCTTCAATTGAGCGTCCGCCTGCGCGGAGCTGCGATTGATCTGTAGCCGTTGTCGATAGCCGGCGCGTGCGTCAGTCACTGCTTCCGATAACATGGCGGCGGTGATGGGCTTCACCAGATAGCCATCCAGCAGGCCCGCTTCCCCCTCACGCGGGTAGGATAAAATTTCCCTGTCCTGGGTCGTCACCATCATGATGAGCGGCATTTTAACGCCCATCAGGACCCGGCGAATGCGCCGAATGCTCTCCCAGCCGTCCAATCCCGGCATGCGCCAGTCCATCATCACGACATCATAGTCGGCGTTCGTCTCCCTGGCGGCCTTCACCATGGCGATCGCCTCTTCGCCGGAGGCAGCCCCTTCTCCATGCCAAGAGAGATGTTTGACGATATTACAGTGGATGTCCCGCGCGCATTGATTGTCATCGACGACCAGCACCTTCAGCGGCCCCTGGAGCGCTGGCTCCGGTTTCCGCGCTACTTCGTCAGAGCAGGTCAGGCGCACAGTGAAATAGAACTCACTGCCCTCGCCGAGCGCGCTTTCCAGTTGCAGTTCGCCGTCCATCATGCGAATGAGGCGTTGGCAGATCGCCAATCCCAGTCCGGAGCCGCCATAGCGTCTGGAGGTAGAGGCTTCCGCCTGAGAAAAGCCATCGAAGATATGTTTTTGTTGCGCTGCGGAAATACCGATGCCGGTGTCGCGCACGCTGAAATAAAGCCACAGATGTGTGGCTTCCATCTTGTGTAATCTGATGGTCAGCACTACCTCGCCGGACTCCGTGAACTTGATGGCGTTGCCCGCCAGGTTGATCAGAATCTGTTTCAAGCGCAGGGAATCCCCCACCACTTGTTCCGGTAGCGCGGGATCGATATCGAACAACACCTCCACGTTCTTCTTGCCCAGACTGGCGGACAACAGCACGCCCACTTCCTGCACCAGTTTTTCCAGATAAAAAGGATGCAGATCCAACTCCAGCTTGCCCGCCTCCACCTTGGAAAAGTCCAGTATGTCGTTGAGAATGCCCAGCAGCGTGCGCGCAGCGGATTCGGTTTTGTGAATGTAGTCGGACTGCCGCACAGTCAGATCTGTTTGTTGCACCAGTTGCAACATCCCCAGAATGGCGTTCATGGGAGTGCGGATTTCGTGGCTCATATTGGCGACAAAGTCCGACTTGGCGCGACTGGCTGATTCCGCCGCTTCCTTGGCTTGGCGTAATTGCTCGGTGCGTTCGGCGACCTTCCGCTCCAGGTTAACGTTAAGCAGCTGCACCTGGGTTTCGATGGCTTTTTGTTCGGTGATGTCGCGAATCGTGGTGGCGGCGCCGACGATCCGGTTATTGGCGCCTTTGATCGGAAAAACGGTAACGGACACGTCAAAATGACTCCCATCCGCGCGACTGCGAATCGTATGAAAGTTAGGCACTACTTCGCCCTGAGTCACCCGTTCCATGATGTCTTTTTCTTCTTCGCGGCAATTGGGCGGCACGATCAGACTCATCAGCGTTTTTCCGATAGCCTCCTCCGCGGGAAAGCCCAGCATGGATTCCGCGCCCTGGTTCCAGTTCGTAATTTCACCTTCCAGAGTGACGCCTATAATGGCGTCGTTGGAGCTTTCCACGATGGCCGCCATACGCGAGCGCTCCAGACCGATATGCACCTTGCGCTGCAGGTTGACCAAAAAGATATAGAACAGTCCGGTCATCAACACAGAGATCAGCGCCAGGGTGAGCGCCACCTGAACTGGCGACAGCAAATGCAGACTCTCGACAAACGCCGGCAGCGCCTTGATGCGCATGCGCCAGGTGCGTTGGTACAGATCCAGATTGATGACGGTCTCCAATCCGTCTGCGGCGGGTCGATCAAAACCGGCGGAGGTGTAGAAAACATCCTCCGCGCCGGATTCAGGCGCGTCAGTCAGAGAAAAAGCGAAGGCCTCGCCATGGAAATCCATATCCTGCAACACTTCGTCCGTCACCAGCGGCGTATAGGCCCAGCCGAAGGTTTCCCGCTCTCTTTCCTCCACCGTGGCGGGAAACAGGTCAGTACGATAGATCGGAATCAACAATAGAAAACTGCGCTGCTGCTTTCCTGACGCCTGCACCAGGGTAATGGGTCCTGACAGCGTAGCCTGGCCGCTGCGCATCGCCGCCAGCGCCGCTTCGCGTCGAGTGGCTTCAGAGCCAATATCCAGGCCCACCGCCTGCAAATTATGTTGCTCCGGCTCCACAAAACGCACCACAAAACGCTCTGCGTCGTTCACCTTAATTTGCTTTATAGCAAAGTCGCCGCCCCGCTCCCGCCGCGCCATCTCCACAAAGGCCGCTTCCTGCTCCGGAGTGACCCGTTGAATCAGTCCATACCCCCTGGAGCCGGGGAACTCCCGCTCCTGCTCACGAGAGTGGGAATATTCAAGGAATTTGCGATAGCTGACGTTTTCACGGCCGCCGCCGATGATGGCGCCTCGGGCGCCGCGCAGGCCATATTCGTATATCTGCATGCGCAACTGCACTTGACTGGCGACGCGATTAGCCAACATATCCAGTCGCGCTCTGGCCTCGCTCTGATTCATCTTGGCCCGGCGCACGCCTTCCTCCAAGGCCAGTAGTACGCCTACCGCCAGCAACCCCCAAAGAAACCATCTCATACGTCCAAGCATCATTGTCTCCGTCCGCGCTACTGGACTTGGCGCTCTCTTGCCGCGTCAGGCATGGCCGTTCTCATGCATCAGCGCATCCAGCTCATCCAAAACCTCGTCGAATTGAAGATTGGCCACTTTTTCGCGGATGGATTCGAACTGAGCAGCGCCGCACAGGGTCTGCAAAGAGGAGCGAATACGGTCGAAATAATCCAGCGCCTCCATATTGCTGCCCTCCAGCAGCTCGCGCCAATGTTGCAGCATATCCAGGTCCAGCTCGACATTAATCGGGCAACCCGAGGACGGCGGGAACTGCTGCGACCACTCCATTAACTCTTTCAGCATGGCGTCCATCCGACGCTCCAACGCGTTCAGCAGGCGGCTTTTGTCCGTATCCTGGTCGGCCCGTATGCTTTCCTCCAATTCGCCGGCGCACTCCGCCACCTTCTCAGCGCCCAGGGTGCCCATGGAGCCCCGCAGCGTATGCGCCAGACGCAGCGCCTCCGTCATGCTCCCTTCAGCCATGGCCTTGCGAATATTCGTCACCGGTTGTTTGCCGCGACCTAACACCTGACACACCAGTTCACGCACATGATTACCCAAAGAGCCTTCCTGTTGACCCGCCAGCAGTAACTTGGAGTAGTCCAACGTGCTTTGTTTCGGCTTTATCCCATCCTTCACTTTCGCGCCTCACCTCACCATTTCATCTTCTATTTTTCAAATCCCCATTTAAAGCATCCGTTGTTCCTCTGCGTTATCTTCAGCGCAGTGGACACGCCCTCTTCCCGCCTGTTTCGCCGCGTACAGCTGCTGATCCGCCTCTTTGATCAAGTCCACAATCTCGATATGCCGGATCGGATAGATCTCCGCCACGCCGATGCTGACGGTCACCACATCGGCGATTTCCGAAGCCTGGTGTTCGATGCCCAGCGCTCTGATGGAAGCCTCTAGTTCGCGACCCAACTGACAGGCGCCGGCGATTTTGGTTTCCGGTAATATGCAGGCGAACTCCTCGCCCCCATAGCGGGCAGGAAGATCGTCAGGACGCTGCAATACCTGTTTCATACAGCCCGCCACCATCCTCAGGCATTCATCGCCGGCGATATGACCGTAGCGGTCGTTGAATTTTTTAAAGTAATCCACATCCAGCATCATCAGGCTTAAGGGGTGGCCATTGCGTTTACAGCGACGCCACTCTCGCTCCAGACGTTCATCAAAGAAGCGTCGGTTGGCGACGCCGGTCAGCCCATCCAGAAACACCAGTTGCCGCAGAAGATCCGCCTGAAACTTAAGCGTCAGGTGAGCGCGCACCCGGTTACGCACCGTGGCGGGGTTAATCGGTTTGGTGATGAAATCGACGCCGCCGGCGTCCCAGCAGGCGTCCTGCTCTTCCGGCGTGTTGTGGGCGGTGACGAAAATGATCGGGATGTCTTTAGTTTCTGGAGAGAGCTTCAATTGACGGCACACCTCCAACCCGTCGGTATCCGGCATAATGACATCCAGCAGAATCAGGTCAGGAATGTCTTTCTTGCAGAATTCCAGCGCCTGCGCGCCGTTAGTCGCCATAAAAACGTCATGCTCGCCTGCGAATAATCGATAGATCGCCTGGATGTTAATCGGCTGGTCATCCACCACCAGAATACGCGCCCGGTTTTTTTCAATCTGCATAGGCATGTCAGTTACCGATACAGTCCGAAGACTCCAGCTGTTTCAACATGTCGTTACACAAAGTCAGCGCCGTACTGAAATCGAGCTGATTGATGCACTCTTCCAGTTCGTTGACAGCTTCCGGCAACTCCGACTCGTATTTCCTTTTGAGATTCTCAAAAAACGAAATCGCCTCCATATTTGACGCACGCACCAGCGACGCCAACTCTTTGAAATCCTGATGCAGACTTCGCTCCGGCTGACCAACGATATCCAGCGGGGACTCCATCGCTTGTTTGACCGCCAGCAGATTATCGATTTCCACCACGATCTGAGGGGTTCGCTCCAGTTCGCGTCGCAACGCCGCCAACAGATTTTCATCCAGCTCGTGATTACGCAGCGCCAGTTCCACATCCTGGATAATATTCATATGGCCCCCTGAACCGATGGAGCCAGCCAGACCTTTCAGGGTATGCAGGACATTCGCCGCCTGCTCCGGCTCGCCGCTCGGTGCGAAATAAGCGTCCCATTCCTCCAGCAAAGTCAGCACTTCCTTCTTGTAACCAGACACCGCCGTTCGATAGGTGCCCAGGCTGCCGCCAAAACGAGCCAGCGCGGAAGCGACGTCAATCTGCAGACTGTTGGCGAATTGCAATTCTTCTTCCGTAAACAGAGACGTCGTCGTATGCAGCGACGCGACTTTTTGCAGCCGACT
Organism: Hahella sp. CR1; assembly: GCF_029813005.1. NCBI lineage: Bacteria > Pseudomonadati > Pseudomonadota > Gammaproteobacteria > Oceanospirillales > Hahellaceae > Hahella > Hahella sp. CR1. The sequence goes on from NZ_JAPELK010000003.1 coordinate 103,309, forward strand.
TTCCAGTCCGGTCTGCTTGAGAATGACTTCCACCAGTTGCCCCAGCTCAAAGGGTTTGCTGACATGATCGTTCATGCCCACGGACAAACAGGCATTCCTGTCCGAAGACATGGCGTTGGCGGTCATAGCGACAATGGGTAAATCCGCCAGACCCAGGCGATTGCGTATTTCTCCTGTGGCGCAATAACCATCCATCACCGGCATTTGAATATCCATCAACACCAGGTCATAGCCCGGTTGCGCCCGCTTGACCATCTCCAGGCACTCCGCCCCATTGCAGGCGATTTCCACCTGCGCGCCTTCGCTGTTTAACAGCTCCATGGCAACTTGCTGATTGGTCGGATTATCCTCCACTACCAACAGTTTCAGCCCTTTCAGCATCTGACCGGAGCTGCGCCAATGGTAAGAAGTTGAAGAGCCTTTTCGCCCCGCCGCGCGGGCGTCCGCCACTGAATCCAGTAATACGGAGGCCGTTATCGGTTTGACGATAAAGCTGTCGAGCATGGCTTCATCGCCGCTCTGGCTGTGGCGCTCCAGTATTTCCCGTCCCTGGGCGGACATCATCACCAGGATAGGCCGGACATCGCCAAAGTCCATGGAACGGACTTTCCGGCAGACCTCCAGACCGCTTTCTTCCGGCATCAAGTAGTCCACGAATATCACGTCGTAGGGACGCGCACTGTCGCGACTGGCTTCCAGATAAACGACCGCCTCCGCTCCCGACGCCGCCAGATCCGTGCGCCAGCCAAACCCTTGCGCCATACCGGCGACGATTTCTCTGGCGGTGTCGTTATCATCCACCACCAGCACATTGAGCTTGTGCAAGTTGGGAATGGTGCGCCGCAGGTCCTGGGTATCTCCCACTACTCCCAACTTGACCGTGAATTTGAAGGTGCTTCCTTCGCCTGGCGTACTCTCCACGCTCATCTGGCCCTTCATCAGGTCCACCAGCCGACGACAGATAGCCAAGCCCAGACCGGTGCCGCCGAAACGCCGTGAGGTGGACGCCTCCGCCTGGGAGAATCCGTCAAAGATGTTCTGCAGGTTCTCTGGAGAAATGCCGATGCCGGTGTCCCGTACGCTGAAAAAAAGCTCCAACTCACGCTCTGTGCGCTTCAGCAGCCTGGCGGATAGTACGATTTCGCCAGCGTCCGTGAACTTGACGGCGTTGCCAACCAGGTTAATGAGTATTTGTTTTAGCCTCAGACCATCTCCCAGCATGTCGTAGGGTATGTCAGGGTCGATATCGAACAGTAATTCCACGGGTTTGCCGCCCAGATTGGCGGACATGATGACGCCGACTTCACGAAACACCTGATCGATATTGAAGGGATGCATATCCAGACTGAGCTTACCCGCCTCTACTTTGGAGAAGTCGAGAATATCGTTGAGGATGCTCAGCAAGGTGCGTGCGGCGGCGTCGAGTTTATCCGCGTAGTCATGCTGGCGACTGGTCAGCACCGTACGCTGCAACAGCTGCAACATGCCCAGAATGGCGTTCATCGGGGTGCGGATTTCATGGCTCATGTTGGCGACGAACTCGGACTTCGCCATGCTCGCCGCTTCCGCCACATCTTTAGCCTTTTTAAGCTCTCCCGTACGTTCCCTGACCTGCAGCTCAAGGTTGGAGTTCAGCTCAATCACTTGCTTTTCAATTGCTTTTTGCGCCGAGATATCGCGGATAGTGGTGGCGGCCCCCAGTACCGCGCCGTTGGGGCCGCGCACTGGCGATACGGTGATGGACACGTCAACCTCGCTGCCGTCGCGTCGTTTACGAGTGGTATCAAAATGACTCACCGGATCGCCGCGACGCAATCGCTGTAATATATATTCTTCCTCAGCCATGCGCTCCGCGGGCATGATCAGGGACGCCATAGTCTGCCCGACCGCCTCCTCCGCCGAGTAGCCGAACATTTCTTCCGCCGCTCTGTTCCAGCTCGTGACAACTCCTTCCAGGGACTTACTGATAATGGCGTCGGTGGAGCCGTCGACAATCGCCGCAAGCCGCGCCTGCTCCTGACTGATCTGCATGCGGCGGCGCAGGTTCAGCATAAACAGATAAAGCACCACGCCTAATATCGCCACCACTATCAACACCGCGCCGATCGCCACTCTGCCGGTTTGCGACGCATGTGCGTCCAGAAACTCATCGCTGACTGATTTCACCAGCGTCAGATGTCGAGACGGGTTATTTTTGTCCAGCGGAACGTCGACCATGACAGCATGAATCAGACCTTTCGGTCCCTTGAAGATTTTCATGTGCTCATAGGTGTCATATTCGTCCGAGGTGGTGAAATAGTCAGTCCAGCGGTGACGCTTACCGATATCAAAACCAAAGACTTTTCTGCGGTCGGGATGCACCAGAAAGTCGCCATCGCTGTTGAGCATATAGGTGGTGTATTCCGGAGCCAGATCGGTAACCAGCTCCGTAAAGATTTCAGCGAACTCCACGTTGATCACCACCATGCCGAACAGATCGCCTTCCGCATAGATAGGCACTGAGACCCGAATTACTGGTCGATGGGGCGTTTCCAATTGATTATCCTGCCGCCGATTCAGGGTGATGTCGGAAACATAGGTCTCTCCTGCAGGCAGTTTGAGCGTTTCCTGGAAGTAGTCTCGCCCCGCTTTACTTTGCAATTCCCGCTCCGATACGGCGACCACTCCTTCCGGTGTGCGATCCACACGCACCAGCTCCCTTCCCTTGTCCGCCACGCCGATATAGCGCACTTGCGCAAAGCGGGGGTTTTCTTTCATAAATTCGGAAAAAATGACCTGCAAGCGCCTTTGCCACACAAGCAGTGAGTTCCCTTCTTGCGGGTCAAGGCCATTATTATCAATGGCGCGGATGATGCCTTGAATAGGAGGCGTGTTGGACAGGAAACGCACGTCGCGACGATATAGATCCAACTTGTCCTGTATGGCTTCCGATCTCAGCTCCGCCTGTTCCGCCAGCCTGAGGTCGTAGTTGTGATGTTCCTGATCGAGTTGATAGAAATAGGCCAGATAATAGAAAGGAATCGCCAGCGTGCAGAAAGCAAGCGTAACCGCCAGCAAGGTTCGCATGCTTAACAGTGATGAATCCGAAAGTCTGGCGGACGCCATGAAAGCCCCTCCCTTAACACCAGAAGTTTTCTGGTTATCCCTACGAACTCAGGCGGCCCCTGAACGTTCGTTTTGATCGCTTCTCCCCCTTTACAGCTTAGACTGTATTGAGAGACATGCGAGGAATGGCGCGACTGACAGCCTGATCAGTGAATACAAGGGGAAACAGGCCGCCGGAAGGCGACGCTGGGTAAGGGACGAAAAAGGGAAGAGACAGGGAAATCTGCGCGTGGCGTCACGCAGATCAGTGACGCCTTAAACCGCTTCCCATTTGAAACGCCGTACCCACTCCCAGGAATAAAAACAGGATATCCAGAAGACCGAAATCTTCTCGCATCAACTGAAAAGTGGAGTATTCCTGAAATTCCTGACTGAATGTGGCTTGCACCCATTGTTCAAACGAAGGGTTTTCCAGGGCCACTTTGCGTAGCTCCGGCTCGAACTCCCGTTTGAAATCATCAATTTCAAATTGCACCACTTCGCTGGGTTCACTGGCCTCGGTGTAGCCGTACTCGATCATGAAATTGCGCAGCGAGTCGTCATCGGTCACATCAGTTTGATAGCTGTGAGCGGCCTGTATAACCGAATCATAGACCGGGCGAAAATCCTGCAACTCGATTTCCCCCGAATCCGCCAGGATTTCAAACCAGTTCTCCTGAATACTCTGAATAACCATATATTTACCGCCCATGATGGCGAGAAAGGCCAGGACGCCGCAGGCTATCCCTGTGGATATGCCTCGTCCTCCCATGGCCAGAGCGGCGAAGCCGACAGCCCCGCCGATCCCCCAGGCGATCAGACTGAATTCATACCCTGTGGACATGGCGATCACCTTCCACAACACAGCGCCGATTAACGCTGCGCCTGCAGCGGCGCCGATGGCTTTGGGGTTGAGCGCTTCGACATCGTCCGTCGCGTAGGTGACTTCGTCTTCTTTGCCGGGTTTGGCGCTGGAGTTGCGGATATTGCCGCCGGGCCTTGTTGCCGTCGCCGCAGTTGGCGCCGCTTCAGTAGATTCCTGCGCAGGGGCGACTTTGTGCATGTATACGCCACAGCCGGCGCACTGCTCCGCTTTGGGTTGCTCCAGGTTACATTTCGGGCAGGTAACACGGTCGTCTGAGGGCTGGGATACCGCCTCTTCTTTCGCCCGGAGTTCTTCCTCTGTTGGTTCCAACGAGAGAGTACGCCCTTTAAAAGTGGGCTCCGGTTTCACCTCCTGCACCGTCGCCGCCATGCCGATGCTATCCAGCTTGCGTACGTATGCGCGCGCCGTTTCCAGGTCCAGACCTTTCTTTAAGACGAGTTTCTTACTGAGCAGCGCCTGGGCCTTTTCTGGCGTGGTCTTGAATAATTTCGCACAACTATTCGCCACTTGCTGAGCGTCAAAGCCCGCATTGATTTCCCCGCTGCTTACAACGTTATAAGTTGGGGCCCGCCCCATAAGCTACTCCTCGCCATTAACGACCGTTAATGAAGGATAGCCTGATAATTACTGAACTCCAAGTTATTAGATTAATTGAAGTTTCCAGGCGCAAAGCGAAAATCTCAGTGCCCTCCGGCGTGTTCCTCCACCAGTGGCGTCACGCTGGGCTTGAGGTTGGATTCTATATCAGATTGATAACAGCGATGCTTGGGGTCCCATCTCAGGCATAAGCCCATAGCGGACTTACGCATTTGTTGAGCCTGATAGTCACTGATGACGAAATAAAGGCTGCTGAGCTTTTGCAGTCGTCCTGATCCTGCGGGTTTAGCGAGTATCACCATCTCGTAGGGCCCAGACTTGAACTCGAATTCAGGCCCTTCCGTTTCAGTCAGAAAATGATGCTCAAGAACGACGCCTTCCTTGGGCGCCAGCAAGCCGCCGCTTTCCCGCAGGCATTGCTTGTTAAGGTAGGCCCAGATGCTGAAGTTGGCTTCTTCTTCGCCCCGACGCAGCCACAGGGTCAGGTAGTCGATCACCACCCCGCGTTTGGATGCGCTGAACAAAGCCGTCCGCAAACGCACTTCGCTGATGCGTTTACCTTGGGACGTGGTGTCCTGGTCAAGCAGGATATAGCTGGGTTGGGCTAGCTTCACATCTCCGCGATAGGTTCGGAAAGCCCAAAGAGCGATGGAAAATCCAATCAGCGCCGCGCCAAGCGCAGCGAAAATTTCCGGTGACGGCACGATTCCCTCCTTCCTTTACGTCCATGCAAGCAGCGAAGCTGCCTTGATTCAGTTATAGCTCAACTGGCGTATTTTTGCACAACAGCGCCAGTCAGTTTCGCGGACTGGTTCCGAAAGGACGGATACGTAACCAGGAAGGGGGCGAGTTTTCAACGATCGGGCGCCATGACGAAAAAAGGGTGAAGCCTGCCCCACCCTTTTTCAATCCGAATTAGACTATTTTCAATCCGAATTAGACTATGTCGCCGTTAACGGCAGGTGATAGTTCTATACAAGGGATAGCACTGATTTTTGCTGCCAGTGCTCTTTGACACCCACTGCTGCTGGTACCAGTCGAAAGTGATGTAGGAACTTTCGTCCTCGCCGCAGAGGATAGAACCGCCAACCGAGTTGTTGTAACCCTCTTCTTTACAGAACTGGGTTCCGTTGGTGGCGTCGATAAAGATGTAATCAGTACGGCCATACTGATTCATACGCTGCGGATAATAAAAACTTCTCTCCGCCGCCGCCATTTGCGCCACATCCACCTGGGCGACGCGATCACTCGCGCTGGCGATCTGAGTCAAAGAAAGAGTGCAAACCATGCAGGAAGCGGCCAAAGCCAATACTTTTGTTTTTAACATTGCAGAAATCCTTTCATAGCATAACGTAGTGTTTAAACTCCCATGAGGGAGCCGCTTAGTGTGCAGCGGCTACGTTACAATCCGTTGAACGCCCTTTTGCAATATGGCTTATGACTATCGTTGAGCCTCCCCTTTAAAAGTTCAGCAACCCTCGATACCAGAGAAAACCTAATCCCAGAGGAAGATAGATAAAGATCGTCGCAACAAAAATAACCATCACCCAATTCGCTAATGCTTTCCAAGCGGAAAAGCCCTGAACCTGGCCAAGACATTTGAGAAAGACGACGAATCCCCATATACCGAAAACAATTCGAATAGCGCTGACCGCGATAAATATAATCCAAAATTCCAGTTCGCCGTCAGCGATAGCCAGATAGAAATCAAACAAACCGATGTCTAAGATCAGGCATCCAGTCAGGAAGAAGAGAGCCGTGGCGAAGAATGGAATATACGACCATGCCATGGCCTTACGTATGTCTGAATAACTCGCTCTTCCGTTTAGCAAACGGCCAGTCCATCGAATCAGCTCACTCCCCAGGTAAACAATCAAAAGCCCTTCAATCAGACCTGCCAGGAGCGCCCAGGGCCATACACTGTCAAAATCCCCCTTAGTGGAGAGTTTATTGTCACTAATGCGATAGAGCATATTGATCATGCCCGCCATTCCAGCCATAACAAATACAGACTTGTCTGACGCGCTTTGAGCAAGCTGTTGCATGGTTGCGCGAGGCCGTAACCAAATGGAGAACCAGGGATTTAGTCGTTCATTTTCTGACGGAGTGACAGGGGACTCCAATTCGACACTTGGCGGAGTATAGGGAGAGCGTTCTTGCATGGCGTTTTATCAATTCAAATGGAACAAATAGAAAACGGCGGAAATTTACGTTTAGCCATAGATTAAAGCCACACCTAAATCAATTTTTCTGTACAAATCCCTAAAATATCCCGTTATTTTTTGTAAGATCCGCGACTTTTGTCTTTTGCATCGTTAAAATCGCCGCGCTGGGCGACTTCCAGGCTGTATTTTCCCCTTCTGACGGATTCACGATGACTAATAGTTCCCTTACCCTACAATCGCATTCACTCCCTGAAGATCTGTTTGCGCTGATCAGCGGCACGGCATTTGTGGCTTTCGGCGTATTTCTGTTCAACGGAGCCGGCTTACTGACAGGCGGTACGGCGGGGTTGGCGCTGTTGTTGACGCATGTGCTGCATATCAGCTTCGGTAAGATTTTCTTCCTGCTTAACCTGCCGTTCTATTGGCTGGCTTTCAAGCAGATGGGATGGCGTTTCTGCCTCAATACGTTTATTTCCGTCGCCATCGTTTCACTGGTTGTGGATCACACAGGGGATGTCGTCTCCATTAAATCGATAGAGCCCTGGTTCGCAGCGGTTTTCGGCGGCTTTCTGATCGGCATGGGCATGCTGATTCTGTTCCGTCATAAATCCAGCCTGGGCGGCGTCGGCATCCTCGCGCTATACCTGCAAAAGCGCAATATCATGCGCGCCGGAAAATTTCAGATGATGGTGGACTGCATTATCGTGCTGGCGTCCTGCTTCATCGTCACTCCCATGGTTCTGATTTACTCAGTGCTCGGCGCCATGGCGCTGAACCTGTTGCTGACAGTCAACCACAAACCCGGTCGTTATCAAGTCGGCTAACTCAGTTTCGGCGGCGTCTTGAGTAACAGGCGCCGCGCCCTTCACAACTTCTCACGCACAAAACAAACCCCCTGCTGGGCCGTCCAGGCGTTTACCCGCTGCCTCAACCTATGCCTGGTTTTTTGCCTGAACTGTTTATTCTGCGACGCAGCGAACAGCAACTCCGCCTCCGCATGCGTCAGTTCGATATCCCATAACCAGTCCGATGCGTCATCAGCCCAGTTGCTCATATGATGCTGAAAAGGAAAGAGAACAGGGACTTTAAAGGGAAACGTTTCGGCGCAGGCCTCATCCAGACCGCTCTCTCGTAGCCCTCTTTTAAGAAGATCAATCTGATGCTGATAGCATTCGCCATAACCTTTCTCAAGAATAGGCAGCAACATCAAACCCGACCTCCCCTTCCCGATCTCTAGCGAGCCATCATGCTTGATATACCACTTTCCTTCCGCAAAGGAGACATAGGCTTTCCAGCCTGCCGCGTTGGTGAAAAGAGGGCCAATCCATTGCATTTCTTGTATGCCTTTTTATGTTTCAGCTACTATTCCCCGCGCTCAACACGCAAGTTTAAAAAGTGCTATTAATCAGGCAGACAAATGGCTTCCTTCTATTTGTCTGCAACGACAGGACCTGCACATGTCAGGCCCTGTCTCCCGCGGCTGACCGCCGCGCAGGCGCATCCCTGCGACTAATGATTAACATGCCAATATCATTGCCATATTAATAAAGAGAACGGTTATTGTAGTGCCAGTTATATTCGATCTAAAAGACCAGCCCCAGACCTGGGCTAACGACGTCAACACAGAACTCGCCCTTTACGCACCTGACTATATAGAAAAATATGGCGAGGTCGGCTCCCAAATGTGGTGGAACGCGTATTTCAATAACGAGATTCCCAAGACTTCGATCACTGGGACTGTTACTTTCATTGGGTTACGTAAAGACGACTGTGAAGAGTTATGGGACATCGTGGAGATTTCCACGTCAGACACACAAGTTGAATATGAACGTATAGCCTATTGGCAAAACGAAGCAGTCACCTTAAACGCCGGAGTGAGAATTGAGCAATTTTCCATATATATTCCGCATAAATATGGGCCGATGACATCTACATTTGATTGCGTTGTCGAGGTCTGTGATAGACAGGTTGATCAATGCACTTAAATTCTGCACCACTAGCCAATACAATCTCTACAATCTAACCAGCGTATACGCCCGGCTCATCACATCGCCATTTAAAATAGCGACCAATCCCGTTGCATCACTATTGTCGTAGCCCGCCAGCATAATGCTTTTACCGAGCTTAGTTTGAAGTTTCGCCTTACTTATGACAGTTCCGTCCAAGGTCACGTAACTATAGCCGCCAACGTTAGCGTTTACCTTCTTCCCTGACTTTGCATAGGCCTCATCCGTGACGGTGATTGATACTGCAATATCGTCTCCGCGGGGTGAAACCGCCGTTGATTCAACTATATCCGTATTGGTATACCAGATGTCTTCAGGGGTCTCCCCTCGCATCACAAAATTGACTGGATGTTGACTGACGAATTCAACAAGTCTGGCGTCAGCAGCGCCTCTTGTTAGCACGATGAACGCCTTCCCGTCATTTTGCATAAAGTCAGCGCTGGAAAATAAGCCTGGACCAAGGCGGCTGATTCTTCTTGTGAGGATTTCCATATCCTCAGGGCCATTGCCATCACCTTGATAGCCTTTTACTTCGTATACCACTTTAGGCGCAAAGAAGTATCTAAACTCTTCATTATTCTTTATCGGAAAATAAGCCAATACAGCGGATATCAACAACAGGCTCAGCTTGATAATTTTTACAAATAAAGGCGTGGAAGCTTTTGCAGGCATCGTCACTCCAAGCATTTCCGTATCGAAATATGCGGTGAATTATTCAATAGAGAGTTCGATTACCGAATGAAATTAACGTAGTTTGTACGGTGTGACTACCCAGTGAAAACCCTAGCTTGGAGCCTCAATACACCGTTAGTTGCACATCGATTATCAGAGGATGAAAGCCGTGGAAAGAGGTGACGAAGAAGGTATTACAGGAATTATCAGGGCCAGGTTTTAGAGGTGGTATGGAGAATAGGCCCGCACGGCGGTCTATTCTCAGCCACAAACTGCTTACAGTTTTACCAATACATACCCACTACTCATCCGACCACTGTCAAGCATAACGGCCAGGCCTTGCGCTTCCGTATCGCTGGCGCTGGTCAGGAGGAATTTTTTACCCAGTTCCGTCTGCACCAAGGCTTTATGAAGTACTTCGTCATCCAGCATGGTGTAGGCGTAGCGTCCGATGCTTTGTTTAATTCTTGGTGAGGCTTTCCCGTAGGATTCATCCGAGAACACCACTTCAACTGCAAGTCCGTCGCCAGCGGGAACCGCAGCGGACTCCACGACGTCTTGATCGCTATACCAGATATCATCCGGCTCCGTTCCCCTGAATACGAGTTCGCCGGGATGCCCGCTTAGAAATGCGACCAGTTCAGCGTCAGGGGCGCCCCGTGAAAATTCAATCACGCCCTTGCCTTCCACGTCTTTGAACTGTACTGATGACAGTTTACTCGGGAGAACGGCGTTCAGGCGTTTCAACAGAATGCCCATATCCTCTTTCGAACCTTTGTCCGCCTGGTAATCCTGCACTTGGTAGGTGACTTTTTCAGCTCGCAGATACTCCAGTTCCTTGCAGCCCGTCACGGTAAACAGGGACAGAATGAGCAGGGCCAAGGTCAGGCTGTGCGTATGGTTTTTTGTCAAAGTGGATTTGGAGCTATTCAATGAATGTCCCTGCGAATGTATGGATGTTCTTCTCGTATCGCGCGTTCTATAAATGATCGTATTAAAACTCAAAGTAGTGTTTCAGAATGCGTTCGCCGCTTTCGATCTGCTTAAACAGTTCTGCAACCGTAGCGTCGCCAGCGATGTGCTCTTCCATTGTTTTTACACTGGCGGTGTCCGTGACGTACTGTTCCGCCTTTTGTTGATAGTACCCTGGCAACAAGTCATGCAAAGCAATCATCGCATAAAGCTGGGCCGGCTTGCTGCCTTCCGTTTGCAACCTGATGAGCTGCTCTTGAGCATCCGCCCGGCTGAGCAGGCACCCATACGCATTAACATGGTCCGGAACATCCCCAGCATAACCAGTACGAGCACTGGTGAATTCCTCCGCGTTCTTCAACACTTCATAATCATTTTCGGAGCACTGCCATTCCGCCAGAGACTGACTGGAAAACAGGCAAAACAATATCGAGGCGGCAATTCTTGAACGGGATGTCTTCATGAGTGGAAACTTCTGTAAATCCTTTAAAAAAGCGCCTGAGTCAGCGCGCGGCTATTTAACCACAGAGCCGGTGCGCGGGGAATCAAGTACGGGAGATATATGAGATAAATTAATGGATTTGGCCATACTAGCCATACAAAGAAGAGGCTTAACCGACATTTGCTTAGCACTTTCTTAGCGCACGTCCTGTAGCGCGCCCGCAAAATGCTAAAGGAAATGCTTTAGGACGCTCCCGCCATCATCAATCTGTCTGAAGAGCGTTGCAACCTCAGTGCTACCGCCTTTACACCCGTTCATGGTCTTTACTACAGAAACATCCGTTACATACTGCTCAGCTTTTTGCTGAAATACCCAGGCAGCAATTCATGCAAAGCAATCATGGCATAGAGCTGAGCAGGCTTGCTCCCTTCCGTTTGCAACTTGATAAGCTGTTGCTGTGCGTCCGCCTGACTTAACAGACATCGATAGGCGTTAATATGATCCGGAACTGAGGCGCCTCTACTGGTCCGCGCACTGGTGAACGTCTGCACATTCTTCAACACTTCACAGTCATTTTCAGAGCACCGCCATTCCGCCAGAGACTGGTCGGAAAACAAACAAAATAATATCGATGCGGCAATTCTTGAACGGGGTGTCTTCATGGTTGGAAACTTCTGTAAATCCCTTAAAAACAGCGTCTGAGCCAGCGCGCGGCTATTTAACCACAGAGCCGGTGCGCGGGGAGTAACAGACCGTTGAGGACTGATAACTTTAGACATTCAGAGACTTAGCCAGATTGGGTGCGACAAACTGCCGCATTGCCCCCTGCCCGTCCCTCCGCATATAAAAATAAGCGGTGTTGGACCTTACAAAAAACATTAGAAATTAACGGCATGGATCGCGCTTTAGCTGTTGTTCGTCACGCATCAATGTCGGCGACCGCTTTGAGGGAAATTCGTTTTCTCTCCGCCTTCCTTCCGTCGATGACGGTCCTCGCAGCCTTATCCGGCTGCATCCGGTGACATAACCAAACTAATAAATAGGGAGCCTCTGAAAAACGTTGGCGAGGCCGCCAGTGCAAGGAAAAAGTCGGCGAAAAAGCGCAGTTTATCGTGAATAAATGAGCATTTTGAGCCGACTTTTGACGCCGTAATGGCGGCCGCAGGTAGTTTTTCAGAGGTTCCCTAGAAATCGCATCAATCGATAGAGGGACATATGTCGATGAAGCTCCCCCCCCTCGTAGAACCCGCTGCGGAGTTGTCCGCGGAGGAAATCGCCCGCTATAGCCGTCATCTGCTGCTGCCGGATGTTGGACTGGATGGGCAGAAACGCCTGAAGAACGCCAAAGTGCTGGCGGTTGGCGCCGGCGGTCTGGGCTCTCCGGTCTTACTCTATTTAGCCGCCGCCGGGGTCGGAACCCTGGGCATTGTAGAGTTTGATCTGGTTGACGAATCCAACCTGCAACGACAAATCATCCACGGCGTGTCCGATATCGGACGTCCTAAAGGAGAGAGCGCCAGAGACGCTATTCACGAGATCAACCCGCACATCGCGGTGCGGCTGCATAGCGAGCGCCTGGACTCAGCCAACGCCCTTGAAATCATCGCCCAATACGACCTGGTTGTGGATGGAACCGACAATTTCGCCACTCGCTATCTGGTCAATGACGCCTGCGTGCTGGCGGGAAAACCTTACGTCTGGGGTTCTATCTATCGCTTTGAAGGACAAGCGTCGGTCTTTTGGGAAAACGCTCCCGAAGGCGCAGGCCTGAATTATCGCGATCTTTATCCGGAACCGCCCCCGCCCCATCTGGCGCCTTCCTGCTCAGAAGGCGGGGTGTTGGGCGTCCTGTGCGCGTCCATCGGCTCCATCATGGCCACGGAAGCGATCAAGTTAATTACTGGATTAGGCGAATCCTTGTTGGGTAGATTGGCGGTGTACGACGCACTGGAAATGAGCTTCCGTTTTATCAAACTGCGCCGCGACCCGCAAAGACGCGCCATCACCGAACTGGTGGATTATCAGGCCTTCTGCGGGCTGGCGACTGCCGTTCAAGACGATAACGACAGCGTCCCCAGCATTGACGCTCATGAACTAAAGCGGTGGCGGGACAGCGCCAGAGACTTCCAACTGATCGATGTTCGCGACGCGTTGGAGCGGGACATCGTGCGCATTCCGGGATCGCAACATATTCCTGCGCACAGGCTGCTGGATCGCGACATGCTGGACTCTCTCAGCAGCAACGCGCCCATCGTGCTGCACTGCAAATCCGGCGTGCGTTCGCAACGGGCGTTGCAGTCTCTACGCGAATGCGGTTTCGATAACGTCCATCATCTCGACGGCGGCATTCTCGCCTGGATTCGAGATGTCGACCCTTCATTGCCCAGCTACTGATCCGGGAGGAAACCCAACATGCTGACGATTCTTTCCGAACTCGTAGACGCCATGATCCAACAGGCGCAAACAGATCACCCCATGGAAACCTGCGGCGTTATCGCCGGCCGGGAGAGCGCCGAGCGTCCCATGCGCCTCATTCCCATGCGCAATGTAGCGGCGTCAGAAGATATGTTCATGTTCGACGCCCGTGAACAACTGCAAGTCTGGCGAGAAATGGAGGCAAACGGCGAAGAGCCCGTAGTCATCTATCACTCACACACCCACTCGCGCGCCTATCCCAGCAAGGATGACATTCTTTGTGCCGCGGAGCCGCATGCCCATTACGTCATTATCCCCACCGATCCCGCGTACGGCGGCGGCATTCGCAGCTTCCGCATCGTCAACGGAGCCGTGGTGGAAGAAACCATACGCGTCGTCGAGCAATACGCTGGCGAAAAATCCTTACCCCTTGCTGAAAACAGGAGTTCTCATGTCAATCACCATCCATATTCCCACCGTTCTGCGTCCGCTGACCAACGATCAGAAGCGCATTGACGGCGACGGCGCGAATGTGCGGGAAGTGATCGAGAACATGGAGATACAGTTCCCAGGCGTCAAAGAGCGACTGATGGCGGACGGCAAGGTGCACCGCTTTTTGAATATTTACGTGAATGACGACGATATTCGCTTCGCCGAGAACCTGGACACGTCCGTACAAGCCGGCGACGCCATCACCATCCTGCCGGCGGTGGCGGGCGGGTGCGGCGACAGGTTGAGATAACCGCCATGGCCGTGTTACTGGAAAACTGCTATCTCAGCGGATCGTTACGCGACCCAACGCCGGCCCTGGCGCCGCTGTATGCGTCGTTGCGATATCAGGCCAACGCTCTCGGCGTCGCCTGGGAGAATGTCGATACGGAATCTGGCGCCGCTTTCGCGTTGCACGTGGCTGACAATATAGATGTCGATTGCGTATTGGAGGGCTGGTCGGATGCCGTGGAGCGTCCCATATCAGAAACGTTGGCTCAGGCGACGACAGGGTTGATGTCCGTACATGGACGCGCCAGCGGCGGCGCGCAGCCTTTGGTGGTGGATTATGTCTCCACCCTCACCGCCGCGCTTTCCCTGCAAGGCGCGATGGCCGCCGCGATTGGTCGTCTCCGGGGCGCATCGACGCGCACAACTACGACCAGCCTGACCTCCAGCGCCTTACTCAGCGTCGCGCAATATCTGGCTGGAGCCACCGCCCCGGAAATGCCGGAGCAACTGCTGCCCGGCGCAGCCAGTGTGCAGGAACGCCCGCCCTTCACGTCCGCCGATGGCGTAGCGTTTGAACTGGAAACCCTGGACGCCGTCCCCTGGCGCGATTTCTGGACCCAGGTCGGCGTCGACGCCGCCAGCGCCGGCAAAGGCTGGAGCGGATTTTTACTGCGCTACGCCAAAGCCATCGCCCCGGTTCCCGCCGCACTCTGCGAGGCGCTCGCCTCGCTGCCATTTACGCAGATCGAACGCCTCGCCCAGCAAACCGGCGTCGCCGTTTGCCGAGTGCGCTCGCTGCAGGACCGCGCTCAGGACAAGGATACGATGGCTATGTGGCGCGAAGGCCCCTGGCGCTTTCAATGTGATGGCGACATCGCCCAGGCCAGGCCGCTGAAGCCCTGCGATCCGTCCTCGCCCCTGCCTCTGGCCGGATTAACCGTGGTTGAGTCCTGTCGCCGCATTCAGGGTCCATTGGCGGGACGCTTGCTCTCTCTGCTCGGCGCAGAGGTGATTCGCATCGAACCGCCCGGGGGCGACCCTCTGCGCGGTATGCCGCCTATGGCGGAAGACGTTTCCGCCCGTTTTGACGCCCTGAATCGAGACAAAAACGTACGAGAAATCGACATCAAATCCGCCGCTGGCAAAGCGGAAGTGATGGCGTTGATCCAGCAGGCTGATGTGTTTCTGCACAACTGGGCGCCCGGCAAAGCGGCGGAAATGGGACTGGATTATGACGACATGACACAGGTAAACCCCGACCTCATTTACGCTTATGCGGGAGGCTGGGGAGAGAATGCGGAGCAAGATCTGCCCGGCACCGATTTCATGGCTCAGGCTTACTCCGGCGTCGCTGCAAAAATCGCCGCCGCTTCGGGACTGCCGGGCGGCGCACTGTTTACTGTTTTGGACGTATTAGGCGGAGCCGTCGCCGCTCAAGGCGTCACCGCCGCACTACTGGCCCGAGGACTGGGTCGCGCCCGCTCCATCAGAGTGGATACCTCCCTGCTGGGCGCCGCCACCTTGTTGTGCGCAGACGAACTTGGCGCGCTGTTGCAACAGCCGGGGTATCAAAATCATGCCCTGGACGGTGAACCACTCCCACCTGCATGGACTTCATTGAATGGGGTTTACGCCACCGCGCAGGGGTTGCTTGCTCTGGACTGTCTGGATGAACGCGCGTTTTCCAGGCTCACCCACGCCGTTGTTGACGCCGCGTCTGAACTTCAGATAGACCTTAACGACGACACCTCGGATCGAGAGCATCTACAGCGCGCTCTTCTTCATCGCAAGGCCCAGGAGTGGGCGGCGTTGTTCGAAATGAGCGGCGTTCCCGCCGCCGTAGTAGTCGAAGATTTGACAGAGCTTAGCCGTGACCCGCGTCTGGCGCCCGCTCTCAACAAGGACATCTATGTTCGAGTGAATTCACCATGGAGGTTTCAATGAACCACTCAGGCATCATCGATCTGGTTCCAGCGGCGCTGCGCAAGCAGTGGGCGACGCAAGGCCTGTATCCTAACCGCACTGTATTCCAGATGTTTCAGATGTATGCGGAACAGTCCCCGGCCAAAACCGCGGTGCTCTCGCCAGATTCCAGCATGACTTACGGCGACCTGCTGGATATGGCGCTGCGGTTGGCGACGGCCTTTCAGGAGATGGGCATCGTCGCCGGCGACGTGATCGCCTATCAATTGCCCAACAGTTGGCGTTGCTGCGCCGTCGATCTCGCCGCCGCCGCCATCGGTGCAGTGGTGGCGCCGTTTCCACCGGGTCGCGGACGTCTGGACATCCAGTCATTACTGAAGCGCTGTGACGCCCGCGCCATCGTGGCGACGCCGGAATACGGCGGTGTGGACATGTGCGAGCTGATTGAGTCATTGCGCTCCACCACCCTGTCATTGCGCTGGCTGATTACGGACAGCGATCAGGCGCCGGAAGGCTGGATCAGCCTGGAGCAGTGTTTTCAGGCGGAGCCAATAGCGCTGCAGCGCCTGCCTCATGTTGACCCGGACTCGCCAGTGCGCCTGCTGGTGTCTTCCGGCACCGAGTCCGAGCCCAAACTGGTGGCTTACTCTCATAATGCGCTGCTGGGTGGACGCGGACGTTTTCTACAACGTTTACACCCCGATGGCGCGAGCTTTCGCGGCATGTATCTGGTGCCTCTGGGATCATCCTTCGGCTCCACCGCCACCTTTGGCGTGCTGTCCTGGCTGGGGGGCTCCCTGGCGGTGCTGCCGCGATTCGATGCGGAAGACGCCATTCGCGCCATCGAATCTCTGCGTCCCACCCACCTGCTCGGCGTGCCCACAATGATTCAGCGCATGGCCGCCGAGCCTCTCTTGGAGGATATCGACAAATCCAGCCTGGTCGCCATTGTCAGCGGCGGCTCGGTCATTGACTCCGCCAGCATCCAACGTTGCGTGGACGCCTTTGGCTGCGGCTTTATCAGTCTGTACGGCTCAGCGGATGGGGTGAACTGTCATAACACGCTGGATGAAGCGCTGGACGTGGTGTTCCGCAGCGTTGGCCGCCCCAACCCGGATGTTTGTGAGATTCGCATCGTCGACGACGCAGGTAAGGAAGTCCGTCGCGGCGAAGTCGGCGAAATTCTCGCCCGGGGCCCGATCAGCCCCATGCAATACGTCAACGCTCCAGAGCTGGACGCCCGTTATCGCGATCCTGAAGGCTGGGTGTACACCGGCGATCTGGGTTTGCTGGACCAGGACGGCTATTTGCGCCTTTCCGGCCGCAAGAAAGACGTGATCGTGCGCGGCGGCGCCAACATCAGCACAGTGCAGGTCGAGAATCTGGTCACCTGTTTTCCAGACGTGATCAGCGCCGCCTGCGTGCCGGTTCCAGACCCGGACCTGGGGCAGCGCGTATGCCTGTGTCTAAGCATGCGCAGCGGAGCCGATCGTCCCTCTCTGGCGGAAATCGCCAGCTTTCTGCGCGATCAGGGGCTGGAAGTGAACAAACTGCCGGAGTACCTGCGCTTCATCCGTCATTTTCCACTCACGCCGGCGGGCAAGGTTGACAAGAAGCGGCTCACCGCTGAAGTCGCTTTTCTGGAGCGCAGTGCATGCGCAGTGTAGACACAGGAAAGAACCTGCCCATGGAAAACGGCGGCTCCGGCGTCGCCAACAAGACATCCGGCGAGTTGGCGCAGCGCATACGCGCCTTCATCAATGAGTGGGTGATTCCCAACGAGCCCTTGCTCGCCAAAGACGACGACGCGGCGCTGACGCTGCAGTCCGCCCTGGCCGCAGAGGCCCGCTCCCAGGGACTGTGGGGTCTGTACTATCCCGCCGCCCTGGGAGGCGAAGTCGCCACGTTAAGCGACTATCTGCCCTTGGCTGAACAGGAGGGACGCTCCGAGTTCGGCCCTGAAATCTTCGGCGGGCGCGCCGCTCTGGATGTGCGCATGCTGTCTCTGTATGGTAGCGAGACCATCGCAGGACGCTTCCTGCAACCGCTGGCGGCGGGAAAGGCCGTGTCCGCCTATGGCATGTCGGAACCGGACAGTATCGGCTCCATTCCCGCCACCATCCAGCTGCGGGCGCAGCGCGAGGGAGACGGCTGGCGCCTTGACGGCCGCAAGTGGTTTATTTCCCGCGCCCGTCGTGCGGACTTTATCACCGTGGTGGCGCGCACCCAGGCGGAGGCGCCGCCGCAACACGCCCTGTCCATGCTGGTGGTTCCCACCGACGCGCCCGGATTCAGCATCCTGCGGGATCTGGATATCCTGGGTCGCCGTAATGGCCAGCATGAGCTGCTGTTCGACAATGTCCGCATTCCTCAAGACTATCTATTGGGCGAGCTGCACGGGGGCATGGCGTTGATGAAACAGCGGCTATGCCTGGGACGCACCATCAACGCCGCCCACTGGGTAGGACTGGCGCAACGCTGCCTGGACCTGCTTGGCGAGCGCGTGTGCAGCGAACGCGGTCAGTTGGCGCGACTGCCGGACAAACAACTGATCCGCCGTCTGGCGTTCCTTAGCCAACAAAGCATCGTCAGCGCGCGGGCGCAGTTACAACTGGCCGCCGCCAAGCTGGATGCGGGCGAGGATAGCGATATTGAAGTGAATATGGCGAAGATCGCCGCCTCTCACGCGCTCAATCATGCCGCCGACAGCGCCATTCAGGTCTTCGGCGCCGAGGGGCTGTGCGACGCGACGCCACTCTCCAATATTTTTCGCTACGCTCGCGCCACGCGCATTCTGGACGGCGCTGATGAAGTACTGATCAATACCGTGGGGCGGCGGATTCTGGAGGGTTATCTTCCCCGGGAAGAACAAAACAGCTCACCTGTCGCCCAGGTGGAACGGGAGACGGCGCAAGTATGAACGCCATCGCGCCGCCGCTGCGCCAATCGCCTTTGCGCGCCATCAGCCTGCATGTCGTGCTGCTGTTATCCATGACCTTACCGATGCTGATCCTGTACACCATCGGCGCGCTGGGCCCCTTGCTGATCGCCGATCTGGGCATTGAACCCGGCTGGCTCGGTTACGTCACCATGAGCGCTTTCGGCGTGGCGGCGGTGCTGTCCCTCGCCGCAGGCCCGCTGGTTGAGCGGCTGGGATCGCGACGCGGCCTGTGGATGCTGTTTCTCAGCGTGGCGCTGGCCTATGGTCTGATGATCACCCTCCCCGGTTTTGCGGGAATTATCGCCGCTGTGGCGGTATGCGGCGTGGCGCAGGCGTTGTCGAACCCGGTCACGAATCTGTTGATCGCGCAACGGATTCCCCCTGCGCGCAAGGCGTTCGCCGTGGGACTGAAACAATCCGGCGTACAGCTTGGCGCTCTGATTGCCGGCGGATTGCTGCCGCTGATCGCGGTTCCGTTCGGGTGGCGCGCCGCCATGGCGACAGTCATCCCAGCCGCGCTGTTATTGGCCTGTTTTGCTCCGTCCCTGGCTCCACCGCCATCGTCCGAAGGTCCGCGGCGCTCCTGGCTGCCCGCGCGCCCAGGCAAACTGCTGCTCAACCTGATGGCGGTGCAAGGCTGCGCTGGCGTCACCCTGTCCGCCTTCGTGACCTTTCTGCCGGTCTTCGCCACCCAGCAAGGCGTCAGTCAGCATGACGCCGGTTTGATGGTGGCCGTCTTCGGCGTCATGGGCTTCACGTCGCGCCTCACACTGACGTCCCTTTCCAGCAGACTCAAGGATGAATCCTGGCTGCTGCTGGGATTAATGGCGCTCACCGCATTGGCGCTTTGGATCACCCAACAGGCCTCGCCGGAAAGCCATTGGCCTTTGTGGGTTGGCGTGCTGATAGTAGGTCTCACCGCCGTGGCCACCAATGCGGTGGCGATGGGCATGCTACTGAGAGACAGCGTTTTCGGCGCGCCGGCGACGGCGTCCGGCTTACTGTCCGCGGCATTTTTTGGCGGCTTCGCAATGGGCGCGCCGCTCTTTGGCGCACTCTCCGGCTCCGCGTCAGGTTTCAGCAGCGCCTGGAGCGCGCTCGCTGTCGTTTCCCTGCTGGGGGCCGCTGCCGCCTTGAGTCTGGCTCTGCTACGACGCAGGAGCGCGTCATGAATAACCTGCGTGTACCGCCCTGGGACGCCACAGCGCTGTCGCCATGGGAAATCAGTCAGGCCATGACGCTGCTGTTACGCCGCCTCGACACCATAGAAGCTCATTGCGACGGAAGCTTTCCCCTGTTCTCCCGCGACGGCCAACACTGGAAGACCTCCGCTGGCGGTTCCTGGATGGGAGGCTTTTGGGCAGGATGCTGGGGGTTGCGGGCGTTGATTTCCAGGTCCACGGCAGACCGTGACAAAGCGCTAGCCCTTTGCGCCGCGCTGACGGACAAACTGCACATCGACACGCTCAATCGCAGCATGATCTTCTGGTATGGCCCCGCGCTTTGCGGCCGTTGGCTCGTAGATAATTCAGCTCTGGATCTGGCCGATCAGGCCGCCGCCGCCATCGCCTCCGGTTTTGACCATCGCCTCGGATATCTCCCTCTGGGTTGCGCCATGGGCGGCGGCGCGGACGGGAGTCAACGTCTGTCTGTAGACTCGCTGGCGGCCACGGTGCAACTCCTCGGCGGCGTCAGCCATGCGTCTCTGCAAGACGCCGCCCGCGCTCACACGGACGCCCTGATCGCCACCTGCTTCACCGCCAATGGCGCCTGCAGTGCGGAAGCCCAGTCGACCCAACAGCAAAACTCACAACAGGTTATTTTACAGGCGCTGGACCGCCCCGGCGGCTGGTCCCGCGGCCAGGCCTGGGCGATGCTTGGGTTGTCCCATGCGGCCAGACGCTGGGGCTCGCCCTATCTCGATTACGCCAGAGCCGCCTGCGTGTACTGGCGTCGCTCCCGTCGCACGCCCTATCCCGCCGACAGGCCGGAACGCAGCGACAGTTTGTCCGACCCATCCGCCACGCTGATCGCCGCTATCGCCATGCTGTCGTTCTCTGAGTTACTGGACGACGGCGACAGTTGGCGCGCCTATGCGGCGCAGCAAATCGCCGCGCTCGTACGCAGCTCATACTTCGTTCGTCGCGATGGCGCCGCGCACGCCGGCGCTTTCATCGGCGCCTGTTACCGCACCAGCGCCGCCGGTTGCGAACTGGTGGAGTCGCCCTGGAGCAGCTTTTTCCTGCTGGAAGCATTGTGCATGCTCGCCGGCCTGATTGATGGAGAAGAACAAGGAACTCAGTCTCACTCGATGAACCCAGCAGATGACTAGCCACGTTCTCTTTGTCTGCAACGACAGAGCCGGCCCGTGTCTGGCCCTGTCTTTTCGCGGCTTATCTCCGCGCAGGCGCGTCCACGCGTCTGATTATTTACTTGTATAAAACACCGCCAAACTCTTCTGAGGAATAACATGAAAAATCGTCATAACAACAGGATGTCTTCACCGCCTCTCCCTTTCCGCAGCCTGCTGGCCGCCCTCACGTTAAGTTCAGCGCTGGTGGCGCCCGCGTTCGCCAACGACGGCCTGACCCAAGAACAGCAGCAAGTGGTCAAGCTGATCTCCGCCACCTACGACCAGCCCCACCACAAGGTGGAGACGGCGCCGGTCATCGTGGTGAACGACTACGCCATCGCCGACTGGATTCAGGGCGAACGAGGCGGACGCGCGCTGTTGCGCCGGGATGGCGACAAGTGGATGGTGCTCGCCTGCGGCGGCGACGAGTTTAAGAAAGTCGATCTGCTGCACAAAGCCGGCATCCCTCAGGACACCGCCTCCCAGCTCATTTCTGAACTGACTGAAGCGGAGCAGTCCATCGCGCCGCAAAAGCTGGCGCAGTTCGGGCTGTTTGGCACGCCGAATGATCCGGGCATGTCCGCGCATCATCAAAATCATCCACAAAACTGATCCTTTCAGGCCGATTAAGCAGTCAATCAAGTCAGTATTATGAAATTTTCACCCAAGAAACTTACCGTGGCGGTCGCACTGACCGCTGCGGGCGGCGCACACGCGCAAACTACCGTTCTGGAGCCAATGATAGTGACCGCCAAGCCGGTCATTGAAGAAGTGGAAGTGGATATGTTCTCCAGCACATCCGCCGTGGTCACAGAGGAACAGATTCGCGATCAAAACGCAGTGGATCTCACCGCCGCCCTGCGCCGGACGCCTGGCGTACAGATTTCCCGTTACAACCCGGTCGGCGCTTTTGGCGGCGATCAGGGCGGCGCGGTGTTTATCCGCGGCATGGGCGTCACCCGTCCAGGCAGCGAGATAAAGACCTACATCGACGGCCTGCCCCTGTACATGGGCTTATGGGGACACCCACTGTTGGATCTGCTGCCCGTCAACGCCATGCAATCCATGACCGTGTATAAAAGCCCGCAACCGCAGATCAACGGCAACAACTTCGCCTCCATCGATCTGCACACCAAGCGGGCGACTGAAGACGGAACTCACGGCGCCGCGCGCATCTCCGCCGGCTCCTACCATACCCTGGTGCAGCAGGCGGAACTGACCAGCCGCAATGGCGATCTGGATTTTACTCTCGCGCAAGGTTACGCCACTTCGGATGGCCATCGGGACAACGCCGACGGTGAATTAAAGAATCTATTCGGGAGGGTTGGCGCGCAATTGAATGAACACTGGGCGGCCTCTTTTAGCGGGCTGTACGTGGACAACGAAAGCACGGATCCAGGCAAAGAAGGAGACCCAAAGCCGGATGTCGCGCCGGAGTACAACACCCAGGCCTTCATGCTGGCGACCACATTGTCCCATGAACATGGCGACTGGACCGGCGAGTTCAGCCTGCATCACAGCTCCGGCGAGGGTAACTGGTATCACCAGAGCGCCGGCGATGGCGATACGCTTTCCGACTTCACCATGAGCGGCCTGCGCTGGCGCGAGCAGTTCTCCCCCTGGATGGATGGAACCCTGGTCGCCGGTCTGGATTACGATCGCGTGTCCGGCGAAGCGCGCTTTAATCGTGATGATCCCGCAAGGCGCGCTTACCTGGACGCGCCGACGTTCAAGTTGTGGTCGCCCTATGTCGGTCTCAGCCACTTGTTAATGCTCAACGACGACTGGATGCTGTCGCCGTCCATCGGCGTGCGTTATTACGATCACAGTGAGTTTGACGCCCAAGCCGCCCCTTACGCCGGTCTGTCGCTGATGTCAGACGCCCTGACCCTGTTCGTCAACGCCTCCCAAGGCGTCAACTATCCCGGTCTGGAAGCGCCAACCCTGGCGACGGCGATACCGCCCCTGGCCGACAGTTGGAAGCAGTTGGAGGCGGAGGAGCTGAATCACCTGGAAGTCGGCGCCAAGTTCGCGTTAACGACCACCACCCAGATCGATCTCAGCGTGTTCAAGGACAAGGTGAAAAACCGCTACGTCTTCGCTTTTCCTCCACAAGTCTCCAGCCCACAGTTCATTAACTTCGGCGACTACAGCATGCGTGGCGTTGAACTGTCGGTCAGTCAGGCGTTGCCGGCGGGATGGTCCCTGTTTGGCGGGCTGACGCTGCTCGATCCGGATATCGACAACCTTCCCTACACTCCAGAACGGGCGGTTACCGCAGGTCTGAACGGCCAGGTTGGCCCCTTCCGCCTCGCCTTGGACGCCCAGCATCAGTCCGAGGTCTGGGCGCTAACGCGCAAGCGCGCGTCAGGCGACGTTAATGGGGAAAAAGTCAGTGGTTTCACCGTGGCCAATATGCGCCTTTCCTATCCTCTTGCGCCATTGGGTCAGGATGGTGAAGTCTTTGTCGCCGTGGAGAATTTATTCGACCGTGAATACGCCTATCGCCCAGGCTATCCCATGCCGGGCCGCTGGGCTCAGATCGGATTGTCCGCGAGCTTTTAGAATGGGAAACAGGGACAGGGATGTCCCGCAAGGTGAATACAGACAAATACCGAAATACGCTTTTACTCTTGCGCCGCCTGCGTGCAGGCGGCTTCCGACTTGGCGAAAACGATATACTGGTATCGCAACCCGGAATAGGAAGCGTCCTCGCAATCGCTATACCCCTGTTTTTTCAAGTACGCAGACAAGGGGAAGTAAATCAGCACAGGCAGCAGAAAAATCGCCACCACCCCTCCAAACAGGACAGGCTGCAGTATTTTGAAAATGCGGTTTTCGGTGTTTTTCCGTAAAGGCTTTTTTAGTCTCGCCAACAGCTCCAGCAATCCCATTACACACAAAGAAAGCAGGCCCAGGCCAATTCCCAGCATGCCGTATAACGCCGGCTCAAGATACAGACTGGGCGGGAGCGCCATCACCTGACTAATCGTTGACGCCACCGCAAAGCCAAACCACACCAAAGCCCCCAAAGAAAGCGAAGTGAGTACGATCAAAATAGCGACTTGCTTTGCAACAGGCGGAAGGTCTTTTTGAGACAAAACAGAGTTCCTTGTGAGTTTCGGATTGATGTGAGCGCGCAGGTTACCAAGTGGGTATCTAATCAGACTGTGGGGTAAAAAACGAACGCCTGTTCGCTTTGAGTCCAATGCCCGGAACGGGCCGCGTGCTACAGTTTGCTAAACAGCTGTCGCCCCACTTAACAAATAACTATTAGGCGTCCCAGGCGTTATCTTCGTAGTAAGACTTGATAGAAGATAGCGTCATTTCCCTCAAAGGTTCTCCAGTATCGTACTCGCGTGCGAAGAATAAGAACTCACGTGAAGGCGATTCAAACTGGAGGATAGCGCAACCTAAATCCATGAAGTAGAGCGATCCGCCCTGGGCTTGCCCATAATCAGCGCTCAGGTTAGCCAGATGAAGTGCGGCCGAGAGCTTATCCATTTTCTGAACATCTTCGCCAACGATAATTAAGTGTTCAACATCGGCTAGATAGATCGAAAATGCGCTAAGTTTGCCGTCTTGATAATCGCAATCTCCAATGCCACAAACCTCTGCCTGCAGAGATTCTACCTCCGACTTTGACATACCAAATTTTAGTGGTCCCAAGCCAACGAAGGGCTCAAAAATGAGATCCATATTGCAGTTCCTCTTAGTTCTTCGATTTATCTGCTCAGGCTAACGCCGCTCTAACTGAACTGAACGTTGCGTAGTAAAGTGAGCGAAACGATCCACGCAATTAGCTGATGCGCACCTTCTTTGCGCCACCAGCCTAAAATTTTTAACTGCGAATTACGCGTCTTTGTCATTTAAGACATCAATGATGGAATCGTGAAAGTCCCTAAAATTCTCTTGCTGATCATCCCAAACTGGATGTAGAGCAACTAATTTTTTTGCATCATTAAGAGAAATTGATTTAGTTTCTTTCACAAGCTTAATTGACTCAATTATACTCGCCCCTTCCGCACGTAGTAATTGCAATGCACTATCAATATCATCGACCTCTATGAGCTTCTTAGCTTTCACTTGCAGTTCTGTATTCATTACCCGCCTCGACTGTGGTTAACGCCGCAACTTACGCATGAGCGGAGCGAATCCGAAAGATTGCTTTGTTATAACTCTACTTCTCAGTGCGGTGCTCATGGATTAACTCTGAGACACCTATGTTTTTTGATTTACCACCTAACTCGATTATTGACTTAGAAACAAATGGATTTTTCGTTTTTCTCCATATATCAATGAGCGTTGCAACACAATAATAGTGAGCTTCAGTGTCCTCAGGATTTTTTAGCATACTGTTAATCTCCGGAACTATATCAATCGAATTAATTTCCATCGCCCACTGGGAGGCCCAGTAGCGCACTCCATAGTGCATACTTGCCAGAGCGTTTTTTAAGTGAGGTAAAACCACCTCTGATTTAAATGGCCTAAATATATCATCGCAGACCTGATAGACGCCAAAACCACTTCCATCACCGAATGCATTGAGAACAAGTGGAATAGCACGTTCATCGGGATTTGAAATCAGAAACGTCCTAACTTGATTGAACATATCAATATCGGCTTCCGATACATCCTCATCCGCTGGCAACGGCTGATGATTTCTAAGAAACCCTAGTGCTTTATCAATATTCATTATCAATTATTAATCTTCTAAAATAGACAAAATGAAACGCTATCCTTCCCACGTTTTTTGTCGACCATTCGTAATGGCTTTGTCAAGCATTTTCTTGCACCCAAGTTAGACCAACTTCTTCATCTACAGTAGAGCAACAAAATAGAAGGGAACTTCCTTGCGTGCTTTTCTGTAAAATAAGGTCTTCCTTATTTTGTATGGCTTTCACCATATCGAGATAGAAGCTATTATCGGGAGTTATACCCGCTACTTCTTTTTCAGAGATGTTTATCGCTGCAAAATTACCTAATGATAGATTACGCCCAATATTTGCTTGCCAGAACATGGCCTCTTCAATACTACCTTCCTCAATAATTCGGCGAAAATGCTTCATACTGTATTTGTTCGATTCAAGTAACTGATTTTCTGAATTTTGTTTTGTATCTATACAGACGCTAACAAATCCCGACTCATGGTCATGATATATAGCAAAGGTAAAAATATCTAAATCCTTAGCCTTTGCTAAAGCTTCATCTATTAGGTTTTCAAATATTCCAATCATATTCATTATTGCAAGTGCGCGTTTTTCAATTTCCAAGCTTCGAAGATATCCCCTCCAGCCCACCGATTCCAGTGTAAAAGCCCCGGAAATCCAAGCTGGCTTACTTACGAAAAACCGTGTGTACGCATATACGCTTTCTTCGGGGTCCGTTATCACCACAGGCTGCAGCGAGCGCCGCTTTTTGGCCCCTCTGCCTTTGCTTGTTAGGAGTTCCACTGGATAATTGCATTATCGATTTCATCTTCCCAGCAGTGCTCTTCCAGTATTTCCAGATAGTTACTTTTCAGAATCTCAAGACTATCACGAACAGCTAAGCGTTGTTCATTTGAAAACAGAGAAAACTGCTCTGATCCAGAATTTAGTCCAATTTGATTCAGAAATAAGCACATATAAGGATCGCCATCCTTATCATTCCGACCTGTAACAGCCAGCTCAATTAGCCTAGGTATGTAATAGCCCATTGCTTGTGGAGTTAAAAATGATGAGATTCCCCAGCAAACTGTCCCCACTTGCTCAGGTGATAGATCCCTACGATCCGCTCTATTTACTTCGTCATTATGATCTCGGCATTCATCACAATGGTGTATATTAGTTGCCAGATCAGGCTTCTCAAACGACTCGAACAAATTATATGTATCTTCTACAAAATCGGCGACTTTCATGGTTACACCTGCCCCAGCCATAGCCACTCAAAAACTGCGCAGCAGTTTGAGGTCCAGCCCAAACAGCCGGCGTGGTTGACGCGCTTGTTATACTCTATTTGCACTCTGATGCCCCGTCGACTGAAGCTACAACCTGACCATTGGAATCCAGGTATCTTAACTTACCATGATTGTAGATCGCGTTTAGAGATGTGCTAAACATGTGAGTTTCATAGACACTGCTTGGCAAATCAGTACCATCAAAATAATAAATAACACCATTATCACTGATAGCAAAACAATAATGACTCCAATGTTCACGTCCTTCACCATTAGCAGGAATACGCAAAAGTTCAGAATCATTGTAATGATAAAAAATGACTATATCTGTCGACGTTTCATTTCGTAAATTTACCTTATAAACAGGAGGGCAACCTGCTAACAATCCGCAAGCAGTAAGTATTAACAGCAGACTAATTTTATTCATGAGCATATCGCCCGCATTAGAGGGAAACCGTAGTGAAGCCATATTTGAAGCAAATCTGCCTTTGGCTTTATGTTCAAATATTCAGTTTTCATGAAAGCGTTCAACAATCAAATATGCGCATAACGCAAAGCATTGGGGCGACTGAAGCGTAACGTATCCCAGCCACGATAATGGCGACATTAGCGCCTTGTTAAGCGAAGATCTGGCACATTACTTTTTATCACTTCATTTGGTATTACAAGACGTAAATCAATACGCACCAGCTCACCAGCAGATCTATTCTTTAGAACCGGAGCTTTATCATAGGATTGACTTTGTGGAAAAACTACCAGAGATAAATATGGGTGCTCCCTGATTGTGGAATACATAAGCACTTCCCCTATGTCTGTACTTTTCCATTGATTGGGGCCTTCTAGAATCTTGCCTACAGCATGATAGATAACCCTTATGCTAGATCCATCTTCGTCACTTTTAAATTCGTACAGATCAGTAGGATGGTCTAGCTCCACCCCAACCCTTTTAAGTTGCTCCTGCAACTCTTCAGGAAGAACAACCTTCCAGTAATGTTTCCAGTTAAAGCACCACTCACAATCACAACCGTAAGCTGGCACACCCTTTTGATTCTGAATTTCATGGGTTGCCTCTAGGTGAGTAGCCAATTTCCATTTAGCAATTGGAATTGTGGGACGTCGCATTTTCATAATCGCCTACCGCTAAGCTGTTGGGGTAACCGGAGCAACGTGCAAGTTGTCCCAGCCGCGAAAGTGGCGACAACAGCACCTTATCAGGTGATATCTTGCTAGTCTCGTGGTGTGTCCCATAAATCTTAAAACCCATTGTGACGATCTGTAACGCCCTTATCTTCGTGTAGTGTTTCACACTTAATATCACCATCTATTTCAACTATTTGACGAGCAATTACTCCATCAATCATTTCCAAGTTGTTAAAGCCGTCCGAGCCTTAACCTTACCAAATACATTTTCAGTACCGCGAGCTCATTTATTTCTCACATTCACCTGCACATATTTTTAGCAATCTTTGCCCTTGCCGACTATATTTGGCCAATTTTTATCAGCACTATACTTGTTGCTCTTAGCGTAGTAGTACCATTTCCGCCAACCTCTACCAAAGGTATTAATGAGTTCATTTTCCAGCGCCTCACAATTTGTCTCTTCAACAGCCGCCCCAATAATTAGCATAGGTCTTGGATTATTTTTAAGATTACATATTAGTTCGTCAACACCCCAATGACCATATTCATACAGCATCACCAAAGCCGCATTAGAAATATTCTTCCACTCTACCTTCCAATCATTATTTCCATCGTATATTTCGTCATAGTCACACACCCACATATACTCACAATTACTCCATGAACCTGACAGTCTTACGCCAAACTCATTTTTAGGAAGATCAAATCTATGCGGTTCTGAAACAAGATATAAAGCGGCAGAAGACAAAAACCAATCTCCTACCACTGCGGATACGGAGCTGTGCGATATTCCTGGGGAAGGTACTATGTATTCCTTCTTTGTTTTGTTTGCAAATGCGACGTAATCATATCCCACTAATATTTACCTATAGATAGCCAACGCCTCAAACACCAGCGGAGCTTAGCGACGTCCGCGTGTTTTACTTTGCTAACCATTGCTCTTGTACCTTAGCCAAGTGCTACCAAGAACTATGGAATCGAATTTGATACCCTCTTCCGTAACTTCAATTTCATACGGCGGATCTACTTCTGTACTAGAAATTTTCTCACCAGATAAAGAATAAAGGAAGCACTCTAGCTCTCCAGTTTCCAGCACATACTCTTTGTGCCTACTTAAACCCCAAAAGAGATGCACATTATCAATATCTATGAGTTTGCTCTCACGTGTGGACACTCTTGTACTAATAGAGCCGCAACCTAAGAACAAAACTCCTGTTTCAGGTGCATACAACAATTCCTGAGAAACGCCAGATAAGCATGACTCCCAGAAAACGTAGATAGTCAAGTAATCATTGAAGGTAATAGTGGATAAAGTGTTGTTGTCAGAGCAGCACGACTCTATGAATATGCCTTTATTCCGACACCAATTAGGATCAGGGCACGCTTCATGCTCGATCTTGATATTTGCATCATTTATTGTGACTTTGCTTGATATCATATTTGATAGTTAACGCTGCCAGCACGCACAGCTTCGCTGCGAAGCCTCAACGAAAAAGCTATCGCAGTGCTTGGCCTTGTTATGATTTTGCGTAAAGGGCAAGAAAGTAACCGCCATTTTGGCTTTCGTATGGCTGCCCCAGTTTCGCAAAGCCAAACTGATCAAACAAATAGTGCATTGAAGCATTATCTTCACGAGTCGTGGCGAAGCATGCCTTTCCAGGTAACGAGTCAATAATCGACCCCATTAAAACGCGCCCATAGCCTTTTCCCCTCGCCGATTTCGAAACATAAAGCCAGCCCAGTTCATATTCATACCAGCTTTGCTCAGGAACTCCTGACTTTTCAAAAACACCTGTTTTATATATGGCATCAGGTTTCTTAATGGCTCCTACAGCCACGCATTCGCCATCGTTGATAAAGAAAAGCATTTCTGCGCGCTTAATTCTCCGCCGAAGTCCTGCAAAACTAACTTCTCCACCTTCGGCCACTAAATTTTCAAATGACTTAAGCTCCTCATCAGTACAGTCTTTAGGACTCTTGGCTATTATTTCCATGCTCATATATCGTAACGCCGTAGTCACGGGACCAACCGAGTAAAACAAACTTGTGATAAATTGAGTGCAGCGAAACGCAAGTTTGTGGGTCGTAGTTAGTTGCAGTGCACTGCCTTGCTGTGTACCGTAGCTATTTTTAATTTAATATTATGGCAGTACTGAGGCAGATATCGCTAACGGATAATTATCTAAATTCAACATAGATCTGCATGAGATTATTTGACCAATGTAGTCTTCTTTAGAAAATTCATATTTTGATTCTATGTCCCGTTCAAAACACCAACTTACAGTGTCATCAGTAGCTACCACTTTCACATAGTCCCAACCTGCGTCTCCTGGATTGCCACAGAAACATGTGAACAGTAGATACTCTCCCGTACCCTGCAAGGATCTTTCTAGCTCCGCCCAGTAAACAGCTCCGCTTTCAAACGCTTCAATTTCTTCAACAGATATACCATCGATATAGATTTCGATAAACGTACACTCCGAGAACTTAATCCCTTCATGAATTACCACGCCATCAATCTCTTTGGGAACAATTACTAATTCATTCATACCGGCTCTGTGGACACATAACGCTGAGCATAGCAGCGCCACAACAGTGGCGGCCGCGTACTGATGTGACTTATTATAAAGCTCTTTTAAAACTGGCGCCGAATGTGATGATTCAGGCAATATAGACAATGTACAGAATGTCTAGCTTCTCCACTTCTCAGCCATCCGTGGGTAAAGAGCATATAACATTTATATATCGCGCATGCGCATCTTCCCATTGCAACACTTTGAAGATAGTTCCTCCAGCCCAATGATTCCAGTGTAAAACACCCGAAAATCCAAGCTACCCCCTTTACGAAAAACCATGCATGCGCATATACGCTTTCTTCGGGGGCCTGTTATCGCCACAGGCCAGATCCCAAATTATTGAATCGCATAATTTTTCAGGAAAACATCACTCTAATCTTCCCAATAAAATAACGCGTCGTACAACTTACAAGCGCCTTCATTCAACACCGCAGGAACCTTGATCTGGCGAGGCAGCGTCTTATTCAGATCAGATTTATACAAGCGCAACAGCCCAAAGTCTTCCAATATGGGTTGAATTGTCTGAGCCAGCTGTATGACATTCGGCGTGCGAAGCCGATCCAGACCATTAAAAGAGGGTAGCGAATGAAAACCGGAGGTGGGAACGGGGGCTTCCATCAATACAAAATAAGGCGACAAGCGGCTGAACAGGACTTCCAGCCCCATTTGTTCAGGGGCGTCTTGTCCCTGCGCCGCCTTACCCTGGTAAAAACAGACGTCGACAAATGACGCGTAGCCGGAGCCGTAGTGTTTCCATTCGGCATGAAACTGGGCCATCGTCAATTGCGAAACCCTTGCGCAGACGTACTTATAGAAACTATCGACAGCTCGCTCGTCTCCGTCGCACCAGGGCGGCGCGTCTGAAATCGGCTGCTGATTGAGTAACCGGGTAATGTGCTCGTCGGTGAACAAAGAATCCTCCCTGGCGACTACGAATTACCTTAACAAGCCAGCGCGCCGATGGTTATGGCGTCGCCGGAGAACAGTTGAAAGTTCATGTTCTGACCGGGACACACTTGCTCGCCGGAGTGGCGGTGAATATGAATATCAACGATAGCTTCGCCGTGCACGGAGTTTTTGTCCAGATAATAAAAGTACTTGGACTCTCCTTCCGGCAGCGGAATATTGTCGTCGCCATCATAAGGCCGAATGTTGGCGCTGAAAGCGTTGGCGTATTGCGTCAGGGCCTCGCCCAAAGTAGCGGCGGGGGTTTCAAATGGGGCATTCTCAACCAGGACGTATTTATCCTGAACGGGACATTTTTCAAAACGATATCTGGGACTTGCCGGACCAATAATTCTGACCATGAATACTTCTGTCTGATTATGAGGAATTGGCGTCGCCACGGGGCTTGGCCGGGTTGCCGAGGCTACTGGATACACCCTAATGCGACAGTCCGCCACGAAACCCGGAGCTGGTTAGCGTTAACGGCCGTATTAAGGTATAACACCCGTGGAGCACAGGGTGAATCGGCCATTTGTCCGTGAATTTACAGAGAGATCCAAGAGGAAATTCAGTCGTGAAAGAATTGGAGCAACTTTTAACCGCTTCCGCCATTCAAGACGCCAACTGGGCGTTGGATTTGCTTGCTCACATGTCAACCAATGACGACGACGCTGTCGAAGCCGCGAATGAGGCCTGCAGCGCCATACTCGCCCATCCAGACGCCGTCGCTCACCCACGCTGGCCGGAACTGGTGGAGGCGGCGATCAACGCCTCCCGCGACTTCGAGGACGTAGCGGAAGAAGTCTACGGCGAACGCATTTCTTTCGAAGATGACGAAGGGGGACTATGTCAGGGGTTCGATGGATACAGCACTACCTACAGCGTAGCCGAACTGCTTGGGGTAAAGGCGGCCCGCGCCCATCCGCAATGGTTTGACTTGGTACTCAAACTGATTGAAATGAGCGATTGCCCAGGGCACCAAGCCCTAATCAGCGAAGACGTCATTTTACCCGCAATGCTCGCTGACCACCCTCAATGGGCCCAACTGATACCTCACCTAATTGAGTCGGACCCATATGCGTTTATTGGTGAGTTATTACCTTTATCCCAAGTGCTTTCCCATCCAAATTTAATGCAATGGACGCTACCCATCAAAAGCTACGTGATGATGGTACGAGCCCTTATTCTCCCTGATGTGGCGGCTCATGATCGCTGGAGGGAGCTGGCCTTATTGGTGAAAGATCAACCCAACATTCGTGGCGACTGTGACTTCCCAATCTTACAAAAGCTCCTGCAGGAAAGAGGCTTGGAATAGACTGGAAGGAGACCCTACTTTGTCATCAAAGCGCAATACAACAGACTTAGCATTTCGCACTTTTTGATTCACAAACGCCGCTATGAACGACCTCTCTGACGCTCCTGCTCAAACCTCCACGACCGGCGATATCTTTCGCGCGTTTTTAAAGCTGGGACTGACGTCTTTTGGCGGGCCGGTGGCGCATCTGGGGTATTTTCGGGATGAGTTCGTCACCCGGCGACGCTGGTTGAGTGAAGAGAGTTACGCCGATCTGGTGGCGTTGTGTCAGTTCCTGCCGGGGCCGGCAAGCAGTCAGGTGGGGTTTGCGTTGGGGATGCGTCGTGGCGGCCTGCAAGGCGCGTTGGCCGCCTGGACCGCTTTTACCTTACCATCCGCGTTGTTTCTGTTGCTCTTCGCGCTTAGCGCCGACGCATTTGCCGGAAGCATCGGGCAAAGTCTGATCCACGGATTGAAGCTGGTTGCAGTCGCAGTGGTCGCGCAGGCTGTGTGGGGAATGGCGCGCAATCTGTGTCCAGATAGACAGCGCGCCGGCATCGCCCTCGTCGCGGTGATTCTGACCGCCGCCCTGCCCTCGGCCTTCGGACAAATAGGCGTCATTGCGCTTGGCGCCGGAGCGGGCTTGCTTCTTTGCGGTCATGCGCAACGCAAAGTGGAGGAGCATCGGCCGGTGGAGTTTCCTCACGGCAAGTCCTACGTGGCGCTGGCGACCTTTTTTCTTTTATTGCTGATCCTGCCTGCGCTTACCCTCTCCACCGGCTCCAATGCCCTGGCGCTGTTCGAAGCCTTTTATCGGGCCGGAGCGCTGGTGTTTGGCGGCGGTCATGTGGTGCTGCCTTTGTTGGAGGCCAGCGTGGTCGACACGGGCTGGGTCAGCGCCAACAGTTTCATCGCGGGATATGGCGCTGCGCAGGCGGTTCCCGGGCCGTTGTTTACGTTCGCCGCCTACTTGGGCGCCTCCGTGTCGCTGACGCCAAACGCCCTGCTCGGCGCCGCCATCAGTCTTGTCGCCATTTTCCTGCCGGGTATGCTGCTGGTCGTCGCCGTACTGCCGCACTGGGACCGTTTCCGCCAGCAAACCCGCGCCCAGGCCGCCATGGCGGGCGCCAACGCAGCCGTGGTCGGGTTGCTGGGTTCTGCGCTTTACCATCCCGTATGGACCAGTTCCATACTGTCGCCAAGTGACTTCGCCATCGCCCTCACCGCGTTCTGCTTATTAACCATCTGGAAACTGGCGCCGTGGAAGGTCGTTATCGCCACCACCGTCGCTGGCGCATGGATTTATTACCTGTAAACCTGATTCTTTCCCGCTTCGTACTAGACTGAGTAGTGTCGCCGGCCAACCCTGCGCCGGCGCGCCTCACAATAAAAACTAATACGGAGACCGGTTATGAGAAAGCCACTACTCACCCTGCTAAGCCTTGTCGTTTCCTGCAGCGCCCTCGCCGCAGGCAAAACCGTCACCTATAAGGTCGACGGCGACGCCTACGAAGGTTATTACGTCAGCCCCGGCAAAGACGCGCCTCTGGTGCTGCTGGTGCACGACTGGGATGGACTGACCGACTACGAAGTCAAACGTGCGGAAATGTTATCGGACATGGGCTACTCGGTATTCGCCGTCGATCTGTTCGGCGCAGGCGTACGCCCCACCAAAGACGAAGACAAACGCCAGCATACCGGCGAACTTTATAAAGACCGCAATAAAATGCGCAAGCTGTTGCAGGCGTCGCTGGATACGGCGAAATCTGAAGGCGGAAACATCAACAACGCCGTGGCCATTGGGTATTGCTTCGGCGGCGCGGCGGTATTGGAGATGGCGCGTTCCGGCGCGGACCTGAAAGGTTTCGCCACCTTTCATGGCGGACTGCAAACACCGGACGGTCAGGACTACAGCAAAACCCACGGCCAGCTCCTGATCATGCACGGCAGCGCAGATTCCGCCATCACCATGGATCAGTTCGCAGCCTTGGCCAATGAGCTTGAAAAAAGCGGCGTGCGCCACGAAATGATTACTTATAGCGGCGCGCCTCATGCTTTCACGGTATTTGGATCGGATCGATACAGGGAAGATGCGGACAAGAAATCCTGGCGCCGTTTCGGTGAATTTCTCACCAGCGTGACGCAGTAAATCCGTTCAATCAGGAACAGGCTTTTTAGGGAGAGGATTCATGGGATTTGCTTTATCCAACATGCAGCTTACCAGCGCGGCGTTCAGCAATGACGGCCGCATCCCCAGCAAACATACCGGCGAAGGCGAAGATGTCTCGCCGGCGCTATCCTGGTCGGGAGAACCCGCGGGAACGCAGAGCTTCGCCGTGGTCTGTCATGATCCGGACGCGCCCTTGATCGGCGCAAAGGGAACCTACGGCTTTGTGCATTGGGCGTTGTATAACATTCCTTCCAACGTGCACAGTCTGCCGGAAGGCGTCGACGCCTACGCCAGCGGCAGAACGGACTTCGGTAAAACCGGTTATGGCGGCCCCATGCCGCCGCCAGGGCACGGGACTCATCGCTACTATTTCTGGATTCTGGCGCTCAACGCCCAGCTGGATCTGCCCGAAGGGCTCACTCTCTGGCAACTGCTGGAGAAAGTGGAGCCCCATGTCATCGGCATGAATCGACTGGTTGGCGTATATAGCCGCGGCTAGCCCCCGTGGCGGCCGGCGAGGATAAATACGTCCATCGTCACCGGGCGGGTTTCCACCCCGCCCCAGGCTTCCTTCATTCGGGCGTAACTATCCGCGAAGAAGCTGTCGCCGCGATCTTCCATACAGCGCCGGGTCGCCGACCAGCTATGCAGGTAGGAGAAAAATTCGTCCAGTGTCCAGGGCATGATCAATTCAAACCGTGGCGTACGAATGGGTTCAAACGGAAAAGGAACCTCTTTGTATTCATTCCACAACAACAGGTTTTGCGGCGCCCAGTAAGGCTCGATCACCTGCAACAGACTCTGTTCCAGAACGCCATCCAATTCCATACCAAGATGCGGCCAGCTATAACCCCAGGCCGCAAACAACCCGCCCGGACGCAACACCCGCTTCACCTCCGGCCAGAACTTCCCATAATCGAACCAGTGCAAGGCCAAAGCAACGCAGACAGCGTCGAAATAATCATTGGGATAACCGGTTTTTTCACAGGGTTGCACGGCGTAGTGAACGCTATGATACGTCGGCGCGTTTTCAATCTGCGCCGCACTGACGTCACTGGCTTCCACGACGGAAAAATACTCCCGCAAATCAGCCGCCGCCTGCCCATTCCCACAAGCAGCATCCCACACCCGCTCATGCCCGTCGCACGCATCCGCCAACCACTGATACAACGCCTTGGGATAATGCGGCCGCGCCTTCGCATATATCTCCGCCTTATCATCGAACAGCTTCTGAATATCCATGTCCCCTCATCCTTAACAGTTTGAAAAGCATCAAAGATTCATTAGTGACTATTACTTGTTTGAGGGGAAATCGCAAATGCGCGAGGCAGGATAATGGTTGGCTAAAGCGGCTTTAAATAACGCTAGAGCTTGTAGTCTTCCGCACAGTAAATATGGCTACCGGATAAGGATATTTTTTCAATGAACGACCACCGATTGGAATAAAGGGTCGAGCATTTTATGAGGCTGAGCCGTGCATGCCTAGCGAAAACACAGACAGTGTTTCCGTTTGATGGTACCCCTCAGCAAGGCCACCAAAACTCATCTGGGCTAAACTGGCCAAGTTGATCCTCAATCTAAACCTTCAAGCAGGAAGCGATACGATACCTAAAACGACACCCGCATTAACGCACAGTTTCAATCCACGCCTCCGCATGGGAGGCGACCAACATCTTTTTACTGATCAATCCTTCAGTCTCGTTTCAATCCACGCCACCGCGTGGGAGGCGACTTAGTTTCAATGGAGTCACCCCAACCTAGCTCAGGTTTCAATCCACGCCTCCGCGTGGGAGGCGACACCACTGCTTGCCCGTGGGGCGTAGCATGGTAGTGTTTCAATCCACGCCTCCGCGTGGGAGGCGACCGCATATTTTCATTGACCATTGTTTTACGGTTTTGTTTCAATCCACGCCTCCGCGTGGGAGGCGACATGCCCTCAGTAAATCGCCCCTATGCCCCTCAGCGTTTCAATCCACGCCTCCGCGTGGGAGGCGACACAGGATGAATTGTTTATAGGCGGTCAAGCCCGCGTTTCAATCCACGCCTCCGCGTGGGAGGCGACCACCCAAAGTTACCCATCTTCCCGAGGTTGAAACAGTTTCAATCCACGCCTCCGCGTGGGAGGCGACTCTGGCCTGCTGTCCATGCGCTTGGAAACTGCACGTTTCAATCCACGCCTCCGCGTGGGAGGCGACATACAGCTACCGGTCAAGAGATTGTCAGCGACATGTTTCAATCCACGCCTCCGCGTGGGAGGCGACGTCCTTTCTTCGTTTTGGGGATTGCCCATGTTGTGTTTCAATCCACGCCTCCGCATGGGAGGCGACTGTGCCGGAAACGCCAACGTCATTTGATGCAGTGTTTCAATCCACGCCTCCGCATGGGAGGCGACCCGCCATCAGGTTCCAAGTTGTCACGAAATAGCTGATGTTTCAATCCACGCCTCCGCATGGGAGGCGACTTCTAACCGTTGAATTTTTAGGCGGTTTTACAACGTTTCAATCCACGCCTCCGCATGGGAGGCGACCGGGCGCAATTTCAAAGACGTCAACGTTGTTATGTTTCAATCCACGCCTCCGCATGGGAGGCGACAGCCTAACTATAATGCAATGATTCCAAAGGTGTTAATGGCGTATTTGCGCTAACCTGGTGTTTTCGGGTTGTTAAAGAGCGGTTTTTCTCTGTCTGCGATGAAAAGCTTTTGTCTTTCAGTGTTTTGCATGATCGCTAACCTCCCAGGGATTTTATGGGAGCCAGGGGTTAGCGCTGTGTGGTTTAAGTATAGGAAAGAAATGAGTCTGAACTTGAGAGTGAATAGCTTAATTCAAGCGCATCCGCAGGAGTACCCATCCCCCGCTCGCGCGGGGGATTTTTGTTGAGGGACACAAACGGATTATTGGATCAAATCCCCACGTTTTCCGGGTACAGGCTGCCCAGGCTTTTTTCCCATTCTTTCTTCTCATCCACTTTGCTGGGTTCCTGGGCGACGGCGGCTTTTTCGATCAGGCAGCCGTCGATGACCAGGGCGTCCAGGGCGCATTCCATGAAGAAGTCGAGGGCTTCTTTGGGGGTTTCTACGATGGGCATGCCTTTCTTGTTGAACGAGGTGTTGAGCAGTACGGAAACGCCAGTGAGTTCGCCAAATTTGTTTAGCAGCCGATAGTAGTTGGGCGAGACGGACTCGGTCACCGTCTGCACTCTGGCGGAGCCGTCCGCGTGGACGACGGCGGGGATTTCTTTTTTCCATTCTTGCCGGGTCGGGGCCACCAGAATCATGTAGGGGCTGGGATAGTCGCAGTCAAAATAGACGCCGGCTTTTTCCAGCGGCACGGAGGGTGCGAACGGCCGGAAGTCTTCGCGGAATTTAACGTTGCGGTTGATATGCTCGCGTACGTCCGGGTTACGTGGGTCCGCCAGGATGCTGCGGTGCCCCAGGGCGCGCGGCCCAAATTCGGAGCCTTTTTCAAACCAGGCGACCACTTTGCCGGCGGCCAGCAATTCCGCGGTACGATTGATCGCTTCGTCTTCCGGCAGGCGTCGGTAACTGATTTTTCCGGCGTATGTCTGCATGGCGGGATACAGTTCCTCCGCTTCGTAGGACTTGCCGAAATAAGGCGACGCGTCGTGCTTGATCCGCTCCTGTCCCAGCACTTCCAGCCAGCCGTAATAGGCGCAGCCGATAGCCAAACCGTTATCCGCCGCCGCAGGTTGAAAATAGAAATCCTCGAAGCCGGTCTGCTTCAACAGCTTGGCGTTGGCCACCGCATTGAGCGCCACGCCGCCGGCGTATCCCAGGTTTTTGTGGGGTTGATGCTCGAAGCGATGGTTCACCAGATACAACAACGCGCGCTCAATCTCCCGCTGCATCCAATAGGCGATATCCGCGTAGTAGTCGAAATTCTCCGCCAGATCTTCATAGCGAACCCGCGGCCGATCGAAGTGCTTCATCCAGTCATAATTGACGAACACGCGTCCGTCGCGACATTCGAAGGCCTGAAAATCATAAACGCCAGGACGTCCATAAGGCGCCAGCCCCATCAGTTTGCCCGGGTCTTCCATGCCCTGAAACACATACTGGCTCACGCCGGAATACAGCCCACCAATGGAGTGTTTGGTGGTCGGCGGGCACATGGAGTATCCCTTGAGAAAATAGCCGAAAGGAGAGAAATCTTTGTAAACCGGACGCAACTTCCCTTTCTCATAAAGGTAATAACTGTCCTTTTCGAAGAAAAGATGATTATTGTCAGAATCCGGTTGCGGCTCCGGCAGATGAGCGCCGTCGAGATCCAGACAGTCGTCCCAACTGCTGCCGCAGCCGTCAATCACCAGCACCGCCATTTCATCAAAGGGACTGGTTCCCACTACGCTGTAGGCATGCGCCAGATGGTGAGAAATGGTGACGGTTTTAACGTGATCCGGAATGATTCGCGGTTGCCCATGAAAGATCTTGTTGCCGCGATCGAAGTTGCTGAAATTGGCGTTCTGCACCACCACCGCCACATCGTCAAAGCCGATGCCCTCGGCGTCCAGACAATATTGCATCGCCTCGCTGTCGCAAAAACCGTCATGCTTGATGCGGGTGATCCGCTCTTTCTCGATGGCCACGCACACCTCGCCATCTTTTAACAGGCACGCCGAACCGTCATGGGACAGTCCGGTTCCCAGCACATAAATTGGTTTAGACATAAGCATTCCTTTATTCGGTTTTTGTCAGTCGTTTGGGTGCGAACAGCAAGTCATAAAGCAGCTTGCCGGTAGGAGGCGTACTGAATAATCGCTGGTTGTAGGCGCGGCCTAACACACCGTGCCAGAGGAAGTCGCGCAGGATGCGAAACCACAAATGCCGTCCCGCCAGATTCACCCCGCGCGCCTGCTCGGCGATGGTGAGCGGCGCGCCATACCAACAGGACAGTGAGATCGACGGCCCGGGGGACGAAAAGTGATGCCACCAACCACGCGGGAAAAATAAAATGTCGCCGGGTTGCAGGCGGGCAATCAGGGTTTGCGCCTTGGCGAAACGGGGATAATGCATCAGATCGGGACGTTCCGGGTCCACCCGACTCTTGGAGATGCAGTCGCCAAAGGGATATAAATTACGCGCTTCCTGCGGGGCCAGCAGGATCGCTTTTTTCTCTCCGTAAACCTGCACGAACAGGTTGTCCATATTGTCGTAATGCAGTCCCGAGCGGGTCTTGGAGCCGATCCAGAGACTGGTGAAATTCAACCCCGGCGGAATAAACTTCTGATAGCAATAATCCTCCTCCAGACCGCTAAAAGAGTGCACGTCGGTCTGGTCGACATAACAGGCGTCGCCCGTCTCCAGAATGTCGATAAACTCGCTCAGGTACATCTCTCTGCGGTGATGTTTTTCGGTGCTGAAATAGGGAGCGCCATAGGCGGGCAACTGCAAGGACGGGCGCACTCGTTGCGAAGCGAAACGTCGTCGAAAATAATCCGGCGTCCATTTCTCCAGCGCCGGCCACGCCAGCGCGCCTCCGGTCAGAATCACCGGTCGCGATGACTCCTGACATAACGCGGCGAACCTTTCACTGTCCTCTGCATCCAGACGTTCCACCTCGGACTGCAAGCCGTAACTCTTTTCCTTGTTCATGACAGGCATCTCCTTGGGAAGAGATTTTATTGGGGGCGTGGCGGAAGATACGACAGAGCGACGACGGAACCTCAGGCGATCATCCTGATAACCCCGTCGCGTTCTAACCCCTAAACCACATCAGCCGGTCTGCGCAAACCGTCGATAACGCCATTAACGGTCATCAGACCCAGTTGGGACAGGTACAGCGCCAGTCCCAGTTTATTGCTGGTCAGACGGGAGAACGGCTTGACCCGCCAGAAGCGATTGACCGAGCAGGTATAGAAATCCTTGCCGATGCTGGACAGTTCATGCCACCAGTACACGGGGATGAACAGCACCTCGCCTTTACGCAGCACCAGCTCGATTTTGTGTTTCATGGCTTCCCGCAGTTTCGGGTAGGCGTCGTAATCCGGCTTCGCCACGTAGACCTTGCTGAACCAGGGCGCAGCGGGGCTGCCATAGAGCGAAAAGGGATACAGGTTTTCACTTTGCTCCGGCGGAAACAGCACCACTTTCTTGGCGCCGTGCAGCATCAGCACCGTGCCCTCCCCGCAATCCCAATGCAGCGGTTCGGTGTGGCCGCTGGGCCCCAGCCAGAGGAACATGTCCGTGGCTTTCTGCATATCGCAACGCTCGGAAATATTACCCAGCGCGCCTCGCAGCACATTGGCCAGCGGCGTATCGCCGATGGCGACCTGTCCCATGTAATGATTGTTCTTGCGCGCGTAATCGCTGGTCAGCTGCAATGCATAATCAGCGAGTTTCATCTCCTGATAATCGCAGTATTTGCTCCATTCCGATTTGGGCTTGTTGAAGTGTCCAGGGCCGTAGCAGCGCACGGGAAATTTACGATCGCCGACTTCGCGACACATAAATTCAAGGGACCAGTTTTTGGCGTCGTTCAGAGCGCCGGTGATGATAAGGGGGCGACTTTTGCGCCGGTATTCCGAGTGAAACAGTTGGGGGGTGATTTGAGAGATATCCAGACGATCAACGGGACACGCCTCGACGTCAGCAAGTTTTTCCATGTCGCTTATCAACTTTTATCTTGTTGTTATATGAGGTTACCTCCGCACATTTTTGGCGCCCATACGTGCGGCTGCGACAGCCCTTGTTGAACTCC
The DNA here is from genome assembly GCF_029813005.1 of Hahella sp. CR1. Taxonomy (NCBI): domain Bacteria; kingdom Pseudomonadati; phylum Pseudomonadota; class Gammaproteobacteria; order Oceanospirillales; family Hahellaceae; genus Hahella; species Hahella sp. CR1. Next base: position 145,264 of record NZ_JAPELK010000003.1, read on the forward strand.
CTGACGGGCTGCGCCTTGCTCTGGACGGGCTTCCCGGAAAAATTAATTTTCCTTCTAAATCAGTCCTTTCTATAAATTTTGGACCAGACGGGACGCCCCCTGCGCGAGCAAGGTAGCGATAAGTATAGTTAAGCGAGAAAAAATCGGTAGCGGATTCTCAGAAAATATTTTTCCGCGCGCGCAAGTGCAGGAAATATTAGAAATATCGGCGCAAAGCTCCTAGAATGATTTCGCACACTATGGAAGGGTGATCGAAAAACAGGAATATGCTGTATTTACAGGGCTTTGTCCGCTCTCTATCTATTCTTCCCCCAGCACCCGTCTGACAGAAATACAAAAAGAATCCCTTATCACCCGGACATGGGCGGTCGCTGCGTTATATGGAATTTCTGAACTTTATTAAACGGGAACACGCGGACTTCAATTATTACGCGCTGGCGATGGTGGTGGTCAGCGGTATGCTCAACGGCGTCATCGCCGTCATCGTTATTCACGCCGCGCAACACGCCGCCCCCCATGAACTGAACTTCCGCTACCTGCTGATGTTCGCCGTCGCCCTGGCCGCATTCTGGCTCAGCAAACGCTATACCCTCAATTACAACACCACCCAGGTGGAGCATGTCCTTGAGCGTATCCGCACCCGCATCGCCGATAAAATCCGTAAAACGGACCTGCGCGCGTTTGAGAAAGTGGGCCGCGGTCGTATGTATTCGGTGTTGAACACGGAAACCCTGACGCTGTCGCAATATACGCCCTTCATTATCAACGCCATCGGCTCTTTTGTGATGGTGATATTCGCGCTGATGTTCATTGCTTATGTGTCCACCACCGCCCTGCTCCTCACGGTGCTGACCACTGCGCTCTGTCTGCTCTATTTTTTCGCTCGTCAGCGCGTATTGCACCGTAAGCTGCACATGGCGTCGGAGAAGCAGAATGAGTATTTCGACGCTCTTGGCGAACTGTTGGACGGCTTCAAGGAGCTGAAGATCAACCCGTCGAAAAGCAACTGTTTCTACCAGGAGCGTTTGCTGCCGCTCTCCAACAGTATGGAGACGCTGAAAATAGAAACCGGTCTGGCGTACAACAACCTCAACGTCTTCACCCAGAGTTTCACCTTTATTCTGATGGCGTCCATCATCTTCCTGATCCCGATGATCAGCGCCTCTTCCACGGAGAGCATTCCCAAGCTGGCGGCCATCATGCTGTTCGTCATCGGCCCCTTGAGCGAAATCGTCGGCGTGGCGCCATTGATCGCCAAAAGCAACGTGGCCATCGTCAATATTCAGCGCCTGGAGACAGAGCTGGACGGTTTGCGCAGCATCGAATCAGACCAACTGACGCACTTCTCCAATGAGGACGCCCTCGCACAGAATCAGGAAGCGCCGTTCCAGGAAATTCGCTGCGATCACCTCAAATTCAGCTACAACGAAAACGGTCAGCCAGGCCCGGGACAAGCCAAAGGCTTCACCGTCGGGCCTATCGATCTGACGATCAAACGGGGCGAGATCATCTTCATGATCGGCGGCAACGGCAGCGGCAAGTCCACCTTTCTCAAGCTGCTGACGGCGCTATACCAGCCCGATACCGGCAGTATTTTGCTGGACGGAAGCCCCCTGCACGCCAACAACATGCTGCAATACCGCAGCCTGTATTCCGTCATCTTTTCCGACTTCCATTTGTTCAAGCATCTGTATGGCGTGGACGTCAAAGATCGCAGCAAAGTGAAGCGCCTGCTGGAGCTGATGAAACTGTCAGAGCGTTGCCAGATCAAGGACAACGAAATCAGCGACATCAAGCTGTCCACCGGCCAGAAGAAACGTATGGCGCTGATTGTGTCCTTGCTGGAGGACAAACAGATCTATGTTTTCGATGAATGGGCGGCGGATCAGGACCCGGATTTCCGGCGCTATTTCTATGAGACCATCCTTCCCGAAATGAAGGCGCAGGGTAAAACCATTATCGCGGCCACCCACGACGATCATTATTTCGATATCGCTGACCGGGTGATCAAACTCGACGCTGGCAAAATAATCACAAATCCTAGTCTGCACATTTAACTCTCCAGCGTCAGGAGAGTGCGGACGTTTGGTTCAAGAAGGGACTTTTGGGTATGAATGCGACGGCATCCATGAGAAGTAAGGGAAATAAACGCTGGAGAGAGAGATTCATGACGCGCTGGCGGCCATTCTGGCGCCGCGCCAAGGTCCCTCTCATCGTGTTGTTTTTTATCTTCCTGTTTCTTGTCGCCTACTTATTTCACCGCATCTTCATCAATATTTACCCCGGGGAAGCCGGCGTGCTCTGGAAACGCTTCGACGACGGCGTGGAGCAGCGGGTCTACGGCGGCGGGCTGCACATCATCAACCCGTTCAACATCATGTATAAATACGAAGTGCGGGTGCAGCAGCGGGAAACCATCTTCACCGTGCTCAGTAAAAACGGCCTGCTGATTCGGGTGCGCGCGTCAGTGCGTTTCTCCCCCAATCGCAAGACGCTGTACCTGTTACATGAGTATGTAGGACCGGAGTATATCGACCGGGTGGTGATACCGGAAACCCAAGCCATTATCCGTCGGGTGCTGGGCGAGTATGAACCGGACGACATTTACGCCACCCAGGGCAACATCATTCAGAACATCGTGCTGATGGCGCTGACCGAACTGCAACAACGGCATATCGTGCTGGACGATCTGTTGATCAAGGAAATTCATCTGCCGGACACCGTCGCCTCCGCCATAGAAACCAAACTGGAAGAGGAACAAAAGGCCCTGGCGTACACCTATATTCTGGAGCGGGAGCAGTTGGAGATTCAGCGCAAGCAGTATGAGTCGCAAGGGATTCAGCAGTTCCAGAAAAACGTCAACGAAGGGCTGACGCCGGAATATCTGCGCTATCAGGGTATTCGCGCCACACTGGAGCTGGCGAAATCCAACAACGCCAAGCTGGTGGTGATTGGCGGCAGCGGCACCGACGGTCTGCCGTTGATTCTGAATACCGCCGGCGACACGACCACTGCGGCGGCGCCCAGTTCTCCCGTGGGCATTTCAGACCTGTCCTCCGTATTCGCCTCCAGCCTGAAGTCCACCAACATCGCTCAGACGGACGACGCCCTGACCTCCTCCGCAACGCCGACTGCACAGCCGAGAGCAAGCGACCCGTCCGCGCCTTCCAACGCCATCATCCCTTCAACGCCAACCGCCAAGCCCAGCACCAAGAATCTGGGGGAAGGCATTGAACAACGTCAGGATGTGGGGGTGACCGTCGATTGACGGTCGCCTCAGAACTTCCAGAGCTGGTGCTGGCTGCGTTCGGTTTTGTAGTAGTTCTGCTTGCGTAGATGTTCGAAGTAAAAGCGCATGACGTCGCGCCATACGGTGTCGTAGATCTTCTCGTCATCCCCCAGGTATTGGCGGATAAACACAGGACCGGTGGTGGTGGGCAGGAAGTAAGCCGGGCCATTCACGATCTCGGTCTTCACATAAGGCTCCGCCTGTTGATTGACGGTGGCGAAGTAGGAGTAATTAGTGACGTCCGCCGACATAAAGGGGTCAAGCAGGCAGTTGATGTATTCCAGCGCCAGTTCCTGCTTGGTGGAGGTTTTGGGAATCGCCAGCGCGTCGAAATACACCAGAGCGCCCTCGTCCGGTAACGAGAAACGCACGATTTTCGCCGCCAGGCTGTTAATGCCGCTGACGTCCGGATCTTCATTAAGCGCTTCCGCAATTTCACCGCTCCAGGCCATGGTCAGCAACAAGTCCTGACTGGCCAGCATGTCGCCCATGCCGGAGTTCATCATGCGTATATCGTATTTGGCGATAGCCGTTTTCAGATATTCCCCCGCCTTTTGTACTTCGTCCTCATCTGTGGAGTTCGGCGACTTGCCCATGGCGAGCAGCGCAATGCCAAGACTGATGCGGGCGTCCGGCGAAATAGCTATCAACCCTTTCAGAGAAGTGTTCGACTGTGGTTCGAACAGCATCTTCCAGTTAAACACGATATTGCCGATTTCCCAGTAGTTATAACCAATGCCCAGGCTGCCGTAGATATAAGGCACCGAGTAATCGAACAGGCTTCTGGCGAAATCCTGACGCCGCAGGTTCATCGCGATATTGCGGTAGTTGGGAATCTTGTCGTAGTTGATTTTCTCGATCAGCCCTTTCTCCGCCAGACTCAACACCATGTAGTCGGTGGGCATGATGATATCGAAGGGAATTTCCGGATCGTTGGGATTCTTGTCGTCGTTGCCGTGAAGATTCAGATGTTTCTTGAACTCCGCATCGGAATCAAAAGTGGTGACCTCTATGTTGATATTCAGATCCTGCTGAATTTTCTTGTGCACGGAGTCGGGAATATAGCCCTTCCACAGCAGCACCTTCAGGGTTTCCCTGTATTTCATCTTGGTGCCGCCCAGGGCGAGCGTATCTTTGGCGTCGACGCTGCGTTCGATTTCCTGCCAGTACACGCCGACCAGCAAGGCCATCAGGGCGGTAAAGACGACTAAGAAAAAAAGCGTTCCATGTTTTTTCATATTTCCTGTCCGGGATATCCTTTTTTGTCCGCCATAATGGCGCGGATGACGAGAAAATTATAGCGGATTTTATGCTCTCCCGACCTCCTGTTCTGGAACAATTAATCCCGCGAATTACTGGCTTCCTTTAGATGTCTGAAACGACAGCGCCGGCGCAATTCAAAATGCCGGAAATATACAATATTTCGTCACAATAACTGTGTTAAAAATACATCCGCACGCTCCCCTCTGGATGTCACCTGGAGTGGAGCGCCGCAAAGCGCAGAAGGCGTCAGGATACGTCTCTGCGCGGTCGTTTTAAGCCAATCAATAGGACTAGGCGAACATAATAAAGGAGAAAAAATGACTTATTTCAAACAAGGCATGATGCTGACGAGCGCGCTGTTGTTAAGCGCAGCGATACAGGCTCAGGAATTCGCCACAATAGAGGGAATTCAGGTGGTCGACGAGCAATATAACGCCGCCGTGATGGCGGGAGAGGAAATCAAGTGCGCGGGCTTATGGACTTTGTCCTGTATCTGGCCCGAGGACTGCCGCTATGTGAAAACCTCTACGGGGTTTGTCGACAACGGCGGCTGTGATGTGCACTGGAACCTGAACGAGCCCAACCCCGATCGGGGCTGCGGCTACACGAAGACGACGGATGGTTCATTGCATGCAAAATGGTATGACTTTGATGCTAAAGGATGTCCCGGTCGGGCCTTCGTGTTCGAAACCGGTCAGGAGTTTGAAGTGCTGACTCCTTGATCTGAATAACTTCAGATATTTTCTCAGGTTTTATGCCTGAAACGACAGACTCCGCGCATCTGCGCGGAGTCGCCGCAATCTCATCTCAGTTCCGCTCATCTCAGTTCTGTTCCGCCTTCTCTAGCTGATCCAGATAAAAGTCGTGCAGGACTTTATCCGATCCAGGGCGGGTATAGGGCTCCAGTCCATAACGGCTGAGAATATATTTATATTCATCCGACTTAACAAACGTCTGAATAGCGCTGTTCAGCACCTCCCGGTCCTGCGGCGTCGTGGATTTCTTGCTTAACAGGAAATGCACGAAATCCTGATTCAACAGGTGTTCATGAATGGCCACCTTCTCCGCAATGCCCAGCGTTCGCGCCATGACGCTCAAACTGACCCGGTCGCCTGCGATGGCGTCCAAGCGGTTCAACACCAGTAAATCCAGCAGTCGTTCGTTGTCTTTCATCAGGATCAGGCGGTTGTCTTTCGCCAGCGAGGCGTGATCCAACAGCTCGTACTCCGCCCCATAATAGGCGCCGATGACAGCGCCGAAGATCAGCTGATAGTTATTCAACAGCTCATTCAGGCTTGAGGCGGGGTAATAGTTCTGCTGTTCCTTGCGGATGAAAATCACCATGGTTTCATCCCGATAACTGACGGTGAAGCGCCCGTACACTTCCCTTTCCGGCGTAATGGAGGCGCCCGCCACCATGTCCACGCGCCCTTTCTCCAGTTCCAATAACGCCCGCTTGGAGGGAATCCGCACAAACGTATACTCGCAGCCAGCGAGGTCCAATATGGCTTTGACCAGTTCATAGTCCAAACCGGCAAGTTCTCCGTTTTCCTTCACGTACATATAAGGCTTCCAATTCGCCTGATTGATGACCAGGGATTTGGAGCAAGCGGAATAAGCAGGCGCAGCCAAAAACAACAGGCTAAACATGAGCGCCACGGTGAGCTTGGAAACTTTCACAGGGGACATTGTTGAAGCTCCGAGGTAGCCAAGGAGAGATGGTGGGCTGAATTGCAGAAGAGGCATTCCTCTCATAACGCCAGTTCTGTTGTTAATTATAAAACACCAGAACAAATTTTGACCGATATTCTTGTTTCCCTTTGTGAGTTTTAACTTTGTTGACAAAATGGTCTTTTTGTTATGTTATAACATTCACAAAATACACTATTTATCTCCCCAGGAGTCATACCATGCGTAAATTACCTGTGACCGTGCTGTCGGGATTTCTCGGCGCAGGAAAAACCACCCTGCTCAACCATATTCTGCAAAACCGGGACGGCCTCAAAGTCGCAGTCATCGTTAACGACATGAGCGAAATCAACATTGACGCCAACCAGATCAATCGCGAGGTGAATCTGAATCGCGCGGAAGAGAAGCTGGTGGAAATGAGCAATGGCTGTATCTGCTGCACCTTGCGTGAGGATCTACTACAGGAGGTGTCCCGTCTGGCGCGGGAGGATCGTTTCGATTATCTGGTCATTGAATCCACCGGCGTATCCGAACCCCTGCCGGTAGCCGAAACATTTACGTTCAGGGATGAACATGGCGTAAGCCTGGCGGATATCGCCCGTCTGGATACCTTGGTCACGGTGGTGGATGGCGTCAATTTCATGCGCGATTATGAAAACGCCGCTACGTTGCAGGAGGTCGGCGAGTCGTTAGGCGCTGAAGACGAGCGCAATGTCGCCGAACTGCTGGTGGAACAGATCGAGTTCAGCGACGTGCTGGTAGTGAGCAAGCTTGACCTGATCAGTCAGGCGGAACGGGAAGAGTTATTTTCCGTACTGCGCAAACTTAACCCGGACGCGGATATCGTGGCGGCCTTGATGGGACAGGCGCCGCTGTCTAAAGTGTTAAACACGGGGAGATTCGATTTTGAGAAAGCCTCCCGCGCGCCGGGTTGGCTGCAGGAATTGCGCGGCGAGCACAAGCCGGAGACTGAGGAGTATGGCATTGGCAGCATCAGTTTCCGCGCCCGTCGCCCTTTCCATCCTGAACGCTTCCAGCAATTTCTGGAAAGAGACTGGAATAATGGCCGCCTGCTGCGCTCCAAAGGGTATTTCTGGCTGGCCAGCCGCCCGTATGAAGCCGGAAGCTGGTCCCAGGCCGGCGGCGTGATGCGTTACAGTTACGCAGGCCTGTTCTGGGCGGGCGCGCCACAGGAATACTGGCCTCAGGATGAAGAGTCCCTGCGTCTGATTCGCGGTAACTGGCTGGAGCCTTACGGCGATCGCCGTCAGGAGCTGGTGTTTATCGGACAGGGAATCGATTGGGACCGACTGCGAAGCGAACTCGACGCCTGTTTATTGACGGATGCGGAACTGGCTCAGGGCGAAAAAGTCTGGGTGACCTACCCTGACCCGCTGCCGGCCTGGCGTTCATTTCAAGATGAAAGGGAATCGGCGTAGTTGCAGGATCAGCCTGTTGGCGCCCGCAACTGCGCCTGACCGGCAGGATGCCTTAAAGCCCCGCGCGCCCATCCGCGCGGGGCTTTTTTATGAGGTTGAGGTGACGCCAGGTCGGTTTATCAAGCGCCGACTGCGATAAAGGCCTTCACCACCGCGTCGATGTCGCTTTCTCTCAGGCCCGCTACATTCAAGCGGCCGCCGCCGACCAGATACACGCCATGTTCCTGACGCAGCATGGCGATTTTCTCATCGCTCAGGCTGGTGACAGAGAACATGCCTTTGTGGCGTTTGAAATAGTCAAAACGATCACTGCCGGTCGCAGCCTGGAACGCCATCGCCAGTTGTTCACGCAGACGTTTGATGCGGGCGTTCATGTCCTGCAGTTCGGTCAACCAGGTCTCTTTCAACTGCGGGTTATTCAAAATCATGGCGACAATCGCCGCGCCGTGATCTGGCGGCATGGTGTAAGTGGAGCGCGCCATTTCCAGGATGCGTCCCCGGGCCTTCATGGTCTCTTCCATGGTTTTGCCGATAACGATGGCCGCGCCGGTGCGCTCGCGATAGAGGCCAAAGTTTTTCGAGCAGGAGGTGGCGATGATCATTTCTTCCACGCTGTCCGCCAGGATGCGCAAGCCAGCCGCATCTTCCATCAGGCCATCGCCGAAGCCCTGATAGGCGATATCGACAAACGGTAGAAACCCTTTCGAGTTGGTCAGTTCCGCAATGCGTTTCCAGGCGTCCAGGGAAATATCCGCGCCGGTGGGGTTGTGGCAGCAGCCGTGCAGCAACAGCACATCGCTTTCGCCCAACTGCTCAACCTGAGCCAGCATGGCGGCTTCGTCCACCGCTTTGGTTTCGGCGATAAAATACGGGTACTCTTTCACAGTCAGACCCGCCGCTTCCATCACCGGACGGTGATTCACGTAACTGGGCGAGCTGATCCAGACGGTGGCGTCCGGGCGCGCCTGTTTCAGCAGATCCGCCAGCATACGCAACGCGCCGCTGGCGCCAGGCGTCTGCACGCCCGCAGCGCGGCTGTGCAATTTGGTTCCCTGCAACAACAGGTCAACCATCGCTTTGTTGAAGACTTCGTCACCCGCCAGACCGACATAGCTTTTCGATTGCTGCGTGTTCGCCAGCACCAGTTGCGCCTCACGCACGGCGGCCATGATCGGCGTTTGCCCCTCGCTGTTGCGGTATACGCCGATGCCCAGATCGATTTTATTGGGTCGGGGGTCTTCCTTGAATGCAACGCTGATGGACAGGATCGGGTCCTGCTTGGGGGCGCTTAAACGCTCGAACATGTTTTTTACTCCATCTGATAGAGTGATTGACGTTGGAAATTCAGTGATTTTCGGCGCCGCCGCTTAACCTGCTCAGGCTTTCTCCCGGTTCAGCAGTCCGCTGGCGCAAATGACGCCTGAGGTTACCAAGCCCAGTCCCAACAGGGAAGCAAATTCGACGCTTTCCTGTAACATAACCGCCGCCAGCAAAGTGGCGCAAACTGGCGTCATGGAGCCAATGGCGGAGGTAATTTCGGCGCCCAGTCGCGAGATCGCAAAACTGTACAGAAAACCCGCTCCCAGCCCTACTCCAATGCCTTGCACCAGCATCTGCGCCGTTAACTCCATCATAGGCATGTCGCTCCAGGCTAATTCGGGCTGGCTCCATAGCGCCCAGATCAATAGCAGCGCCGCATTCGGCGTCGTCACTACCGCTGCGGCCTCCAAGGGCTTCAAACCGCTCTGACGGACGGAAATCGTAAACACCGCCCACATGGCGCTACAGAATAAGAACAGCACATGGCCGCGCCACAGGTCGCCGGAAGGATTGGATAAGGAGGAATAGAGAAAACAGGAGGCGCCCACCGCCACCGCCAGCAACCCGTATCGACGCCATACCGACAAAGGCTCCTTGAAGATCAGCACCGCCATACCCGTGACGAACAAGGGCGCAGCTCCGGGAATCAATGTGCTGCCGTCCGCCACCGGGGCCCAGCCCATGGCGGCGGCGCTCAACAGAAAGAACGGCAGCCCCGCCCCCAACATGACGCCCAACAGGTACAGTTTGGGCGCCGCCAGAATGCGGTGTCGGCGTTTAATCAGCAAGGGCGTCAGAATAAGACCGGGAATACAGAAGCGAAACAAGGCGAGATCGAAAATCCCCAGGGGCGACAGCGCGCCAAACTTAAGGGAGAGAAAATAGCTGGACCAGATCAACACAGTGAGACAAGCAGCGCCATAACCCAGCAATTTTTGCTTCGAGTCTGACAGGATGGGAGTGACTCGGGTCAGGGACGCCTCAGAGTGAGCGTTAATGGACGCACTGGCGGACATAGGGATGCCTCGTTAGTTGTTTTTCCCATTATCATGGAAATTAAGAGGCGAAAACGGGCAACTTTCACGTTCAAATAGCGCATAATTAGCTCATTAAGCCAAGAAATTATTAATTTGTAGTGATTGGAGCTAATTGCATGCAGAGAGCAAATCTTGACCGGATAGACCGACAGTTATTGGATCTGTTGCAACAGGACGCCCGACTCACTACGGCGCAACTGGCGGATAAAGTCGGTCTTTCCGCCTCGCCTTGCGCCCGACGCGTCAGACACCTGGAGGAAAGCGGACTGATTCAGACCTACCGGGCGCAATTGGACAGAACCAAGCTGGGACTGGGCGTCACCATCTTCGTACATGTCCGTTTAAGCCGGCATACAGAGTCCGTGGTCGCCGACTTCGAAGAAAAGGTGCGTAATATGGACGAGGTCGTGAATTGCCATACCGTATCAGGTCCGTTCGACTACCTGTTGCAAGTGGTCAGCGCAGATCTGCCGGGATACGAACGCTGGGTGCGCCGCCTGCAAAGCCTGCCCGCCGTCAATAACATCGACAGCAGCTTCGCCATCCGCTCCGTGAAAGAGCATGGCCCTCTCCCCATCTACTGAGCGGGGGTCAACGCCGTCCCGCCAACTTGCATTTGGGAACACTTTGGGAGATGACAATAGCCTTCCCACTCCTATCAAAATACATCAACAAATATCCACAACTAATTGTTTTAAAATAAATTAAACAGATAATTACGGCTTATTCCAAACGAAATATCACCTACTCCTTAGGCCATCCAGGGTATTGGAGCAGCCGTCATCTTTTTACACTCTTGTTGTTTCGCTGCAGTGCGCCATGATTTTCATTGTTGGCGGAACTCATCCGTACTGCCGCCCAAACCGCCCGGATATAAGAACAGCAGGAAGGAACTACTATGAACACCTCAACCGTCCCCCCTATCCCGACGCCGCCCTGCGCCGTCGTTCGTAAACCGTGGCGCTCATCCGCCTCCGCTCTGGCGGCTTCCTTCGCACTGACCGCTCTGGCCAGCGCCACCGCCCAGGCGGCGGTCACCGTTTCCGCCGATGGTCCGGGCAACACTTATGAACTCTTCGCCGAAAAGCTCGGCGCTGATCCTGAAACGCCAGACTGTCGCCATACCGGCAGACATATTGCGGAAGAATGGAATGCTGAGCTGAACACGCATGTATTCGCCTTTCTTGCCCATGTGGACGAAGACGACGACCGTTGCATCAACAGCGACCGTCAGCGCACAGAGGTAAAAACAGCATCCTCTTCGCCTGACGAATTAAAAGGAACCCTAGGCGAAACACATACTTACAGATGGAAGTTCAAGCTGGACTCAGGCTTCCAGCCGTCTTATAGCTTCACTCACGTCCACCAAATCAAAGGGGACGGCGGCGGCATGCCGTTGATAACCTTGACCCCTCGCGCCGGCAGCCCCAACAAAATGGAGCTCATTCACAACTCAGACAGCGTCAATCTCGGCAAGGTCAAAATCGTGGACCTGGAGCCCTTTATGGGCGAATGGGTGGAGGTCATCGAAACCTCCCGCTTTGACGACCACGGCACTTACAGCATCCGCATCAAGCGTCTGCGCGATGGCCAGGAGTTGATGTCCTGGAGTTCCAATGACATTGATATGTGGCTCAACGACAAGCCTTTCGTTCGCCCCAAGTGGGGCATTTATCGCAGTCTCAACCACAAGGCGTCTCTGCGGGACGAAAAGGTGCTGTTTAACGATTTCTGCATCGCCGAGGGCGACGACCAATGCTCTGGAGACGGACCCGGCGACGGCGAGCCCGACGTCACAACCATAGAAGCGGAGACTGCCGGGTTGCACGGTCAGGCCAAAATCCTGTCGAAATCCTTTATGTCCGGCGGAAAAGGCCTGGGCTACATCGGTAATGGCGATAACTGGGCGGAGTTCAGAGTCAACGCCAAAAGCGCCGATTACTATCCCATGACACTGCACTTCACTTCGGGCAAAACCCGCACCCTGTACTGGAGCGTCAATGGCGCAGGAGAGGACTCCGCCGCGATGAACTCAGGCGGCTGGAGTCAGGTTAAGGCGTACGAGGACAGCTTGTTCCTCGACGCCGGGGACAACGTCATACGCTTCTACAACACCAGCGCCTGGGCGCCGGACCTGGATAAAATCGAATTCGGCGCGCCCGCCGGAGGCGAGCCTCCCAGCGACGGCGGCTCAACCACAGTGACCAATCTCGCCCAGGGCAAACCGGTTTCCTGCACCGATGCGGAGGACGGCAACGGCTGTAGTCGCGCCGTGGACGGCGATGTGGAGACGCGCTGGTCGGCGAAATATTTTCCCCAAGCGCTGACCGTGGATCTTGGCTCAAAGTCCCAAATCAGCGCGGTTGAATTAGTCGCCTACAAAGATCGCGCGTATCACTATGTGGTGGAAGTCAGCGACGCGGCCGCAGGCCCCTGGACGCAGATCGTGGATCGCAATGACAACGCCACTCCGGGAACCATCGACGCGCCTAACCACGATGAGGTCGATGCCGCGGGGCGCTACTTGCGCATCCGCGTCAACGACGCCAATGTCTATGACGGCGACTGGACCAGCTTGCTGGAGTTCCGCGTATTGGGCGTCTCGCTGTAGCCAGTTAGCCAGCAGCCAGGACGTCACAGTAATGGGACGGCGTGAGCCGTCTCATTTTCCCGTTACTCTGCAAGCCGCTACTCTGCCAGCCATTAGTCTGCCAGCGCCGTCTCATGAGCAGATTCGCTTTCAACAGCATCCATTGAGTTGGCGACCGCCAACGCTTCCCTCACGATCGCAACGATATCTTCCCGCGACGCCAACGCCTGCTCACCGCCACGTCGACGCACTACGACGGCGCCGTCCGCCATTTCCTGCGCGCCGGCGATCAAGACGACAGGCGTTCTACTCCGCCTCAGCAGCTTCATTTTTTTCGCCAGGGAAACATCGTCCAGGTCCATTTCAACGGGGACGCCGTGACGCCTCAACAAATCGCCAACGCTTTCGCAATAGGCGACTGAGTCTTGCCCCACTGAGGCCAGCACCACCGGTTGCGGATGCACCCAGGCCGGCAGCGCCGCCTGATAAGACTCCAGCAGCACGCCAATCCAACGCTCAATGGAGCCATACACCGCCTGATGCAAAATCACCGGCCGGCGCCGTTCGCCAGCGGCGTCGATATAATGCAGGTCAAAGCGCTCCGGCATGTTGAAGTCCAGCTGGATAGTGCCCATCTGCCATTGACGCCCCTGCCCGTCCTTGAGCGCCAGTTCAATCTTGGGACCGTAAAATGCGCCCTCGCCTTCCTGCCGGACAAACTCCGCGCCAGCCGCTTCACAGGCCGCCGCCAGCATGAGTTCGGCGCGCTCCCAATCTTCAGGCGCGCCAAAGTAGTCCCGCTGCGGGCGAGTGGATATGAATACCTGGGGGCGTCCGTATCCGTAATCCGCATACACGCGCTCGGCTCGGCGCAAAAACGCCTGAATCTCGTCGCTGACCTGATCCCAGCGACAGAAAACGTGGGCGTCGTCCTGAGTGAACTGGCGCAGACGCATCAACCCGTTCAAGGCCCCGGAGCGTTCATTGCGGTGCACCGAGCCAAACTCGAACAAACGCAATGGCAGAGACTTGTAACTGCGCACGCCTCGCTTATACAGCAGAATATGCGCTGGACAGGACATGGGCTTCAGCGCATATTCCGGCTCATCGCCAAACCCGGCGCCGACAAACATGTCATCGGCGTATTTCTCCCAATGTCCGGAAGTCTCCCACAGCTCACGCTTCAAAAGCTGCGGCGTGGCCACTTCCTGGAAGCCTTCGGCTTCATAGGCGGCGCGAATATGGTTTTTAACAGTCCGGAACATCCGCCAGCCGCGCGGATGCCAGAACGCCATACCGGGCCCCTGTGGTTCTGAATGGAATAGATCGAGTTCTTCTGCGATATCGCGATGATTTTTCATGGTTCGCCTCCTACGGCTTCGTTTTCAGTACAAGTTCAGGACCCGAAACGAAAACAAGAAGGCGAAAAAAAACCCTCCGGCTCTCGCTCGGAGGGTCCTTTTTCTTCAGACGCGCACTACCCTCCAAGCCAGTTGGTGGTGGTGCGGGTGGTCGAAAAAAGATTGATGAGTTTCATGTGGGCAAACATAGCATCGAAATCAATGCAGCGGCAATCCTAATGAGGAATAATTTTAACGCCCAATGGACGCCCTGCGGCGAAAAACTAAACTTTACTATGCAGTCGTTAGAAATGGAGGTCCGATATGTCACGCACATTTGAGCGTCAAGACGCCCCTTTCCCTTCCGATCGTTCTACTTCCGACCATTCCGATATACCTGCTCCCCCCTTACACACGCCGTTTATGCGCCGTCACATTCGCGCAGCGGCGGATCACCTGCGCAATGACTCCGAGCAATTGCGACAATGTTCTCCCGAACAGCAGCTGTATCATCACTATATCGACGCCGGCGAGCCTCATGGCCCGCCGCTGTATGCAGTAAAAGGCGAACACTGGAACGGGGTCTGCCCGGGATTTCTGGATTTTATCAATCAGTTCACCTTTCGCCCTGAAGATATGGGGTACGCGGAGTGTGGTTACGGCATTCAGCGTCATCGCGACTTCCTGCATCGCCTGATTCTCGCCGAGCATGATCTGCATTCGCTGCTGCAAGGCTTCGCCGGCCGTATTGACGTTGGCTGTCTGGCGATGACGACGCGCATGGCCATGTACGATCTGGCGAAAGTCGCATATCGGCAATTTAAGGCTCGCTGGCCTGAAGCCGCGCCAGTAGCGCTGGTTCCCACACCCAGCTGGGACTATCGAGGGATTTTCAAAGATGTGGGCTTTGAAGTGGTCTATCTGCCCATCCGGCCGCAACATGGCTGGCGGCCCAATTTATCGGAATGGAAAGACATTATCGGCGACCTGCGCGGACTGCAAAGCCGACGCATTGCGCTCGCCGTCAGCAACCCGCAGCATAATCCCACCGGCATGCAGTGGCCGACGGAAGTGACGGAGCACCTGTTACAGGTTTGCGCCGAGGAGTCCGCTTACTTGCTCCTGGATGACGCCTACTTCAACGTGCACGACCCCAGAACGCCAATAGTGAACCACCTGAAAGCGCTCTTGCAGGCTTTTGATCAAAATGGCGGAGACAACACGCTGGTTCGCTCCGGCATGTTTGAGCGCTGGGTCTCCACGCGTCCCTTCGGCAAGCAATTCAGTTGCAACACCATGGGCGTGGCGGCGATCACGACATCTCCCCTGCTACTGCGTCAGCTAGCGCGAGAATCCTGGATCAACCGCTATCACTGCAATACCCACAACGCGGAAGTCATGTGCGCCTGGCTGGCCACCCAGGACGCCGCGGACTGGACGGTAGAAACCGGGCTGCAGTACGCGCGACAGAAAGAACATGTGAAGCAGTTTCTGGTGACGCAACTGGGTTGGCCGCAAGAAGAAATCTGCATCGGCCCCTCCACGTCTTACATGATTTTCGCCGTGCCCGAGGTCTACCAGAAAGAACCCGCCGGCATTGATCGTTTCCGCGACGACCTGTTCTACGCCACCGGCACCATGCTATGCGCGTCGCTGTTCAATCAACAGGCCCCGGCCCCCTATGTGCGGCTTCACCTGGGAAGTCATCCCGATATCATTGATGAGATCTTGAGGCGCTGGAGCACAGGCGGATTGCACTATCGACAGAAAGGCCCATTTGCGGGCCAGGAAGCGCTAAAGACGCCGCTGCCTCAGCAGCGTTTTCGAACGCAGGCTGAAAGCTGAGCGTTAATCTTCCCGCTGCGGCAGGCCTTTAAGCCCCGCCGCGGGAAGAAATCGCTGCTGCGCCGGAATAGCCTGATCCACCGGGATACCAGCGCCGCGGCATTCAAAGTCCGGCGCATAGGCGTAATAGTGGGTGGTCAAATGCAAACGGCTGCCGTCGTTCAGCATGAATTCCTGCTGGGACCAGCATTTGCCGTAGGAAGGCGCCCCCGCAATGGGAACGTCCATATGCGTCTTCAGCGCGCCCGCCATCACTTCGCATGCACTGGCGGTGAGTTCGCTTTGCAGAATGACGCCTGGAGCCGCCGGGTGGTTTGCAGTTTTCTGGCTGTAATACTCATACTTTTCCCCGCTGGCGGCGATCAACTCCGCGACTTTCTTGTCTTCGGGCAGCCAATCGGAAAGTATGTCGATGGTTTCGTATAAGTCGCCGCCCTGACAGTAACGCAGGTCCAGGGTATACCCCTCTTTCAACCTTGCGCTGAGACGATTGAGGGTTGCGCGGGTTGAGCGGGCGTCGATACGGAACAAGGTCAGCGTTTGTTGCTTCGCGTCGACGATCATATCCGGCGCGTTAAAGGGCTCTAAACGCACCTGGCGGGACCAGCTTTCTGACTGGTCAGGCCAACGACCTTCGACAAGGACGATTTCACTATCAGGACTGATTTTACTGGGATTTAGCCAAATGAAAGGACGGTTGACTCCCGCTTGCTCCAATCCGCCGTCCGGCAGCGGGTATATCAAGCGCTGACGACCTAGCGCGAATTCCACTCCGCCCAGTCCGCGCCGCGCTCGCTCGGGGGGAATCACCAGACCATAGGGGTCCAGCAATGGCAGCAGTCGCGCCAAATCCTTGCGCTCCTGCAATAGCAGCGCCTTGGCGGCATCGCTCGCATACCAGTTTTCATTGACGATAGTGTCGAGAGAAGCGGCCGCCGCAGAAGCGCAGGCGGCCGCCAATAACAGGCATGGAAGCGCAGTGCGTCTTCCTGGGATCATTGCAATTGAAGGTCCGCGCGTTCCTGCAGCAACTGATATTCATCCAGCAGACTGTCGCGCTGATTTTCCAGCGAGGCCATGTCCGCCGCCGACATGACTTCACTGCCGACTTCGGCGCGCCCGAGCTTAACCTTCAGGTTATTCATGGCGTACTCCAGTTCGGCGACTTTATCCTGCAGCTCCTGCTTGCTGGATTCCTGCGCACCCACTTTTTGCTTGAGCGCGGACAGGTTATTGGAAGCCTTGTCCAATTGCTTTCTCAGCTTGTTCAACTCTGCGCGCTGAATCTTGAGCGCCGCCGTGCGCTCGGCTTTGGTCATTTCCAGCTCGCGGTTGCCGGCTTCGACTTCCGCGGTCTCTGCGTTAACCTCGCCCAGCTCACGCTCTTTGCCGACCTTACGCGCTTCGTAATCGCCGCCGTACACCCCATACAGGCCTTCAAAAAAGCCGCCTTTGCGGGGATTGTTGTCCGTATTCGGCTGATGCGCGCATCCTCCCAGCAGGAAGGACGCGGCGATCAGGCCGGCAGACAGAGTTCGCAGAGTCATACGCGCTTCTCCTTGTCCGGCCTGAGATTAGATCAGGTTCTGCTGGATAGCCGCCAACTGCTCTTCCTGCACGCGCATGGAGCGGATAGCGTCAGTCAGTGCGACGATTTCTTTCTGCAGCGCGTCTTTTTCAGGCGTCGGCGCAGGGTTTTCAGCCAGCATGGCGTCGAACTTGGTCACCAGGTGCTGATGGTAGTCTTCCAACACTTCGATCTGGCCGGCGTTTTCTGCGGAGACTTTTTGCAGACGCTCATTCTGCTTGGCGTACACCAGCTTTTTGTTCTGGTTGGACACTTTGGTCTTTTTGACTTGAGCGATTTCTTTTTCGATGGACTCGATTTCTTTCTGCAGATTGTTTCTGGTGTCCAGTGCGTACTCGCGCTGTGCGGTGGACTTGGCGATCATCACGTCCAGAGTATCTTCCTGGGAGATGGCTTCTTCACGCTGGTCCTGCACGTGGCTGCCCAGCAGACCGCCCAATAGACCACCCGCCGCTGCGCCGACCAGTGCGCCGCGTCCGCGTTTGTCCTTATCCACCAGAGCGCCAGTCACTGCGCCCAAAGCCGCGCCGGTCACCGCGCCTTCAGTCACGGTTTGGGTGCGCTGGTCGCTGGTGGATTGAGCGGTTTGCTGATCTGCTTTCTGGTCCGCATTCTGCGGCTTGGCGTTTTGCTGCTGGCAACCGGTAGTAGCCAGTGCGCCTGCGAGGATAAGGAGGCTTAATTTCTTCATCGTTACTAATCCTTATAGCTAGTCGTTTAATTCAAGATTGCGTTCAATTGATCTTTCAATTCGTCGTCTCCAGCCTCAGCAGTGGAAATGCATTGGCCGAGATGATCCAGCAGCAGGCGGGTAACAGGCTGATCGGATAGATTTGCGGTTGTCACTCCGTTGTCCTTTAAATGACGGGTAAACTTCTCTGCGCTCAGATTCTGATCGCATGCATTCGCCAAAGCTGTTTTGTATTCCCCTAAACTCTGCGCCGCCTGATCCTGCGCAACATTGAGCTGCGCACGCGTCTTCTGAACATCCTGCTCGTAACGGCTACCAAAACGCTCCCGTAAATCTTCGTTCACTTTGAGGCGTTTTTGCAGAGTGAATGTATTGCTTTCGGCCTTCACCCAACTACTGTAATGCTGATAGAGGAACAGGCTGAGGCTGGGACTGAGGTCCTGCGTCACTGTTCCATTGGCGGGCGCCGGGCCGCCAAGGCCGGTTATTGTAGCGATTGGAGAAGGAATTAGCACTATTACGGCTAAAATTCCCCCAGCCGAACCTAACCCGGCCACTCTCGCCAGACGTTGTCCGAAACGTCCGTCCGGCGCTTTGGCGAACACCTGCCGAATGCCGATGCCCGCCACGAAGCCGCCCAACGCCAGGGTAATAAGATACTGCATGGGTCCGGCAAGATTTGTCCCCAACCGTTTGATGGAGGACAACATATCTCCCACCGAAGAGAGATCCACGGGTGATCCTTCCACCAGGGCCAGCCCGCACACCAGTGCGCTCAAACTCAGCCCGTGCAGCAACAGATATTTGGGGCGGAACGGAATGCAGCCCAGCAATACGCTGAACATCAGGCCGAACACCAGCCCTTTTTCCGCCTGCAGGTAGGAGGCGTGATTGCGTAAAGTGAACAGGATGAAGCCGGTGGACATGGCGGCCCACAGCGAGCCGAAAATAACACGCTCAATCAATGCGCGCTTGTAGCGCCGCTTCTCTTCCCGTTCATCCGCCAGTTGCGCCTCAGCCATCGGCAGCAGATCAAGGATGAATCTGGCCTCGGCGATACTGGTCGGCTCCGCCCGATAGACACGTCCGAACCACTTGACCTGAGAGGCCTCCCGGAAACGTTCAATGGAAACCTGCGCCATAATCTCGGCGGGAGACTGGTGCTTGAGTATCGCTTCCAGGACATGGGCCATGAAGGCCATGCCGGGCATTTTTTCGAACGCGCCAGGCTGGGTGAAAGACCCCATTTCGGCGAACTTCAGCGGAATATTCAACAGCGGATTGGCTTCCACTCTCGGCATCAGCGTCTCGGTTCCGCTCTGCTGCCGCAGTCCTTTCAGAGACGTCAGATACGCGATAACTTCACGCTGCCAATTGTGGGCGTACTGGCGCAGGGTGACGTCTCGTTGCGTCTTGCCCGCCTGCTCCAATAAATTGTGGCGATAGACCCCGGTCAGGGTTTCCAGGTTGCTGCGAGTCAGGTTCTTGGCGCCTTGCCCGAGAAACGCCTGCAGCCCTTCCCGGGTCAGCTCCAGTTCTTTAAATTTGGCCTTGAGACTGGGATTCAGATAACTGATGAACTTGAACAGACGCAGGTTGGGATCGCTGCTTTCCTGGGCGAAGTGACGCACCCGTTGCGCCGCCTCCAGGTTATCCTGTGAGGAAAACCAGTTTTCCAACTGCTTGGCCAACACCTTGTCCACCAGAGGGTTAACGTCCCACTCCGATTGCAGCGCCTTGCCGACTTCCTCCAACGTCATACAATCATGCAGACCAATTCGGAAAGCCCCTTCCGGCACCTTGCCGCGTGCGGACACACGCCGCGCTTTCACCGGCTCCAGGTCCCGATACACAGGAATGTCGTTGTCGCCGGCCAGCCAGCGGCCTATTTGCTCCGTTCCCCAACGCAACTCATTGTTACGGGTCAGCAGGCCTGCGCATAACAAGCGCCAGCGCACGTCGGCGACGCCGCTCACATCAATGTCATGCAGGATCTTATAGTCCACCACCGTTTCGTGGTCGATTTGCTCGAAAACGCCCTTGCCGCGCAGACACTCCATGATGATCATGCCCACCGACCACCAGTCCAGAGCGGCGGACTTGAGACCCGTGCTGGCCTCCGGCGCCGCATAGCGCTCGGTGCGGGAGATCGTGGTGCGGTTGCTTTCAGTATTCATCATGGAGGAAATACCAAAGTCCACCAGACAGATATCCAAAGGCGAGGTGGTCCGCAGCAGGATGTTGTCAGGTTTTAAATCCCGGTGCACGATGGAGTGTTCATGCAGACGGGTCAGTGCGTCATGCAATTGCGCCAGCAGCTTGTGCACCATGGTCAGCGACATGGGGCCGCTGAGAGATTTCAGGTAGGTTTTTAAGGTTCCGGCCTGTACAAATTCCATCACTTCGAAGAAGCGATGGGTGCTCATACAAAACTGAGCTTCTATCAGGTTAACAATATGGTGCTTGCCCTGATTCCCCAACAGATAACGCACCACTTCGTCCTTGGGGCGCATATTCGGGTTGTACAGTTTAAGAATGCAGTCTTCGCCGTTGTCGTGACGGGTGACGATGCCGACGGTGGCTTCCGCGCCGATGGTGGTCAGCCATTCCACCAGATCATAATTCTGCAGAATCGCAGGAGGGATCACCCCCCATGTGGAAGCTTTACCGGTGGCGGTATTGTCTGTGCGTCGCGAGGTGTTTGACGTCACCGCCGTCGCGGGCTGCGGCACCACTTTGGTTTCCGGGGCCGCGTCAGGTTGCGGTTCGGTCCGCTCCTGGGGCTCCGTGCGCAATTGCGGCTCGGTGGGCTCATCCTCCTGCGCAGCGTCTTCCTCGGCGGATCGCGCCTGCGCCAGTTGAGTCGGCTCCATCCCCGGCGCTACTACCGTCGGTTCACAGTCCTGTTGCGGTTGAGTGGGATCCACCACTTCGTCCAAGCTATCCTGTGAAGGGCGAGAATCCTCAGTCACTGCACCACTCCGTCAGACCTCTGAGTAAAACGTACGTCAACGGCCGCTGTTTAAGCGCAAGCCGCATGAACACCAAAACACGATCCCGGGCATGACGACTTGGCGTCTCCCGGGACAGGTCGCACACACCGGATTCAATCATCCAGTCTTTCTATAAGAATAAACGAAAAATTGTCATGCGCTCCGCCAGCTTTGATACGAGCGCTCAGCCAGTCGCCAACCTGCTCTGTGTCGCCGGACATCATGTTGGCCTCAAATTCAGAGGCGGAGACGATGTCCGTCACCCCGTCGGTGCAGATCAGTAATCTGTCAGTGACGCCGAATCGAATCGGGCGGTAGTGGGCGAAGGGAGCATTGTTAACCGGCTCTACCCCCAGGGCGGCGATCAGTTTGTGACCGTCCAGCCCGGTTAATTCAGGTGGGTCATCATCGTCGTATCCGAACACATCGTCAATACTGACCTGACGTAAGTACCCGAATTGCCAATGATAAATACGCGAATCTCCAATATTGAACGCATGCAGCGCGCCCTCTTGCTCGTAGACGCCCGCCAGAGTGGCGCCCAGTCCGTGGGTCTCGGGACGATTATGCATCAGCTCCGCCAGACGGGACTGACATCGGTCCAGTACGCTTTGTAAATCCGGCGCAGCGCTGAGATTGCACGCCGCCAGAGTGGAGCACAGCGTATAGCTGGCTAACGCGCCGCAGGCATGACCGCCAAGACCGTCAGACACGGCCCAGCTTTCCGCTCCTGCGGTTTCAAAATACCGGGTGACGGGCTCCGGCATGGATTGATTAATAACCTGACCGCAGATCAGCACAGTGTCTTCATTGTGCTCTCGTTGCAGTCCGGTATTGGTTTGAAACGTTACCTTTAATTTCACTCTTTGCGATCCCTGACTTTACTATCGAACCCTTATGCGCCCTGTCGTATTATCGTTTGACTTCACCGACGCGCCGGCTATCATTTTGTGGCGGGCCGCTGCGCGCCCTATTTGTTACAAACTCTCGTTTTCACAACGAGTTGCGCGGCCACCCCGTTATTCTTCAGAAGCCCCTCCACATTGGCAAGCAACTTATTACTATGGAAGTATCAAACGCCCTCTCGGCAGTGCGCCAAGCCGTAAAAGAAGCCACCCAAGGGCTGGTTGAGCGCGAAACGATCGTTGACCTCATTCTTCTTTCCGCCGTGGCGCGGGAGCACCTGCTGATAATCGGTCCTCCCGGCACCGCCAAGAGCGCCGCCGTACGCCGGATTTCCCAGGCGCTGGGAGGAAAATACTTTGAATATCTGCTGGGACGCTTCACCGAACCCAGTGAAATTTTCGGGCCTGTGGATATCCGCAAACTGTCCGAAGGCGTCGTGGAAACCGCCACTGACGGCATGTTGCCGGAAGCGGAAATTGCGTTCCTGGATGAGGTCTTCCTCGGATCGACGGCAATTCTAAACACCTTGCTTGGGGTTCTCAACGAGAGACGCTTCAAGCGTGGGCATACGCAAATAGATTGTCCGTTGCGTATCTGCGTGGCCGCCTCTAACCACTTACCGGAAGATGAAACGCTCGCTGCTTTCGCCGACCGTTTCCTGGTGCATTGTTTTGTGGAGCCCGTGGCGGATGCGCAGCTGGAAGAATTACTACGCCAGGGCTGGTGGGCGGCGACCCATCCTCCGGTCAAGAGTTGCGAAATAAAGCTGCTGGATACTCTGGCCGAACAGGCGCGACAGGCGGACATGTCCCTGGTTCAACCTTTGTTGGCGAAGTGCGTGCGCCTGTTGCGCAAGGAAGGCATTCAATTGTCTGACCGAAGAGTGGTGAAGGCGCAAGGTCTGATCAGCGCCGCCGCCACGCTGGCGGGTCGAAGCCAGCCCACTGAAGCGGACCTGTGGCCGTTATTGTACGCCGTCCCGACCCGGGAGAATCAGGAAAGCGCCCGTGAGATTCTTAGCGACGCCTTGCGCCATTGTGAAAATGACGCCCTGTCCGCCGCCGCGGAGGCCGCCGCCAACAGCCCAGCCGCTCGCGCCGCGCGATTGGCGGAGAAAGCGGAGACCTTGTTACAGGAAGAAGCCTCTCATGAACGCCGTAGTCGCCTGGAAGCGCTGGGGCGGGAAATCGACGCAGGCTTTGCGCCGGACGCCCTGCCCGAGCGCCTCTCCAATCTGCGCCTACGTCTGCAGGAAGCACTGACTCAGCATGAGGCGCCGCAGGGAGAATGATTGAGATCGAGTGGAGGCGAAGCGAGCAGCCAATGCAACCCGGCGGGTTGCTCGCGCGCGCAGAACACAGAGCCGACTGCCTGCGCGCGCTCCTGCAACTGGAGCCGGCGCGCCAGGCGGCGCTAATGGGTGTCGCCGCCGCGTCCTGCATCGTTATTCTTGGCGGCGAGACAGATCTACCCTGGATTCCAGGCGTTATTTATCTTGGTCGCACCCCATCCAGCCCTAACCTGTGGTGGCCGACTTACTTACAGCCGATGACGCCGCCGGACCTGTTACAACAGGCTGTGCGTCGTCACGCCGGTTCTGGCGATTTCGCCATTGATCTAGAGCACAAGACGTTGATTCCCCTGCGGGAAGCCCTGCCACTGGACCCGCACACTATTCAGGACGTACTGAAACGCCATGCGACTTAATAAAGGCGCCGAAAAATGGTCTGTTCTGCTGCAGTTGTTTCAGGATGATCTCGGAGACTACCTGAACACGACACAGCAAAAGCTGGCCACGCTGTTTGGCCCCGCGCGGCTGAGCGCACTATCGGGCGAGCGCGAGCCGGACGGCTACGCAGGCGTGTCCAGAGAGGCGGATTACCAACGCCTGCTGCTTAGTGAATGGACGGTCGCCAAGCGTTACCCCCATGAGTTCATGCGCAGAGCGGCGATGGGCGAGCATTTGTTTTTGGCGCAAGCGCAAAAGACATCCCGTAACGACCAAAGCACCATCCTGCTTTTTGACGCCGGCCCCATGCAATTGGGCGCGCCGCGACTTGCGCACCTAGCTCTGTTTATCCTTTTCCTGCGCCGGACGGCCCAGCAAAAACGCATTCTGCGCTGGGGGATGCTGCAGGACGACAAACTGCAATTGAGCGAGCAGGCGGACGAAAGCGCAGTCATGAAACTGCTGCGTTCGCGCTACCCGCAGCCAGTAACGATGGAACACATCTCCGCCTGGAAGCAGCGTTTACAAGATCAGGAGTATTCAGAATTGTGGCTGGTTGGCGTCCACACGCCAGCCTCCCTGCCCCATTCCCGATCTATCCTGATTGAGGAAAACATCGCAATTGGCGCCCCGGCGTCGCTTCAGGTCAGCCTGCCATACGCATCCGCCAGTTCCAGTAAACCACCCGGCGACCCACTTGCTTCCTCCAAAACGCTCACCCTCCCTCTGCCGGAACAAGACATCGGCCTGCGTCTGTTGCGCAACCCATTCAGCCGGAACAAAGCGACGCCTGAATCGACTCAGCAAGAGGCTATCACCGGGTTTGCGGCATTCAGTCAGAACGGTCGCAAACTGGCGTTTTTCCAGGGAACCAACAAAGTTGTCGCCATGTCTATTCCCAGCTCTTCCCGCGAAAATCCAGGAGGAGTGAAAACGCTGGCTTGGCCAAAGAGCCAACAGTTGCTGGCATTATCTCTCAGCAAAAAGCGTCTTAGCGCTATACTCGTCTCGGGACAAAAGTCCTATCTTCACCGTTTTCCTGGCTGCCAGGAAACTCTAGCCCGTCCCGGCGCCAAGAATATTTCGCCCCAGCCGTTGGGAAGACCGCCAAACCCCTTGTTTTTCACGCCCACCGCCAAGGAGCAGCGCCAACTTTGGGTGAAAGACGCCGAAGGACGGTTGCTGTATATGAACTGGGACACCGACGATGCGGAGTTTGAGCGTAAGGACGAAAACGTTCTACATCTCGGCGCCTATGGCAAACGTTTATTCCGAGCGGTCTGGCGCAAGCCGAACCTGGTCGTCTATGGCGCCATGAGTGGAGAAAGCGCCCCCCTGAAGGAGAAGCAATTTCCTACTGAACTGCAATCGGAACCCAGTGTTTTCTTCCATACTGGATCTCATGGCTCGGTACAGGGCGTTCCCGCCATGGCGTATCAATATGCTGAGAATACCTGGAAGATCTCGGCCGCCTCAGTGAACGAAACCATTGACATCGCCGCGACGGATGGGACCGTGGTCGGTATCGTCTCATTCGCGCCGGCAGCGGAAGAGCTGGGAGGGTATGTGCGTCAGTCCAGACCCAGCCTGATTGTGCTGGAGCCGTGCGGAACCAAAGTCACCGCACGCCAGGACGCCCACGTTTTTTTAGTCATGAAGAATACGCGCAAAATGTCGCATATGATGATCAATCCACACCTGCCCTATCTGCATTACATTGAAGACAACGGGGACTATGTCGTCTACGCCATCCTGAAACAGGAAGAACTTCTGCGCCTGCCCATTGACGCCGCATCAGAGGCTTTTTCTGACCCAGGCGGAGAGCGTTAATGAAAGCGAAAAAGCTGCTGCACCAAGGCGTTCTGGATTGCCAGGGCCTCTTGCTGGAACTCGGAAGCAATGACGCGAGTCTCGACAAACTGAAACGCCAGATTCTGAAAAACTGGATTCCGGGCTCCTTTCTTTATGAGCTTGACGAATGTTGGGCGCTGGTTTGGCCACGGCCACGAGAACTGGACTGCCAACAGATAAGCGGTTATGCGCTGGTGCGTTATGGCGACACACTGTCGACCACTCCCTTGCATGACGGCCAATTTGCGCCAGACGGGTCTTTACAGTGGTTGCTGCGGCAGCATGCCGGCGATTTGACCAGGCACTCTTTACACAAGGAGAAGCTGCGCGATCCGTCCGGGTTTATCGCCATTAACCGCTACCAGGTTCTGACGGTAGAGCCGCTGGGGGAAATCAGCCCGCCTGAGGCCGCCATCCAGCATGTCGACAGCAATGTCCGCCAGGTATTCAAAGAAGCCGGCTTAGAAGCGTCGCAAGCGCAACAGGAGACTCTTAACGCGCTAAAGCAGATGCAGTCTGGAGCAAACGCCGGCCCGACGCTTACCGGTTTGGTTCGCGCCGCGCTATCCGGGTTATTCAGACCGTCGGGAGAGAATGGTTCCGGGGTGGCGTCAGGTCAGAGGCGCAAGCCCAGCACGCCATGGTCGCGAATGCGCGATGCGGTGTCCATGTATCTCATGACCACCCGCATGGGCGCTCTCCTTGGCAGAAGACAGGCTCAGCATCTGCATAAGATGATGGAACTGTTTGAGCAAGGGTTACTGGAAGAGGCGTTAAAAAATGCGATACCACTGGGGGATATAAGAGACGCCTTCGATAGGAACACGGAACGCCCTGCTTTTGGCTCGCCCGACGCCCGCCAGGATCTCTCCCTGAGCACCCACCGACAAAGCAGCGGCGGCTCAATTTACGTGCAAGATGAGTCCATGAGCCTGCTGGAACGGACCTACGAGCAGGCGTTCAAACGGCTGGACGCCGCCGGCAAAATAGAAGAAGCGGCGTTCGTACTGGCGGATCTGTTGCGCAAATACGAGAGAGCGGTGGACTATCTGGAAAAGCACGGCAGGTTCAAACTGGCGGCGGAACTGGCGGAAGGACAACAACTTTTCCCCGCCCGGGTCGTGCGGCAATGGCTCCTAGCCGGGGATACGGCCCGGGCCATCGCCATCGTCAGACAGACTGAATGCTACAGAGCCGTCCTCGACCTGCTACATCGACACGCGCCGGAAGAAGCCGCCCGAATGCGCTGGGAATTCGCCAGCCAACAAGCCGCAGAAGGCGCCTTCCATGAGGCGGTGACGCTCGCCTGGCCGTTGGAGGATAAGCGCGACGAGGTGATTGAGTGGATCAACCGGGCTGTTTCCGAAGGTGGCGATAACGCAGCGAAACTATTGATCTATTACCTGAAGACAGGGCATCAAACGAACGCTCAAGCTTATCTACGGGAAGCGCAGCGAATACTTTCTGACGATCGAGCTGAATACGCCCATGTCCGCCGCGCCCTCATTCAGGAGTTAAGCGTCAGCAATGGCGCGGACGCCAAACAGGAAGGCGTACGGCTGGCGGCGAAAACAGCGGTTCGCGCCCTGCTCAAAGAGCTGAACACAGGGCATGCGAAGTACGATAAGCGTTCGCTGCAGCGACTTCTCGGCGTAGCGGCCGATCCATTACTGAGTCATGAGGTAAGCGCGCTCGCTCTGGGCGCGGCTCATCATGGAGCCGGAGAACCACTGCATGTTCGCGCCACGCCTCTGGAATACAGCCTTGCCAAAGGCGATGGCGCAGCCATCCTGGACATTTGCCCACTGCATAATGGCGGCCTTCTTGTCGCACGCGGCGACGCCGGCTTGTTTATGTATGACGCACGGGGCCACTGCGTTCATAGCTGGTCCGTCGGCGCACGCGCGCTGGTGGGTTCGGATCACGGCAATCGAGCGCTGGTGCTGGATCGCAATGAAAGCTTTATCAAAGCGCAATATTTTGATCTCGCCGGACGCAGCGTACGCCGTTGGCTGGAACTTAAAGCTGACCGCATCGCCACCAGCTTCGATGGCGGACAATGGATCGCCGCAGAAGGGACCAGCCTGTGGTCGCTGGATGTATTGAGTTCCCAGAGAAGTGCGTTATGGAGCATTTCCGACTTGCCAGGCCATGTCGTTGCGCTCAATCGAACGCCCCAGGCGCTGACAATGCTGGTGCAAAGCTCCGGGGACGCCTTCGAGTTGTGGCGCTATCGGTTACCGCACTTTTTCCTGCGCGCACGCGACCCGGTCAGCAAAACGATCATTCGTCAATGCCGCCCTCTGGCGATGGGCCCAGATGGCGTCATCGCCGGCCTTTTCACGGATCAGGGCGACAATGGAGCGGAGCATTTATCGCTCCTTGAGGGCGATCATCGTGGAGAACCATTAGCGCTGCCGCCAACGGATAAAATAGCCCATGCGCTGCTGCAGGATGACTGGCTGGCGGTGGAAACCCAGAGTCCCGGCGGTGGTCGCAAGTTTCGCCTGTATGCAAGACAAGGCCGACTTATCCGCCAGCTCTGCCTGTCCATTCATGTTGAGGGCTTTGCGCCAGTGAACATGAAGTTCTTCCCCAAACAGCTGGCCCTGTATAGCGATGACGGCAGAGTGATGGTGGTGGAACTTGACGAAGGCCGTCTGGTCAAGGACTGGAGCCTTTAAGGCTTAAACGCCAGGATTGTCTGGCGCAAAATATATTTTCTTACGCCACGGCTTCCGTCTTGCAGTTTTAAGTCCGCTCATCTACACCTAAAGAACTCTCCCCTTGTGGCCAGGACGTCCGCAATGAGCCTAAGGTTAAGGACCCTGCTCTCCCTCAGCTTCGCCGGGGTGGTCATCGCGACGACCGCCGTGGTGAGCGCTATTGTCGACTATGAAGCTTCTCACCGCCTGCAAAAAGAACTGGATCGCCAGTTTATCGGCGCCGCGTCGCAACTGGCCGAAGACCTGGATCGGGGAATTTACGCAAGGCTGCGGGATATCATCAATGTCTCCAGCCTTCCCACCATGCGCCATTTGCGGGAAGGCCAGGAGGAGGAACGCCGCAATATTCTGGAGGCGCTGAAAAGAACCCAGGAATATTACGCCTGGATCGGATTCACCGACGAAAACGGCGACGTATTGCAAGCCACCAATGGTTTGATGGAAGGGCTGAATGTCGCGAGCCAGTCCTGGTGGCTGGGTGGAGAAGCCGGTCCTTATGTGGGCGACATTCGCAGCCTGCGCCAGGACGCCATCAATAATCCCGGCTTCACGACCAAGCTTTCCAATTTCATTGAGATAGCCGCCCCAGTTCGCAACGGGCAAGGGTTGGTCATCGGCGTACTGGGCGCCTATGTGAGCTGGGATTGGGCCTCAGAGCAGGCGGCGAATGTCTTGCGTCACCAGAGCCAAAAGTTCGAGCTATTGGTTGTCTCCCAGCAAAACCGCGTCATCCTGGGGCCAGACTCCCTGCTCGCCCTGGACATCCATTTGCCGGATTCGCTTAGAGCCAACGCGATTGGGTTGATTCAATGGCCAGACAGCGAACGCTATCTCACAGGGTTCGCCGACACCAAAGGCTTTCGCAGTTTCAAAGGCCTGGGGTGGACCGTGGTGGCGCGTCAGCAGGCGGACACCGCGCTGGAGCCGATCCGCCAGCTACGCACGGTTATCTGGCGGTGGGGAGCGATCATCGCCGCGGCATTCGCCCTGGTCGGCTGGGGCATAGCCGAGCAAATCTCCCGTCCATTGAAATCTCTCGCGGCTTCCGCCCGTCAGATCAAAGACGGCGCGCGTCTGATCGCCTTTCGCATGCAGCAATCAGCGCCCCAGGAAATTCACCTTTTGAGCGATGCATTGGGCGACATGATGCAGCAGTTGAAGTCCAGGGAAACGGCATTGCAACGTCAATATGCGGAATTGGATATGCTTTATGAAGGCGCGCCTATTGGGATTGTCATTGTTGACCAGACCATGCACTGCCTGCGCATGAACGTGAAGCTCGCTGAGTGGAGCGGGCTGCAAAATACCGTTGTGCACGGACGCAGCGTCACCGAGCTTGCATCTGAACTTCTTAGGCAGTTTGAAACGCCGCTTTCACAAACACTGCTATCAGGAACTCCTTCCTACAACGCCGAGGCCGTTATCGGGGGCAAGGCGAATGAGGTAGAGAGACACTTCCTCGCCGCCTGCCTGCCTCTCTTCGAAGATGAACAGAGCGGCCCCGCTGGCGCCGCACTGCTTATTTCAGAGATGACCGCACAGCGTCAGGCGGAATATTTCGCCACTCATGACTCGCTGACAGGACTCGCCAATCGGCGCTTTCTGACCGCCTACTTGTTTCAGGAACTCGCCATGGCCCGTCGCCGCAAACGCAAGCTGGCGCTGCTCTATCTGGATCTGGACCGTTTCAAAGCGGTCAACGATACCTACGGCCATGACGCCGGCGACGCACTATTAAAAGAAGTCGCATTTCGCCTGAAAAGCATCTGTCGCGAGTCTGATCTGATTTCCCGCCTGGGCGGAGACGAATTCGTCATCGTCGCCCTTGACCACAAGAACCTCAACAACTCCGCCCGCCTCGCCAAAAGCGTCGTCATCAGCCTGTCGCGCCCGTATATCCTCGGCGGCGTCCATATCCACACCTCCCCCAGCATCGGCATCGCCATCTACCCGGACGACGCCGACGACGAAACCACCCTGCTCCGCTACGCCGACGAAGCCATGTACGAAGCCAAAAAATCCAGCCCCGGCCAATACCGTTACTACTCGCTGATCAAACCGGGATTACTGGAGGCTAAGGGTGGGTCGGATTCTGTGGCTTGAGTGGGGGAATTGTTAAGGCTGGTAATGATGCTGTAGCGCCAGGTTTTGCTAACCAAGCTTAAAAAACTCCCCAGCACTCTCCACCCCATACGCCGCCACACCATCAATAACACGCTCTTCAGCCAAATCAGCCAGCTGGTAAAACACGTTACGTCCAATTAACGCCTCCATTCCCGAGCGGATTAGAACGTAGGGGGATGGTTCTTCGGTGACAGGGTCAATATGTACTCTGATTGGGCGCTCTGCGGAAACCAAGACGCTTTCGTCCAGATTGGTTGTAAGCATGATGCAAGGCTGGTCTGCGTCGTTTTTATAACGCTCCATTGCCGTGATGACAAAAGGGGCGTCTTCCACTTCTATTCTGGCTTTTTCCACTGGCGTGACCAGAAAGTAATCACTCACTTCTTTCCTGAGGACGCTTGCGAATAGCTTGACCAAGGCTATGCGCTCAATGGGGTTGCCCTGGTAGAACCACTTACCGTCACGTTGAATTTTGATATCAACGCTAACCTCCACCGTAGGATTCCAGGACTCAACTGGAGGCCGCTTGACGCCGGAGATCGCAGCTAATTGCTCTGACAGTTCCGCGGCGGAACGTATCGGGGAATGTTGATCACTCAAAATTGAACTCCTGCTTGCATCCATATAACGCCCGTTAACACCGGAATATTACAGGCCACGCTGCCACTCCTGACGCAGGCGTATCTGCTCTGGATGATTAATAGCCATATCCACCTGTTGCAGCAACTTCTCTTTGTCTTTTCCGAGCACGCCTTTAAGCACTAGATAGTTGGAGGCATGGTCGCTGCGAAAGATGGTCTTGTTCAGTTCGGTAGCGGCGAGAAAGGTCCTGACTTCTCTGAACAACTCTTGTTGAGTCGGCATATCAAAGTCATCGAAGCTCGCCCGCAGCCGCGCTTCCCCCAGCGGAAAGGAAACGACTAACGTGGAGAGATAATCGGGCTGCGCTTCATTCACCAATCTGGCGCTGTTGAGAGCATGTTGCTCCGCATAACGACGTCCGCCCAAGCCATTTAATATCATTACCGAACTACGCAGCCCCGCCTGTTTTATTTTCAGTAAGGCGTCTACTGTGCTTTCCCGGGTTTCGCCTTTCATAACTTTGGCCAGGACCAAATCGTCGCCTGATTCCGCGCCGACGTATAACAAATCCAGGCCAAGCGCTTTTAATTCAGCCAGTTCCTCCACGCTCTTTTTCTTGATATTCCTTGGCAGACAGTAAGAAGACACTCGCTGCAAATCAGGAAAGTATTGATTCAGCCACTGTAGTATCTGCTTCAGACGACGGGTCGAAAGCACCATGGCGTCGCCGTCAGCAAGGAAAACTCTGCGTACATGAGGCGCAGTTTGGGCTACTTTGATAATTTCCTGGAATACGATATCTTCTTGCTTTGCTTTGAATTTTTTCTGCTCAGAAGTGTACATTTCGCAAAAGACACAATTATTCCAGGAACAACCGTTGGTGACCTGCAATATCAGCGATCCCGCCTCACTGGGGGGCCTGAAAACAGGTTCTACGTATTGAATCGGGATAGCCCCCATACTAGAGTCCTCACTTTAAAGACGCCCATTATAACGGAATAAACGTCGCCGCTACGGCGACAAAACGCGGATATTACCCATGCCTTTAGACAACGCCTCTTTTGACCGTCTGGTCGCCGATGAATTTCCTCTGGACGAGTCCATCACCTACCTCAACCACGCAGCAGTCGCCCCCTGGCCTTCGCGCGCCGTAGCCGCCATCGAAACCTTCGCCAGGGAAAACCTCAAGACTGGCGCCACCCACTATCCTGAGTGGCTTAAGAAAGAGCGTTCTTTGCGTTTGTTGCTCAAAGACTTGGTAAACGCCGAAAGCATCAACGAAATCGCTCTAGTCAAAAACACATCAGAAGCGCTGTCTTTCGTCGCATATGGCCTGGACTGGAAAGCGGGCGATGAAGTCGTGATTTCCGATCAAGAGTTCCCCTCCAATCGCATTGTATGGGAATCCCTGCAGGAAAAATTTGGCGTCCGCGTTGTGCAAGCCAAACTGATGCAAGCCGAAACGCCAGAACAGGCGGTACTAAACGCCCTTTCTGACAAGACGCGTCTCGTATCCATCAGTTCCGTGCAATACGGCACAGGTCTGAAGATGGAGCTGACCTCTCTGGGCACGGAGCTGAAGCGTAGAGACATCCTGTTCTGCGTAGACGCCATTCAAAGCCTGGGAGTTTGCCCCACCGATGTGCAGCGGGACAATATCGATTTCTTAATGGCGGACGGCCATAAGTGGATGTTAGGTCCGGAAGGACTTGGCGTTTTTTACGTTAACAAACAGCGCATTGAAAGCCTGCAACTTACTCAATATGGCTGGCACATGGTGAAAGACCGGGGCGACTACAGCAAAGACACCTGGGAACCTGCGCCCAACGCCACCCGCTTCGAGTGCGGCAGCCCTAACATGCTGGGAATTTTCGCCCTGGAAGCCAGTCTGGCGTTGCTGGCGGAAGTGGGTATTGAAGAAGTTTACGGAAAAATCAGCGCAAACGTCGTCACACTGAAAGCGCTGTTATCTGACATCGACGGCATCGAGTTCATTACGTCCAACGATGCAGATCGTTGCGCCGGCATCCTTACCTTTACTATCCAGGGACGCACTATGCCTGAGCTGCACCAGCAGCTGATGGATAAAAACGTTATTTGCGCATCCCGTGGCGGCGGCATTCGTTTCTCCCCTCATTTCTATACCAGGAAAAAAGATCTGGAAACCGCCGCTCGGGTGCTGAAAGAGTTGTTAACTCAATAAATTCGGCTTTTTTCCATCGCACATCCCAGCCCCCAGACCGGCATTTCGTATTCACGAATTTCGCTGGTCTGGAACCCTGTGGAAGGGAAAGTCCCGCCATGCTCCAGCAACGCAGCAAGCGCCGCCACCAGCGGCATATGAGTAACCAGAATCAGATTCTGACTCGCGAAAGACTCCAATGCCGCTAGGCACGCCCTGGGATCATCATCTGGAGTAGCCAACTCCATAACATGCACCGACGTGATTCGGGAAAGTACCTCTCCCACTATTTCAGCAGTCTGAGTAGCACGCACATAAGGGCTGTGTAATAGGGTCAACTCGCCGTCATGATGACTTGCCAGTCGCTCCGCGACTTCTCGCGTACGCGTGCGGCCATAGGCAGTCAACTCGCGCAGACTGTCCGAGGGCGCTCGCATTTCCGCTTCACCGTGACGCATAAGAAAACAGGTTCGCATGAAAGATTCCCTCAATTGGCTTCCGAGCGCGGCAATACAAACTCAACATCACTGTTTTGCTCCCGCAGCATAAGCTGGGAAACCACCTGTTTAATGGGGAAGTGCTCATAAATAATCTTATAAAGCCCCTCCACCAAAGGCATCTCCACACCCAGCTCCCTGGATTTGTCCCGCACCAGACGCGTGGTATTAACGCCCTCCGCCACTTCCCCCAGCGCCGCCACGGTATCCTCCAGCTTCTCGCCCTTACCCAGAGCGAACCCAACGCGATAGTTGCGACTGAGAGGCGAGCTACAGGTCACCACTAAGTCGCCTACGCCAGCCAACCCTAGGAAGGTCATCGGATTGGCGCCCATGAATACCGCAAAGCGGCTCATCTCCGCGAGACTGCGCGTAATCAGCATTGCCTTGGTGTTTTCGCCAAGCTCCAGCGCGGAGGCCAGTCCCGCGATGATCGCATATATGTTTTTCAATGCGCCGCCCAGCTCTACGCCATACATGTCCACATTGGCGTAAACACGAAAATAACGACAGCTCAGGACATCCTGCACCAGAGTCCTTACTGGCTCGCTGTTGCTGGCGACCACAGTGGCGGCCAGGCTTTCCTGCCCAATCTCCTTCGCCAGGTTGGGGCCACTGATTACGCCAATTTCCTGCTCGGTCAATTCTTCCCGCAGGATATCGCTCATCAGTTTGAAGCCTTTCTCATCAATTCCCTTGGTCGTACTCAGCCAGAATTGTCCGGGTTTAGCGTACTGCTTAGCATCCCGCACTACATCGCCGAAGGATTTGCTCGGCACGGACACCAAGACCAAGTCGCTGTTCGCCACCGCCTCTTCCATGTCAGACGTACAAATTAGATTTTCGTTCAGCTTTACTCCGGGAAGATATCGGGCGTTCTCCCCTGTCTTGCTCATTTCCGCAGCACGCTCTTGGTCTCGCATCCACAGAACCGTGGGGTAGCCGTTACCCGCCGCAATATTCGCCAGTGCAGTACCAAAGCTGCCGCCGCCGAGAACAGTGACTTTTTGTGATTTTTCCATAGAACTAACTGTGTTTAGGTTGTCATTTAACGCCAGTGTAAGCGTCCAAGTGGAAGTTTTCTAACACTTTTCAGATTTAGAAAACATATGCCACCGCCCTTTACGACATCACTCATCCCACCATAAAAAGATAGCGCACAGGCAGCATGATGAAAGCTCAGCTATAAATGCTTATACAAAAAAGATATGACAATCCGAGAAGAGATACTTTGGAAGGCCTTGACGAGACTAAGGGCGCTTATCAGCAACGCCCTCGCGTCAATATTTATAGGAATCAGTATGATACGGAGGATGCAGGCCCTTGATCACATTCCAGCGCCTGCACCAGATCTTTGAAGGCGGCTCGATTGCTCTCATTCAGCTCCATCAGAACTTTGTGCGCGGCGAGAACTTTCTCACGCACTTCCTGCTCTGAGGCCAGCAGAATCGGAATTTCCGAGAGGTGCTCAATGTCCGTGGCGGCTTTTTCAACAATAATGAACAGCTGATCAAACCCCATCGACAACACCAAGCGAGTAATATCCTCGTTGGTGGAGACGATAGTAGGTAGAATTTTGCGGTGCTTTTTGGCGAAAATCCCAATCTTTGCAAGGAGCCCGAGCGTCGTGCTATCGACAATACTCGTCTCTGTAAGATCAATGACCACCGTTATGAAAGACTGATCTTCTTTCATCTCGTCGATCAAATGGTCCAATGTGGAACACAAATTCAGTCGGATCTCTCCGATAAACTTCAGTACGTAAACACCCTGCTTTTCCGCCTGGAGTATTTTATACCCTGACATCAATTACACCGTCGTTTCCATAATAGACACGATTGCTATGTCATCGGGCAATTCGGTAATCCACCTCAACCCGAACGCTTTTTCCAGTTCAGGTATAGTGTGACGCGCCTCCTGCACGGTTTCAAGCAATGCTTGCTCCTTTTCTGCGAGTGATTTGGCATTAATCACCTCAAGCAGGCCATCAGAGCATATAACAAGGGAGAATCCCAGCGCCAGCGGCTCTTCGTACAAGGGGTAAACCGGATCATCAAATAAGCCAACGGGCGGGCCCTTGCCGTCCAGATAACGACTGACGCCGTTCACGGACATCACTGGCATGGGGAAATGAGCGCCCATGGAATAGCTCAACACCCGGGTTTGCAGATCGATGACGCCAGCGAACATCGTGAGATGCTTGCCAAGATCCGTATCCAATAACTCGGCATTGACCCGCTTCAAAAAGCGGTCTGGGTACAATATGTCATCGCTGGACTGGCGACGCAGATTACGCTGCAGTCGATTGCTCAAATTTTTAAGCAACACGGTCACGAAGGCGGACGAGGCGCCGTGACCGGAAACGTCCGCGAAATAGAATGCAATCTTATCGCCGCTTAAACGGAAATAATCAAAAAAGTCGCCACTGAGATATAGAGACGGCTTGATGCAATGATCAAACTGAATGCCGCCATATTCCACTTCCCGTTCAGGCAGCATTTTCATTTGCACATGACGACCTGCGCGCTGATCCGCCTGCAATTCCTCCAACCCTGCGCGCAGCTCTTTATTGGCCAGCTCAAGGTCATATCGATACTGCTGGTTTTCGCGATACACGCGCACTTGATCGATTTGTCGTTGAATGGCCTCGTCCAACACCGCGACATCCGCCACAGGCTTGACGATATAGTCAGATGCGCCGGAACGCAGAGCGCCCAAAATATCTTCCGCGCCAGCGCGTTTGCTGTGAATGACAATGGGAGGTCTGGGGTGAACGTCTTTTAGCAGCGAATACAACGACTTAATGTCGTCCGAAGTGAGGTCTCCAATGATGATGTCGGGAGTGACCTGCGCTTTGAGATCCGTAAAACACTTAACCGACGCGCAGTGCACCACATGGAACCCCCTGGACGTAAGGTGTTCCTTCATGTGACGGGATACATCCTCGTCGGAGTCGATTATGAGAAGAGCTTCCTCTAGATCAGCCATGGCTCATGCGCCACTTACTTATTAAGCTATTTTTATACACTGGGGTAGGTCGACAGCTGGCATAGTGAATATTATTGTAGCTCGTTACTTTGTTTTTAGCGGACAACCGCTCGACCTGCAAGATACATTTGCAACATAATGTCAAAAATTAGAATTATCATACTAATT
Organism: Hahella sp. CR1; assembly: GCF_029813005.1. Lineage (NCBI taxonomy): Bacteria > Pseudomonadati > Pseudomonadota > Gammaproteobacteria > Oceanospirillales > Hahellaceae > Hahella > Hahella sp. CR1. The sequence goes on from NZ_JAPELK010000003.1 coordinate 182,101, forward strand.
GCCCCTATGAGATTTTATACGCATTTCTCTCTATCCAATTTCTTAATAATTCAGCATGGATAAGTTCTTATACGATCTTCTGGGCGTCAGAGATCGCCTCATAATGGACCCCGTACACGGCGCGATTACGTTATTTGAGCACGAAGTTCGCGTCATCGATCACCCGCTATTCCAACGTTTACGCCACATTTGTCAAAACGACATTCTTTCGTTGGTATTCCCAGGCGCCACCCACTCACGCTTCCTTCACAGCATCGGCGTCATGCATGTCGGACATAAAATGTTCCGAGGATTGATGGAGTCCTGCATGCGCAGGCACAGAATAACTCAAGCATCCTCTTCCCTGCCCTTGGCGTCGATTGATTTTTTCAATAAGCTGACGCGACTGGCGTGCCTGTTGCACGATTGCGGGCATAGTAGTTTCTCTCATCAGTTTTCGAAAGTCCCTAGTATCGCCGCCATGCTGGGAACCAGTGAACCGTTTCAACGTTTGTGGGCTCAGGCCAATATCAGCGATAAAGACATGACGGCCCTGTATCCGGCGCCCCCGGATAAGCTGGAGCATGAGCACTATTCCGTTCGCTGCGCGTGGGAAATCCTGCATTCTCAAAATGCCGAGAAATCGCCCTTTTCCGCCCTTGACGTCAGCGCGCTAATGGAAACAACTGCTGGCGCGGTGACGCCGGAGTTCGCCCGGCATGCGGAGTTAATCTGGCCGCTGCTCAGTGGCTCGACGGAAACACCCGAGCAGCCAGAGAGACATATTGTCCGCCTGCTGCGCCTGATTGTCTCCGGTGAAATTGACGCTGATCGTGCAGATTACATGCTGCGAGATGGATTCCACTCTTCAGTGACAATAGGCGGCTTCAACCTTGATCACTTGCTGAAGAACCTTCATGTAGGCTGGGACCCGGAGTCCAACTGGATGGGCCTCGCCATCACCCCGAAAGGTCTGGGCGCACTGGAAGATTTCGTCTACTCCCGCCATCAGATGTATCGCAAAGTTTATGGTCACAAAACTTCCATAGGCTTTGACTGGCTGTTGCGACAGGCGATGGAGGAAGTCATCGGTCAACCGGACGTGGGAGAGTATGTGAGATCCTGCCTCACTGATATCAATGAGTTCTGCTACTTAACGGATAACTACTTTTGGGAGCAATTCAGACTGCTCGCCAGAAAGCAGCCAAAAAGTTACTCGCAAATGATGATAAACCGAGTACGCCCCCATCATCTTCATACACAAGAGAGCACAGAAACCATTGATCAGGAATCTATCAAAATCATGCTGGCTGAACGCCATGATTTAAAGCCGGAGCAGGTCGTCTGCTGTGCGCTGAAAGCACGTTTTTCCAAAATCAAAGGGGCTTACGAAGATATCAAAGTCATGCAAAAGCCTTCAGATCCCGAACGCACGCGCCCTCAATATGTTCGCATTGGCGAAGTCAGCAACTTCTTCCATAAGTTTGAAGACGAAACCATCGCCCACTTCTACCGCAAGCCGTGAAGCATCGGGGAGGCGCTAACCTCCCCATGGAAAACAAGCCTGACAGGCTTCACTCAAATAGCGTTCCTCAACCCTAAATGGGAAGGATACGGTTGCAGATAGACCTGCTCAGCGAGAAATCCATCCTGCGTCGCAGAGCAGTAGTGTTTCAGCAGCGTCAATGGGGCCACCAATGGAATGACGCCATGGCGGTAATCCGTCAACACGGTGTCCCACTCCTGCTTCTGCCAGCCATTCATCGTCTTGCGCAACACTTTGGAAATATTGGTAAGCACATGAAAGTGATTCTTTCGTTGCGCTCGATGAGTCAGACAGCGCATCAAAACGGTTTCGTATTGTTTAAGCGCCCCTTCCATCGAGGCCGATCTGACTTGCGCGGCAATATTACCCAACAGAATTTGATCCTGTGGATGATGCGCCATCAGCAAATACTTATATCTGCGGTGGAATAGCTGCAGCTTCTCCGGTGAAGGAGAGGCCAGCACTTGATCTTTCCATTCGCGATAACAACAGACTCGCACCACGAAGTTTTCCAGTAACGCAGGCTCATTTAGCCGCCCTGCTTCCTCGATCGGCATATTGGGATGCGCCTGCATCACTTTCTCTGCAAATATTCCCGCCCTGGCGCCAATAACGGCGTCACTGCTTTCATTATATAGTTTCACTCTGAAGACTCCGCAGCTCGGCGACTTCTGCATAAAGACATAGCCATCCAAACGCGAAATTTTGTCTTCCAGCGATACCGCGTAAGAGGCCAACTTGTCTGTAACGTCCAGCTCCGCATCTTTCGAACCCACCGCTCGCACTTGTCCGTCCCGTTCTATCAGGCGAATCGGACGACGTGGGATGCCCATGCCAATGGCCACCTCTGGACAGAAAGCCTGAAAGTCGAACACATCTCGCAACCGGTCAGTCAGAAGAGAAGACTTCTTATGGCCGCCGTCAAATCTGACCTGCTCCCCCATTAAACATGCACTGACGCCAATTTGAGGACGTTTGCTGTTTTCCACTTTCAGCCTCCAAAGACCAATGAACGTATACGACTCAACCAGCGGGATAGAAGCTTCGCTCCTACATGCTTCGTTTATATACGTCTACCGCAAGGATTTGGTTCTTCATATAGACAACGTTGTTCGGTATATTGGCCCGCAACATGTCGAAACAATTCCCTTTTCCGGTAGGTACTTATCATGCGGATCGTCTCATTCAACGTAAACGGCGTACGTTCACGTCTTCATCAGCTGAAAGAACTTATCAGCCAATATCAGCCGGACATCATCGGTCTGCAGGAAACCAAAGTCATTGACGACCTGTTTCCGATTGAAGCCATCAACGAGATGGGCTACCAAGCGGAATATTACGGCCAGAAGGGCCACTACGGCGTCGCCCTGCTTAGCAAACAACCCGCATTGCGTTGCATTAAGGGGTTTGAAGGTGACGGCGAAGAGGCGCACAAACGCTGGATTGTGGGCGAGTACGCCGCGGGCGATCAAACTCTTGTCGTTTGCAATGGCTATTTCCCTCAGGGCGAGAGCAGAAACCACCCCGACAAATTCCCCAACAAGCAGCGATTTTACGCCGGAACGCTGGACTTCCTAAAACAACGCTCACCGGATCAGCCGATAGTTGTGATGGGCGATATGAACGTTTCGCATACGGATAACGACATTGGTATCGGCGAAGAGAATCGAAAACGCTGGCTCAGAACCGGAAAGTGTAGTTTCTTGCCTGAAGAACGTGAGTGGCTGAACCGTCTGCTGGACTGGGGCCTTGTTGACACATTCCGTCAGCATTTTCCTGACGTTAAAGACCGCTACAGCTGGTTCGACTACCGCAGTCGTGGATTCGAGGATGATCCCAAGCGCGGCCTCCGCATCGACCTGATTCTCGCCACGCAACCGCTGGCGGCCCGCTGCGTCGACGCCGGCGTATCCTACGAGATTCGGGGTATGGAGAAGGCCTCCGACCATTGTCCAATCTGGGCTGACTTTGACCTGGAGTGACACCCTCCGCCCCATGGACTTTGGGTAATAATTATCGATTTTCACTGCTCGGAATTGCCTTGCACACGCGAAAAGTGAATTATTATCGGGACTTGGAAACCACAGGATGCTAAGAAAGGTTGCATGAAAACAAGGGAGCGCATCATCCACATCAGCCTGGACCTGTTTAACCGGTTCGGCGAGCCCAACGTCACCACGCTGCAAATTGCGGACGAACTGGATATCAGCCCCGGCAACCTTTACTACCATTACAAGAACAAGACCGAAATCCTGCATGAGCTTTTCGCGCGCTTTGAGCAACAAATGCTGGAGTTATTGGATGTTCCCAATGTGGAGATAAGCATTGAAGATCAATGGCTGTTTCTACACCTGATCTTTGAAAGAATCGCCGAATACCGTTTCCTCTACAAAGACTTGGTCAACATCCTGCAACGCTACGAACGCATCCGCCCCCGCTTTAAAAAAATCCTTCATAAAAAGACGGATGCCTCCCTGACGATATGCTCCAGTCTTCGCGGTCAAGAGATTTTGATCGGCACCAACGAAGAACTGGAGGCGCTTTGCAACAATATTGTCCTGACCATTACTTATTGGCCAAGTTTTGACCTCATCCGCCACCCTGCGGATGCGCAGGATATCGACTTATCGCACGGGGTATATCAGGTGATGTCGCTGGTGGCGCCTTACCTGCGCGACGGAGAAAGGCAGGCGCTGATGACGATGAGCCGGGAGTATCTCACTTAGCGCCCGACAACAGGCTTAAAGAGTATTGCTTGCTCTATTCGCCGCTCATTTTCGACCTCTCAAGCTCGTCGATTTTCGCTTTCAATTCTTCGATTTCCCGACGTAGCGCCTCAAACTCTTTGTAGGTAGGCATGCCCAAACGGTGCAGTGCGCGCGAGACTCTCTGATCAAAGACCTGCTCCAGTTTATCCCAAGTGGTGTTGGCCTTGTCTTTCACCTCCTCCACCCGGTCTTCAACCGCCTTCAACTGCTTTTCAAACACGCCCCGGGTTTTCTTCTCCAACTCCTCTCCCTCCTGAACTAACTTCTCAAATACTTTGCCAGCGTCTTCTTCCGCCTTATTGTAGGCGCCCAATCCAGCCAGCCAGATTTGACGCGCTGAGTCCTTTATTTTTTGTGACACCTGCTTTGGGGAATTAGGGTTGTTGTCCTGATCTGTCATAGTCATGCACTCAATTCGCCGCCGATTCCATTTGCCAACCTGTTTTACCGTGTCCACGCGCCTATATTTTCTAAACGCCGCACGCCAAATAATGCGACATACTAACGCGCGCGAACGCCTTTATTAAATAGGCTAGCCGTGTTATCTAATTAAATAAACACAACTTCAAGGAGCGCTGTTTGCTAAAAGTCGATTACGAGCACCTCAGGCAAAGCCGCCAGGGAATATGGATCGCCCTCGATCTGTTCATGCTCTTTATGCTGATCATTAACCTGTCCCTGATCATTATTGACGCTCTATTCGATACAGCGGCGATGCAGTTCCTGACGCGCAACTACACCCCTTGGCTGCACGAGCCTCTAGTGTTGATGCATGAGAACTTTTTATTGGTGGACCTCGCTTTCGTCTCCCTGTTTATATCAGAGTTTATGCTGCGCTGGCTTGTCGCCATCAAAGAGAAAACATTCGAGCGCTGGTACTTCTTTCCCTTTCTGCACTGGTATGACCTGCTTGGCTGCATACCGTTGGGCTCCACCCGACTACTGCGTTTCCTGCGCGTGTTTTCCATTATTTATCGTCTGCATAAATATAAAATTATCGACGTCACCAGCACGCGTCTGTTCACGTTTTTCGCCTTTTACTACAACGTATTCCTCGAAGAACTTAGCGACCGGGTGGTGGTTAAGGTTATTTCCGGCATCCAGGAAGATCTGCGTCATGACTCCGAAATAGGACGGCGTATTGCGGAAAAAATCGTCGAACCCCGATTGCCTGTACTGGCGGAAACCTGGTCGCATATGGTGACCCAACTGTCCGGCAATATGCGCTCTAACCCGGATAATCCGCTCGTCGCCAAGCTGCGTCGCAGCCTCACCGACGCCATGCAGTCCCATGTCAATTTCAGGCGCGTCAACGCCATTCCTTTTATTGGCAGCAATATCACCGGCAGACTGGAGGACACCATCGCCGACATCGTAGTCAGCACCATCGCCAACCTGCTGGAAGATCTGGAGATTCCCGACAATATTGACGGCGTCAAAAGCAGTTTTGAACAACTTAACCTGCGTAGCGGCGGCGCCTTAATGCAGTTGGACGACCAAGTAATAGAACTCATTGTCGATATTCTTGAACTGTCCAAAGAACAGGTGGCGGTGCAAAGCTGGAAAAGAGAGCTGCGAGCCGCGCAAAATACAAGCCCGGAAGATAAAGGCGCTAAAGATATATAAGCCCGCTTTTTCATGCTATGCGGCCATATAAAGCCCATGCTATATATTTAGTATAAAGTGATGGGGACTATCACTGGCGACGTAATCAACACATAAAGGATTTTTACAGGTGGGCGCAAAGTAGAAAAATGGGCGCAGGCATAAAAACCGGAGTTTTCGATACGCTTGTTGACTGGTTGGTCAGAGAAAAACCAGCCGCTGAAATCCCTTTGAGCAATTTCGACCGCCTGCGCCATGAGATTCGTCCCTGCGACGTCATTCTGGTGGAAGGTCGCTCCCGAGTCAGCGAAGTCATTAAGGTCGTCACCCAAAGCCGCTGGTCTCACGCCGCCTTGTATATAGGCCGCCTGCATGAGGTTGAAAGCCCCTATACGCGCAAGCGGATTTCCGAATACTACGATGGCCAACCCAATATACAGCTTATAGTCGAAAGTGAGTTGGGCCGAGGCACCGTGGTGCGGCCGCTATCCAGTTACGACCGTGATCATGTCCGCATATGCCGCCCCAGAGAGCTGAATTATCAGGACGCGCAGAATGTTCTGAATTACGCGATCCGGCAACTGGGCGCCAACTACAACATCCGCCAGATCTTCGACCTGTTTCGCTTTCTACTGCCCTGGACCATCCTGCCCCGACGCTGGCGCTCCTCTCTGTTTCGTTCTCACCCCGGGTTGCCTACGGAAACTGTCTGCTCCACGATGATCGCGGAAGCCTTCAACTCTATTCAGTATCCCATTCTGCCTCTGGTCAAAAAAACCTCAGCGCAGGGCATCCAACTATTTCGCCGCAACCCGAAGCTGTGTACGCCCAGCGACTTTGACTACTCCCCCTACTTCGACATCATCAAGTATCCGTTTGTTGATTTTTCACACAGCAAGTCCCGCTACCGGTTATTGCCATGGAGCGGCAACGAGAAACTTTCTCCCGAGGAAAGCGACCTTTATATTGATGATCTGCCGGGTTATCACGACAAATTGGAATAATTGATCCATCTGCCTGCCTATATATCATTCATGAAAGGCAACTTATATTGTTATAAGAAAATATGATTAAAAAATAATCGTTTTCGATTTGTAAATATGTGTAAAAGATCAATACTTAAGATGACTGACTTGCTCAACCCTGCTGGTCAGTCATGTAGGAAGTCTTTCATGGATACTACTCACACCTCTAGCCCGAAGCCTCTCCCTGGGTTTCGGGTTTTTTTGATCTCGCTCACAAACTCATATAACGAAAGTATTTAGCGCCAAAATCAGAAGCTTATGATGCAGCTTCAGATTTCATCAATGCATCCTTATCGATATACTAGCGGCCCATAAGACATAAGAAAAACGCTGCAATGTCGCCAAGGATAAATGACATGAAATTACGCCCCCTTTTAAGAAGGATTTTTGTCTCAGAGGAACTGGAGCGCCAATATACAAACATCGCTAAACCTGTCGGAACTCTCGGATACGATCCCTGGGGCCTCAATGTAGACACGAATATTGTCGCAATGGCGCTGTTCAAACCCATCTTTGAGAAGTATTTCCGGGTTGAAACTCACGGTATTGAAAACATTCCTGCATCCGGGCCTGCGCTGATCGTCGCCAATCACAGCGGCCAGCTTCCTATTGATGGCGTTCTAATCGCCTACGCACTAGCCACTCGTAAAGACAGCCCCCGCATCCCTCGCGCCATGATTGAGCGCTTCTTCCCCACAGTCCCTTATATCGGCAACCTGCTCAACCAAATGGGCGCCGTACTGGGCGACCCGGTAAATTGCGCCAAGATGCTCGGACGGGAGGAAGCCATCATCGTTTTTCCTGAAGGCGTCCGCGGTTCCGGCAAACTATACCGGGACCGATATCAACTGAAACGTTTCGGCAACGGCTTCATGCACCTCGCCATGCAGCATAACGCCCCGATTATTCCGGTTGGCGTGGTTGGCTGTGAAGAGACTATTCCCGCCATCGCCAATATCGCTCCGCTGGCGAAGATGCTGGGCATTCCTTACGCCCCCATCGCCATTCCGTTTATCTTCCCAGCGAAGGTCATTTTAAATTTTGGCGAGCCGCTACATTTCGAGCCAGGAGAAATTACGGAAGACGAAGTGACCAAACGCGTGGATAAAGTAAAGACAGAGGTCAGCCGTCTGATCGACAAGGGACTGCATGAACGGAAAAGGGTATTTTAATGGCCGCGAGAAGAAAAAAGACCAAACCTGAGTTACTTGTTACCGGAGCGGCAGGCGCTCTCGCCCAACAAGTCATTGCGCGCCTGCGAGAAAAATACAAAGTCATCGCAGTGGATTTTCGTGAACAGGTGTATCTGGGCGACGATGTTCCCAGCTATCGAATCGACGTCAACAAGCGCGGGTTTGAGGACATATTCCGCAAGCACAACATCACCGGCGTTATTCACCTCGGCAGGATGATCGCCAGTGAAGAAAACAGGATGCGTCGCTATAACTCTAACGTGCTTGGCTCCCACCGTCTTTTGGACCTGTGCCACAAATATCACATCCACAAGGTGATTATTCTTTCCACCTACCATGTGTACGGAGCCAACGCCTACAATCCTGCGCTGATTGATGAAGGAGCCCCTCTCAAAGCCGCGGAATTGACCATGGATCTGATCGACTCAGTGGAGTTGGAGAACCTGGCCAACATTTATCTCTGGAAGTACCCGGATTTGAATATCACCGTGCTGCGCCCCTGCAACATTGTCGGCCCAGACGTCAGAAACACCATGTCTCTGCTGCTCTCAAGCAAGTATTGCCCAGTGCTGGCGGGCTTTTCCCCGATGATGCAGTTCATCCATATTGAAGACATGGCGGACGCGATTGTCGCTGTTATCAAAAGCCAGGATCATCGGGGTATCTATAATGTGGCGACAGAAGACTGGGTCGCCTATCAAGAAGCGCTGGACCGCTGCGACTGCGTAAAAATTCCAATTTGGTCCATTCCACCGATTGCGCCAAGACTGATCAGCAACATGCTGCAGCTTAAGTCGTTCCCTCCCTATTTGCTGAACTATTTCAAATATCCAGTGATCATCGACGGCCAACTATTCAGGTCGACTTTTGGGTTCACGCCTAAATATTCACTGGATGAAATCTTCAGCTATTACCGTAACTTAAAAGGATAACGCTGAGAGGCTTCGGTAGACCCATACTTGCCCTGTGCGGCATCTTCACGTATGTACTAGACTTTTTATTTAAGACGAACGCATAGGCGGAGAAGTCGACATGGGGCACTTCGATTTGATGGACTACGCACTGAAGCGGTATTACAACCCAGGCGCAGTCATTACAGATGAGGAAGCGAGCAGGCATCCGAGCCTGCGTCGAACGACAGGGCTGTATAAGTGGAAGAAGAAAATAGTGAGGAATGTCTGGTTAATTTCCGGGCTATTTATGTTGGCTAATCCATCCCTGCCGGTCGTCGTCGCCACAGCGATATTTACAGCCTTCATTTCCTTCAGCATACTTGACGAATCCATCTGATCTGACTTTGACATCTTTGACGGGCCTAGTATTGCAGTATGGTTATTAATTTCGGAGCCATCAGTCACGCAACTGGCGCCCTGGTTTACTTTCTTATTACGCTTCTGCTCGCAAGGGGTTATATGCGCCGCCTTGTGGACAGGGCGTTGTTGACCGCTTGCCTGGTCACCTCTATCTGGTTGGGAGCGCTTGCTGCGCAGCAGGCTATCGGAGCCCCCTCTTTCGTCACCCGTTACTGCCTGGAGGTCGTTCGCAACGCGGCCTGGATTGGCGTGCTTTTCATCATACTGGGCATCAATCTCAGCCCAAGAAAAAGCAATACGCCGACTCAGTACTGGCTTGGCATGTCTATCATCGCCGTATTGGCGGTCATGCTGGTGGCGGGCTTCACCCGCAGCTTTACAGACGAGCCGCTGATTTCAGGACAGTGGCTGTTGCTCGGCCAAATCAGCGTTTCCCTGGCGGGGCTGGTCATGCTGGAGCAGGTATGGCGCAACGCCACCGGCTATAAGCGCTCAAATATCCGCTACCTCTGCCTGGGCATTGGCGCTTTTTATATCTACGACTTCTTTTTGTACTCTGACGCGCTGCTGTTCAACAAGATCTCCGCGCCGTTTTGGGACGCCCGGGGCGCTGTAAACACCATCTGCGCGCCGCTAGTGGCGCTCACCATGGTCAACACGCGCAAACAGCCCATTGACGTACAGATATCGAGACAGTTTGTCTTCCATACCAGCGCCCTCGTGTTCGCCGGCCTGTACCTCCTCATCATGTCCGCCGGCGGCTACTACATCAACACGGCTGGCGGCTCCTGGTCCGAAGCGCTGCTGATTATTTTCTTCTTCTCTTCCACCATTATTCTGGTGCTACTAGGCAGCTCCGCCTGGTTGCGCGCACGGTTAATGGTTTTTATCAGCCAGCACTTCTTTAACTACAAATATGACTACCGGGAAGAGTGGCTGAGCATCACCCGCTTACTCACCGCGCTAGATTCCGATGAAGCGCTGGAAAAAAGAATCATCCGGGTCATGTCTAACCTGGTCGAGAGCCATGCCGGCGCATTATGGTTAAGAGACGAGGACAACAGCTTCTCGGCGAAAGCTTTCTGGAACATGAGTGAAATCAAGTTCGACAAGATCGACGTCAGCTCTGAGCTGATAGAGTTTCTGAGCCAGGGCGACTGGGTCGTCAATTTGAAGGAATACCAGATCGACCCTACCCGCTATCACCTCATGGAAATACCAGACTGTATCTGGAACACCAAAAAACCCTGGCTTATCGTTCCGCTATTCGTTCGAGAAAGCCTGTTTGGCTTCGTCTTGATCGCAGAGCCGATCGCCAAAATAGAACTCAACTGGGAAAACTACGACTTATTGAAGATCGTCGCCCGTCAGGCTGGCGGCTATCTGGCGCTGTTGCAGACTCAGGATAGACTTTCCGAGTCAAAACAGTTTGAGGCGGTCAACAGAACTTCCGCCTTCATGGTGCATGATTTAAAAACGATCATCGCTCAGTTGTCGTTGCTGGTGAACAATGCGGAAAGGCATAAAACCAACCCCGTCTTTATTGACGATATGATTCGCACCACCGAACACGCCCTGAAAAAAATGAACCATCTGCTGGTGCAAATCAGAAACCCCGTCACCAGAGACGAAATCACCCAGTTTGATCTGGTCAGCCTGATTAAGGAAGTCATCGCCTATGAGTCAAAACGCGAGCCTCATCCCTCTTTCAGTGGTGAAAGCTCGGCGATTTCCATCACCGCCGATCGCGACAAACTCAAAAGCGTATTCATACACTTAATCCAGAACGCGCAGGACGCCACGGACAAAACGGGCGAAGTCAGTATTTCCGTAAAACGTAGCGCCGGCTGGGTCGTCGTGTTCGTACAGGATACCGGCTGCGGTATGACGGATGAATTTATCAAAGGCCAGTTGTTCAAACCCTTCGAAAGCACCAAAGGGTTAACTGGCATGGGCATCGGCGTATACCAAAGCCGGGAATATATTCGCAAACTCGGAGGGTCGGTCGATGTGACTAGCCAGGTTGGCGTAGGGACCTGTTTTACGATCAAAATTCCCATCGTTGGCGGAGCCGTTCCTACCCCCGGATTCAGCAATATGAAGGCGGTTAACCAGTAAAGACAAGCAAAGTAGTAAAATATCCTGACAGGCCATTCTTCCTCTGTTGTCTTTGGGGATTTCCCTGTTAACATGTACCGCCAAAAACTACATACCTCCGTTCATGGAATTTTAAGGTTCGATCAGTCTGTGAAGAAAAAACTACTCATTGTTGAAGACGACCCGGGTCTTCAAAGCCAGATGCGTTGGTGTTTTGAGGACACAGAAGTCTTCGTCGCCGACGACCGTGAATCAGCCCTGTCGCATCTTCGACGCGTCGAACCACAGGTCGTTACTCTTGACCTGGGTCTACCTCCTGATCCTGGCGGAGCCAGTGAAGGTTTTGCGTTGCTTCAGGAAATCCTCACCCTTGCGCCGATGACCAAAATCATCGTCGTAACCGGCCGCGAAGAGCGTGAGAATGCGGTGAAGGCTATCGGTATGGGCGCCAGCGATTTTTATCAGAAGCCTCTGGACGCAGACATTCTGTCATTCGTCGTCAATCGCGCCTTCCGCTTGTATGAACTGGAGCATGAAAACCGTGAGCTTCAGCAAAGCAAATCCACTTCACGCCTGAAAGGCATTATCGCTTCCAGCACACAGATGCTGGAGGTATGCCGAACGGTAGAGAAGATCGCCCCCGCTGACGTCACCACACTCATCCTTGGTGAAACAGGCACAGGTAAAGAAGTACTCGCGCGCGCTATCCATGATTTAAGCCCCCGCGCAGACCACAATTTCGCCGCCATCAACTGCGCCGCTATTCCTGAAAACCTGCTGGAAAGCGAGTTGTTCGGTTATGAAAAAGGCGCATTCACCGGCGCCACTCAAATGAAAAAGGGAAAAATAGAGCTGGCTCACGGCGGCACTCTATTTCTGGATGAAATCGGCGATATGCCAATGTCTCTGCAAGCCAAGCTGCTGCGCTTCCTACAGGAACGCGTCATTGAGCGCGTTGGCGGGATGAAAGAAATCCCGGTCGACGTTCGCGTCATCTGCGCAACGCACAGAGAAGTCACCCAGCTTATCGCCGAGGGTAATTTCCGGGAAGACCTTTACTATCGGGTCAGCGAAATCACCTTGAAAGTTCCTCCTTTGCGCGAGCGTATGGGCGATTCCATCGTTATCGCCAGATCGCTACTGGAGAACTTTACAAAAACGCTTGATAAGGGCGTCATTGGGTTCAGCGACGACGCTATTCGCGCCATTCAATGTTATGAATGGCCGGGCAACGTCCGTGAGCTGATCAATAAAATAAAGCGCGCAACCATCATGTGCGACGAAAAGAAAATAACAGCCAAGGATCTGGAGCTCGGCGAACAACCTCAGTTCGCCGGGGATATTCTGAATCTTCGCCAAGTCCGCGAAGAGGCGGAAAAGCAGGCTATAATTCAAGCGCTGCAATCTACTCAAAACAATATGGCTAAAGCGGCCAGGTTGCTTGGCATAACCCGACCGACGCTGTATAACCTGACCGATAAGTACAATATTTCGTCCTCCTGATACAGGGTGAATCAAGGAAACAATCATGCTACTTCGAAAAGCAGTATCCCTTAAAATTATAATTATGGCCGCATTCAGCCTTCTGGTTGCATGTAGCGGCCAAGACAACAGCGCCCCCTCCAAGGAAGAAATTCAGTTTAAGAGTCATTTGGATCAGGCTCGCTTTTTTCAAAAACAAGGGCAGCTAAAAGCAAGTATTCGTGAAGCGCAAAATGCTATTAACATCAACCCTTCCAGCAGAAAGCCTTTCCTGATCATCGCCGAAACTTTGCTGATCACCGGCGACGCCGTTAAAGCAAAAGATGCCTATGAGCAAATGCTGAAAGTTCAGCCAGAGACAGCCACAAAGGGTGAGCTGAATGAGGCTCATGTTGGCTTGGCTAAATCCCTGCTATTGCTCGGAAAAGTTGATGACGCCATGACCGAGCTGGACAAGATTCAAGAACCCAATGCGACCATGTCAGCTCGTGCAGACATCGTAAGAGGCGATATAGAGCTGTCCAAGCGCAACACTGACGTCGCGCGCACTCTCTATACCAAAGCACTGGAGTCTGACCCTAAATCATTCCAGGCACTGCTTGGCTTATCCAAAGCCTCATTTCTGCAGAGCGATAAAGACGGCGCAGCAGCAGAGCTGAAGAAAGCAGAGGATCTTGCGCCAAATGATTCCGATGTTTGGCTCTGGAAAGCAAAAATGTCCGCCTTGGAGAAGAACTTCCCTGCTGCCGAAGACGCTTATGTTCGCGCCCTGGAAGACATTGGTCAGTATGACCTGATGACCCTGCAGAAGTATCAAACTATTTCGGAATTAATCGAAGTATTGCGCGCCCAAGGCAAACATGCTGAAGCTTTCACCTACCAAGAAGTGCTGGATAAGTCTGGCCCAGGCAGCATCAAGAACAGCTATGTCTCAGCGCTCGAAGCAGTTAAGAATAAGGACTACGCAAAAGCTGAGGAGTACCTGAAAGGTATTCTTGAAAAAGCCCCAGGCCACAGAGAAGCGGGCGTTCTTTTGGGCATGGTGAAATACCAGCAGGGCGATTGGGAAGCAGCGGACAAGTATCTGAGCCAATTCGCCACAGAAGACGTCAACAGCGCCGTCACCAAAGCCCTTGCCGCCACCAAACTTAAGCTACAACAACCTGAAGCTGCGGCTCGCCTGGTCGAAAAGTTACCGAAAGAAGACCCTGATTCACTGTCTATTTATGGTGTAGCGGAACTTGAGTCCGGCAATCTGGCTAGCGGCGTAGAAGCACTTGAAAAAGCGTTAGCGCTGGACGCGTCTAATACTGTGCTGGTCGACAAACTAGGCAAAGCCTACTTGGCCAACGGTCAAGCCGACAAAGCCATTACCCTGCTCTCAGACAGTAAGGACAAGAGTCCCAAGAGTGAAGGCATTCGCGCACTTCTGGTCTCTGCTTACGCCAAGGCAGGAAAAGGCGATCAAGCCAAATCAGAAATCGAAGACTGGAAGAAAGCGATACCAAATAGCGCCCTGGCGTTTAATGCAGAAGGCGCATACTACTCCAGCCTCGACCAGTTCGATAAAGCAGAAAAGGCGTTCGACCAAGCCAAAAAGATCTCTCCAGACCTGAAAACGCCATACCGCAATTCCATTCTGCTGTTTGCAAAGACCCAGAACTGGAACAAGCTACTGGACGAAACAAAAGGCGCGGTTAAACAGTTCCCCGAAGACTTAGCGCTTATTCGCGCCCTGTTCGAGGCCGCCAACAAGCTTAACAAGCTTGACGAAGCCACTTCCTACTTAGAGGAAATTGCAAATAACGTTACCACCACAGCAGCTCCCAGCCTGACGCTGGCGGAGTTCTATGCTCGCACCGGCGAGTTTGAGAAGGCGCGTCAATTTTTGAGCAAAGCAAAAGGCCTCGACTCTGCCGGGTCACAGCTAGAAAGCACAACTCTTCTGGTCGCCACGCTGGAGATTCCCAGCTTAATCAAAGCCCAGAAGAATGAAGAAGCTCGTAAACTGGCCACAGAAGTCGCCAAGACGTTGCCTGATCGTATAGAAGCAAGACTACTGCCCGTTAAAACAGAGTTTTTAACAGACAATGAAGCTGCAGGCGTTAAGCTGCTCAACGAAATCAAGAAGGAATTTAGCGACTCCTCCCTCCCCTATGAAGTGGAAGGCGACCATTACTACAGCAAAGGCCAGTTTGAAAAAGCAATCAATGCATTCCAGCTAGCCTGGTATCAGAAGCAAAGCCAATCTTTGGCGATCAAGATGCATGAAACGCTGAAAAAGGCTCAGGCTGGCGCAAAATCACTGAAACCACTTGAAGAGTGGGTTTCCATTGAGCCAAACAGCCCACAAACCATTACACTGCTTGCTATGGGCTACCAAGCCAACAACATGCCCGACAAAGCGATTGAGCAGTATGAAAAGCTACGTCAGATCCGTCCCAATGATGCCGTGGCGCTTAACAATCTTTCCTGGCTCTACTTTGAAAAAGGCGACGCCAGAGCGCTGGAACTGGCGGAAAACGCCTATAAACTACAGCCAGAGAGCGCCGCTATCGCTGACACATACGGCTGGATCATGTACAAAAATGGCGATGCCAAAAATGCCCTACCCATCTTAAAGAAGGCTACGACTTTGGACAGCAAGTCCGAAGAAATCGAAGCCCACTATGATGAAGTAGTAAAAGCAGCAGGTCAGTGATGACTCAGTTTGGCGACTCAGGGAATACCTAGTCGCCACAGCAACAAAAAGGGGCGCCAATTAGCGCCCCTTTTTGTATCCCAATTTTATAACCTATATAAGGATCAGCATCCCAGCTTTGCCACCGTTTTCACCGCATCAACAACCACGTCGATTTCACTGGTAGTTATTCCCTCATGGCATGGTAGAGTTAACAATCTATCCGCAAACGCCTCCGCTACCGGAAAATCATCCCCGCCATTCTTTACTCGCGCCTTAATCCCTTCAATTTGCGACAAAGGGACACGATAAAACGCATTGACGCCATAGCCAAGCCTATTCAACTCCAACTCCAAATGATCACGCATCGCACACGAAGGAGCCAGAATTGGAAACCTCAGCAAGCCCTTTCGTGAAGCATTATCTGCCTCTCCATCCAGCAAAAGCTTCCAACCAGCATTCCGAAGCTCCGCCAGCCCTCTGGCATATGCTGTCACTTGAGCTTCACGAATAGCGTAGAAATGCTTAAGCCCTATTGAGACAAGCTGATCCATCCCATCCCTCACTTCAATGTACTGAAGAGGATGATAGGTCGTGGCGCCAATATTCAAGAAAGGCATACGCTCCAGCAAGCCATACGGATAGCGCATTATCAGAGCATTCACGATGAGCGCTTTTAGCTTCCACGCCCAGTTAACGACAAGCTGCGAACGTACAAGAGTTTTCGTAATACTCGAAATTAGCCCGGCATGTGCGGACTTAAACAATAGTGCACCACCGCCCATCAGGTTTACGGGCTTTCCCCTACCGTAACTGAGTATGGCGAAGTCCGCATATGCTGCTTTAGCGGACAGAGGAATAGGAGCCTGAGCTGAATCTTCAATTAACATAAGGCCTTCGGCGTCAGCAATCTCTCTCAACTCAGGCAACCGCTCATACATGCCTAGAAAATTAACCGCAATGATAGCAACCGTATTACTAGTCACCGCCTCCTGAAGCTGCTCAAGATTCAGGAAGAAAGAGCTCTCTTCCAAATCAACCAAAACGGGAGACGCCCCTTGAGCAATTATCGCCGCTACCAAATCCGGGCAGGCATAAGCTGGCAGAATAACCTCAGGAGCGCCAACAACTGATGACGCTTTTGCCTGCATCGCAGCAGCAACCGCCAGAGATAAAGCTGCAGTGCCGCTATTAGTATAGATATGCTGATAGCTCGCTTTCCATGGAATATCAACTGGCGCACTTTGCGACAGATAAACCTTGCCGCCTACAGGTCTGACTTTAGCTAACACGTCAGCCTCCTATCGCTTGGATGGCGTCCACACGGTCATTCTCGTCCCCTTGAAGAAATCAATGGTAGCTTTGGCGATCGCCAAATTTACCTGGACAAAGAAGTAAGGAATCTTCACGTATACTTTTTCGCGCAAGTCCGGCTTGAAATGACCAGTCAAGACCAGCAAGTAAAATGCAGTCTGTCCCAGCAGCACCAAAGAATAGATTCCCCCCTGATAATTCAGCAGCAAGCTAAATACAAGCAACGCCGCCAAAAACCAGGGCACCGCCCAGCGCATTACCTTATGACTCAATATCTGAACTGCAAACCAGCCAAACTGGACAGGACTTAGTACTTGAGGATGACGCGACAAGGCGGTAATTCCTCTGATAATTGTCCGCACCTTGCGCTGATACTCTTTCTGCGGATCAGCAACATCTTTATAAAAGCCCAAGACATCCGGCGCCGTCACAGCAACCAGATCTTTTTTCGCGCAGTTAAGGGCAGTATTAAAATCACTAGGAGAGTAGATATCCCATTCTTCGCATACCTTCTTTCTCGCAGCGAAGAAAGAACCGCTCAATCCAACCAAACCAAAACGCTCAGATTCCAAGCGGCGCAACCACATCTCATATTTGACATAAGCGCCCTCTCCCGCAACCTGATCATCGTTAGTAATGAAGCGATCCTCACTGGACACAGCACCGACTCTTTCATCTGCGAAATAGCTTTCCAACTTTTTAATCGCATCCGCTGGAATCTTGGTCGCAACATCCGAAAACACAAGTATCTCGCCAGCGGCAATAGTAATTGCCTGCAGCTGAGCGTACTCTTTGCCTTTACGTTCATCGGCCCTGGCCAACCGAACCCCTTTATCCGCATACTCTCTGACAATATCGTCCGTTTCATCAGTGGAGCAGTCCGACGCCACAATAATCTCCATATCCGGATAGTCCAGCTCCAAACTGTTCTCTATCTTCTCCCTAATTCGATCTATCTCATTATGAGCCGTTATGATGAGCGAAACTTTTCTTGCGGCCGATCCCTCCGCCCTAACCATTCTTCTTTTGGGCAGCAGCTTCAAAATCAAAGGATATAAAAAGTAGCTATATACTGCGCCAAACAACGCCACCCAGAATAGTATCTTGAGCATGGGTCACCTATTCAAAATTAAGCAGAAATTCTTCTCAAATCCCGTCCACATACATTAACGCCACCTCATAATAACTGAGCATCGCGTCAACACTGCATTTGGCGCAGGATATTAGCATATCGCCAACTTCAAGTTGGAAATTTTAGCTTTGGATTCAACCGTTAAAAAGGGAAAAACAATGGCGTAAGCAAGACCACCATGACACCGTATACCAACGCCACAGGAGCCCCCGCTTTGATGTAGTCCAAAAACCGGTAGTTACCAGCGGAATAAACCATCAAGTTTGTTTGGTAGCCATAAGGCGAGAGAAAGCTTGCACTCGCAGCGTAAGCAACCACCATAAAAAATGGTTTTGGATCGACATTCATACTCTGCGCCGCCGCCAAGGCAATAGGAAAAGCCAGCGCAGCGGCGGCATTATTTGTTATTAGCTCAGTTAACAACCAAGTCGCCAAATATATACCCGCCAAGGCCCCCCAAGGACCTAGCCCACCAAAAACAGACATAATTCCAGTAGCGACAACATCAGCCAAACCGCTATGCGTCATAGCCTGAGCGATGCCCAGCGCAGCGCCGATTATCAAAATCAGCTCTATTGGCAACTTCCTGAACAACTCATTTAGACTGATGAAGCGCATCGATATATAGAAGAGGAGCAGAAACAAGGCGCCATCAAAGAGTGAATAGGCTCCCATTGCGCTTCCAAGCAGCATCCCTAAAAAACCCAGGACAATTAAGGCGCTATTAAGTCCTGAAAACTTTTGATTAGTGCGCAACCCTCTAACTACCAACAAATTAGAGGCCAGGTTAGGCATATTCATAAAGTCGTCGCCCACAGCCAAAACCAGCGCATCTCCCGGGAAAATCCGGATTTTTCCCAACCCCCCCTTTAAGCGCTCATCTCCCCGACGGATTGCAACGACCCCAGCATCAAACATCGCCCGAAAGTTAACCTCTTTCAGAGTCTTCCCTTTCAGTTGCGATGACTGAGTCACCACCACTTCAACCAAGTTCCTCTCAAGCAAGTCCTGCTTATCGTCGAAAGGCTCCAAGCCAGGAAAATGGCTCAGCAACTGCACTTGCGAAATATCGCCAGCAAAAATAAGCACATCGTTGGGTTCGATTAGTTCAGAAGGCGTCACTGGCGTGATCAAGTGCCCACGCCGAATAATTTCAACAAGGAATAGTTGCTCCAAATTTCTGAATCCGTTCTCGGACACAGTCTTTCCGATCAACGGCGATTGAGGCAATACGGTATATTCAAGGAAGTACTCAGACTGCAAAGACGATTTGGCTTTGCCATTTTTGGGCAAAGAGCGAACACTGACATAAACAATGCATGCACATCCACAAAGGAAGACCGGCACTCCAACCCAAATAAAATCAAGCAACGCCAAAGGGGGGTACCCTGCCTCCCGAACAAACCCATCTACAATCAAGTTAGTGGAAGTACCAACCAGAGTTAGAACCCCCCCTAAAATTGAGGCGTAAGATAGAGGAATAAGCAAGCGCGAAGGCGATATGAAGTTATTATTCTTAAGTGGGGCAATGAGCGAACTTACAACCGCTGTATTATTTGCAAAGCTGCTTACAATTCCTGCAACACCGATAGTCTTGAGCAAGCTACTACGCTCAGTTTCTCCAACTATCCAGCCCGCTACTCTCGGCAGCAGCAACGTCTTTTCTAGCGCCACCGAACACAAAAGCAATAAAACCAATGAAGCCAGAGATGTGTTGGTAAAATTCGCCAGCATTTTTTCACGGTCCACCAGCCCCATGGCGTACAGGACTACCAAACCAAAAATAAACACCATTGCTGGACGCAAGGATGTGGCAGCCAGCGCGACAAGGATAGATAAAACCACCAGCGCAGATAACCAGAGGTCCAATTCGCCGAACACGCCAACTCCTATTTAAGGTAACTGTCAAAACGCACATTCCACCACACCTTTTATGCCCCTGCAATTACTGACATCAAACTTTGCCAGGAGAAGGTTTTTCCGCGGAGTAGAAGAACAAGGAAGGTTTAATGCATGGCTAAGAAGGAGAGCCTTCTAACCTGGAGGCATAAATTATTTAACTAGAACCCGCTTCCATGGGCATCTCATTCAAATAAACTCAAACCACTATTCTTGTGATGGGAAGACATCCCTCAAGACTGGTTGCAGAATAAATAAAAGGGGCGTAAAGAAGTCTTTACACCCCAATTATTTCAACCTTTAGGCAGGTCCGAATTAGGCTTTCTTACGACGAGAAAGACCCAGTCCAACCAAGCCAAGGCCCAGCATAGCCAATGTGCCTGGCTCAGGAACGTTGAAACCGCCTTCGATAACGTCGTTAGCGCAGGTCATAGTCCAACGCAGACCCAGAGCAGTAGATTTGCTCAGATCAGTAATACCCAGGTCAGCCAAGGTAATAGTAAAGGACAGAACGCCCAGTGAGCCAATTGTGGTGCTCGCACCACTCAGGTCAGCGCTAGAAGTTTCGCCGGCAACCAAGCTAGCAGCGTCAGTTTTAACGCCAACTTCTTGATTTACACGAACAGAACCAGGACCAGACAGAACCAACTGAGAAGCGTAGTCTACTTCTGACAAGCTATACAGATCGCCAGTTGCAGAATCCAGAGCATATTCCCAGTGCTCGCCATTGCTAACATCGTCTGTACCATAACGGTTGGCCGCAGTGCCGTTAGGGTTCCAACCATTGGTGCTGATGAACAGGTCACCAAACTTGTGACCCAGGCTGTCAGCGCCTTCGAAGAAGTTGGTATATACGTTTACGTACAGGTTGTCTGCATCGTAGGACACTTCCATACGATCCACTTGATAAATCTTCGCATTACCAAATACGTCGCCGTTATAGGAAAGACCAGCGCCGTTATAGCCATCGTTGATAGTTGCAGCATTTGCAGAAGCCGCAGCAACACCGATCGCCAGTGCCGCCAAAGTTGACTTGGTGAAAGAACTCATAACCGATTCCTTTTTTCTTTTGAAAGAAAGTGATGATAAACCCGCAGAGTTAATAGCATGACGCGTGCCAAAAAATAATTTCAAATGTAAATCAATAACTTAAACAAAGTCAGATAGTTATAAAAACCTTAAGGATGTAAAAAAACCTGACAAGAAGGTTATAAGGCCACAAAACCAGTTGATCTCCGTTTTTATTCTTCTTTATAGTGCGCAATCACTGAATTTTAGTTGTGCGAGCAATGCAGTCAGAGATTAAAAAACTTAACCTGATCACAATTTCCCTGGTACTTCTAGCCATTTCTCTAGGGTATTGGCAAGATTGGCTGTCGTTATTTCAGCTTTGGAATGACTCCTATGACTATACACATGGCTTCTTGGTCTTCTTTGTCACCATATGGCTCCTTTACACAAAACGGGATGAAGTCCTTAAGCTTCAGCCTAATAGATGGTGGATCTTCCTTCCCGCACTGATAATCACGGCCTCCGCGCATCTGCTTGCGAAAGCTGCTGACGTGAAAACCGTAGCCACCTTGAGCCTGCCCTGCTTCCTGATATTTAGCGGATTGCTCTTATATGGAAAACAG
This sequence comes from Hahella sp. CR1, assembly GCF_029813005.1. NCBI lineage: Bacteria > Pseudomonadati > Pseudomonadota > Gammaproteobacteria > Oceanospirillales > Hahellaceae > Hahella > Hahella sp. CR1. Next base: position 203,768 of record NZ_JAPELK010000003.1, read on the forward strand.
TTCTTCATAAAGGTCGTCCCTACATTGGCGCTACTCTATTTTGCCTTACCTGTGTGGGACGACATAGCGCCATTGCTGCAGCGGATTACTGTTTTCACCAACCAATTTCTACTTGGCATATTTGATATCCCTGCGGTAATTAGGGACCTTTATATTACCATTCCTCAGGGAACGTTTTTTGTAGCGGGCGGCTGCAGTGGCTCTCGATACCTGTTAGTGGCCATGTTCATAGCAAATGTCTATGGAATATTGTATTTACAAGACATTAGAAGAAGCCTCATGCTCTTCTCTATTAGCATATTTTTTTCAATGCTGGCGAACTGGGTTCGGGTTTTTGGCATTATATACGCCGGATATCAGACTGACATGAAAAGCTCGCTGGTTAATGATCACGAAGTGTATGGGTGGGTCATTTTCGCGCTTGTATGCCTTCTGCCTTTATTTATATCCGCCCACTTTATTGAAAAGAATGCCGCAAAGGGAAACCCTGAGGAAGAGGAGGCTGACTCGACCAACCACACAACTTACCGCCCCCCCTTTCGCAGCAATGCTGTCTTGGTTGGCGTGACCCTATTCACTTTACTTTTTTCTCCCGCCTGGCTGTTTACACTTTCGTCAACGACAGAGAGTGAGCCTACAAATGCAGCGCACTTCCAAGCCCTACCTGTTGGCGACCAAAACTGGAAAGGCCCCCTTATAAAGGATATGGACTGGAAGCCCAGCTTTCACAATACTGACTTAAGCACCAATGGCGTTTACATCAATGAAACCGGCGAGAGCTTGCAGCTGAGCATAAACTGGTACTTTGAGCAACACCAAGGCAAAGAGCTGGTATACTTCAATAACCTTCTTTTCGATGAAAAGCAGTGGGGCTTGATTAGCAATTCTTCAATTAGATTATCCACCACATCAGAGCTGAAAGTGGCGGAAACGCTGCTGAAGAAGAAAAATACTGAGAGCTACGTACTAATAAGGCACTGGTATCAAGTCGGCGGATTTATCGCAGAGACCAATATCGAAGCAAAAGTATTGGGTGCCTTTTCCAAGCTTGCTGGCGACGAATCAGGCGGACTTATCGCAATTGCAAAGTACTGCAACTCCACACAAGAGTGTAACGCGGACAACGCAGCCTTGGACTCGCTATCCCAATTTGTAGCCAAACACTTTACCAGTAAAATTTAGAAACAACTTCAAAATTCCTGTGTGTTAAAGCTTGATCATCACACGGGAACGACTTCACATTTTAGGCGCCAGGGTGTTTGTAAAAAATTCTGTCAAAAAGGTATTTCGAATCCTTCGTTATGTCGGCTTCTTGATAAAAATCAGGAAGGCCACCTGTCCAACGTTGTACGTGTTAACCTATCATCGCACGCTTCCAAAGAGCGATTCTCGAAGGGAATATGAACAACCCGGGATGATGATAGCGCCAGAGCTAGTCGCCAAGCATGTAGCATGGATGAAAAGACTTGGAGCAACCCCAATTTCTCTTGCGCGATGGACAAAGGAGAAAGACGTCCTCCCTGCAAATATTTATTTTGCAGTGACCTTCGATGATGGCTGGCGAGACAACGCAGAGTTCGCAATCCCTCTTCTTACTAAGGAGAAGATATTTAGTACAATTTTCCTGGTCGCAGACTACATAGAGCATGACACATTGTTTTGGCCAGAAAAATTAATATATCTTTTGAAGCGGACGTTCAAAGAGACGCCCAGCGCATTTGATCAGGCACAATTCAAATGGCTGAAAGACTTGGGTGCAACGCTAGATTGGAGCAGCCCTCCTGACATTGAGCAGTTAGATCCAGTTATTAATCTTTGCAAAGCGATAGATGACAGGGCTCTCAACACCCTAATAGATAAAGCAGCCCTTGAAACTTTTGGGGAAAAAGCTGACATATCACAGACCCGGAACTTGCTTGGTCAGGAAGATATTACAGCATTATTAAACGAGGGCTGGGTTGATTTTGGCTCGCATACGTGTCGCCACTTACGACTCGATAAGATAGCAAGCGATGATGAGCTAGAATACGAGATAGCTCAGTCGAGACTGAAAATTTCACAATCAACAGGGAAGCAACCTGAGTTTTTTTGCTACCCCAATGGAAATACTTCAGAAAAAGGTGTGCAAGTTGTAACCCAAAACTATAATGCCGCCTGTACAACTAAACAAGGCGCAAACACTCCTGACACCCCATTGATGCAGTTGAAACGCCACAATCTGCATGACGGCAATGCCTCATCGAAAGTAAGTTTCTTTGCAACATTAAGTAATGGGTAACACAATGAAGAGTTCACGCCCTCACCTAACACACATTGCATCAGGGGATGTCTGGGCTGGCGCAGAAAAACAACTATATGAACTATGTAAGGCTTTAGTCTCAACGAATAAACTGGACATATCGGTCATATTATTTAATGAGGGAGTTCTCGCAGACAAACTTCGCCAACTCAACATTGACGTTACTGTTGTTAATGAAGCAAAGCTATCTCCTCTATCCATGATACGCAATATTCGCAATCACCTTACTAGCCATACAAGTAGCATTCTGCATACACACGGTTTTAAAGAGAATATATTAGGCGCTATTGCAAGTATAAAGTCGCCAGTTACCAACCTGGTACGCACGATTCATGGAGGCTCCGAATCAGATGTTTCGTGGAGCAAACCTCACAAGAAAGTTATACATATTGCAGACCAGTTACTGACAAAACACAAAGTCGACCGAATTGTGGCCGTTTCTGGACCATTATATCAGTCGCTCAGTGAAAGACACCCAAACAAGGTCGTTAAGATTTTTAATTTTATCGATAGCCGTGAACTTGAAGCGCTCTCCCCTAACAAGCCACCAAACGAAACTTTTACGATTGGAATAGTTGGCCGTCTGGCTCCAGTAAAGCGAATAGACTTATTTGTTGAAACAATCAAAGAGCTGCATAAAAAGAAGCATCATGAGATCAAAGGCAAGATAATTGGCGATGGTCCATTACGCAAGCCTATTGAGGATCTCGTCCGCCATGAAAACCTGTGTCAGCATATCGAATTCACTGGCTTTGTAGACCCATCCACACCGGAAATAGCCAAACTGGATCTACTGCTAATGACATCTGATCATGAAGGTTTGCCGATGACGCTGCTTGAGGCTCTGGCCCTGAAAGTGCCGGTGATCGCGCACAATGTTGGGGGAATTCCCGAAGCGCTCAACTCTGGCGCCGCAGGCCTATTGGTCGATGACCACTCCGCTTTGGGCTATGCTACCGCCGTCGACAAAGTAATCGGCAACCCTGCCGAAAGAGAACGAATGCAAATGAACGGACTGAGTTACTTGAGAGAAAACTTTGATTCAGTCAAGAAGTCACGCGAGTATCTCAACCTCTATTTCCAATTATTAGGTCAGGAACTATCTAGATGACTCAAGAAAACATCGTCTGGCACGATTTTAAGCTAAAGAAGCAAGATCGCGCAGACATAAAGAACCAACAGCCATGTCTTGTCTGGTTTACTGGACTAAGTGGATCAGGTAAATCCACTGTATCAAATGCTTTAGACATGGCGTTGCACAAACGCGGCTATCACACATATGTGTTAGATGGAGATAATGTTCGTCACGGACTGAATAAAGACTTAACTTTTTCAGACAGAGACCGAGTAGAGAATATTCGCCGAGTGGGCGAAGCCAGCAAATTACTTGTTGATGCTGGCTTAATTGTCATGACTGCGTTTATTTCACCATTTCGTGATGATAGGAAGATGGTTCGCTCTCTATACGAGCCAGGCGAGTTTATTGAGGTCTTTGTCAACACTCCTATTGAGGTTTGCGAGCAAAGAGACCCCAAAGGGCTTTATCAAAAGGCCAGACAAGGCGCTATAAAAAACTTCACAGGAATAGACTCCCCCTATGAACCCCCTGAGAGCCCTGACTTAGTTATCGACACCAGCAAGGAAAGCACTGAGGAGTCTGTTGCGGGCATTATCGCTTTTCTGGAAGCAAGGAATGTTATAACCCCATCAACTGACAGCGATAAATGACTAAAATTTTAATTTTATATCACTGCGAAGCAAATACAGGCTATGCAATAGGCTCTTTGGAAAAAGTATTCTGGAGCATGGCTTTACGCTTAGCCGGATCGCCAGACAACATCCACCTGTGCTACCCCGGATATAACAATGGATACCCTGACTATACTCCGGAAGGATTTGACAATTTTGTAGAGTTCTCCGACAGACAGAACGCTACAGATAAGGTTGAGTTATTTGCCTCATACCTGAAAAAAAATAATATCAACGTTATTTTCGGCTTCGATCAACCCGTTTCGCTTCCCTACTATAAAGCAGCTCGTTCAGCAGGTGTTAGCTCCTTCATTTCTTACTGGGGAGCCCCCATGAGCAGCATCAATAGTGGTCTAAAACTACTATTAAAGAAGCTGGACGTGATGCGTTACAGACATGGCCCCGATCTCTATATATTTGAGTCTGAAGCCATGCGACAGTCAGCTTATCTTGGCCGTGGCGTACCTAAAGAAAAAACCGCCCTTTGCCACTTAGGGGTGGATACAGAAAAGTACCACCCGGATGAGGAAGATCAATATTACGCTCACGACCTATTTGGCATCCCTAGAGATAAGCAATTATTTTTCTATTCTGGACATTTTGAGGAACGAAAAGGGGTTCGAGTTATAGCAGAAGCCGCCAATATTATTGCAGCTCAGCGCGACGACATAGCTTTCATATTATTTGGAAATCGTAATGATGAGGCCGCCCCTTATCAGGCGCTACTAAACGAGAAGTCGTCAAAGCAGGTTATTTTTGGCGGTTACCGTTCGGATTTACACAGGATCCACCGCAGCTGCAAAGCGGGCATTATCGCATCTACAGGGTGGGACTCATTCACTATGTCCTCCATTGAAATGCAAGCCTCGGGACTTCCACTTCTTGTATCGAACTTACAAGGCCTGAGAGAAACAATTGTTGATGGAGAAACTGGCCTTCTATTTTCGCCTGGTTCTGCAGCAGAGCTTGCCGAACGAGTTCAGATGCTACTCGGCAAGACCATCAACATCGAGAAAATGAGTCAAAATGCCGTATCACGCATACAAAGCCAATTCTCTACCGAGATTCAAACCCAGAACTTAACAAGTCTGACAAAGCAGCAACTAACTCGAAGCAAATAGCCTGTATTCCTCTACAGCTTTCTAATTACTCGGAAACAAATCATGTCAAATAGCCTCTACCTCAAGACTATCGAAGGAATAAACAGAGTAAAGCGAGTCGCAACTAAGAAGTACAGCTCCGTATTAGGCACAATTAAAGGAAACAGAATTACTGCGTACTGGTGGAATGGTGAAACCAATTTTGGCGACCTTATCACCCCTGAGCTGCTAAAATTTTATGGGTTTACTCCCGTCCATGCCTCGGCTTTAAGCTGTGAAGTCTTATCTACAGGTAGCATTCTGCAATTTTCCTCCATTGACTACAAAGGCCATATCATAGGATCAGGACTGATAAAGGACCTTGAATTTCCTATGCCTGAAGCGCATGTTCTCGCAGTCAGAGGGAGCCTTACTAGAGACAGAATCAAAGCCCCAAGCAACGTCCCACTCGGCGATCCAGGCTTATTGGCGCCCAAGCTGTTGCGAGGCGAAAGAGCCAAAAAGAAGTATATTCTAGGAGTAATTCCGCATTATGTAGACGCAAACGATAGGCGCATCACCCAATTAACGAGCCGCTACCCATCTGAAGTAAAACTAATTAGTGTAAAAAGAAAGCCTGGGGAAGTATTCAAAGATATAGACGAATGTGAATATATTCTATCCTCATCTCTACACGGCATAATATCCGCTGACGCCCTAGGCATACCGAACATTTGGATGTCTCTATCAGACAAAGTAGTTGGCGGCGGATTCAAATTCCGAGACTATGGAACTGCAATTGACGCCGAACCACAGCCTTACCTCCTAGCAGGAGATGAAACTCTCGACCAGCTATTGAAAAATGCCAGAATACCTACGACTAAAGTAAAAGAAGCTCAAGAAAAGTTAAACAACGTTTTTCTATCATTAAAAAGTGGCAAGTAGTCAGGCCACTAGACGCGCCAATCCCTACTCATTGGTGATTGGCGCGTCTGCACACTAGCTCGTCATAATTTCGGCAGCAGCATCAAATAGTTGAGTAATGCCTTAATATTTGAAGGTTTGAAGCTGAAGGCTTCTTTATAGCAACGACTAGCTTCTTTATATGAGCGACTGTTTTTTAGCCCCCACCCTAACCGCTCAAGCCTATCCGAAATCGCTGCTTTTATCTGTCTCTTCTTGGCATCATCGAAATGACTGAGATTCAAGCAGGACTTTAAGACACTTATATCTGATTCTGCACAATCTTGGTGATTTTCCGTCAAGTTATTATCACCTCGACCCGCACTAATTAATGGCTCGTCTATGTAAACGGCGTTTGCAAGAGTGGACAACCGAAGAAAAAAATGAAAGTCCTCCGATATGTCAAACTCTGTCGGCCATCCCTGCGCGGCTTGATACAGCTCCCTTCTCATAACCAACGTACAGGGAGACATAAAATAACCAGCCAATAATAATCCAAAGACATCCTGTTGAGGCAAGAAGTATAACTTAGAAGAAATACCTTCAAGCGGGGACTGAGTATAGCGATAAATGTTATTAAAAAAGTACGAGTTTGTATGTTCCAACCTTGTGGAAGGTTCCTCAATATCAAAACGAGAAAAATCGCTAAAAACAAACCCAGCATCCGAGCGTTTTCGTAGTATTTCCAATGACTTGCTCAGCTTCCCTTGCTCAAATATATCGTCAGAATCCAGGTATGCGATAAATTTACCCGTGCTGTTGGCCGTCCCTTCATTTCTGGCGCTTGAGACACCTCCGTTGCTCTTTTTTATAAGCTTTATGCGTCCTTCATAACCCCTCAGCGCTTCATCGAGATGGTCCTGAGACCCGTCGTCCACGACGACCACTTCAATGCCGCCCACGCCAGTCTGCGAAAGCACGCTATCAATAGCCCTTCCAATAACCCGGGCTCGGTTATATACAGGAATAATGACAGAAACTTCTATACCACTACTGGCCTGCTCAAACACTTTTACCGCCACTGTTTGTCAATACAAGGTTAAGGTGAATTTAGACATCAGGGTTCTACCGAAATTTGGAGGTCGCCCGGGCTATACAGTACATAAACGTCAAGAATATATGATAACAGCGCCCTTCTACCCCACCCACTACTCGAGCTTTATAAAAAGACATAAACACAACAAGGGCCGCTGCAATAGCAACAAAAAAGAGCGCCACCCACCACTTACTCAACGCAATAGAGAGGATAGAAAAAACGACAAGCATAGCGATAGCGGAAGAAAATATTGCTACTTTTGACTTTAAAAGCGCCGCCAAAGTCTGCACATCGCCCTTACCATGCCATTGCTCTCGCCGGAAGAACGAACCCATATCTTCGGGATAACCCAAATGAATAGCAGATAGATTAGAAAAATATCTAACCGTTGCATGACAAGAGTTACGCGCTCTTAGGCAAAAATCATAGTCTTCACCGGTACGCAAATCACGACTAAATCCACCGATTTGGTCAAATAGACGTCGTGAGACCAGCATATTGCCGGTTCCCACATAATTGCATTCCCCCTCTTTTTTGTTCAAAAGAGGTTGAAACCAATATTTATGGAGCATGTTTTCTGGATCGGATACCTGAAGAGAGCCGCCAACAATGAGATTTTGGGCTTCAAGCTCGTCTTTAAGCCTCAGAAAAGCTTGACGCCACTCCGGTGTCAGCAGGACATCAGCGTCATTAAATAACAAAATATCACCAGAAGCTTTTTGAGCGCCAATATTTCTCAACTCACCAATAAGAACACCTGGCGCCACCAATACTTGGCAGCCCAGGCTTTCAGCAATTTGAGAAGTCCTATCCGTAGAACCATTATCGACAACTATCACTTCATGAGAAACATCTTGAAGAGACATCTTGATAGAGGCCAGAGTCTCTTCAATAACAGCTTCCTCATTGAAAGCTGGAATAACAATACTTAAGTTCACATTATCCTTACTGACTACTGAATGGTTGCTTCCACTCTACTGGGTGGTGATTTATAAAGAGCAGATGGATTTCCTTTTTCGCCTATGTACAAGTTGCCATCTGCATCTCTATCTTGCGGCCTCAACTCGGCAGCATCGACAGAGCTTTTCATTACTATATTGTCGATATATAGAGACTGTGTTTTGGGCGCTTTGCCATTCCAGTACGTAAAGAAATACAAGGAATCAGCCCAATCGCCTGCGCTTGTTAAAGTTTGTACATCTTTCCCGTCCCAAACAAGCTTGTTATCAATCCACAACTTAAAGTAAGCCAAACCGCCTTCACTTACTGGGACAGAGTCAAATCTCAGGCTGATTTCGACCTTAAACCACTTGTTACGAGGCAATAACTCATCTTTTTTATCTTTTGTACCAATATACTTCCAGCCTCGACCTGCAGCTCCCTCTTTGATAAACCTATATACGGAGCCATTAAATGATGGGTCGTCCATTATCTGAAAATCATTAAAGCCGCCAACGCCATCTGCAGCTGAGGCTCTTGTCCGAATTCGCAGAAACTTTAACGCCCCATTTCCTGCGGCGTAAAACTGGAAGTCATCTGGGACATACATGTGGAAAGAGGCCCAAAATGTGTCTCCTTTGTAGAGGTTTTTGCGGAAGTTCATAGCGCCGCCCCATACGCCCCACCCCGTTTCACCTTCCTTAATAGTCATCATTACGTGCTGGGGATCCGTACCATCCGCCAGAGGCCTGGGAAAAGCTGTCGAAAAGGTTGTACGTCCAGCAACTCCATCAAAGGTGTCAACAGTTTCGGCTTTGGCGCCTATCGCTCCGCTGTCGAAGGTAACCTCCCTCGAAAAATCCTCTGAAAAAGCGTTAAGACTAAGCGTCAACGCGCAAACGGCTGATAAAAATCTGATTTTCATATTTGCCCCCCAACAATAAATTCATAAGCAGTATACTTTCATTCCATTCCGGATACGGTTACAGAAGAGCCGCTTTCTTTTACGGTACGTATTTTTATCGACTTGGTCACAAGAGTACTTCCAGGGCTTTAACAAAATCTTTCCAGGACAGTGAGTTGAACCTCTCTCTCCACGCGTTCGTTATCTCCAAGGCTATAGGCATAATTATAGCCCCTTTCCGCCAATTCCGCCCTCTTCTTCCCATCCTTCCACAGAGCGTCTATGGCACGCCGCATTTCGATCCGATCTTCCGGAGAGACAACCATGGCAAGAGAATCATCCATGATACCTACCGTCGAGGTTCCCCGGGTGATGATCACAGGCTTTCTAAATAGCATCGCCTCCAAACACACACTGATACCAGCCGGCTGAATGACGTCTTTTATAATAGGAATGACTACCATTTTGCAATTGGCCAAATAGTCATACCATTCTTTCCTAGGCAAAAAAGCATTTATCCAAGTGACATTTTCGGGAAGATTATCTTTGTCAATGCGCGCATTATGCTTGGTTATACTTTGCTCCGGCAGCAATATGGTTAAAGGATAACCAGAATCACTCACCGCCTCACATAACGTATCAAAGTCTCGTTGTGATGCACCGCAAGATAATATGTAATCGCCTTCATTAATTACAAAATCGTCATATATGCCAAAGTTGTTTGCATTGAAAGGCACATAAGTAATCTTGCTTTCAGATATTCTGTAATATTTTACATAACCTGATGTTTCTTTATGTACACAAATAATCAAGCTTGCGGACTTTAACAAAAGAGATTTCATCAAAATCTTGACATTATCACTCTTTCCTTTTGGGCGACTAAGCACAACATCAAAATAGACTATCTTCACTCGCCCCAGGGTTAATAACTTCGTAAGAAAAAAAATACAAAGCATTCGCAAGTTTGGCGTCCAGGCAAGAATCACATCATTCTTATACGCCCGACGAATAAACCCCAGTAACTCGCCAACCACTTGCAGCCCAGTATTAACAAAAGGCGCGAAAGTTACTTCCACCCCCTCCACTTTTGACTTTAGCTTGTTGACCGAAAGGATTCTCAACGGCTTAGCCATTGGGCCTCCTCTCGCAAGTATTCGTCTCGTACAGCTTTAAAATGCTCAATTTCACTTACCAACATCTCTTCCAGGATTTCTCGCGCGACTTTGGGCATAGAAATCCCTTCTCTATCCTCATTGGAGCGCTTGTGTAGAGTATCAGGAATGTAGTCCTGGCTAATTCCCAGCAGGCTACATACGTGCTTGAAAAATGCCTCAGGGGCGGCTTTTAAGTCCTCGTAAAACAAAAGACTGAAGCGATCAGGAAAACGCTCTTTCCAGCGGGGAATAATTTTCGAGTACTCAGACCGTAAACGGACGGTATTGGAGCCTATTCTCGCTCGAAGCCCCTCAATTTCCTCTTGGGTAACGTCCTCACCTGTCCAGCGGTAGTTCATTTTCACCCCAGACCAGGCGCGCTCAACAGGGTCCCGAATAATCAATAATATTCTGCAGCGCTCTGAGACTGTTGACTTCACGAGATCGACCCCTCTCTCATCTAGCGTAGAGTATGCGGGCGTCAACTCCCCGCTAACTTTGCCATCTATACGGGGGAAAAGATTTCGATACCAAGACGAAGACTTCGCGCCGAAGTTATAACGTAGCAGCCATTTTAGGGTTTCCATATCTGGCCGCTGTTTGAGAAAACGCATACGCTCAAGAGGACTCCCCCAAGGATAACCCTCCTTCCCTGCTAAAAGCGCATTTGGCTGTGCGAAATTAAAATAGTGCAGCTCTTTTATTACTGGCAACCAGACTTGGGGGTGGTGCGCCAACTGATCATAAAGCCAGGTAGTGCCGGCTTTTTGAGCTCCGATGCATATAAAGTCAGGGCCTGCGAGAGTATCGGGCCGATTTGAGTTAGTCATCCTACAGATTCCAAGTACTAAAATCTTTGCCAGTGAGGCGATGGAGTTCCGCCACTTTCTCTTGAAAGACGGGCGTCAATAGCTTGTATACGTCATCTATCTCTTCTTGAGTAAGCTTCTCGTTGCTTTGGGTTTCAGCTAACCTGACTCCCATGCGGCGAATGCTCTTCGGCACAATTGCTGATACGCCATCCCAAACTCTCGAATGGCGGAACTTATTCAACAGCCCCAAACCGCGCACCTTTCTATATGTTTTCGGCGCTTTGTTGGAGTCGACCTGTTCTGTTAGCTCACAGTCGGCATCCACACCTAACCAGGCAAAGATCTCACTCATTACTTTATTTTGATCTGATACCAAGTCCTCAAAGGTCAGTATGTAAATCTTATCTTCACCGAAAAGCTCGTAGTATGGGCGAAGTTGATATGCATAATCAGAGTAAGCGATGTAGGCAGGGTCTCTCTGGATAGCCTTCTGTATACTGCGAGACTCGCCGTGCATATATAAGTCACGCACATTATGGTAGTAGTGACTTATAAGCCTCGCTATCGGCTGACGCATGACATATAGAATTTTAGCGCTGGGGTTGTAGGCATGCATTTTTTCTGGCACCCCTGAATACGTGGGCAGCTTCGTATAATGCGTACTGGACTCCCCCACGTATTTCTTATTTTCGCCAGGAGCCAACAATTCGGCGTATTCTTGTTCAGCACGCCCATCCCATAGCTCTGGCACAAAATACCCTGGTTCCTTTTCCTCTGTCATGTGGATATCCGGATGCTTCGCCAGACAATCGTGTAAAGTAGTGGAGCCGGATTTCATTGCCCCGATGACAAACAAGTTTGCTTTCACACCCATAGTTAGCTACTTACCACGCTTCTTGATAATAGACTGATAGAACATTTTTAAATGCCCGAATGGAATAACCCCCAGCGCTATCGCCAGGACGGGATAAAGCAGAGACAAGGCGACTCTGATAGCGATCGCCCAAGCGCCTACTGGATCCATATCTGAGAATATCCAATACTCGGAGATCAGATAGAAGGAAAGCGCAAGCGAAATTGACACGATATGACTACGCCACTTAAGTTGCATGTCAAAGTGTCTTTTTGCGAAGTGATGAATTAACAAGAACCTGACTAAAAATGCCAGCACTGTTACCCATGCCGCGCCGTACATACCATATTTGGGAATGCTGACCCAGTAGCCCAGCACACAGAAAATCGCCGTCACGACAGAAATCCAGCCAAATCGCCCAGTCTTGCCTTCTGTAAAAAACCCTAGATTGCAATAGTTAGTCCAAGCCAAAAGCACGTAGGCTATCAAAACGATAGGGGCAATACTCGCTGCTCCCCAGTAGTTTTCATCGGACATAAACCGCAGCACTACTGGCAACCACAAAGCAATACCAAACGCCATATAAACCAGAATACCTGATACGACCCTGAAGACAGCATCAAACAAATAGTGGCTTTCCTGATCTTTGTAGATACGGTACTTCTCGGCATCCCACATATTCAGAAAAGGCGTCCACCCTAAGGCGAATAGCATAAAGCCAAATTTATACGCTAAAGAATAAATTCCAACAGAGTCCAAGTCTAAGAATGCACTAATAAAATAGCGGTCCGAATATGTAATAAAGAACATACTCAAGGCTGCAATAATGATAGGGAAGCTAAAGCCTAACATGCTCTTCGCCGTTTCCCATTTGAATTCAGGCTTTAGCTCTCCAACAACGCCAAGCGTCAAACCTAGCGCAGCTAATGAGAAGGCAATGACAGAGGCGTAAACCGCCCCATACACCCCCATCTCAAGGTATATAAGGAAAAATAAATTAAAGGATATCTGCAGTGTAAGACGCAGAACGGAATACCCCAGAAACTTGAGCGCTTTTCCATTAGCTCTAAGATATGCAAATGGAATCTCCATCAAGGCGCCAAGCAGCATATTCAAAGAGTATAGTTGCACCAGCGTCTTTAAATCCGAAGAGCCAAACAGCAACTCGCTGATTGGGCCAGACAGGGATATTAACGTAAGCACCGCCAGCAAATGCATGCCGCAGGTCATACCTAATGCGCTGCCAGTAACTTGATACTTCTCGTTATCGGTATTCGCTAACCCGTAGTACCTCAGGAAGGCTTGCCCAATTCTCGCGCCGAAAAAAATACCAGCCAAATCCACCAGCATTCCAAGCAGCTCAATAACACCGTACTCAGAAGGCAAAAGATACTGGGTATAAATAGGTAAAAGCAGGAAACTCGCTAAGGAGCGAATAATAGTGCCTAGCCCATATATAGCTGTATTAGACACTAATACTTTTGTTTGTTTTACCGCTCCAGGATTAGTCACTTTTGACTGAGGCGCATTCATTACTCTGCCTCTCCTCCCTTTCCAACAATAGAGGAGTATTCCTCAGCCATCCGCAAAGCATAAGACTGGGGGTGAAAACGTTGATTAACTTTATACCGGCCTTTTTCCGCAAAACTCTTTCTCAGCTCAGGACTTTCAATAAGAGTCATTATTCCCTTTGACAGCTCATCAGTAACTTTGGGGTTTATGACGTAACCATCCACCCCATCTTCCACCAACTCGGGAGCAGCGCCCAAATTTGACACGATTACAGGGCAACCGCTTGCCATAGCTTCAATTATTACCAAGCCAAAAGGTTCTGGGTCTATTGAGGCGTGAACAACTAAGTCAGAAATAGCATAGAAAGGCCTAACATCTTTTTGAAAACCGGCCCATATGATATTTTCTTCGATACCAAGGACTTCAACCCTGTGCTTGATCTTTTCATTGTATGCTTTGCTGAAGCCTTCTGAGGCGTCACCTACAATTAAAAGCCTGACTTCAGGCCACTTCTCAGCGACTTTAGCGATCGCCTCAATAAGCTCAAGCTGCCCTTTCCAAGGGATAATTCGCCCAAATATTGAAACAACGAAGTTATCATCAAACAAATTGAACTGGGACTTGACGCTTTGCAGCTGAGCCTTATTCTGAGCCCAGTCGAGAGCGGCGGGATCAACTGGATTCTCAATGACTTTCAACCTGTCAGCGGGGTATCTATTTTTAACGGCGGAATTGGAGACAAACCCAGATATCGCCAAGAACAGTTTGACGCTTGGTGAAAATAGTCTTTCAAGAAATGAGAGAGGGCTTTCTACTACACCATGAATATGCCATACACAAGGTTTTCTGGTCAGAGCCGCCGCCATAAGTACGTAGACACTATTATTAGCATGCACGATATCAATATCATTCTCTCGAATGACTCTCATCAGCTTCGTTACATAAGACAGGTTTTTACAGGTCGAATACAGTGACAGTGCATATATCAGAATTTTTCGAGTCACTTTATTTCTAATACTGGAAATTTTGTGGCTAACTCGGAAATAATCCAGATAATTGAATGTAGGAGAGCAACTAATAACTTTTATATCACCCGCATCAATCCACTTCTCTGGATTTTCTTTAATTGCGGTGACCACCACTGGATGATAATTTTCTGGTAATGACTTAGCCAAGCTAAGCAGTACAACTAGCGCACCGCCAAAGGATAAGCCCTGGTCGACCATAAGGACATTGCACTTCTTTTTCGAGTCCATCATCACAAAGCCTCACCCACAAGCTTAGACTCGCGCTCTTTAAGCTGCTGTTCCTTATAGGTTCTCTTAATTGAATTGTGCATACATACAACCAAAGCCAGATGTATCCACAAATAAGGATAATACAGTACAGTTACAAAGCTGGCGCTAATCAAAAAACCAATCATGGCGAAGTCAAACCCGAACGCCAAAGAATGGTAGAGACGGTTTTCCATTTTTTTCGCCAGCTTACGAACCTTATAATCTGTCACAAAGCTGGCCAAAATCAGAAGTACAAGAACCGTTATTCCAGCAAAGCCAAGCTCGGTTCCACACTGAACAAATATATTGTGGACCAGCTTGCTCCCCTTCACCTCCGACGAAAAATGTCTTGGGTGGTAAGTCGTCCAAGCTTCGTGTCCTACACCAAGAACCGGGTACTTTTTCATAGTCTCCCAGCCTTGCTCCCAACGCTCTATACGGTGCAGTGAAGTTCTATCTTCACCGGAAGTTTCAAATCTTGCTTTAAACTCATCAGGAACAGATACAACAACAATCCAGCCAACCAAGCCTGCAACGATCGCCGTTTTAAAAAAGTGCTTAGTCTTAGCCAACGCAAGAACGCCAATACCAATAACCGCCACAAGCGCCCCTCTTGAAGAGGATGCGATGACAGTTCCAATGGCCGTAAACGGAAAAAGACTAAAGAATATCTTCCAATATTTATTGATATATAAACTGATGCCTAACAGGAACGCGACCGAGAGAGGAGTAAATATCGCCATCTGAATACCGACCTCTCCTGAGTTTTGAAACCAGCCAGGAGCGCCCGTCACACCCCAACTTGCAAATGCAAATCCACGGTTCATCCATGAAATAAATCCGTGCTGGGACATTTTAAAAGAGTAAATCAGGAATGAGAGAAAGAAGATGTAAAATCGCTTTTCATTATTCACGATCGTTACAATCATGAAGTAAAACAAAAACCAGTCAAAAAAGGTCCATAATCGATTGAATGAGGCCCCGCTGTATTCGGAAGCGGCTGAAGATAGCAACACCACCACCCCGTAGAGAACCATCAGCTTGTTTATCCCGTGCCCCGTATCCACTTTCTTTTTCTTTTCCACACAATGAAAAAGAAACGCCGACATAATAAAAAGGGGCACCCACGGCAATATATTGAGCCACAAATAAATCGATTGCGGCCTGACATATTCGAAAAACAAATACCCGCAGATACAAATAAAAGCGAACCCTTCCGCCCTTATTGTCTGATAGATAAACTTAATGTCCATAGAGTACAGCCGTTCCATATCACTGCGTGGAGGCTGTTCACTCGATTTCTTCTGCTTATTAGGACCAGGATAGTGGCCTAACTGGGGAAAGTTCATTACAAGCTTTTCTGCAATACTGAAAGCTTCGACTCAATAGTATCGAAGACTTTATTAAAAACTGAAATTTCCCTGCCGTATGGATCCGGGATGGTAGGGTTTTGATTCGAACCAACCATCCCCAGAATAAGAACATGAGACTCCGCATCGTCCTTTCGATATCTATCCAAGGCATGAACCATGTATGGCTCCATGACGACAAACAAATCGCCTTGGCGCATGCTCATGTCTTGAATGCGTGTACTGCGATGATCACTAAGGCTTACTCCCCTTTCAGCCGCCACCTCTTCGGCTGTTGCGTTAGCGGGCGTTCCTCCGTCAGTAGCAAGGCCGCAGCTCACAATCTCAACCTGACCTTTTTGGAGCTTGCCCTTAAGAAAGGCTTCCGCATATACGCTACGACACACATTCCCTTTGCAAACAAAAATTACTCTTTTTGGAGAGAATCCATGAGGAATATCGGAATATCGTCTATAAACCCCAAGCACCATAAAAAGATACTCTGATAGCAACTTCAGTAACTTTTTTAGCTTACCCAAAATGATTCACCTTAACATTGACGCCGGGTCGGACTTGCTCCACGAGCGCGATTATAGAGACTGCTGGAGGTTATTCAAACCACAGCAGACAACTTTTGACAGTTCAACACTTACCCAATTACTATCACCGGCATCTGAACCACTGCTACTTACCTTTCATCAAGCGACCAACCTACCATGACCAATACTCGCGCCTTGATACTCGACGCCAACCAACGCTCCGCTCTCGCCGCCACTCGCTCCTTGGGAAGCAAGGGCGTCTGGGTCATGACAGCAGACGAAAGCTCTGAAACACTTGCTGGAGCTTCGCGATATTCAAGCGAAAGAGGCGTTTACGCCTCTCCTTACAGCAAGCCTTCAGCATTTTTCGAAGACATACTTAAAATCGTCTCTGAACAACAAATCAACTTCCTGCTCCCTGTGACAGAGGCCTCTACCTACGTCATCCTGGAAAACAGAGACAGGCTGCCAAAAGGCTTAATTCTGCCATTTTCCGAAGCTGAGTCGATAGAGCATTTGGCTAACAAAAACCGCCTGTTTCAGCTCGCGCAGTCTCTGGGACTCCCTACACCCCATACCTTATATATAGAAAGTATAGAGCAGGCGCAGGATGCGATAGAGAACATTAGTGAATACCCAATTGTTTTAAAGCCATTCAAGTCGCGCATACTTACTGGCGGAGAAATTATTAGCACCACCGTCATCATCGCTCACTCTCGCGAGGAGGCGGAGGAGGCTCTTAAAAGGCGTTATTTCCGCGAGTTTCCCTTCATGATTCAGTCTTACATTAAGGGTGAAGGCCAGGGGTTGTTTGCGCTTTACTCCCAAGGCGCGCCCCTTTGCCACTTCTCCCATCGAAGGCTGAGAGAAAAGCCGCCATCAGGGGGAGTAAGCGTACTTTGCGAGTCAAAAGAAGTGGATTCTCGCATGAAGGATATTTCGGACACCCTGCTCCATCATGCTAATTGGAATGGGGTAGCCATGGTGGAGTTCAAAGTCGCGGAAGATGGCACCCCCTACTTGATGGAGATCAACCCTCGATTCTGGGGCTCGTTACAATTGGCGATAGACTCAGGGGTGGACTTCCCTTACCTTCTGCTAAGCTCTTTTGGAGGCGGCGAAGTCACGCCTATCAGTTCATTCACCACAGGACAAAAAATGCGCTGGCTGCTTGGCGACCTAGACCGCTTATACCTTGTCTTGAAATCTCCAAAGCGGCAATATTCCCTTACTCAGAAACTGCTTGAATTACTTCGCTTCCTGCTACCCAACAGAAATACCAAGCACGAAGTCAACCGGCTCTCAGACTTCCGTCCATTTATATTTGAGCTGAAGAAATACTTCCGAGATTTACGCAGCTAAAACATCGCCAACTATCAGGCCCTTCGGGGCCTAGCGCTCCCTATGCTCAGACTGACAGCCGGTCGTACAGGGTCTCGTACTCACCAACCATATTGACCAAAGAAAACTTTTCCGTCGCTGACTGCTGCGCAGCTTGTCGCATTTTATTAACCAACTCCCCATCTCGAAGCTTTAATAAGGCCGTTTTAACAGCCTCTGGATCTTTCACAGGAATCAACAATCCTGTCACACCGTCCTCTACAATTTCTTCCGGACCTCCACTGCGAGTCGCCACAACAGGAACGCCAGCCATCATTGCTTCGACTGTCGCAATGGAAAACCCTTCGCTCGTTGATGTTAAAAGGAAGATATCAGCCTGCCCCATTATGTCTTTGACATCCGAGCGAAAGCCTAAAAAGTGCAGATGAGGCACACCACCGTGGGAGTCTATCCGCTTTAGCAGCTCGTCATACAGGCTTTTCTTCTGGTGCCCCACGACAACAAAATGATATTCATGAGCCCCTTTCATTTTTGCGGCGGCATCCACTAAATACTCATAGCCTTTTGCGGGACGTATGTTGCCGACGGAGAGCACGACAATTGCGTCTTCGGGCAAACCTAGCTCACTTTTCAAGGTCACCCCTTTTCGCGAGAACTGATTGGGATCCACCCCGTTGTATATGAGCTTCAATTTACTAACTTCCAGCTCACCTCTGAGCTTTAGCTCCTCTTCCAACTTCTTGGATACGCATATAATAGAATCAGCCCCCAGACTAATAACCTTAAACTTCAGGTTTAATAGTCTTTCCTGCTTTGCTACATCCACCCCGCCATGAAATGTGGCGATCATTGGTTTACGCGTCAACATGGCGACAAGCGCGCCATATACATTGGAGCCCATTAAATGCGCATGAATCACATCTATCTTGTTTGAACGAATGAATCGGACTAACGCCCAAGCATAACCCAGGTTGAAACTCCCCTTGGAGTCGATGAACACAGGCTCAATACCTGACTCCCTGACTTGGTCAGCGACCCAGCCTTCGCCTCGCAGAATGACATGATGTTGATATTTGTCTTTGGATAGATTCCGTATCAGTTGAATAAATACAGTTTCCGCACCGCCTGGGCCGGTGGTGTCGATTATATGTAATACGTTCTTCATAAATTAACTGAAAGTTACCCCTTTCGGCACTCTATTCTTGCTCTCGAAGAAAACAAGCCAGCACCCGCTTCGCCTCGTCAGACTCCAGAAAGTGCGCATGCTCAGCATCCACCGTCTCAACTTCTACTCTTCCTGTCAGGTGCCTTTCCCAACCCAACACGGGCAAGCTATATGCACCAGACTCGGTGGAAGGCAGGCGCAACAGCATTACACTGCCGTTGTAGGCTCTTTCAATATGCCTTTCAACAGCAAGTCGATTCGATCTGCGCACCTCAAACACGCGCAACGTTTGAGGCATTCTAATGCCCAGCATCCGATAGAATCTGACCTCTAAAAAATTCTTGTAATATCTTATTCTGGCCGATGTGCTTTGAGCGACCTTTTGTAAAAAGGTGCGACGATCCTCAGCGAATCCTTCAGGTAAATGCTTAGCAGCAGGCCCGATGGTGTCAAGCAATATGACCCAGTCGACCTTAAATCCCCTGACTGAAAGCTCATTGGCCAGCTCTACTGCTATTGAGCCCCCCATAGAACCTCCCAAGAGTAAAACCTGCTTTTTACTGAGAAGTTCGTCGAGAAGTGCGGCATAGTGGCGAGCCATATCAAGAATTGAATATGAGGGCTCGCTCTTCCCATCCAGTCCGGTAGCCTGTATACCATAAACAGGGCGATTCAAATCGTCAAAGTCCAGCAACGCCTTATAGGCAAGCACGTTACCGCCGACAGGATGAATACAAATCAAGGGAGTCTTGGCCCCTCCGGCAGACAGTTGTACGATGTTTTTCCATCCCTCAACCTCCCTGACGGCATAGCTATTACTCTCAACCCCCGACTCGGAATAACTAGTGTTAATACGCGCCAACTCACCAGCCAGGGACCTTACTGTAGGCGCTTTGAAGAGCAAAGCCAGCGGCGCATTAATCCCATATCGCCGATGTAACTGGTCAAATACTTGTAACGCTTTAATCGAGTGACCGCCAACCTCAAAAAAATTAGCGTCAGGATCAAGCTCATCCAGCCCCAGAACACTTTTCCAAATGGCTCCAACCTTATTAAGCAGCTCTTTATCCTCGCCATCATGAAACCTAGTCTGCCTCTGACCCTCAGTACCGCTAGCGCCTAAAGTTCCCGAAAAGCAATCTATTGTGACATCCGAGTTTAGTGCAGCCCCGCCAATTTCCATGCTTTCAATAAAACTTTTTAGCGTCGCCATATACGCAGCAAGCATTTTCCTGCTTGTGTCCAAATTAAATAAGGCGGTGCTTGTCTGAAAGCGAAAAACAAAGTCGCCTCCATAAAAGTCAACGTAAAGAAAGATTTCCCCCTGCGTATAGCCAATATCAACCGGCACAGGACTCAAAGCGCCGCTGTCCGCCACATTTAACTTGCGATTAGAGAAATCGTTAAATGTTATATAAGCTTGCGCCAAAGTAGGCCTGGAGGCATCGCGAGCAGCCTGTATGCTAGAGACTATCTTTTCAAAAGAGATCCCGCCATGCAGCAAGGCCAGATTTAAGGCTTGCTCCGTGCTTCTTAGCTGCTCCTGCAAACCGCCAACCACCTCAGGCAGTCGAAGTGGGATGGTGTTAAAAAACATCCCTATTGCATCATGTAGTCCCTTTTGCCCCTCGCGACCGCTTGTAGCCGTTCCAAGTATCAGGTCATGCGCGCCCGTTGCTTTCCTTAACCACGCAGAGAAAGCACTGATCAACACGACAAACGGCCGCGTTCTTAATTTATTTGCTACGCCAATGAGTCTAGAAGAGAGATCTTGACCTAGAACCTCAACAACTTGCCTTCCTTTAAAGTCAAAAAAATCAGGACGCTCGTAATCGGTTCGCAAGCTTAAAAGCGGCAATGGCTTCCGTAGCGTCTGCACCCAAAACTCGACGCTTTCCTCTAAGTCTCCTCGGCGAGGTGAGACAATTACACCCTTAGCTCCTGCCTCACTATCCTGGCTGGCAACCAGAGTCTCCCCTCCCTCATAAAGTTGCAACAAGCGGTCCCAAACCTTCAATTGGGATATGCCATCCAGCAATATATGGTGAGTCACCATCTGCAGGGCTGAAATCCGCCCTTCTCTTTCAAAGGCGACAAAGCGAACAAGTAATTCCGCATCAAAGTCAAACTCACGCTTGGCTTCTTGATGCAGAAGCGCCTCTAAAGAATCTGATGAGCTTGCAATATCTCTTACTTGCAATGGCGCCTCCACCTCCGAGTATAAGCGCCACGACAAATTAGCCGCATTCAGTTTCAGTCTTAGAACAGGGAGTTCGCGCAACAGCAAGGAAATAGCCCGCTCCAGCCTACCTGCATCCCAGGGCGACTCTAAAATAAACGCCTCAGATTCATTAAATACACTACTGGAGCCCGCCAACTGACATATAAACCAAACTCTTCGTTGTCCATCACTTAGCTCCGCACACTCTTCCAGCGTTATTAGGTCAGAGTGACTCGTCGCCTCAGGTGCAGCCGTAACAAGTTCACACTGCTCAATAAACACGGGGCATGCGATCAACTGATTAACGCCAATGGATTTGCCAAACTCAATCTCGATCTCGTTTGAGAGCCTGGCTGAAGCCAGGGAGTGCCCCCCAAGCTCATTAAAATGATCGTGGACGTCCTGCGGGGACACGCCAAGAACCGCCTTCCATGCAGACGCCAAACGCCGCTCCATATCGGAGGAAAACAGCCTATCGGCCGATACGGATGACGCCATCCCCTTTTCCACATCGCCTTTCAATGCTTTCTTGTCAATTTTCTTATTCGGCGTTTGTGGAAAGCTGTCATATATTCGCCAAAGGCCGGGAACCATATAAAACGGCAGCGTTTGCCGCAGTGAGCTCTCAACCTCCTCAAAAGCCTGAGCTTTGTTGGAAAAGCGCAAGCAACCAACGAGGACGTTGTCACCTGCCGGGTTAGACACTGCAACAACCGCAGCGTCAGCAATTTCCGGCAAACACGTTAACGCAGCCTCAATCTCTCCCAACTCAATTCGAAACCCTCGAATCTTTACCTGATTATCAAGCCGATCCACATAACGCATCTGACCGCCAGCGACCTGCACCAGATCACCTGTACGATAGTATGGCAGTGGAGAACCAGTGACATTGAGAACAACAAAGCGGTCCTTATTGAGTTCAGGCCTCCCGAAATATCCTGGGGACAAACAAGCGCCGCCAATTAACAGTTCTCCGGCCGCCTCACCCGATACTGGATTCAGACTTTCATCCACCACAACCAAGTCGACATTAGTGTAGGGAGCGCCTAGCGGTATAAATCCCGCATCAATATCTTTTTGACTTACCTTATGACTACAAACCCATACCGTCGCTTCGGTAGGCCCGTACATATTCCAAACTTCACTGGCCTCCTTAAGGAGTTTTCCCGCCAGATCAACCGGAAAAGCCTCTCCGCCACACAAAATCTTGTGCGTATTGCAAGGACGCCACCCCAGTTCTAACATCAAACGCCAAGTTGCTGGCGTCGCCTGCAGGACATTAATGTCATTTTTCTCGATAATAGCGCCAAGCCGATCTGGAGACAGCGCATCGCTCTTCTTACAGACATAAACAACCCCGCCAAGAATCAGCGGAAGAAATAATTCCAGGACAGAAATATCAAAGGAAATCGTAGTCAACCCGAGAAAACGATCGCCGTCTCGAGTCCCGATAGCCTCGTCTACACCATATAGAAAATTAATAACAGCGGACTGTGCAATAGGAACGCCTTTTGGGCGTCCTGTAGAACCTGAAGTAAAAATGATATACGCGACCAAGTCAGCAGCGCTCTCAAGCGACCCTCTGAAACTGACATAGTTGTCACGCAGATCATCAAGAGACTTATTAACCACACCATCGCCAGCCTCAGCTACCTTGTATTTATCCAATAGCACCAAATCAGGGATGCCTTGCAAAAGATCAGAGGTAGATGATTCAAATATGGCGGCGGAAGCGTTTGCATCTTCCAGAATAATTCGGATGCGCTCTGCGGGAAATGCCGGGTCAACTGGAACGTAAGCTGCTCCAACTATACCAACGCCTAAAAGCAAAGCCGGCAAATGATGATCACGATTCACACATACTGCAACACGGTCACCAGCGCCAACCCCCAGCGCTTTGAGTCGCTCAGCCACCAGCAGGGAGTGATGCAGAAGCTGGCGATAGTTAAGCTCGCCATCTTCAGATTTTACCGCAGGCCTTTCAGAGAAGCGTTCAGCGGAATTAAGAAGGATTTCCGGCAGTCCCCAGCCCTTCTCTTGCGCAATTGCAAAAAGACCCGCGCGGTGTTCTCGATGGTTGGGAGTATTGCTCATCGCCTCAACCCTGCAACATGTAAAGGCCAGACTGCATATCGCACGCTCTTGATCAGGGCAAATACTTAACCACCATAGGGCCGACTATATTAGTCAGCCACACAGGTAGTCTTGTCCATACAGCAATCAGCAGCTTGAACTTGGGGTTATCAGGATTAAGCTTTGGCGCCTCTTTCCCTTCAGCAAGACAGTAGTCCCAATGTAACCGCACCGGTGTGGCGCCCCACTGCTGTTTAAATTTGTAAGTGCCGCTATCTTCCGTACAGCGTCCAAAATCAAATATTTTGTATTTTTCTCTAATGCTGAACCTTAGGATTTCCCAATACATCAGCATATTTATACCGGAGCTATTCGCCTCATGCACCGTTGAAGCCCAGGGTATTTCCATCCGATCGCCGCTACCGATAATAATCGCACATGCGACCACGGAGCCGCTTAATCTGCCTATGACAACTCTAGCAGATTCTCCGTACGATCTAAGGAAGCCATGAAAAAAGTTTTTCCCATATACCGGCGTACCAAGATCCCTCATATTCCGCGAGAAAACGGAATAGAAGTCATCCAGTAACTCAGCGCCACCGATAGTAATTTCCGCACTTTCCTTCTGAGGGCGCTTAATTTGCGCTCGAACTTTAGGCTTAAAGCTTGACCACAAATCTTCTTCCTGCTCGGGCAACGCGAGCCAGAACGTCAACTTTTCAGTACGTTGCGGCAGGCCCAAATTGGATGACGTCAAATGTCTCAGCTCGATATGCCCCGCTCCCACCTGATCGCGCCAACGCACTGCATCAGCGATTAGCATTTGGGCAACCTGCTTGCTGTCCGCCAGAGCACCGCCATAGTTAAAATACGGCGTAGAAACTATAAAGTTTCCGAATAAACGGCTGTTCAATTGAGTAAGCGGCAGAACGCCGACGACTCTGTCAGACTCATCAAGCGCACAAATAAATCGACATGGGTGGCCGTACACCGACTCCACGAAAAATTTCACCCACAGCTTGTGGTAGGGAGAAGCCTGTGGATGCCGGTCGACATATTCATCCCAAGACGCTCGCAAGCCTGGCTCAGCGTCGACTTCCACGACTCGAAACGCTTTGGCGGCAAGATTTAAGATCTGCGGCGCAGAATAGGCTTCTTCAACAATCTGTTGCAGCTTCTCCGCTTGCTTAGACTTATCTAGGGGACCACCTGAAAGCACTTCACTCGATTGGCCAGCTTGCTGGCGCTGCGCTTTCTTAAAAGCCTTAATCCGCCCCGCTACTTCCTTAAACTCGGCTGACACCGCCCCCATTTCAACAATGAGCTCGCCTGCATCATCGGAGCCACTTTTTTTAGCCTCGCCAATTAAGCGCGACAGTTCGCCCTTGCGCGCCTTAAGCTGGTCTTCCCGCAACTTCAGGCTGTCTAGATTGTTAGCATCGTTCATAACAAGGGTTAAACCGCAACTGGGGCAGAGTCGATAGACTGAGACTTGAGCACATCTGAAACCGTAGTAAAGGAAAAGTCATCGAGCAACGCCTCTAGTCTGGAAAAACAAACATCCAGATTGTTGTAATGCCTAAATGTCGACAACATGCTGGCCTTGACTCGGGGCTGCTTCGGATCAATTTCCCATGGATGCAAGTAAAAAATAAAACTGCGACCCAATCTATTGACCCGCCCCAACCCCCAGCGCGTAAGCCAATAGGGAAACAACCTGAAATAACCGCCGCCAGCGATAGGAAGCCTGTATTTGCCAATAGGGCAAGTAGTTAAGGGAAACTCCACAATCTGTTTGCCATTTGGCGCTTGTAGAAGATAAGGGTCTTCCGGTGTGTTCGGCATCCCATAGCGGTCATGCCTTACCGGAAAGATACTTGAATCCCACTTAAATCCTAAATCACACAAAATATCCAACGCCCACTTGGACTTATCGGTTATTGAGTAACTTGCCGCCCTATACCCTTCCACTGGCT
Source organism: Hahella sp. CR1 (assembly GCF_029813005.1). NCBI lineage: Bacteria > Pseudomonadati > Pseudomonadota > Gammaproteobacteria > Oceanospirillales > Hahellaceae > Hahella > Hahella sp. CR1. The sequence continues at coordinate 229,009 of NZ_JAPELK010000003.1, forward strand.
GCTGGATGATATTTTCCAGAATATCTTTGGATTTAGCGGTTTCTTCCCTGAATACTTCAGGAGTCTGCGAATAAACCAATTGGTGGCTGTAGCCGTGTGACGCCACTTCGTGACCCGCCTGATGAATCTCCGTGACAATATGAGGATATCTTTCCGCCACCCAGCCCAAAACAAAAAAAGTGCCTTTTACACCTTTCTTATCAAACAACTCGAGCAAGTCTCGCGTATTTTTTTCAACACGACACTCCCGGCTCGTCCACTCGTCAACGCCAATTGATTCCGCTAGCGCTGCAACGTGGAAATAATCCTCTACATCTATAGTCAAGGCGTTCTGCAAGACAACCACCTGTATGCTTAAAAATTGGGGACGTAGTCGACGCCCACTCCGACTGTCATGGCATCGTATTCTGCTGCTCCGCCATCAGAATCTTTCGACTCGTATTCAACGTAATAGCGAGAGCTGAAGTTTTTGTACCAATGATGGTTAACCTGTATTGAATGCTCGTAAGTATCCTGCTCTGCGTTACTGCCCCCAAAGGTCTTGTTAGTGTATTCAGACGACATCAACCAATTCCAGACAGCGTTAACCTTATGAGACCAGCTTACAGCGGCGGAATACTCTTTATCTTCCAGAGTCGTTGTTTCATTTTCTTCGGTCGTACTAGAACCCTTTAATTGAAACACGTCTCTGGAATTTGGCTTGTAATTCACACCCGCAACATGCTCTTGCATTAATACGGTCTCACTAGACCCTATCGTGATCGGGTGTTCAAAAATTTGGAAAACAGTTTCAGACGCGCTGTCGGTTAACTTGCGATTATAGGCATACGTCAAACCAACTGCTGCGCTGGCCTGATAACTTAGATTCAAAGATCCAGTGACCTCATCCGACTTCCTGTCTCCGCTTGACTGCTCGGTGGTAAGCCTGGTCACACCAACACCCATACTGGCGAATAGATCATTGTAGCGTTTACTGAGACGCACCTCAGACTCTAACGTCTCAATGTCCGTTTCGTTATCCAAGTCAGCCCACTCGCCACTATTGCTCCATGTAAACGTAAGCTCATTTGCAAAACGATGTACATAATCGGCAGTTGCGGTATTTCTTTTGCTGTCGATAGCGGTATTACTATCGAAGTCGATTTGCTTATATTGCCCCCCTAGCACCAAGTCATCTTTCGCTGACACAGCAATACGATAGCTAGGTCCAGTGGTAAAAACATTCTTCCGAACTCTTGTATCAGGGGTATTTGGCGTACTGCTATTTAGCACATCCTCAGTCAATTCATCCTTAATAAGCCAAGACAGGCTGGGACTGAAATTATATCTACCGTCATATATCACCTCAGTGGTAACTTCATCCCCAAAGGTGTCGCCCCAATAGTGCTCGAACCCAAAATCTGCTGAAAGTGAACTCTCAAAAGCCCCTTTCGTAAGCGTTTGCCCCAGCTTTAAGCCCACCTTGCTAAGCCAATCATCTTCTTTGTTTTGAGTTTTTGTTACGTTATCGGAGTACTCCTGAGTAGCGCTTAATTGTACTTCCAGCGGTTCCGCCTGTACGTATAGTGCTGCGCTTATTGCATTTATACCGATCAAGGCAAGCAGAGCTGGCCTTGATTTATCTAATAGAAGGTAATCCATGAAGGGACAGGTCCTTATGGTAGTTATGTAGAAAGACAGTCTCTTTTAGCTGTTTTCAGCCATTTACTAAGACTCCCGCGCACTTCTGCGACGGAATCGATGACACAGCGGACACAATCTGACTTTCTGTAACCCTTCCATGAGGTACGACAACTAATGTCAAATCACACAGCTCGGAGATAATCCGCGCATCGGGCGACACTGCAATCGAAGGAGTATCCAGAATGATAAAGCGGTCTGGATAGCGCTTTCTTAATGAGTGCAAAAACTGCCTCATACGAAACGATGTAAAAAATTCTCCCGACGATTCTCGTCTACTTCCCGCCGGGATCAATCTCAGTCTTTTGATGCCTGTTGGGTAGATCACGGAGGCAATATCCATATCGGGATCTTCAATAAAGTCCGTTACCCCCAGATCAGGCATCAAATCCAAAATGTTATGCAGTGACGGCTCTCTCAGGTTGCAGTCAATAATCAGCGCAGTCTTACTGCTGTCCAAAGCAAATGCTGCAGCCAGATTTATTGCCGCAAAGGAAGCGCCACACCCTTCTGTAACACCTGTAACAGCCAAGGTGAAATTATTACCTTTGCTAATCTCCAGCAAACGGGTTCGCAACTCTCGAAATTTATCAATAATCGTTCGATCAGGAGATTCCGGATGGATAATGCGCTTTTGGTTCAGATCGTCTACTGACAAGAGAGAAGGCTCTCGCATCTTGGCGATCTGTTTACTAATTACATAGCGTTCTACACTGCCTGACTTGACTTCCAGCGAACTGGGCACAAGCACTCTATCAGCAGTGGAGCTATTTGGCTGAGGCTCTTTAGGTTTAGCCTGCCCCTTATCAATATCGTAGATATTTTTGATATTCTCTTGCTTATCGGTCACAAGACAACTCCCGTATAACGCATCCACCCATATACTAAATAAACGCCGATACTGACTAATGCCAAGAAAAGAATGACTTTAGTTCGACGCCGGTCAATTCTCCGTTCCAATGGAGTGGAAATATAGGGAATCGTCGCCAACACAGGGATACCCGTATTTTCCTGCAAAATAGATCCTGTACGTACGCGCGGGTCCACCTGGCAGAACGCGACAGCTATGCCTATAGGCGCGAGAAAACCTAAAAACAGTCCCGCCATGGCAAAGTGACGGAAAGTAAACCCGGACGGCTTCAGCGGATAGGCAGCCGGCTCATGGATCTTATAACTAAGACCATGCCCTTCTACATCAAGACGCATTGAGACTCGCGCCTTTTCCCTTCGCTTCAAGAGATCATCGTATATATTCTTGTTAACCTCATAATCCCTGGTAAGCTCAGCAATTTTCGCCTGATTCTCCTGAATGCGCTGCATTCGGGTGCGCTCTTTCTCTAATAAAATCGCCAAGGACTTTTGTCTTGTACGCAATGTATCTATGTTAGCGAGCGCTTTTGAAAGCTCACTCTGGAGCTCTTGATATATAGGGTTAAAAGAAGACTCCGAACGCGTAGACGAGCCACCGCTGGACACGGCTTCTGCACGCTGCTTCTCCAGTTCGACTATTTGTTGCTTCAAAGCAATAATGTCGGGATAGCTATCCAGATAAATCAACCGCAAGGAATCAAGCTTCTTATTTAACTCATCTATGCGAGTTTGATACGCATCATCTGCGATTTCTCTTCTCACAACTCTAGACTGTCCCGACAACTGTGACTGCAGCGCATCTCTCTGAGCCATCGCCTCTTTCAACGCAAGCTCGGCTTCTTCAATCTGACGCTCAAGAGCGGATATTCTCGACCCAACTGACTCAGCAGTACCGTCCACATTATCCTGCAAAAAGTTTTTCAAGCGCTCTTCAGATGCCTGCAATTGCGTTTGGTATGCCTTAACTTGCTTATCAACAAACTCATACGCATTGCGGCTTTCTTCACGCTTGCTGTTTTCGGTCTCTTCGATAAAGAGCTGCGTCAACTCACGAGTTACATCAAAGACTCGTTGCGCATTAGAATCCTTGTATTCTATTTCAATAAAGTTGGGGGCTCCGGTCTTCTTGACCGCGACATTATTTCGCACTTTGGAAATAATGCCTTCCTTCGCAGCGTCTGATTTTACAGTCCCCCAGATATCCTCCATTTCTGCGAGACGGGTCAGAACTCTTCTCGACAACATAACCTCTTCAACAGAAGCAACGTGATCCTTCACTTTGGTGGTTAGGGCTGAGCCATCCATCAGAGGCCGGATGATATTTTGATCATCGACATATATAACGCTTCGAGCAGTAAACTGCTGCGGCCAAAATGCGCCCACGACAAGCGTTCCGAAGCTGACAGCAAGAAAAACAAAGAACGACAGCCATTTCCGGGAGCGAATCTCCCTGAAGGCTTCTTTTGGTAGCTGATCTAAAGGAACCGCCATATCATTGCACCAGCATAGTCATAAGAGAAAAGTTCTGTCTCAAATTCAATTTCGCCCCCAACTGCGTCGTATTACAACACCTTCTCAGGAACAGTAATTATATCCCCAGGGTTCAACTCATAGTTGGTGGTCACGTCGCCTTCCTGAAAGATTTCATTTAATTTTACAGGAATGATAACGGTCTTCCCTTGATACTGCCTGTACAGCACGCCGCCGTCGCCGCTGGCGAAGTCATTCAGCCCGCCGGCTGTCAATACAACATCCATAACAGTCATACCATGACGATAAGGTATTGAAATCGGCGACTTCACAGCGCCAGTAACGCGCACCCTACTGGAAAACTCATAGCTCTGCATTCCGGTGACAACAACGCTTACCTGAGGCTCACGAATATAAACCGACAGCTTTTGCTTGATTTCCTCAGCCAACTGAGCCGGAGTTTTGCCGGACGCTACGATATCGCCAACCAGTGTCGTAGACAATTTGCCATCCGGCCTAATTGGCACTCCTCCAGACAATTCAGGGTTGCGCCAGACATTTATGTTAACCACATCGCCAGGCCCTAGAATATACGACTCCAGCATCTTCGGCCGGTCTTTCAGAGCGGCGCTAACCAAAGCATTGTCGGAAGGCTTAACCGTGCTGCAGGCGCTAAACAGCACAGCCAGCAATGCTAGAACGCATATTTTCAAGGCGTTAATTTTCATCATTAGTATCCCAAGTTAATCAGCAGTTGAATCCAATGCGACTCTTCAGCAGCCAGGTTTTTCCGGATAGTTTTCCAACATTACGCCCTGCTAAATACTTCAAAACAATGATGCCAATGTTAAAAACCCGAGCGCCCGCTTACCGGGAGCCTTTCTTAAACAAAATAACCTCAACGGTCTGAATTAATACAATCAAATCAAGCAGTAGGCTCTGATTTTTAATGTAGTATAAATCATACCGCAGCTTCTCCTTGGTGTCCTCCTCACTATCGGCGTAAGCGAAACAGAGCTGCGCCCAACCGGTAATACCGGGCTTCACTCTATGCCTTTCGTTATAGTAAGGAATCTTTTCCGAAAGCTTTTCCACAAAAATAGGTCTTTCCGGGCGCGGCCCGACTACAGCCATATCTCCGAGCAAAACATTAAAAATTTGCGGCAACTCGTCGATACGCACTTTACGAATAAAGCCGCCAATACGGGTCACACGAGTGTCATTTTTCTGCGCCCAGACAGCGCCATGCTTTTCCGCATCAACCCTCATGCTACGGAACTTCATAACAGGAAACGGCTGACCGTTTAGCCCCACCCTCTCCTGCTTGTATAACACCGGAGCCGACCAGCCTTCCTCAAGCTTAATGGCGAGCACCGTCAATAACATAATAGGCCAAGTCACGAGCAACAGGCTTAGACTGGATAAAATATCAAAGCCACGCTTGGTGATGCTGCGGGTGGAAACAGCCCCAAACCCGTCTGCGAAAATCATCCAGCTAGGCTGAATCAAGTCCAGCGCGACTTTGCGTCCTTCGCGCTCCAGGAACGTAGGGGCATCTACGATATGCACCCCCTCCATCTTGCATTCCAGCAGATCATCCAAGGGCAATTTTTTCCTGCGGTCATCCAGCGCGATAACAATTTCATCGACAGGATGCTGTAGAACGTACTCTTTCAACGTTCCAGGAATCGTCAATACTTTCTGATGAGGCACCTTGACCTCTTCATCAAGCCCAGGCACAAACCCCATCAACTCAACGCCTCGACGGTCCAGGGGCTCTTTTAAGTCGTCATAAAGGTTACTCGCACGATTTCCTGCGCCGAGCACTAAGACATTGCGCTTGAAGCTTTGTTCATTGGCGAAAAACAGGAACAGACTACGAGATATTCCCAGGATAAAAATCGCCAGGACGGACGAAAGGGCCAAAACGCCCTTGCCGAAGTACCACAACCAGGATTCGGTTACATAAAATAGGAATGACAAACCTGCGGCGGACATGAGAATCGAGAATATCGTTCTCAACATCATGCCCGACATCCCCTCTTGGGTTTTGGCGGGATAGACCCCCATCGCGATCATGATGATCAGATTCACCGCCGCGAAGGTCAGCGCCTCGGGGAAGGCGACCTGATAGTTATCAAGGAAAAAATTAATTTCGCCGAAATAACGGAAGAAAACGCCACAGTAAAATACTGCGCCTAAGACCACCAGGTCCGCGGCGCCCATGATAATGTAGGGCAAATGTATGTAATGCCGGAATATACGTACGTGGGCCAAGCCTTTTCTCCTTACCAACACGGACTTGCAGCCTAGACTTGAGGGCCGCTCATGCTATCAAATTTTTTTGGACAACTTAAGTTAAGCAAATACAAAAGAGTATTGTTAAACTAAATTCAAATATCTTGGCGCGTATTTTCCGATATACTTGCGCGGCGACGCGCTTTGGCTAAATTTCTCAAGAGTTCGCTTGATATTGTCACAACGGTCGAGATGCGCACATCAGCCCAAACGAAGTCTTGAATGATTTAGCCTTAAGCGCATGATCCAATCATGGATGCGCGGGCTATTTCCTGAGTTTCCACGGAATTGCCAAGGGCTTCCGCGGAGACCGTCTAACGACGGACGCTCATTATAGTTCGATTTTTTAAATAAAATACTACTACTATCTCGCTTAAAGGGTTTCCAATGACAGATTTGAGGAACGCAAAAATTGCAGTTGTGGGCCTGGGTTATGTTGGCCTGCCACTGGCCGTCGAGTTCGGCAAGAAGTTCTCTACCGTTGGCTTTGACATCAATGCCGCCCGTATCGAGGAGCTGAAATCCGGTAAAGACAGCACATTGGAAGTGGAACCCGAACTACTTGCTGAAGCCAATAAACTTTCCTACAGCAACAAACTTGAAGATATACAATCCTGTAATGTTTACATTGTCACCGTCCCAACGCCTATCGACGACTTCAAGACACCCGACCTGAGACCCTTACAGTCAGCCAGCCGCACAATCGGCAAAGTACTGAAAAAAGATGACGTTGTTATTTACGAGTCCACCGTTTATCCCGGCGCAACGGAAGAAGTCTGTGTCCCAATACTTGAAGAAATCTCTGGATTGAAGTTCAACCAGGATTTTTTCGCCGGCTACAGCCCTGAGCGAATCAACCCAGGGGACAAAGAACACAGAGTCATCAACATTCTGAAGGTCACCTCCGGCTCCACTCCTGAAATCGCCCAGTACGTAGACGAGCTCTACGCATCCATCATTGTCGCGGGCACCCACAAAGCGAGCAGCATCAAAGTTGCTGAAGCGGCCAAGGTTATCGAGAACACTCAACGAGACGTCAATATCGCCTTGATTAACGAGCTATCGCTGATTTTCGAAAAGCTTGGCATCGACACACTGGAAGTACTGGAAGCGGCCGGCACCAAGTGGAACTTTCTCCCCTTCCGCCCTGGCCTGGTTGGCGGTCACTGCATCGGCGTCGACCCTTACTACCTGACCTACAAAGCCCAGGCGGTTGGTCACCATCCAGAAATTATCCTGTCCGGCCGACGCATTAACGACGGCATGGGCGAACATGTGGCGGAACGCGTCATTCGCATGATGACACAGCGCAAGCAACATGTGGCTGAAGCCAACATTCTTGTATTGGGATTGACGTTCAAGGAGAACTGCCCCGACATCCGCAACACTCGCGTAGTCGACGTTATCAGCGCCTTTGAGTCGTACAACGCCAACGTTGATGTCTACGACCCCTGGGCCAGCCCTGCGGAAGCGGAGCACGAATACGGCATTCGCGTTATTCCAGAACTGAAAGCAAACCATTATGACGCCATTATTCTTACTGTGGCTCATAAGCAGTTCAAAGATATGGGAATAGAAAATATCCGCAAACTCGGCAAGGACAACCACGTCCTCTTCGACGTCAAGTATGTTCTTCCGAAAGACTCGGTGGATGGACGCCTGTAGGGCCAACCAGAAACTAAACAATAAAAAAGCGCGGATATCCGCGCTTTTTTTTATTTTTACGCCGCCCCCCCTGAAAAAGAGGGCGTCAGATCACAAGCATCAGATAACAAATAAGTCCATAAACTCGTTAACTGGCGTCGCCTCCAGCGTTTTCTGATTTTTACACAGAGAAAAAATGTCGTCGCACCGCTTACCAGGGAAACGCGTCGCCAAATTGGCGCGGAATTTTTTCTCCAACAAAGGAATACCCTCCTCGCGACGGCGGCGATGGCCAACCGGATATTCTACTTCAACTTTATCCGTGGACGTTCCGTCTTTGAAGAACACCTGCACCGCGTTAGCGATGGAGCGCTTGTCCGGCTCATGATATTCCTGGCTATAGCGCTTATCTTCTACGATTTCCATTTTGTTGCGCAGTTCATCAATAATCGGGTTCGCAGCATGGAAGTCATCTTCATAATGTTCCGCCACCAGATTACCGAACGCCAACGGCACAGCTGTCATGTATTGCAGACAGTGATCGCGGTCCGCCGCATTCGCCAGAGGGCCAACTTTAGAAATAATACGGATCGCAGATTCATGAGTCGTGATAACGATCTTATCAATATCCTGCAACCTGTCCTTGACCTGAGGATACAACGTGACCGCCGCCTCCGCCGCCGTTTGAGAATGGAATTCCGCAGGGAACGAGATCTTAAACAGTACGTTCTCCATCACGTATGAACCATAGTCTCTCTGGAACTTGAAGACCCGATCTTCGGGCGCTTTAACCTTCTGGTCGGCTACGGTCTTGCTGAAGGATACGTCATAGAATCCCCACTGTGGAGCCGTCAGAACGCCCGGAATTCCCATCTCACCGCGCATGCTGATGTCAGCCAGACGCACCGCCCGAGAGGTTGCGTCGCCCGCCGCCCAGGACTTACGTGAACCGGCATTCGGCGCGTGGCGATAAGTACGCAGCGAAGAGCCGTCGACCCAGGCCTGCGAAACCGCCGCCATAATCTGCTCTCTATCCCCGCCTTTCAGCTTGGTCACCACAGCAGTGGATGCAATACGCACCAATAGCACATGACACAGACCCACGCGGTTGAAGCTGTTCTCCAGAGCAATGACGCCTTGGATTTCATGAGCCATGATCATGGCTTCCAGAACATCCCGCATGGTCAAAGGCTCTTTCCCAGCTGCGACGCGCTTCTGAGACAAGTAGTCCGCCACCGCCAGAATACCGCCCAGGTTATCGGAGGGATGCCCCCACTCCGCCGCCAGCCAAGTATCGTTGTAATCCAGCCAGCGAATGATACAACCGATATCCCATGCCGCCTTAACAGGGTCCAGACGGAATTGCGTACCTGGAACGCGAGCGCCATTGGGCACGACCGTGCCTTCCACAATCGGGCCTAAGTGCTTGGTGCACTCAGGGAATCTCAACGCCAACAGGCCGCACCCCAGAGTGTCCATCAAGCAGTTTCTTGCAGTATCCAGCGCTTCCTGGGATTCGATTTTGAAGTTCAGGACATAGTCAGCAATATCCTGAATGACCTTGTCATAATCAGGACGATCATTCAGATCTACATTCGCACCCATTCTCTTTCTTCCTCAATTTGGTTATTCGTATTAATGACGCTGTTCAATCGGAGTCCATTCAGCGGACTCTGGACCGGTATAGTCCGCCGAGGGCCGAATAATGCGATTGTTCTCACGCTGCTCTTTCACATGCGCAGCCCAACCAGTCAGGCGCGACATAACAAAAATCGGCGTGAACAATTCGGTGGGAATGCCCATGAAGTGATAGGCTGAAGCATGGAAAAAGTCTGCGTTGCAAAATAGTTTTTTCTCACGCCACATGACTTCTTCACAGCGCACGGACACGGGATAGAGCACCTTGTCGCCCACTTCTTCCGACAGCTTTTGCGCCCACTTCTTAATAATGGCGTTGCGGGGATCGGATTCACGATAGATGGCGTGCCCGAAGCCCATAATTTTTTCCTTGCGCTCCAGCATGCCCATGATCTGCTCTTCCGCATCTTCGGGGCTCTTGAACTTTTCAATCATCGCCATCGCCGCTTCGTTGGCGCCGCCGTGCAAAGGACCGCGCAGCGACCCAATAGCGCCGGTAATGCATGAATGAATGTCCGACAACGTAGAAGCACACACCCTGGCCGTAAATGTCGAGGCGTTGAACTCATGTTCCGCATACAAAATCAGAGAAGCGTGCATCACTTTTTCATGCAAAGCGTCCGGCTTGCTTCCATGCAGCATGTGCAGGAAGTGCGCGCCGATGGAGTCATCGTCAGTTTCCGTATCGATACGCACGCCATCCTGACTGAAGCGATGCCAGTAACAAATAATGGACGGGAAAAGCGCCAGCATGCGGTCGATATGATCATCTTGCTGCGAAAAATCAGCCTCCGTCTCCAAAACGCCCAGCATGGAACAGCCGGTTCTCATCACATCCATTGGATGCGCATCGGCGGGAACTCGCTCCAGGACTTCCTTAAGAGCCTGAGGCAATGACCGCAGCGACTTCAACTTCGCCTTGTAGGCGCTCAGCTCCGCTTGATTGGGCAGCTTGCCTCGCAGCAGCAAATAGGCCACTTCCTCAAATTCAGCTTTATCGGCAAGCACCTCAATGCCGTATCCCCGATAGGTCAAACCATGCCCTGATTGACCTACCGTGCATAGCGCCGTCTGTCCTGCGACCTGACCTCTCAGGCCCGCGCCTCCAATATTTTTTTCCGCCATTGCTAATTCTCCTCTTGCATCAGACTGTTTTAAGAGTTTCGCCAAGGCGAAACCTCAATGCTTGCAGCGACTTATGCGTTATTTGTTTTTCCCCGCCGCAAACAGCGCATCCAATTTCTTTTCGTAATCGTGATACCCCAGAAAATCGTATAACTCCATACGAGTCTGCATGGAGTCGACCACTTCTTTCTGATCGCCTTTGCTCAAAATACTTTCATACACATTCAAAGCTGCGCGATTCATCGCCCTGAAAGCGCTCAACGGATATAAAACCATCGCCACGCCGACGCCAGCCAGTTCAGCCTTGTTGTATAACGGGGTTTGCCCGAACTCAGTAATGTTGGCCAGAATAGGCGCGCTCAGCGCATCCGTGAAGGCCTTATAATGCTCCAACTCCGTCACCGCTTCAGCGAAGATGCCGTCGGCGCCAGCCTCCAGACAGGCGCCAGCGCGGTCAATCGCCGCCTGCAGCCCTTCCTGAGCAAACGCATCCGTTCGCGCCATGATGAAAAAGTCTTTGTCCGTGCGCGCATCCGCCGCGGCCTTTATCCGATCCACCATTTCTTCCTGGCTGACAATCTCTTTATTAGGCCTGTGCCCGCAGCGTTTTTGCGCCACCTGATCTTCAATGTGTACCGCCGCAGCCCCAGCGCGGATCATTTCTTTGACTGTACGCGAGATATTGAAGGCGCCGCCCCATCCAGTATCGATATCGACCAACAAAGGCAGCTCCGACGCAGCGGTGATTCTGCGCACATCTTCCAGGACGTCATTCATGCTGGTCATTCCCAGATCAGGAAGTCCAAATGACGCATTGGCCACACCACCACCTGACAAGTAAATAGCCTGGTGCCCTACTCTTTCCGCCATCATCGCGCAATAGGCGTTGATAGCCCCGACAATTTGCAGCGGTTGGTTATCTTCTAGCGCTTTGCGAAAGCGACGTCCTGCTGACATATAAGCCCCCTGTTGCAGACCATTGAGAGACGGATGATTCACAGCGTGCTATAGCTGCAACTCTCCATCGCGATACTTCCTGATTAAATTGTTTCTCGCAGCGGAAATGTGTCGCCGCATCAAGAGTTCAGCCAAGTCGCCATCCCGCTCTTCAAGCGCCTCGATAATACGCCAGTGCTCATGAAACGCTTTTTCGGGTCGACCGCTGAATGTGCTGAGACGATATCGATATAGCCTCAACAAATGATATAACTCACCTGTCAGCATATTGCTGAGCTTACGGTTTTTACTGCCGGAGATAATTCGGAAATGAAAGTCGAAGTCGCCTTCTTTTTGGTAATAGGCTAGCCCCTTCTCTTCCTTGATTTGCTCAGCATGGATGTCCATCAGCCGCTTCAAATCGTCTATTTCTTCTTGCGACATGCGCTCTGACGCCAATCGAATCGCCATCCCCTCCAGGGATTCACGCACTTCATACAACTCAATCAGCTCTTCGAAGGTCAGCGCCACCACTCTGGCGCCGGAATGGGCCTTGCGAACAATCAGCCCTCTGCCTTCCAACCTGTGCAGAGCTTCCCTCAAGGGCCCTCTGCCAAACCCAAATTTTGCAGACAGCTCCGCCTCACTAATTTTCTCTCCTGCTCGAATGTCGCCTTTGACAATAGCAGTCTGCAGGCGCTCAAAAGCTTGGTCAGCAAGAGTTCGGGAGTCAGGCGCAGCCATATTGTTTACAATTTTCTCCTGTATCGCGCCAACACAACCATTGCGTCGGCGCACGCCAAAGGATTGTAAACAATTTTGCCAACAAAGAGAAAGAGGCTTCAAGCCGTTTTTTACAATAGCGGAATACCCTTAAAGCAAGCTCTGCCTGGCCGCTCAGAATCACAGATATTTATAGAAGAAGACAAAATCCATTTTTTTCATGATGTTACATGAGATTTTTGACAGCCCGACACTACGATCCAAATAGCGTATCCGAACTAACCACAAATGCAGAATGAATGCGAAACAAGGCGGAAGAAGAAGGAAGCGCCACTCACTTAGTCGACAACAAGCCAATGGCGCACAGATTGTTTACAAAATGAGAGGCTCGACTTCCAAAGACACGCCAAAGCGCTCCTCTACAGAGGCCTGTATTCTGGAGGCGAGCAACTTCACTTCAGCACCCGACTTATGACCGGGGTTAATAAGCACCAAAGCCTGTTTGGGATAAACCCCAACGCCATTTTCCAGGAAGCCCTTCCAGCCACAAGCCTGAATCAGCCAACCCGCCGCCAACTTCCTAGAGCCGTCCGCCAGCGGGAAAGAGACAATGTCAGGAAATTTCTCGTTGAGAGCAAGAAAGTGCGCAGCAGACACAATAGGGTTTTTGAAAAAGCTGCCAGAATTGGGCAATTGCACCGGATCAGGCAGCTTTTCCGTTCTAATAGCCTCCACCAATTTGGCGACCGCTCTGGCGTCACAGGGAGCGCCGTCCAGCTCCCAGCGCCTTTTTAGCTCTGCATATTCGAGAACCAGTGGAGTTTCAGCCGACAGCCTGAAAGCCACCTCCCAGATCAGCCATCGCCTTCCCGACTCCGACTTGAAAAAGCTGTCGCGGTAGCCGAAGCGGCAGTCAGACAGAGAGAACTCCCGCTCCTCAAGTGTATCCATGTGAATTGCCCGCACGGAGTGCAACCGATCCTTAAGCTCCACGCCATAGGCGCCGATATTCTGAATCGGAGCGGCGCCCACTGTACCCGGAATCAGAGCCAGGTTTTCCAGCCCTATGTAGCCTTGCTCCAGCGTCCACCAGACAAACTCATGCCAGTTCTCGCCAGCGGCCGCCCGCACAATATCGCCACTGGAATCCGAAGCATCCACACTGACGCCACGGTTCCCCATATTGATGACAACACCTGCAAGATCACGGGTAAAAACAACGTTACTGCCGCCGCCAAGCACAAAAGCAGGGACAGATGTAGATGTCAGCTCTGACAGTACGCATCGAATATCATCAATATTCGCCACCGTCACCATGCGCTCCGCCCGAGCGGGACACCCCATGGTGTGGCGCATCGCCAAGTCCGCATTCAACTCCCAATGCATATCAGCCACGATGCTTTAGTTGTCCTTGAACATGTTCAACAAGCCCTTGGCAGGCGTCTTCCACCAAGTCCAGCACATGCTCAAACCCCTGAGGGCCGCCGTAATAGGGGTCCGGCACTTCACGCTCATCACTGGACGAAGCAAAGTCCAAAAACAACTTCACTTTAGATTGATGCTTCTGGGGGCAGATGTGTTGCAAGTTCGCGAGGTTGTCCCGATCCATCGCCAATACCAGGTCAAACTGCTCAAAGTCATCTGCGGTCACCTGTCGAGCTCGAATGTGCTCAAGAGAATAACCGCGCTTACCGGCAAACTCACGCGCCCGACGGTCAGGCAGCTCACCCGCATGCCAGCCGCCCGTGCCGGCGGAATCCACCGCCACGCAGTCCGTCAGCCCTGCACGCTGCAGAAACGCTTCGAAAACGCCATGCGCTGTGGGCGACCGACAGATATTACCCATACACACAAACAAAATATTGATCATGATGTCTTGGCCATCATCGCGCGTACGCGCTGCAAATCAGCTTCCGTATCCACTCCCGCCGGCGGAGCCTTCGCCACCACATCCACATGAATGGGCACGCCGCGCCACATGGCGCGCAGCTGCTCAAGACTTTCAATCCCCTCAAGCGGGCAACTTCCCCAGGTGACATAATCCCGCAAAAAGCCAACTCGGTATGCGTAGATGCCTATGTGGCGATAAAAGTCATAAGTAGGAGGCAGCCCAGCGCCTGGGTCGGCAAAATAATCCCGCGCCCAGGGAATCGGCGCCCGGGAGAAATACAGCGCCATACCCGCTTCACTTTTCACAACCTTGACGGCATTGGGATTAAATAAAGTTTCCCGGTCGTGAATTCGCTCGCACAGCGTGGCGATTCCCGCCTGCGGATTCGCCGTCAGATTATTAGCGACCTGACTAATCAGTTCCGCCGGCAGCATCGGCTCATCCCCTTGCACGTTAACGACGATTTCATCATCGTCCAGCTCGAGAATATCCGCGCATTCCGCCAAACGATCCGTGCCTGAAGGGTGGTCCGTACGAGTCATCAGAACAGAGCCCCCGAAACCTTCCACCGCCTCAGCAATTCTCGCATCGTCCGTTGCGACATAAATACGCTTGGCCAGACTTTCCTGCGCCCTCTCGTATACATGCGCAACCATAGGCCTGCCGGCAATATCCAGTAAAGGCTTGCCTGGCAGCCTGGAGGAACCGTAGCGGGCGGGAATAATAACGGTGAACACGCTCATATCAGCTCAACCGCTCATCAGTAGTCAGCGTGCGCGCTTCTTTCTCCAGCATCACCGGGATGCCGTCGCGAATAGGGAAAGCCATACCGTCGTTCTTACAGACCAACTCCTGCTTCTCCCGGTCATACTTCAAGTCGCCCTTACACACTGGGCAGGCAAGGATGGCCAATAGTTTTTTATCCATCTTTTTTGTGACTCCGCAATTCGTTTAGTCTGGCGTCGATCCTCTCATAAAACGTAGAGTTGAGCTCAGCGCCAACTTCCAGGTACCAAGCGTTTTCAAGATTGAACGACTTACACTTGACCGCATCCTTCTCCGTCATCAAAACGGGAAGATCATCGTTGAATTCTATATCCTTCTGGGCGTAACTGTAATGATCAGGAAACGCATGCTGAATGGAGGCCACATCCAGATCCGCCAGGGTTGCGAAAAAGCGCCCCGGATTCCCGATCGCCGCAACAGCATGCGCAGTGCGCCCAGCAAAGTAATTAGTACTTTTTTCTTCCTCGCCAGACACTTTTTTCCAGCGCACAGGACGTAACTGCATTGCGTAGTCAGCATTGACCTGCGCATGCAAACCATTACTGACAACCAGGTCCACAGACTGCACGCGCCTGACCGGTTCCCGCAAAGGGCCTGCAGGAAGACAAAGTCCATTGCCCCACCCTCGCTGCGCATCCACCACAACAATTTCCATATCCCGCGGCAATGCCAAGTGCTGCAATCCATCGTCGCTGATCACCACATCGCAATCATATACATCCAGCAGTTTTTGCAGCGCTTCCGCCCGCTTAGGCGCCACCACAACGGGACACCCCGTGCGCATGTGAATCAGGGCAGGCTCATCGCCTGTTATTCTAGGGTCAGGATTTCGCTCCACCAGAACAGGGTATGATTCGCTCACACCGCCATATCCCCGACTAACAACGCCGGGTCTAAGTCCTCTACGCTGAAAGTACTCCACCAGCGCTACCACCAAGGGAGTTTTACCAGCGCCCCCCACCGTCAGATTGCCCACCACAATAATCGGCGGACGCATAGACGTAACACCCGCGGCGGAAGCCGGGGGCTTTGTCATGGTGAAAATGGTTTTTCTGATTGCAACGACCAACAGGTAGAGCCATGACAGCGGCCACAGCAGAAATCTCCAACGCGACTTACCGTACCAGACTCCCTCGATCCATGCGCTCATGCGTCGGCTTCACTGAACTGCAGCTTGTGTAAAGCCGCGTAAGCGCCGTCTTTTTCAATCAACTCGCGATGCGTTCCGACTTCCACAATACGCCCCTGATCCATGACCACGATCTTATCGGCGTTCTCAATAGTGGAAAGCCTGTGGGCAACCACCAATGTGGTGCGACCTTTCATCAAGGTTTCCAACGCACTCTGAATATTCCGCTCCGCGTGAGTGTCCAGCGCGGACGTGGCTTCGTCGAGAATCAGTATCGGAGAGTCCTTAAGCAGCGCCCGCGCTATAACCATGCGCTGCCGCTGCCCTCCTGACAAACGCGTCCCATTTTCGCCCAGCAGCGTGTCGAAGCCTTGCTCCAGCTGCTCGATAAAATCCAACGCGTCTGCAGATTTCGCCGCTTCACGCACCTGCTCAGGCGTTGCATCAGCCAAAGCGCCGTAGGCAATATTGTTGGTGACCGTATCGTTAAACAGCACAACCTGCTGAGTCACAATGGAGATTTGGCGACGCAGAGACGTCAGAGTGAAATCTTTGAGCGGTTTTCCGTCCAACAGAATTTCGCCAGTTTCATAGTCATAAAATCTAGGCAGAAGACTGACCAACGTGGACTTCCCACTACCGGAACGCCCAACCAGCGCAACGGTCTCGCCCGGCTCGATTACAAGGTTAATGTCCTGCAGCGCAGGCTTGCCCTCATCACCGTAACTAAAGCCCAATCCCTTGAACTCCAATCGGCCTTGCACTCGCTCCGTCGCAAATGCGCCTTCGTCTTTTTCAATCGGCTCATCCAACTGCATGAATACATCCTGCGCCGCGGAGATCCCTCGCTGAATGACGGCGTTAACCTCAGTCAACTGCCTGATGGGCTTAGCGCAGGTCGTCGCAGCAGTGATGTAGGCCAGAAACTCGCCAGTGCTCATATTGCCGCGAATTTCAGGACTAAGAGCCAGCCACACCAACAAGGCGATAAAAACGGAAATAACCAGCTGAATGATCGGCGTTGACAGCGCCTGCGTGAGCGACATTTTCAGCGCCTGCGCGATGTTGTACTCACTCGCTTTCATGAAGCGATTGAATTCGTACTCCTCGCCGCCAAAAGTCCGCATCACGCGATATCCGCCAATGGATTCCGAAGCCACATGAGTAACGTCTCCCATGCTGCTTTGTATGCGATGACTAATACGCCGGAATCGCTTGGAAACGTAGCTGATAAGGACACCGATGATCGGACCAAGGACAAGAAACAGAAGCGTCAACTTCCAGCTGACAAAGATCATGTACCCCATCAACCCAATGACCGTAAATCCTTCTCTCAGGACAACCGTAATCGCATTGGTGGCGGCGCCTGTCACCTGGTCCACGTTATAGGTAATACGGGAAACCAGATGTCCGGTTGAATTGGAGTCAAAGAAGCGACACGGCAATACGGTCAGATGGCGAAACAGCTCCAGGCGCATTCTGTGAACAATGCCCCTGGCCACACGCGCCATGAAATAGCCACCACAAAATGAACCCAGGCCGCGCAGGGCGAATATGCCGATGATCAGCATGGGAACCAGGAAACGCCCTTCCGGGCTTGGAGTTTCGATCGCCGCGACGATGTACTTGGTTGCATCCGCCATTCCGGCGCTGGCTAATGCGTAAATCACATTACCCAGCACCGCTAGAGCGAAGACCTTCCATAACGGCTTCAAGTATGACAGCAGCCTGCCGTACACTTGCGCGCCGGCATACTGCTTTGCGACTTTTGACATGTCAGCCCTTAGTCAGGATAGGGTTATTCGGCTTCGGTGCGTTGAGTAGTGATGCTCAACTTCTGATACCCGAGCTGACCGGCGACATCCATTGCCCGGACCACGAATTCGTGGGGGGTTTTGGCGTCCGCCGTAACAATGAACGGAAGATCGTTCTTGCCCTTGGACAATTGCTCCACCGCCCTTTTCAATGTAGCGATCTGACTATTGATCAGTACTCGCTGATTAACTGTGTACTGACCGTCTTTATTGATCACGACCTCAATTTGATCAGCCAGGCTTTCAGACGCTTCGCCTGAGGACTTCGGCAGCTCCACCGCAAGACGGCTTTCCTTGGTGAACGTGGTTGAGACCATAAAGAAGATCAGTAGCAGAAAAACAACGTCAATCAGAGGCGTTACGTTTACTGACAACTCTTCTCTGGATTGGCGCCGGAATTTCACTTGCTTTTCACTCCGCTCATGTCGACGTCACGATCGCCGTGCACGACTTCAACCAGCTTCAACGCCTGCTGCTCCATCTCAACCACCAGTTCGTCCACACGACGCTGGAAGTAACGGTGAAATACCAGTGCAGGAATAGCGATAGTCAAACCCACCGCGGTAGTAATCAGCGCCTTGGAAATGCCGCCCGCCAATGCTTGCGTATTGCCAGTGCCGGCAATTTGAATTTCGGCGAACACGTCGATCATACCGATAACCGTACCCAACAGTCCCAACAGAGGAGCAATCGCCGCCACAGAACCCAACGCCGTCAGGAAACGCTCCAGTTCATGCACAACATGACTGGCTTCTTCCTCGATACTTTCTTTCATGATCTCACGGCCATGTTTGGCGTTGATCAGACCCGCGGCGAGAACGCGACCAAGGGGAGTGGATTGTTGGAGGTCTTTCAGGGTTTTGCCATTAAGTTCTTTTTTCTTAAGGCGCGCCATCAAATCGTTAACGATAGAGCGCGGCGCAACTTTTTGCGGCCGCAGAGTCCAGAATCTTTCAATAATGATCGCTAGAGCCACCACTGAACACAGCAAAATAGGGATCATTATCAAGCCGCCGGCCTTTAACAACTCGTACACGCATCTGTCTCCTCAAAAAAATTGCCATACTTTACCACAGCCTATAAACAAACCGTAACAGCAAAAGCTTATCGGAAAGTAATCTTAGTCCTTTAAAAGCACGGGGTTGTTCACAGAATCAGCGATTCTTATCCAACGCCATCAGAACCTCGCCCCAAGGTCCGCCAAACTGTATTTTTACCGCGCCGTCGCCCTCTTCAATCGATATCTGCACAGCGCCCACCTCGGCCGTGTTATAAAAAGCTGCGCCTCTGCGCTCAAACCAATCACGCACCAGCTTATGTGGATGCCCAAAGGCATTGAGATAACCTGTGGAGGCAATGACAACCCGGGGCGACACAGCGGAAGCGAACTCGGGCAAAAAGCTGGACGCGCTACCGTGATGCGGCGAGACCAGTATGTCAGACGCCAGCTTATCTTTGGCTTCAGTTAATAGCGCCCGCTGCGCCGACGCCTCGATATCTCCTGTCATCAGTATGCTAAGCCCCCTCCCCGTCAAACGTATAACGCAGGAACGGTTATTACCTTTCCCTCTCGCACCCTCCAGAGGCCAAAGGACCTCCATCCTCGCCACCCCGACTTGATAGTTAGCCCCAGCGATACAGGGTTTAGAGCTTTCCACTCTGTCCGGTTCACCAGAAAGCGCGGACGCCACGATGAAATTTGCGCGCACATCGCCCCAGCCGCCAGCGTGATCGCTATCTCCATGACTAATAACCGCGTACTTCAATCCTTTGACGCCAATAGACCGCAAGTAAGGATCGACCACAGTTGCCCCAGCACTCCACCCATCCGCGAAGCCAGGACCTGCGTCATACAAAGCCGTTTCGCCACGACTTTCTATCACTGACGCCAATCCCTGCCCAACATCCAACAAGGTAAAACGGAACCAAACCTGCTCATATTGCTCACGCATTCCGGTCCCAATTAGCGCCAGCACTCCGATAAACCAGACAGCGCCGGGCATCCGCATCGCCCCCGCTACACAGATTCCGACGATGACGAAGCTGACTGACGCCAGCGTCATCTCCAGAGGCGTTTGCAGAACAGGACCTAACGAGGCCAGCTCGGCCACCCGCCAAAACCCATCCAGACAAATATCCGTCATTCGCAACAACATCTCCCCGCCTGCCGGCCAGACCAAAGCCACGGCAAGCGCCAACAGCCCCAAGGGAACCACAACCAGCGTAATCAATGGCGTTGCAACCAGGTTAGCCGGTGGAGCCGCCGACGGAATCTGCTGGAAGCTTATCGCCAAAATCCCTGCCAGACCCACTGTCAAAGCCATTTGCGACCGCCACAGCGATCCTGGTTTCGAAAAGGATTGCAGCGGTCGATGACTAAAGGCCACAAAGAGCAGCCCCACCGCCACGAAAGACAACCAAAAGCCCGCGCTCCAGGGAGCCAAAGGGTCCAGAAGCAAACTGCAGGTGAGAACCGCAATAAAGAAAGTCGACGGCAATATCCGGCGACGCATCCTCAGCATAAGCAGCGCAAGAGAAACCGCCAATGCAGCGCGCATCGCTGGCAGACCGCAATCGATCAGAGCGACATAGGAGAGTATCGCCAATATGGTCAACCCACATGCAACCCAGTCGGCGAACTGCCGTGGGAGCCAACAAAACGCCCAACGCAAGGCGAACATAACCAGAATTGCTATCAAACCAATATGGAGGCCGGAGATAACCAATAAATGCGTCAGACCGGAGCGCCTCAGCACATCCCATTGCGACTCATCCAGCTCTGTGCGAGCGCCCAGAAATAGCGCCAGGAAACTTCGTTGATGCGCCATCGACTCCGTCGTCGAGCGAACCAGACCCCGAGTCCGAGACCGAAACTCAGCCAACCTCCCCATAAGCCCCTCAGCCCGCCCCATCCCCCACAATTCAACAGAGCCCTGGGCAATGGAACCTCTGGCGTACAAACCTGACCGCCACAGTTTTTGCCAGCCCCATGGATCATGAAAGTTTTGTAATGGCCGAAGGTCTTTTAGCTTCGCCTGCAGGGAATAACGTCCGGACTCGTGCAACTCCACGTCACAGTAGTAGCAGGATAAACGGATGGTCTTGCTCGCCAGCTCTGGCAGCAAAACGCCATCCACACGGGCCTCTGCGACACAAAAGGAAAAGGACTGCACATTGCCGGCGCGCACGGAACTACATATCTCACCGCGCAGTTGCAGGGGTTCGCCAAGCAGTGACGGCGGCAAGGATTCCGCAATATTTTGTAATCGAATTCCGGCGAAAATGACCCCAAACAGAAACAATGCCGGGGTATAATAGCGACCTCGGCCGCTGAGACTCCCCGCAATAACGCTCAGCAAAGCTAAAATGCTTAAAAGAGGGGAAACCCAGACATACTGGGAGACGAATGAAAGCCAATGATGGCCGAATAAAAAAACTGTTAGCCATCCGGCGGTTAGCGCGAGCATCCATGTGCGCATCGGTTGTTCCCTAAATTTACATTACACTCTAATATATGGCGGCTTTTTTCGGAGCAGCACTCTATACGACTTTCACGCGGTTGTAATCAGCAAATGCCTAAAGATTTCATCAAGAAGTGGATGCCAAATCCACACAAGCTCAAAGAAAACAAGTCTCTGCATTTTTTAGGCGACATCTTACATGAGCCCAACCTCTGGCATATCAACCGCCACGCCATCGCCAAGGCCGTTCTGGTTGGCGTGTTCTGCAGCTTTATTCCCATGCCTTTCCAAATGGTGGTGGCCGCATTCATCGCGGTCTGGGTAAATTGCAATCTGCCACTGGCCGTCGCACTCGTATGGATTAGCAACCCTGTCACCATGCCGCCTATTTTTTATTTCAACTATCTGGTTGGCGCACACATTTTAGGCATGCCGAAAGTTCATTTTGAATTTGAGCTCAGTTTCGCCTGGCTGGGAGAAAAGCTGTATCAGATTGGTTTGCCGCTCTATTTCGGCTCATTCATTTGCGGGCTATTCTTTTCCGTACTGGGCTATGTTGTCGTCGAGTACCTGTGGCGCCGCAAAATCAGGCATGACTGGCGTAAACGACAGGAAAAGCGCGCAGCTCGACGTGCGTCGGGCATGACCTGCCAGAATACCAAAGCTCAATAAGGAACATCGTCGCCCGCGGCGAAAAAAAATAAGCATCGGACCCCGTCCGCCTCAAGAGTCCACCCCTACTTCAGGAAACCGCTATGCTGATCATTCTTCACCCTGACACAGATATTTCCTCAGAAGCTTATAGAGAAACCTTGAACTTTATTGACGCACTGCCGGGCGTCTCCAGCAAAGTCCATGAAATTCAGGGCCAGCAGCAGAAGTTGACGGAAATCTATCTTCTTGGCGACACCAAGAAGCTGAACGCCGAAGAGCTGGAAGCCTTACCCGCTGTTGAACGAGTCGTTCGCATTTCTGAAGAATATCGCATTCTTGGCCGCCACGCGGACAGCAAGCGCACTACCGGATTTCACTACAATGGACTGACCTTCGATCAAGATAGCTTCCATGTGTTCGCAGGCCTTTGCGCAGTGGACAACCCGACTCACGTCGAAGAAATGATGCGCGCCCTGAAAGAGAACGGCCAGCAATGCACCCGCATGGGCGCCTATAAGCCACGCACCAATCCCTATACCTTCCAAGGTCACGGCAAAGACTGCCTCCCCTACGTCTTCGAGCTGGCGGGCAAATACGACATCAAAGTCATCGCCATGGAGATTACTCACGAGAGCCACATCGAGGAAATTGATGAGTGCTTGGAGAAAACCGGTCGCCCTACTGGCGTCATGCTGCAAATCGGCACCCGCAATACACAGAACTTTGAGCTGCTCAAAGCCATCGGTAGACAAAAAGAATATCCGGCGCTGCTGAAGAGAGGGTTTGGCATCTCACTGAATGAATCTCTCAATGCAGCGGAGTATCTGGCAAGCGAAGGCAACGCCAATGTCGTCTTCTGCCTGCGAGGCATGAAAACCGACGGCGGAGCGCCTCACCGCAATCTGGTGGATTTCGCCCATGTCCCTGTCATCAAACGCCTCACCCGGATGCCTGTTTGCGTAGATCCTTCACATTCTGTCGGCAATCATGAGCGCGCGCCTGACGGCATACTGGAAGTTACTCACGCCACTGCTCAGGGTATCATCGCTGGCGCCAATATGGTTCTGGTGGACTTCCACCCTCACCCATCCAAAGCTCTGGTAGATGGCCCGCAGGCGCTGACCATGCCGGATTTGCCAGCATTTCTGGAAGATGCGAATTTATGCAGGGAAACCTATCTTAAACGCCAAACAATCTACAAAAAGGCCAAATAACGGAAACTCAATATGATTATTGTGGGTCATCGGGGCGCCAAGGGCGAAGCGCCGGAAAATACCGTCGCCGGCTTTGCCCATCCCTACCAGGAAGGCATCCGCAATTTTGAGCTGGACCTCCAGCTCAGCAAAGACGGCCACTTGATGGTCATTCATGATAAAACCACTAATCGCACCACCGGCCACGCCGCCAAGGTCGCAGAGCTAACTGCGGCTGAACTGGGCGATTTGGACGCAGGACTGCATGTTCCACCCTGGCATGAGCCAGCTCCAGTGCCGACGCTACAGGACATCCTGGCGGTTTGTCCTGAGTTTCAGTCGATACAGCTGGAAATCAAGACTGACACCAAGCCCAGGCTAAACATTCTTTGCAATCGACTGGTAGAACTGATCCAACACGAAAAGCTGTTCGGACGCGTCGTCGTTACGTCATCCAACTCATGGGTGTTGCAGCAGATCAAGCGACTGAATGGTTCCATCGATACGGGATATGTCGCGGAGAAGCGCTTTCCTGGGCCAATACAAACCGCACTCAAGCTCAACTGCCGAATGCTGGTGCTGTATTACAAGCTGGCCGACGAGGAGCTGATGACAGAAGCCAGAAAGGCGGGACTGGAAGTCTCCACTTGGACGGTAAATATGATTCCCGATGTATTACGCCTACAGGAATTGGGGGTGCACAGCGTCATCACCGACTACCCCTGCCACGTCCTCAAATATCTGAAGACCCAGCAACCGCACCTGACTCACGCGCAGTAGTCGCTTTCGCGACAGCAGGCGAGCGGGATGCACAATCCCCCTCGCCTAAGCCCGATCAAAATATCCGATTAAGACCGTTTAACGCCGCCACCCGATAGGCTTCAGCCATCGTGGGGTAATTGAAGGTGGTGTTAACAAAATACTCGATAGTATTCAGTTCACCAGGCTGATTCATGATGGCCTGTCCGATATGCACGATCTCGGAGGCCTGATCTCCGAAGCAATGAATGCCCAGCAACTCCATTGTTTCCCGATGGAATAGCAGTTTCAGCATACCCACCGTGTCGCCGGTAATCTGCGCGCGGGCCAAATCCTTGAAAAACGCCTGCCCTACTTCATAAGGCACCTTGGCTTCAGTCAACTCCGCTTCTGTGCGACCAACGGAGCTAATTTCAGGAATAGTATAAATCCCGGTAGGCACATCGGTAATAAAGCGGAAGAAATCATCCTTAACTATCTCCGAGGACGCGGAGCGCCCCTGGTCATAGGCGGCGCTAGCCAGGCTGGGCCAGCCGATCACGTCGCCCGCCGCAAATACATGCGGGATCTTGGTGCGGTAGTGATTATCCACTGCCAACTGGCCGCGAGCATTGGGCTCCAGCCCAATATTCTCCAGCCCCAGATTATCTGTGTTGCCGGTGCGCCCGTTACACCAGAGAAAGGCGTCGGCGCGAATACGCTTGCCGGATTTCATTGTCAACACAACGCCATGATCATCCCCGACCACGCTATCGTATTGCTCATTATGACGCACCAACACCCCGTTATCCCTCAGGTGATAACTCAATGCGTCGGAAATTTCTCCGTCAAGAAAAGACAGCA
Organism: Hahella sp. CR1; assembly: GCF_029813005.1. Classification (NCBI taxonomy): domain Bacteria; kingdom Pseudomonadati; phylum Pseudomonadota; class Gammaproteobacteria; order Oceanospirillales; family Hahellaceae; genus Hahella; species Hahella sp. CR1. Next base: position 253,923 of record NZ_JAPELK010000003.1, read on the forward strand.
AACGTTCGCCGGGATTAATAAGGTCCACTTTAACGCCTAACCCGACGAAAATGGAGGCGTACTCACAGCCGATAACCCCAGCCCCGTATATAATCAGCGTTCTCGGCGTATGGCTCAGCTTGAGAATACTATCGCTGTTGTAGATACGACGATGAGTGAAGTCTACGTCTTCAGGCAGATAGGGCCTGGAGCCTGTCGCGATAACGACCTGCTTACCATACAAGACTTCTTTACCGTTCAGACCGCCCCGCACTTCGATGCGATTCTCATCAATGAAACTGGCGCGACCGCGATACAGATCAACTCTGTTGCGAGCGTAAAACTGCGTACGGATTTTAACCTGCTTACCAATCACTCGCTCCGCATTCTGCAAGACTCTGGGGAAAGAAAACCAGCGCGGCTCCCCGATATCCCGGAACATAGTATTGGTATTGAACTGGATGATTTGCTTGACTGCGTGACGCAACGCTTTCGACGGAATCGTCCCCATATGGGTGCAGTTGCCGCCAACCTGACTCTTATCCTCAATCACTGCAACGCGCTTGCCGTGCTTCGCCGCATTCATCGCCGCGCCTTCGCCAGCTGGCCCGGCGCCAATTACAACCACATCATAACGATATTCAGCCATGCGCTGTCGGTCTCCTGAAATCCCATCCCGCCGGATTGCAGCCGCCGCAGGCCACCAGACGGAACATCTTTATAATTTAATACTTAAGTCGCGACGTCAGATAAACGCACCGTCGCGTGCGACAACTCAATCACAAACCGCAGAACGCCATTGAGGCATTCGCGGACTTGCTTCTATAAGGTAAGAGCTCACCCCTTACGGGTGGCGTCGTATGCGAGATCTTCAGCCCGCGCCTGAGATTGCTTGGCGGCGGCTTCCGTCTCTTTTTCACACTTGTTTTTATCGCCTCCGCAAATATCGCAGGCGACTTCCATTCCCAGGGCGCTCATACCGCCGCATGAACCTGAGATGGGCTTGCGGCCTAGGATAACGCCGATGGACATGGCCACAACGATGAGCAGCATGACGCCGAAAACAACAAGAAACACATACATCGCTCTACTCCTCCAATCGTTTGATACGTTTCAAAAACGCGGGGGACGTTTCTTCTACAAACTTACCGTCCCGCCGGACAATAAACAACACAGCGATATCGTTTTTGACCGCAACATCCATACCTTGTTCCGGCCCCATTACCATAAAGGAGGTCGCCAACGCGTCCGCGCGCGCCACCGTATCGTCGATGACGGTTACCGAGGCGAGGTTGTGGCCAATCGGTTTGCCAGTGCGGGGGTCAATGGTATGGGAATAGCGAACGCCATCTTCTTCGAAGTAATTACGGTAGTCTCCGGAAGTGGCTACCGCGCCCCTGTCCATTTCCACCACGTTTTGCGCCCGCCTTTCGCCCACTACCGGCGATTCTATGGCGATCCGCCATGGCTGACCATCAGGCTTGTGGCCACTCAGCATGACTTCGCCGCCAACCTCAACCAGATAATCAGTAACGCCCTTCGACTCCAGGTATTTAGCCGCCAGATCAACGGAATAGCCTTTGGCGACGGCGGAGAGATCAACGTACATCGCCGTCTCTTTGAGAACCTTATCGCCGTCCGCCTGGTATTTGAGGTGCTGATAGCCGACTTTGGACAACTCGTTGGAAAGCGTGGCCTCATCCGGAATCTTAATTGGCCGAAGATCAGGACCAAAGCCCCACAGATTCACCAGCTTACCCACTGTGATATCAAAAGCGCCGCCACTGATATCGCTGACGCCTTGCGCAATTTGAAAGACTTCGAATGACTCAGGCGAGAAATCAAACCAGCTTCCAGGTTCAGATTGATTAAAGCGGCTTAATTCCGATTCAGGCTTATACGTCGACATCAGGCGATCAACCAGCTGCAATTGCGCCAATACGCCCTGCGCCAGTTCCTGCTCTGATTTGCTCGAATCAGAAGCCCATTTGACATGATAGGTCGTACCCATGATTTTGCCCTCAGAAGAGTGCAATTCCGGGCCAGAATGAAAGCAGCCCGCCAATGCGAGACTGCTGGAGAGCAGTAAAGCACTGGCGGGCTTTCTGATTTTGAGGAACGCAGAAATAATATTAACCACCAAAGTCGTCTAGCAGAATATTCTCGTCCTCAACACCCAGGTCTTTCAGCATTTTGATAACCGCCGCGTTCATCATGGGCGGTCCGCACATGTAGAACTCGCAATCTTCCGGCGCTGGATGCTCCTTGAGATAGTTTTCATACAACACGTTGTGAATGAAACCTTTGTAGCCCGTCCAGTTGTCGTCAGGCAGCGGATCGGAAAGAGCCACATGCCATTGGAAGTTATCATTCTCCGCAGCCAGACCGTCAAAGTCGTCCACGTAGAACATTTCACGACGGCTACGAGCGCCATACCAGAAGGACATTTTACGACTGGTCTTAAGACGCTTCAGCTGATCGAAAATGTGCGCACGCATTGGAGCCATACCGGCGCCGCCGCCAACGAACACCATCTCAGCATCAGTCTCTTTAGCAAAGAACTCACCAAAGGGTCCGTATACCGTTACCTTATCGCCTGGCTTCAACGAGAATACCCATGAAGACATTTGTCCGGGCGGGAAGTTGGTGCCTGGAGGAGGCGTCGCGATACGGATGTTGAACTTCAGTACGCCGCGCTCTTCCGGATAGTTCGCCATAGAGTATGCGCGAATTACCGGCTCTTTAACGACAGAACGGAAGCGCCACAGGTTGTGCTTGTCCCAGTCTTCCCGGAAACGCTCTTCGATTTCAAACTTATCGAAGGTCACATCGTAAGCAGGCGTCTCAAGCTGAACGTAACCACCCGCGCGGAAGTCGACAACTTCGCCATCCGGCAGCTTCAGTACAAGCTCTTTAATGAAAGTAGCAACGTTATGGTTAGACACCACCTCGCACTCCCACTTTTTAACGCCAAAGACTTCTTCCGGCACTTCAATTTTCATGTCCTGCTTAACAGCAACCTGACAGGACAAACGCCAGCCTTCCTTCTCTTCACGACGCGTAAAGTGCGCTCTCTCCGTCGGCAACATGGAGCCGCCGCCGTCGAAAACCTTACATTTACACTGCGCGCAGCTGCCGCCGCCGCCACAGGCGGACGACAGGAACACGCCCTCTCCAGCCAAAGTTTGCAGCAACTTGCCGCCAGCTGGCGTTTTGATTGTGTGATTGGGATCGCCGTTCACCTCAATGGTGACGTCGCCCGAGCTGACCAGTCTTGCGCGCGCCGCCAGGATCACCGCCACCAGTGATAGCACTATGGCGGTGAACATGACTACGCCCAATATGATTTCAGTGTTCATTTGTTATTAACCTTCACCTGTTCGGACCGATTACAGAGAAATGCCTGAGAAAGACATAAAACCAAGCGACATCAGACCTACGGTGATGAAGGTGATGCCCAGACCACGCAGACCTTCAGGAACGTCACTGTATTTCAGCTTCTCTCTAATACCGGCCAAAGCGATGATCGCCAACGCCCAGCCCAGCCCAGCGCCGAAACCGTACACCAGACTCTCTCCGAATGTGTAATCACGCTCAACCATGAACAGGGAAGCGCCCATGATCGCACAGTTAACGGTAATCAGCGGGAGAAACACACCCAGCGCGTTATAAAGCGCGGGGAAGAATTTATCCAGCACCATCTCCAGTATCTGTACGATAGCGGCGATAACGCCGATGTAAGTCAGCAACCCAAGGAAACTCAGGTCAACATTAGGCAGTCCCGCCCAGCTCAATGCGCCTTCGCGCAACAAACCATTATAAATGGCGTTGTTAACAGGCACGGTCACAGCCAGTACGACGACAACCGCAATGCCGAGACCAATAGCCGCTTCCATCTTTTTGGACAAAGCCAGGAACGTACACATCCCCAGGAAGAAGGCCAAGGCCATGTTTTCAACGAATACCGCCTTGACAAGGAGGCTCAGATAATGTTCAAACATGCTTAAAACGCCTCCTTAACTTTGTGCGCGGACAGTTTGTACTCCGCCGCTTCCACCTGATCCTTCTTCCAGGAACGCAGCCCCCAGATGATCAAGCCGATAATGAAGAACGCGCTCGGAGGCAGCAGCAACAGGCCGTTTGGCTGGTACCAGCCGCCATTGGCGATGGTGGGAAGAATTTCCACACCGAACAGCTTACCGGCGCCCAGCAGCTCACGCACTGTAGCAACTGTAATCAATATAGCGCCGTAGCCTGCGCCGTTGCCGATACCGTCAAGGAAGCTCAGCACAGGGCCATTCTGCATGGCGAAAGCTTCCGCACGTCCCATTACGATACAGTTGGTGATAATCAGTCCGACGAATACAGACAACTGTTTGCTGATTTCGTAGGCGTAAGCTTTCAACACCTGATCAACTACAATTACCAGCGACGCAATGATGGTCATCTGTACGATGATCCGGATGTTGCTTGGTATCTGTGAGCGTATCAACGCGATAAAGAAGCTGGAGCTCGCTGTTACCAACGACACCGCGATCGCCATTACGATTGACAGCTTAAGGCTGGTGGTGACAGCCAACGCGGAACAGATCCCAAGAATCTGCAGCGCAATCGGGTTATTGGAGAGAATAGGCTCTAGAAGAACTTTCTTCGGCGTTACGTCAGACATTTCCTGCCTCCCCGGATCTTACCTTTTCCAAATACGTTTTGAATCCGCTCTCGCTCAACCAGTAGTGCAGCAGATTTTCCACGCCGCGGCTGGTGAGGCTGGCGCCAGACAATGCGTCAACAGAGTACTTGGCGTCAGATGAAGAAGGATTCACACCGCCCTTAACGAGACGCACTGCAACATCAAAGTTGTCATCGTACACCTCTTTACCAGGCCATTGCGCTTTCCAGTTAGGGTTGTCGACTTCACCGCCCAGACCGGGGGTTTCGCCGTGCTCGTAGAAGCCCAGCCCCACTACGCTGTCGCCATCCGCTTTCAAAGCCAGGAAGCCGTACAGCGTCGACCACAGGCCATAGCCTTTGACCGGAAGGATCACGCGAGTCAGCGCGCCATTTTCCTTGACCAGATACACTTTCGCGTAACGCTCGCGACGCTTGATGCTCGCCAGGTCTTCAGAAGAATCCAACACTTTGGACAATTTCGGGTTTTGCGCAGATTTCTTTTGATCAAACGCGTCTACGCTTTCAAAACCGATGTCCTTGGGCTCCACGTACAAACCAGTATCCAAGTCGACAATCTTCGGTGTTATCTGAGCAAACTTCTCTTCCACTTCTTTTTTAGTGGGAGTCGCGCTCAACATGCCCGCCGCGCGGAGAATATTCTCTTTCAGGTTCAGTGTTTTATTCTGAATCTGAACCGGCTTCAGCAGTACGACCGAAGCGGATACAAAGATAGAGCAGACGATACACAGCGCCAGCGCGACGATGACCGTCTTTTGAATTGAATCGTTTGACTTAGACACGCGCCAGCCTCCGTTTGATATTGGCTTGAATCACCAGATGGTCGATAAACGGCGCAAACAAGTTGGCGAACAGAATGGCCAACATGATGCCTTCAGGGAACGCCGGGTTAACCACGCGAATCAATACGGTCATCAGGCCAACCAATATACCGAACGCCCACTTACCGGTATTGGTCATGGATGCGGATACGGGGTCCGTCGCCATAAACATCATACCGAACGCGAAACCGCCCAATACGAAATGCCAGTGTGCAGGCACCTGGAACATCTGGTTAGTGTCGGAACCGATAAAGTTCAACAGAGTTGCAGTCGCGGCCATACCCAGGAAAACGCCAGCGACGATACGCCAGGACGCAATGCCCATGATCAGCAGTACAGCGCCGCCCAACAGAATCGCCAGCGTAGAGGTTTCACCCACGCTGCCCTGCTGGAAGCCAAGGAACGCGTCCATCCAGGAAATGTTGGCGGTCAGCGCGTTCAAGCCGCCGGAAGCCGCCACACCCAGAGGCGTCGCGCCGCTGAAACCGTCAACAGCGGTCCAGACCGCGTCACCGGATATCTGCGCCGGATAGGCGAAGTACAGGAAAGCGCGCCCAGTCAACGCCGGGTTCAGGAAGTTTTTACCTGTGCCGCCGAATACCTCTTTACCGATCACAACGCCAAAGCTGATGCCCAACGCCACTTGCCACAATGGAATGGTTGGAGGACAGGTCAACGCAAACAGAATAGAGGTTACGAAGAAACCTTCGTTAACTTCATGCTTTCTGATCGTCGCAAACACCACTTCCCAGAATCCGCCCACAGCAAAGGTGACCGCATAGATAGGAAGGAAGTAAACCGCGCCATAGATGAAGTTATCCCAGATGCTGGCGGGGTTATTTCCGGCAAGCATGGCGATAATCGCGCCGTGCCAGTCCATATCCATGGTCAGGCCATTAGCGGCGAGGTAGGTGTTGGACTGGTAGCCCACGTTGTACATGCCGAAGAACATGGCCGGGAATACACAGAACCACACCGTAATCATGATGCGCTTCAAGTCAACGCCGTCACGCACGTGCGTGTTGGCGCTGGTTACTTTGGAAGGCGTATAGAAGATGGTGTCGACGGCTTCGTAAAGCGCGTACCACTTCTCATACTTGCCGCCTTTTTCAAATTGCGGCTCGATTTTGTCAAGAAATTCTCTCATTCCCATGCATCAACCCTCTTTCTCAATGCGAGTGAGGCTATCGCGAAGAATAGGACCGTATTCATATTTACCCGGACACACGAAGGTGCAGAGGGAAAGGTCTTCTTCATCCAGCTCCAGACAACCCAGCTTTTGCGCCATTTCTGTGTCGCCGACAATCAGAGAGCGCAGTAGTTGTGTTGGAAGAATGTCCAACGGCATCACCTTTTCATACGAACCAACGGGGACCATGGCCCGCTCGCTGCCGTTCGTAGTGGTGGTGAAGTTGAACAACTTGCCCGGGTTGAGCTTGGAAAGATAAATATTCAACAAGGAGAATTTATTGGAGCCCGGTGACAACCAGCCCATAAATTCACGCTTGTAGCCTTCTTCAAGGCAGGATATTTGATTGGCGTAACGCCCCAGGAAAGCCACGCTGCCTTTCGCATTGCGGCCGCCGAGTACGGAACCGGAAATCAGACGCACATCGGAAGACTTCAGTTCGCCTTCAGTCAGCTGGGTTAGCGATGCGCCCGCACGGGTGCGCAGCAGGCGAGGCTTATTGACCATAGGGCCAGCCAATGCAACCACTCTCTCCACAGACTTATGTCCGGAGGTGAACAGGCGACCAATAGCGATTACGTCCTGATAACCGATCGTCCAGACAAATTTGGACGCGTTCACAGGATCAAGGTAATGGATATGGGTGCCTGCCAGACCGGCGGGGTGTGGGCCGTCAAACTGTTCCTGCACGGCGTTGGAGCCGTTAGGCAGATCGAAGCTGACGCCAGCGCGGGCGCAGACGAAGACTTTGCCGCGGGTCAGTTTGCCCAGAACAGTCAAGCCGTTTTTAAAGTCGGCCTTGGCTTCGTTGATAATGACCGCCGGATCAGCGCTCAATGGGTGGGAGTCCATCGCCGTTACGAAGATGGAGTGAGGCTCAGCGTCAATAGCAGGAGCCTTGCTGTACGGACGCGTTCTCAACGCAGCCCAATCTCCAGAAGCGATCAGGTTTTCAGCAACCTGCTCGCGAGACAAACTGGGCAGTTCCTCGGGGCTGTATTGAGCGAACTGCTCATATTCGTCCCCTTCAACGTCGATGACAATCGACTGAAACACCCTACGTTCGCCTCGGTTCACCGCTGACACTATACCGCTCGCTGGCGAAGTGTAACGGACGCCTTCCGTCTTTTTATCAGTAAATAGAAGCTGGCCGCACTTAACACGATCGCCTACCTTTACTTCCATGGTAGGTTTCATGCCGTTGTAGTCAAATCCGATTAAAGCAACCTGGTTTACAGGCTTACCATCTTCAATGACCTGTGCAGGCGCTCCGGCTATCGGAAGATCCAAGCCTTTCTTGATCTTGATCATCAGCCCCGCCTAATCATCAGAATAAATTGATTTACAGCCACCACGAATGCGCTCTTGTGATTGGAATTTAGGATTGCCCTTGTTGGAGGGATGCACAGGATGGCCGACCAAAAAACGCCATAATTATAGTGACGCAAATCCGGATTTTCTACTACGCCGGGCGAGCTTATACGGCCAATCCCCTATTTTTTCAGCGAATTCAGTCATTCAGCGGCCCCGCTGCGGTTTATTACCATCGGATTACAATTATTCAGGCGCATTTCCCAGGAAATACGGCCCACACACACCCTTAGACTTTAGTATTAGGGCGCTCACTCAACCGCTCAAAATTTCCGCACCAACAAAAAAGGCGAGCACATTGGCCCGCCTTTTTAACCAGTTGGTCAACCTTTCAGGGTTGATCCGACAATGGCTCGTTTATCCCATTCTTTTGGGATAGACAGCATAGGTAACGCCCGCCATCTGGTTCACAACGCGAACCACCTGCGCGCTATATCCAGCTTCGTTATCGTACCAAACATACAACACGGCGCGATTGCCATTGACGATAGTCGCCTGCGCGTCGACAACGCCTGCGCGACGAGAACCAACAAAGTCAGTGGACACCACTTCCGGCGAGTTGACGAAGTCAATCTGCTTCTGCAGATCAGAGTGCAGAGACACGTCACGGAGATAGCCGTTCAGTTCTTCCACAGATGTATCGCGACCCAAGTTCAGGTTCAGGATAGCCAGCGACACGTTTGGCGTTGGCACGCGAATGGCGTTGCCGGTCAGCTTACCAGCCAGCTCAGGCAGCGCTTTGGCGACAGCCTTGGCGGCGCCGGTTTCCGTGATAACCATGTTTAGAGGCGCGCTGCGTCCGCGGCGACTGCCCTTGTGGTAGTTATCGATCAGATTCTGGTCGTTGGTATAGGAGTGAACGGTTTCCACGTGACCGTCTTTGATGCCGTACTCGTCATTCAACGCTTTCAGCACCGGAGTGATGGCGTTGGTCGTACAGGAGGCCGCTGAAAGAATGCGATCTTCCGCAGTGATCAAATGGTTGTTGATGCCGTATACGATGTTCTTGATGGAGCCTTTGCCCGGCGCAGTCAACAACACGCCCTTGACGCCTTTGCACTCCAGGTGACGGGACAGGCCGGCCTCATCGCGCCATACGCCTGTATTGTCGATAACAATCGCGTTATCGATGCCATACTGGGTGTAATCCACTGCATCCGGGTTATTCGCGTAAATAACCTGAATGTAGTTGCCGTTAGCGATGATGGCGGATTCTTTCTCGTCCACGGTGATCGTGCCCTGGAAGGAACCGTGTACGGAATCGCGACGCAGCAGGCTGGCGCGTTTTTCCAGATCATTGTCCGCATTGCCTTTGCGCACGACAATTGCGCGTAAGCGCAGGTTCGCGCCGCCACCGGCTTTCTCGATAAGAATTCTCGCCAACAAACGTCCAATACGTCCGAAACCGAACAGCACGACGTCTTTGCTTTCTCCGGAAGTCCCCATACTTCCTTCGGCGGTGCATTTCCCAACTACTTCGTCCAGCTCGCTGCGCACGAAATCTTCCAGCGCAACTGTATCTTTTACTTTTTCATATTTAATAGCGAGCTTGCCGATATCTACGTGAGCGTGCCCAAGTTCCAGCTCGTCCAGCAACTTTAATATAGGATAAGTGTTGTGCACGGACAGTTCATGATCAGCTACCTGACGCACAAAACGGTGCGCTTTTAACAGGCCGATCACTGAACGGTTGATGATTGGGCGACCATATATGGATGTGATGACGTTATATTTTCTGTACAGTCTTCCGATAAGGGGAATCATCGCTTCAGCGACGGTTTCGCGTTCCTTCCATTCCCCAAAACAAGCATCCAATTTTTCTTGACTCACTTTTATGCACCTCTCGTCTGCGCAAATCGGGCGCTCATTATCCCTTTTCAAAACATCCGAAGCAATTTAGGCTCCTTGATTTTTAACGCTTTCCAAGGCGTTTCAGGGCCCTTACACAAGTGGACTGGCTATCACGTTTCCGGGGTTTGGTTGTGATTTTACGAAACAATTGTAGAATGCCCCTTGACTTTAAGGTGGAGATATAAAGTTGACAGAGCGGCGCCAACTTCCTTCAAATTCAACGACTATCAAGTACTGGCCTCAGGCCGTCGGACAGTCAGACGCTTACATTCTGGCGCAGGCGCTCAAAGAGCAAAAACGCCTGTTGGTGGTAATAACACCAGATATGCCCTCGGCGGATCAGCTCGAATCAGCGGTGAAATTTTTTTTAGGGGACGTGAAAAAAAATGAGAACACGCCCCCAATTTTGACCTTACCGGACTGGGAAACCCTTCCTTACGATACTTTTTCGCCTCACCAGGACATTATTTCCCAGCGTATTCAGACCCTGCATAAACTACCGACCTGCGCCAGCGGCCTGCTTATTGTCCCGCTCAGCACCATCATGGTGCGTCTGGCGCCAAAGGAGTTTGTGCAACGCTCCACCCTGATCCTGCGCAAAGGCCAGCCGCTCAGGATAGACAGTTATAGATCCGAGTTGGAGCAAGCGGGTTACCGCTGCGTCGATACGGTTTATGAACACGGGGAGTTTGCCGTCAGAGGGTCGATCTTTGACATATTCCCGATGGGCTCCAAAGCGCCTTATCGTATTGACCTGTTTGACGAAGAAGTCGAAACCCTGCGCCAGTTTGATCCAGAGACTCAGCGCTCCGCTGGACAGGTGGATGAAATCAGTCTGCTGCCCGCACACGAGTTTCCACTTAACGACGCATCTATCCAGTTATTCAAAGACAACTTCTACGAGAAGTTTCCCGGCGCGTCCCGCAACATTCCTTTGCTGCAAGACATAAGCCGCGGCATCGCCACGCCCGGGCTGGAGTACTACCTCACTCTATTTTTTACTGAGACCGCCAGCCTGCTGGATTATGTGGCCAAAGACGCCTGCTTCGCCCTTTATGATGGGCTGCACGAAAAAGCGCTGCATTTCTGGAAAGACCTTGAACAGCGTTACGAGGATTTGCGTCACGACATTCAGCGGCCCCTCTTACCTCCAGCGGATATTTATCTGCGGGTTGATGAGCTGTTTGAGGGACTGAAGCAATTCCCACGCGCGCAATTCAGCGCCAAATCCGAGGAAACGGACAAGCCGTTCTCTCCCCTTCCCCACCTGGCTCTGGACGCCAAGAAGGAAAACCCGTTACAGGCTATTGACTGCGCCCAGCAGGACAGCGGTTACAAGATAGTCTTGTGCGCGGAGTCCGCCGGTCGCCAGCAAGCGCTGATGGATACATTCAAGGAGCACGGTAGACCACTGAACTTGTTAGAGTCCTGGGAAGCGTGCCTGAGTTCCACCGCCCCCTGGAATATCACGGTGGCGGAGCTGGCGAAAGGGTTCGCTGACAACGAAAACCGGATTCTGGTCGTAGCGGAAGCAGACCTGTATGAAGGCAGGGTCCTGCAGCGGAGACGACGCAAGCGGACGCAGGAAAGCCCGGAAAACATCATTCAAAACCTGACCGAGCTGAAGCTTAATGCGCCGGTTGTGCATATCGATCACGGCATCGGCCGCTATAAAGGTCTGCAGTCACTCGAAGTGGACGGCCAGAAACAGGAGTTTCTGGTGCTGGAATACGCCAACGAAGCCAAGCTTTATGTACCGGTATCCTCTCTGCACCTGATTTCCCGCTATGCCGGCCTTGACGATAATCTGGCGCCGATTAACAAACTCGGTACGGATCGCTGGTCCGCCGCTAAGCGTCAAGCAGCGGAGAAGATTAAAGACAGCGCGGCGGAGCTGCTGGATATTTACGCCAAACGAGAACTGCACAAAGGCTACGCCTGCCCGCCGCCGGATGAGCATTATCGCGCCTTCTCCGCCGCCTTCCCATTTGAGGAAACGCCGGATCAGGCCACGACGATCAACGCAGTCCTGCAGGACATGATGAAGCCACGCCCCATGGACCGGCTGGTCTGCGGCGATGTAGGCTTCGGCAAAACGGAAGTCGCCATGCGCGCCGCCTTCCTCGCCGCGCATGCAGGACGCCAGGTGGCGATACTTACGCCTACCACGCTGCTCGCACAACAGCATTTTCAGTCCTTCCAGGACCGCTTCGCCGACACCGCAATCAATGTCGAACTGATTTCCCGCTTCCGCAGCGCCGGCGATATAGAAAAAGTCAAAGACAAACTATCGGAAGGCAAGGTCGACATTCTCGTCGGCACCCATAAACTGCTGCAGAAAGACATCCAGTTTAAGAATCTCGGCTTGTTGATCATCGACGAGGAGCATCGTTTCGGCGTGCAGCAAAAGGAGAAGGTTAAATCTCTGCGCGCCAACATCGATATACTCACACTGACCGCCACGCCGATACCGCGCACCCTGAACCTTTCCTTTCAGGGCGTCCGCGATTTGTCGATTATCGCCACTCCGCCGGAGAAGCGTCTGTCCGTCAAAACCTTCGTACAGGAACACAGCAACAGTATTATCAAAGAAGCCGTGCTGCGGGAAATTTTACGGGGCGGCCAAGTGTTCTGCCTGCACAATGAGGTTAACACTATCAACAAAGCCGCGGCCGAGCTGCAGGAGATGGTTCCGGATGCGCGCGTGGCTGTCGCCCATGGCCAGATGCGTGAGCGTGAGCTGGAAAAGGTCATGTCGGATTTTTACCATAAGCGCTTCAATGTGCTGATGTGCACTACCATTATTGAAACCGGTATCGACATCCCCTCCGCCAACACCATTATCATCGAGCGCGCGGATAAATTCGGTCTGGCGCAGTTGCACCAGTTGCGGGGCCGGGTCGGCCGCTCTCATCATCAGGCATACGCCTACCTGTTGACCCCTCCGCCACGCAACCTCACTGAGGACGCCAAGAAAAGGCTGGACGCCATCAGCAGCGCCCAGGATCTTGGCGCTGGATTCACCCTGGCCACCCATGACCTGGAAATTCGCGGCGCAGGGGAATTGCTTGGCGAAGAGCAAAGCGGGCATATCCAGAACATTGGCTTCACGCTTTATCTGCAATTGTTGGATGCAGCGGTCAAAGCCATGCGCGAGGGCAAAGAGCTGGATCTGACCCAACCTCTCGATCAAGGTTGTGAAGTCAATCTGCGTTTGCCCGCACTGATTCCCGACGACTATCTGCCGGATGTTCACAACCGTCTGATCCTGTATAAACGCGTCGCCAGCGCCAAGGATGAGGACGCATTGCAGTCTCTGCAAATTGAGATGATTGACCGCTTTGGCCTCTTGCCTGACGCAACCAAAAATCTGTTCCGTCAGGCTCGTCTGAAATTGACCGCCGACAGGCTGGGCATTGCTCGAATTGATATCGGCGCCAGGGGCGGCGTGATCGAATTCAACGCGAAGACCACCATCGAACCGATCAAACTGGTCAATCTCATCCAGCGTGAACCCAAGCACTATAAATTGGACGGAGGCTCCAAGTTACGCGTCACTCGCTCACTGGAGGACAAGGAAGACCGTATGCAATTCGTGGAAAAACTTCTGAAGTCCTTCGCTCCCGCCCGCGCATAACCCTGCCGGGCGGCCCCGGCGCCAGGGAAATGTAGTATACTTTGTGAGGGTTTGTTGATGGATGGCCACTTCCCCATTGGCGCCATCAACCCGCCCTAGCTTTTATTCCCTGGCGCACGCCTTCCAATCACAAAACAAAAGAAGTTGTCCAAATAAATGCTATTTTGCCGAACACCTCAACTTTGCCCTTTCTCAGCGCGAAGCATTGCACTCTTTCTCACGCTGTTTCTTGGGCTTATGTCTTCCAGCCTGCGCGCCTATGCAGGGCTTTATCAAATCGACCTCATCATGTTCAAAACCCCCGTGCCGGAAGGGGAAGAGAACTTCGAATATTATCCCGTCGATTACAATCCCGAAGCGCCGCTCCTAGTGGATTTCACACCGCTGAGCAGTCTGCAGAAACAGGCGCTCGGCGCAAACCAGACATTGTTAAAATGGATCGCCAACAACCTTGACCGTCGCTCTGGTTATCAGGTTGTCTGGCATAAATCCTGGGTGTCGAATCTCGCGTACAACCAAGATACGCCCGTGCGTATTTTTGATACGGAAAGATTGGGCGAAGGCTACAGCATAGAGGGCGTGGTGAGCCTGTCACGCACTCGTTACCTGCACACCACGATTGATTTATCCCTGGTGGAGTGGAGGCAAAAGCAGCCAGGCGGCGCTATGGATGACATGTTTACGCCCTTCCCCGAGCAAACGGGCGCCGCCAATGCGCTCACACCAATGCCGCAAAACACGCCGGAAGCAAAGGTAACCGCACCCGACAGCGAGGAGCCGTTCATGGAAGAGGCCTTCAGAGGACTTGAGCCTGTCGCCCGCTACCGCAACCGACAATCACGCCGCATGCGCAGCGGCGAGGTCCACTATCTGGATCATCCTGTCGTAGGCGTACTGGTGAAAATTATCCCGGTCCGCAATGTGCGCATCCAGACTTCCGTCGACACCGCAGAAGGCAACCTGGCTGGCGAGGACGAGAAAGAGTCGGAAGAAAGCGAAACCGACAGTCCGTCGGAAGACTGATATAACCCACCAAAGTTAGACGGCTTTGAGCATCCAATAAAAAAGCGGGGTAATTTCCCCGCTTTTTTCATTCAACGATCAGCATGTATAACGCACAACGCTGAAGGTCAGCTCTCTGCAACCAGCGCCGCCAGCAGCTGCTTCACATACCCCATACCCTGATCAATCGCCTCATGGATTTCTTCCATAGTGATGATATTTTCGCTGACGCCCGCCGCCGGATTAACGACCAGGGAAATACAGGCATAAGGGACATCCAGCTCGCGCGCCAACGCCGCTTCCGGCATTCCCGTCATACCAACGATGTCACAGCCGTCTTGTTTCATGCGGCGGATTTCCGCCACCGTCTCCAGGCGCGGTCCCTGGGTAGCGCCGTAAACGCCAAAGTTGCTGTGCTTGACGCCCAAGGCGGTCGCCTTTTCACAAATCAGTTTGCGCAGCGCTTCATCATAGGGGTAGCTGAAATCGATATGGGTGACATGGTCGATATCGCCCTGAAAATAAGTATGCTCGCGCCCATAAGTGTAATCGATCACCTGGTCAGGGATGCACACATGGGTCGCCCCCATATCCGGATGAATGCCGCCTACGGCGTTTACCGCTAGGATGCCTTTGGAGCCCGCTTCTTTCAGCGCCCAGATATTAGCGCGGTAATTCACTTCATGAGGCGGGATTCGGTGCGGATTGCCGTGACGCGCCAAAAACAGCACCTCTTTCCCTTGCAACTGCGCGCGTACGATATCCGCCGAGGGCGCGCCCCAAGGCGTATCGATCTTGTCCTGCCCCTTGATTTCCAGACCTTCCAGCTCAGTCAGTCCAGTGCCTCCAATAATGGCGTACATGTCATTCTCTCCGATCTTGTAAACTTTCTGCTTCTTTCAACACTTTCAGTTGGTCCGGCAAATGCACCGTTTGCGTTGGAAACGCCACTTCCGCGCCGTGCTGCTGAATAATGTCCATCACTTTGATCAGCACGTCCTGCTTGACCTCGTGGTACTTGATCCAGTTGGTGGTCTTGGTGAATGTGTAGATAAAGAAGTCCAGAGATGACGCCGCAAAGGCGTTGAAATTGACAATCATGGTCTGGGTTTCATCTATTTCATCGTGCTCCGCCAACATGGTTTTCACCTGTTCCACAATCACCGGCACTTGTTTGAAATCGTCATAGCGAACGCCGATAGTCTCGTAGATACGGCGATGAGTCATTCGGGAAGGGTTCTCCACCGAAATCGTAGTGAAGGTGGAGTTGGGCACATACAACGGACGCTTGTCGAAAGTGCGAATACAGGTCAGACGCCAACCAATCTGCTCTACTGTTCCCTCAATGTTCTTGTCTGGAGAACGAATCCAGTCTCCCACAGAGAACGGACGATCCAGGTAGATCATCAGGCCGCCGAAAAAGTTGGCCAGCAAATCCTTGGCGGCAAAACCCACTGCAATGCCGCCGATACCCCCAAACGCCAGCACCCCGGATACGCTGTAACCCAGGGTCTGCATGATAACCAGCGCCCCGGTAATAATGATGGAGGCGCGCAGCAGTTTGCTGATCGCCGACATGGTGGTCTTGTCCATGGGCTGTTTCATCTTGTCCGGCGACACCAGAATTTCTTCCGCGCCTCTGACGAAACGGATCAGGAACCAGATAATCAGCACGATGACGCCGATAGCCCGGATAATATCCACCGCCTCAAATACGACCGCGCCAGTTTCACGCTGCGCCACTTCCGCCGCCCAGGAAAGCCCGATCAGCCAGATGAATACCCCAAGCGGCTTGGCGCCGGCGTCCAGGAGCGTGTCATCCCACAAGTTCCGGGTTTTCGCCAGCTGACGCGCGATTCGCGCCGTTATTTTATGGCACAGATAATTGGCGACCAGGGTTACGAAGACGATGAGAAACACCCGCACAATCCAATGCATGGAATCGTCGGCAAACCCCAACCAAGAACTCGCTTCACTCCAGGACACAACTTCCCCCTATCGTTACGTTAGTATGCTATTTCATCACGTTTACTGACGCAGGCTTTGCGCCAGCTCACGGGCTCGGGCCAGCCTCGCCTGGTCCACCGTCCCTAAAGGGCGTCGTCGCATACTGTGGCGACGGCGCAGTGAATCTTCCGGGAATAATAGATCCTCAGGCAGGGCCTCCAATTTATTGGCGACCTTGAGTAAGCGCTCAGGATTGTTGCACGCCATCAGCAGATCACAACCCGCCTGCAGCGCCCTGACAACACTGGCGCTTTCACCCTCCTCGCCATCCAGATCCGCCCCCTGCATGCCCATATCGTCGCTGATAATAGCGCCCTGATATTGCAAGCGCTCACGCAAGACCTGGGTGAGCCAGAAAGCGGACTGACTTGCAGGTGAGGGGTCGCAGGCAGGATAAATGACATGAGCAGGCATCATCGCCTCGACGCCGGCGTCAATCATTTCAATGAAAGGCAGCATGTCCGCGTCCAGTAAATCTTCATAGCTGCGCAAGTCGCGGGCGCTCTCCACATGCGTGTCTTCCGCCACAAAGCCATGTCCAGGGAAATGTTTGCCTACGCCTGCGCAGCCAGCCTCCCCCATCCCGCGCCAGAAGGCGCGCGCCAACGCCGCCGCCATAGCCGGCGTATCACCAAAAGCGCGGTCGGCGATGACTTTGTTTTTGCCATAATCCACATCCAGCACGGGCGCGAAGCTGAAATCAAGGTCAAACTCTCTCAGCTCTATGGCGGTGAGCCAGCCCAGCTCTGTCGCAATTGCCTTGGCTGTAGCAGGGTCTTCTTGGTAGCTTGCGCGCAGTTTTCCGGGGGCCGGCAATAAAGTGCGTCCTTCCCGGAAACGTTGCACCCGACCGCCTTCCTGATCCACACACAAAAGCAGTTCAGGACGTATAGCGCGAATCTGTTTGACTAACGCGTCCAGTTGCTGAGGATCGGTGTAATTACGTGCGAAGAATATGACGCCACCCACGACAGGTCGGCTCAGTAGCTCCTTTTCCTCCGCGCTAACATCCAGCCCTTTAAGATCGATAATCAAAGGACCCAGTTTTGCTGTCTTGCTCATAAGAAATCGCGTATCTGGCTGATTGGATTTAGGCCGCGCGCAGTTTAGCCGTTGATGAGAACGGGAGTTCCAGGGCCGACGCGGTCAAAAAGCCGGATAATATCTTGATTTCGCATTCGAATACAGCCATGCGACAACGGCTCGCCCATAGGCTCGGAGTCTGGAGTTCCATGTAGATAAATGTAGCGACGCATCGTATCCACATCACCGCCGCGGTTGAAGCCCTTTTGGGTCCCGCTCAACCACAGAATGCGCGTGAGAATCCAGTCGCGTTCAGGGTAGGCTTCAGCAAGCGCTGGGGAATACGTTTCACCGGTCCAACGGCGGCCGCGAAACACAGCATTAAGCGGCGCCTTTGCGCCAATTTTGGCGCGAATGATATGTTCGCCCCGTGGCGTTTGTCCGCTGCCGTTACGTTCGCCAACGCCCGCTCTGGCGGTGGACACGGTGAAAGTCTCCACCGCTTTACCTGAATCCAGCAGCGTTAACGTTTGCAATGGTACAGAGATGACAATAGAAAGCGACATGAGGCTCCAGGAGTTGATTGGCGACTGCCCCCAAGAATATTACATCCTCGCCGGGTTTACAGCCGCCCCTGACTCACCCTGCGCTGGCGGCTTCCGTAGAAGTGTGACGCGACTCGTCCGAGGGCGCATTGATGCCCGCAGCCAGGAATGGCACCAGCTGATTGACGATGCCGATCACAGGGGTTTTTACACCCAGTTCTTTCTCAAGAATGCTGCCCAACGCTTCTGAGGAGGACATAGTGAACGCTGTAGCGCCCAGCATAAACTGAATACGCCAGAAACGCTCCACCGCATTCAGCTCTGGCGTAGCGTCCTTCAACAGGCGCATGAACAAACGGAATTCTGTGGAATACTGTTGCTCCAGATACTTGCGCAAATGTCCCTGAGATTGCGTGTAAGCCAGCCCGAGCAGACGCATGAAAATTGACAGGCTCTTGCTGTTTCTGGCTGGAATGTCGATAACGGAGGAAGTAACGATCTGCAGCAGTTCCTCCAGTTCGACTTTGCGACTTTCCGCAACGACGCCCTGAAGTCTATCTCGCAATATGCGGGTGAATGGATTAATGAAGCGTGCGAACACGGCTTGAATCAGCGCGTTCTTGGAACCGAAATGGTAGTTTACCGCAGCCAGATTGACTTTGGCTTTGCTGGTTATCTGCCGCAGTGATGTTTCCGAGAACCCCCGTTCCGCGAATAACTGCTCTGCAGCATCTAAAATCCGATCAACTGTATCTGACTGAGACATGTTTATTCTTCTGACGTACCGCTCCAAACAAGTGTTTGAAACATACGTTTGATAGGCTGGAATGTCAAGTCTGACAACGTTTTATATTGTGCAATTATTGCACACACGATTTTAACGAACCAGTTCAGCGGAAAGGCCGGTCAAGTTTGCGCTGAATGCAGATAAATTAACAGTCGGAAGTTCCCTTATGCGCCGGCGGGCATGACTTACAGCGTCATACCCACCGGAGCCGGAGAACTCAGTCCATGCTGTTGGCGCCAATGCGATGAATCGCCAAGTCCGCTCCCTGATATTCCTCTTCTTCGGATAAGCGTAGTCCAGACAGCTTTTTCACCACGCCATAGACGACAAATCCGCCCACAAACGCCAGCACCGCGCCGGTGACCGATCCGACCAGCTGTGACAGGAATGTGACGCCGCCAAGGCCGCCGAATGACTGCAAACCGAAAACGCCCGCCGCCACGCCGCCCCACAAACCACAGACGCCGTGTAAGGGCCAAACGCCCAATACATCATCCAGTTTTCGCAGGCGTTTCTGCATGTACTCAAACAGGAAGACAAATAACGCTCCCGCCACTGCGCCGGTAATAAGCGCGCCAATCGGATGCATAATGTCAGATCCAGCGCACACCGCCACCAGCCCGGCCAAAGGACCGTTGTGTATGAATCCAGGATCTTTGCGCCCTACCAGCATAGACGTCACAATGCCGCCCACCATCGCCATCAGGCTATTAAGCGCGACAAGCCCGCTTACGCCGCCCAGCGTCTGCGCAGACATCACGTTGAAGCCAAACCACCCCACCGTCAGTATCCAGGCGCCCAGCGCAAGAAAAGGAATGTTGGATGGCGCGAAGGCGACCAGCTGACCATTGCGATAGCGGCCGTTTCTCACTCCCAGCAGATACACCGCGGCGAAGGCGATCCAGCCCCCCACAGCATGTACGACGACGGACCCTGCGAAGTCATGAAAAGTAGCGCCAAAGCGCTCTTGTAAGAAGTCCTGAAAGCCGAAGGCGCCGTTCCAGGCCATTCCCTCAAATAAGGGATACACCACGCCCACACAGATTGATGCGGCGATCAGCATGGGGTAAAACTTGGCGCGTTCTGCGACGCCTCCGGAAATAATGGCGGGAATCGCCGCGGCGAAAGTCAGCAGGAAGAAGAACTTCACCAGCTCATAACCGTTGTTGACGCTCAATTCGGTGGCGCTGGAAAAGAAGTTGACCCCATAGGCGATCTGATAGCCAACGAAGAAGTACGCCAATGTAGACGCGCCAAAATCCGTCATAATTTTCACCAGGGCGTTTACCTGGTTTTTATGGCGCACGGTTCCCACTTCGAGAAATGCAAAGCCAGCGTGCATCGCCAGCACCATAATGGCTCCCAAAAGGATAAACAGGGTGTCGGCGCCTTGCAGCAAGGTCTCCACCGCATTATTCGTGTCGTTCATTCCATCTCCTGTTACGCTCTTGCATGGTGCGCCGCTCATCACAACGCACACAAATAGTGCTTTTGATTTTGTTATTGTCGATCCGTCTTAGAGTTAGGCAGTCCCTTGCTTTTCTTTGTTTTTCGCAGAGTTACAGCCACAAATCACACTTGCCATCCATAACTCTTCGACTAAATCAGCAAATTCCAGACCAAACACGCACCAACTTAAGGCCAGACCTATCGCACGACGCACTTTAATGAGACAGAGACAAATAAAAGTCGAAAAGACGCGCCATAAAAGCGCATACATGAACACAGGAGATCCGCTCCCTACTTCAGAGAGCAAAGTCAATGGCGAGAGCGACAGCAGGGATTAAACGTGAATTGGTGGGATAAGTGAGGATGCGAAGCGAACGCTGACAGCCACCAACGAGCACAGGAAGGCTCATACTCAGGCTTCAGCTAACGCCAGATCCGCAAACTCCGTCTTAATTTTGGCGCTGGCTTCCATGTATTTATTCTTGGTGATCTCAAAAGCCTGCTGAGCCTCCAGCAGGTATTGCAGATAGAGACGAATCGCAGCGACCGTCCGCATGGCTTTGATTAACTGCCCTTGCTGACTCAAAGTGACAAGACGCCGATAGCGTCTGTCCAGCAGACTCTTGCGGTAGGTTGACATCATCAGACATTGATACGCCAAACCGTTGGAGCCTTCCAGCATACGGATGTGGGTGATCGCGCGAAATTCCAACTCTTTTCTCTGACGCACTAACTCACCGTACCCTGCATTCTTGATGAAAAGACGCCGCAGGGGTGGAATAGCCAAGGCGGATAAAGCGACAAAGAAACCAAAAGCGATACCAGCAATCCAGGCGTTAAGCCCGCCCTGCCAGCCAATCAGGAATACCGCGAAACTAAGCAGACAGGATAAAAGCCAGAGATCCCTGCGCCGCCGGGCGCTGATCAAATCAATCGTCTGCGGATAGTGCTTGATCGCCAACACGTCATAGTTCATGACTTCAAGCGCCTCACACTCCCGGAGAATCTGAGTAAGTTGATTGCGCTGCGCCACGGTCTCCCGATAGCGGCGCTTACGATCCTCTTCACTCTCCGCCGCATCCGCCTTTTTCTGCTCCGCTTTTTTGGCGCCCTGAGCGGGTGGCGCAACGCCGTTGCTTTTCGTCTTAGCTAAGTCTTTATTAGCGCGCGGGTCCGACGGCGGCGCTGCCGGCGTTTTTGCGGGAGACTTTGCAGCAGGCTGAGATTCCTTGGCGGCGGGTAGCGTATTGCTCCGGTGTTCCTCCACCGCACGCCGCACTGGGTCCATATCACCGCGCGCCAATGAGCGCAGCGTCTTGGGATCCAGATCAAAATCATTAGGGTTATGTATCTTCATATCGAAAACTATAGAGTAATAACGAGGACGGGTCACCAGCGCCCACTGCGCCAAAACCTCGTCAGCCTCAGACTATTTAGCAATAGACGCGCCAGTCACCTGAATTCATTAGAAAAACCTGTACATTGCTGCGATGCGAGACTTAGCTAGATATGACATACGCCGAGTATTTGGCGAATACGCCCTCCCCTTGCGACAAAACATACCGCTGGGCCGCCTCTTTCGACTCAACTACCCAGAGAAATACGCCTGAAAAGTTAGAAAATACAGCCATGGACGCTTATTATGACCACCTGCATAAAAAGCATTTACCTCAGCGAAAGGATCAGTCCACCGTGTTTACAGGAATCGTTCAAGGCAAAGCCACACTGCGCAAAGCCGTACGCCGCGAAGGTCTCTACACCTACGATTTTGAGTTCCCTACCGACCAGTCTTCAACAGAAACAGGCGCCAGCGTCGCCATCAACGGGACCTGTTTGACAGCGGTGCGCATTGATGGGGCCTATATCGCCTTCGATCTTATGACAGAGACATTGCGCCTGACCAACCTTGGCGATCTCAATGAAGGTGATGAAGTCAATTTCGAGCATGCCGCGCGAATTGGCGATGAAATTGGCGGCCATCTGATGTCAGGGCATATCCATGATGTCGCGGTGCTGACTCATATCGAGCGCACGGAAAATAACGTGGCGCTGGATTTCCAGTTGCCCCCGGAACTGCGCAAGTACGTCTTCGACAAGGGCTTTATTGGCGTAAATGGCGCCAGTCTGACCGTCGGCTCCGTCAGTAAGGACGGGTTCAGAGTGAACCTGATACCGGAAACGCTGCGTGTCACGACTTTCAGCGCCCTGCAACCGGGCGACAAGGTCAACATAGAGGTCGACCCGCAGACGCAAACGCTGGTGGACAGCTTGGAGCGAATGCTGCCCCGTTATCTGGAGAACCTGACTCCCGGCGCCTGATCGCCAGCATTGGATGCGCGCCGCAGTGGCGCGTTTCCCGCTTATCTCCGATAATTATTTTCTATGACTTTTCAATCCGTTCCTTGTGCTTTCCCTGTAGGTAGTTAGAGATCCAAGATGCTGATTATTCCCGCTGAACAGACCATCAACTGGCGCAAGCCCCCGGTCGCCACACTGCTGTTGATCTTCATTAATTTCGCCATATTCTTTTACCTCAGCGGCAAAGATAATCGAGTCTGGCAGGACGCCGCCCATTACTACGAACAAAATCAGATGGTCAAACTGGAGGCGCCTGAATTCGCCGACTATCTGCAGCGCCATATCGGCCTGGGCCAGGACAACCGTTTTGAGCTGTCGGCGGCGGCGCGTAAAGCCGTCAACGAGGGTCGCGGCGACGAACTGATTCCCTACATGCTGACCGATAGAAAGTTCGTTAACTATCTGATGCAGAATGGGCAGGAGTTCATTGAGCCGGAAGCCTTTGAAACCTGGAAGTCCCAGCGCACTTACCTCCAGGAGCACTATCTCAGCCAGCTCAGTCACCTACAGATGGGACTTATTCCTGGAGAGATGGAACTGGCGGATCTGCTCTCCTATCAATTCCTCCACGGCGGCTTCGGACATGTTTTCGGCAACATGGTAATGCTGTTTTTACTCGGATTCGCCATTGAACGCATTCTTGGCGCTGCGCTTTATGTCATGGCTTATCTGTTCTGCGGCGTGGTTTCAGGCTTTATTTTCAGTATGGTGGAAGGCGACAGTCTGACGCCGCTGGTGGGCGCATCCGGGGCTGTGTCAGGTCTGATGGGGATGTATGTGGCGCACTACCGGCTGCAGCAAATCCGTTTCTTCGCCTTCCTTTATGTCTACTTCAACTACTTCCGCGCGCCAGCGTTAATCATGCTGCCGGTTTGGGTAGGCAAAGAGCTTTACGAGTACTTCACTTACGTCGACTCCAATGTCGCCTATGTCGCTCACGCCGCGGGACTGGTCGCGGGCGCCGCCATCATCTTCCCCCTGGATCGCCTGGCGCCGAGGGCTGCGCAGGAAATCACTCATTCCCCGGAAGAACAGGACCAGTCCATGCGAGAAGAACTGGCTCGCGCCATGGACGCCGTTGGGCGAGTCGACTTTCAACGCGCGCGGGAACGCTTCAAAGCGTTATGGGAAAAACACCCTGAGCACATCGGGATTCAGGAGCAGCTTTTCCATTTATACAAAGTAAAACCGGACACCCAGGAAAGCCTGCAGTTCACCATCACAGTGCTTGAGCATGCGTTGAAGATGCAGGACTTTAATCATGCCTATTTCATCTGGAGCGAGTATCAGAAGTACGCCAAGGAAAACTCTCGTCTGGAAGACAAGTATCACTTCCGTATTCTGAACACCTGTCTCAACAACAACCTGATCAAAGAAGCAGAGCAGGTATTTGGCGTAGTAGTGAAAAGCATCAGCAATCCAGAGCTGGTGCGAGAGTGCTACCGCACGTTGATTCAGGCGCTCAAAGCACGGCAAATGGACGTCAAAGCGCAGAAATATGAGCGCGAACTAAAGCAGCTTGAAGGTTAAGAATCTTAAGAACCCGCCGCAAATGGGCGCGCAACCCGCGCCCTCAGGATGACAGTCCAAACTTGGCGACCGGCTCCGGCAGCCTGCCATTCTTCGCCATCGCTTCAATCCATGCAGGAATTTCCGGCACGGCGGAATGGTCCGGGTAATGTTTCTGCACATAGAGCAAATATTCCTTGGCTTTATCCGCTCGGTGCAGCCCATTCGCCAGGGTACGCGCCATGACAATGATCGCGTCAGCGGCGTGCGCGGATTCTGGAAACCGGGAATTGAACCCCTGCAGCAACTTCAAGGTCAGCCTGAAGTCGCCAGAGTGATATAGACTCTGCGCCACGTTGTACAACAGCGTCTCATCGTTGATCGTATAGTCCGGGAAATGTCCATAGAGCCCTCTCAGCACCAGCTTCAGCTCATGAATCCTTCCTGCGTCCGCCAACATCTGCAAAACAGGCTTTGACGTTTTCAAAAGCTCTGGCCAGGCGTTGGTCTCCAGCAGCAGTTTGTACAGCCGGTCCAGCACCACCAAATCATGCGGTTTGCGTTTATACAAGTTGCGCAGCAGCCCAGCCGCCGCCTCGTAACGCCCTTCCTTAAGATTGATGTCAATTTCCGCCATCGCCAGCTTATCATTCCGCTGCGCCAGCGCTTCTGGATTCTGCGGCGGCGCATCAAGAGCTTCATCAGGCGCCAGGCCAAGGCGATGCTGATACTGAAACAACAGATAACCCAGCATATTGAAGATCACCAGCATGAAGTAACTGGAAATAAAACCCGCTAGTGGAAAGCCCAGGGTTTGGGAAAAGTTGCTCAGCACAAAATCCTGCGCCGCGCCCAGCCCCAGAAACAGCAGAAGCAGATAGCCATAAAGAACGAAATACGGCCAGCCAATGCTGGAGATGAATCCGATCAGACGCGTCGGATGCAGGGCATCCACCACATTGCCTTCAATCGCCAGCAGCATGATGCTGGCTGGCAGAACCAGTGCTGAAAACGCAACCGCCAGAATCATCAGAAAAGAGCCGCCCCATATGCCGGAGACGACAATGAGCGCGCCGAAGGCAATGAAGATCAAGGTCTGCTGAATGACCAGCAATAACCCGCCGCCGCTGAATGCGGACAACAGCTCAGGCGGCTTCAACACGCCTTTGGAGGTGGTCTCAATCACGCTATACATGTATTTGACCTGCGCGCAAAACAGGGCGATAGCGATGATCAGCGATATCAGGTCTTTACCCAACGCCAGCGGCACCAAGGTGCAGATGGCCACCAAAATCATGGGGTCCCTGGCCATGGGGTAGGCGAAGAAGTCGTTCAGCCGCTGCCAGAACGGCGTGACCTCCGCCGCAGAGCCTTCCGCGGAATACCGCATGACCTGCTGACACAACGGACAGGTCGCGGCGCCTTTGCCCGGCTTTACCGGAACGCAGCTACCGCAGAGTTGAACATGGCAACCCAGGCACTGCCAGTTGGCGCCATGGGTGGGATGGTATCTGCAATAAACATCCACGCGCGTATATTTCCTTTTGCTAACTTACTACTTAACTCGTTTTCCAGGCTCCTGTTAAAGGAGCGTATGACAACTCATTTTGCGACCGCATTGTCGCAGGCGCAAAGCCATCAAATATGACTCACTCGGTAGAGGCGACTATTTCTTGCGCTTGCGTACGCGCTTGTTCGCCAATAACCAGCTTTCCAACATCAGTTGTGGATTCAGGTTGCGCTGCTCCACCAGAGATCGCTTTATCTCGATGAGCTCCGCATAGAGTGAAACCAGCTGCTGCGTGTCCAGACGCGCGCCCACGCCCGCCAGAGTCGCTTCCGTCTCGCCCCCCTCGCCCGCACTTACCTGCGTGGCGGTCAGCAATTGTTTCAGCCAGATAGCCAGCCAATCCGCCAAACGCTCAAGATCGAGCTTGCTCCAGGTTTCCGCCAGGGTGAACGCATCCACGCGCCCTTCCAGGTAGTTGAGCCAGTCCGCCAAGACTTCCGCCCGTAACTCCAGTATGTCCTGACTGTGCCATGCCAATGCGGTCAAAGGGCGACCGCCAGCGCTTTCCGTCAAACTATAGGCGCGCTCTTTCGGCACATCCAGTTGAGTCAGCCAATTCACCACAGACTCTCTATCCGGCGCAGCCAGCGTATATATCTGACAGCGGCTGCGAATCGTCGGCAGCAGCAGGCTGATTTGTTGCGAAACCAGCAGAATGACGGCGCTGGCGGGCGGCTCTTCCAGTGTTTTCAGAATGGCGTTGGCGGAATAGGCGTTCATCGCCTCCGCCGGGGTCAGCACGCATATTCGGCGACGGGAGATCTGCGGCTTGGCGTAGATAAAGTCTCCCAGTCCACGCACCTGGTCAATTTTTATGGCCTTGGCGCCGTCCTCTGGAGCCAACCATTGCAAATCGGGGTGCGTCCCCGCTTCTATCAGCTTACAGGAACGACAGTCGCCGCAGGGACGTTCAAGACGCAGAGCCTGCTCACAGAGGAGGAATTTGGCGTATTCAGAAGTCAGGCGATTCTTGCCAACGCCGCGTTGTCCCGCCACCAAAATAGCGGAAGGCACTTTATCGTTGTGCGCCAGCCCCACCCAGTCGCGCCAGGTTTTGTTGAGCCAGGGAAGTTGATCCAGAGATATTTCCGTCGATTCGGACATTAGTACTCGATATTTGGTGCTATTCAGTTTTTGTTTATCGGGCAGACAAGTAGCGTCTAGCTGACTGCCACCTACCTGCAACAGCAGTACCTGTAGATATCAGGCCCGCCTCCCGCGGCATGCCGTCGCGCAGGCGCAAGCATGTGCAAGACTATTAATCACGCCAACCTCGTGAAGGTCGTTTCGGCGACTCAAGGATTCAAAGCCAGTTGCTTGATGTCCCGCTTCAGGCGGCGCACTCTGTCTGGACTGCCGCCGCCGTCATCCGCATACAGGTTTTGCTCAAACTCGCTGAAAATCTGCCGTAGCAATTTACGCTGCCGCGGCCACTTTTTAATCGCCAGGGCCAATGCCTGCCCAGGCGTCAAGCCCGCATCCAGCAACAACCCCTTCTTGTGCATTCTATTCAGCAGAGATCGATACAAGCGCACCATGGGATCGCCTTTATTGCGCCGCCACTCCGCCTTAAGGGTCAGTAATGACAGAACGAGAAAGACCATCATGGAGACGCCTGCGAGTATCATCAGCATCGTCTTCATGTCGCTATCGCCAAACCAGCGTTTGAAGAAACTGCTCTGCTTCTCCTGATCGTAGTTGACGACCCATTTCTGCCACATGTAATTCATGTATTCCAGATTATTGGTCACCCAGGCGAAGACGCCGATATGGTTATATCTGGCCAGGGACAACGGCGTATTTTGCAGGAATGTGCCCTCTTCCGCGACGGCGTCTCTAATGCCCGACTCCACCCTTTGCGGCGCCACCGCCGCCGTCGGATCGACACGCACCCAACCGCGTTCAGGCAGCCATGCTTCCACCCAGGCATGGGCATCATACTGATGCACCACCAGAAAGCCACCCTGCTCGTTCCACTCTCCGCCCTGATACCCGGCGAGCACCCGGGACGGAATATTGGCCGCGCGCAAAATGAACGCCATCGTGCTGGCGTAATGCTCGCAAAAGCCGCGACGCGTGTCGAAGAAAAACTCATCGATTCTATTCGGCGAGGTCAACAGCGGCGGCGATAGCGTATAGGCGTAGGGTTCCTGATTAAAACGCGTCAACACCGTCTTTATAAAGGTTCCGGCGTCAGGCGTCGTCTCACGTAATTGTTTGGCCCATTCAGCAGTACGGGGATTGGAGCCCTGCGGCAAACTGCTGAAACGGGCGAAGCTTTGGGCGCTTTCTCTATATTCCTCAGCTTGATTGATGACGCGATACCACTCTGGCGACTTCACGTCTCTCATAAATCTCACCAGCTGGTCCGGCGTTGAGAAAGGCGCGCCCCGCGCCACCTTGGCGTCATCCAGCGCAAAGCCCCATTCACGATTATGGGGTTCCAGCAGCACCTCATAATCCCACTGCTCAGTCTGAGTTCTGGCGCCCGGTCTGACCGCGCCTTGGCGGTCGCGATTGGTCTGACTGAATGACCGCTTCCAACTCGTACCGTCGTAGCGATCCAGGATCAAAGCGCGCCAGTATAGGTCCCGGTAGGCCGGTCGCGGTCCATTAAACACAATCCGAAACGCTCGCTCGCCTGACTGGGCAAGATTCGCCACATCTCCCGGCGACATGGTTTCATCAAGCCCGGTAAACGCGGTGGAGCTCTTTAGCGGCATCGCCCATAAAGGACCAAATCGGGGAAAGAACAGATACATCACGATCAACAACGGCGCTGCAACCGCCATGGAGCCATACACGCCTTTAAAAGTAGCGCCAATGGAACGGGATTTAAGCGACTGGTTCACCGCCATCAGAGCAACAAAGCTCAATCCCATGGCGATGAATATATAGAGACTGACGAACAGGGACTGGGTGAACAGGAAGCCGAGGCAGAGCAAAAACAACGTCATAAAACTGAACAGGAAGGCGTCGCGCCGCTGGTTCAGCTCCAGCAACTTCAGCGCATAAGCCAACACAAAAAAGCCGACCGCCGTCTCCACCGTAAACTGCGCCTGCGTCGAGAACACATAGGCGACGGAGGTCACCACCATGACTCCGCCTTTCACCCAGGTCGAGGGTGCGGACCATTTTCCTTGATACACCCGGGTGCGCCAAAACACGGACACGCACGCGAATCCAAGCAGCCACACTGGCACATGGTTCCAGTGCGCGCCTGCGGCGGCAGCCAGAGAAACCACCATCCATACCAGCGCCCGCGTATCCAGTGCGGGAGACTCCTCAAAACTTCGCTTAAACATGATCGGGATACTTCGCCAGCGCAGTCAGACATTTATTGCGATGCTCAAGACCCGAGCCAGGCCCGCACGCCCAACCGGGCATACGTAATCCGTAAGGCGTCCCTTTTTGCTCCAGCTCCAAAATCTGGGCGCACAGAGTAGACAGGCGCAGCTCCGTCTCCATCCCCTGATAGGCGTCAAAATCAATCCAATCCGGGTCTAATTCCGGCTGACTGAATTCCTTACTGTATAACTCCCCCTGCTGCGCGTACTTCTTCCAGGCGATACGGGTTAACGGCTCGCCGGGAACATAAGTGCGCAGGCCTGCGAAATCTTCTTGCCCCACGATGTGCGAATCGCCTTTACCTTCGCCCTCAGCCAGGGAGGCGCTCCACTTAAACTGAGGTTGCGTCGCCGGCCTGGGATAGACCAGCGCCTTGGCGTTCAGGTCCTGCCAGGACCAGGCGCGAATCAGTCCCATCGGATAGGTGGACGTAATCAGCATACGCCCCGGCGTCAGCCAGCCTCGTTTGCGACAGCGATACTCAATCACCGCGCGTCGCTGCCCATTCTGATCCAAGTCCAAAGTAACATAGCTGTCAGGCGTCCAACCGAGTTGCACCGCGGCCGCGCCATTTTCCGACGCCGACACTAGAAACTCAAACCCGGCCAGTTCGTCAGCGAAGCAGGAAGCCGCGCGATGAAAGCGAATAACCAGTCCCGACATATTGCGGTAGGCGATGAGGATATTGACCACAAAAATAGAAATAAGAAAGAAGCCTACGGCCAGAATCATGGAGTTCTGATAATTGATCCCGGTAAGAAGAATCAGTCCCGCCAACATCACAAAGCCGACGCCCCAACGCGTAGGCAACACAAAAATAGCCCGATGCGACAATGTGGCTTCTTCTACCGGCGGCAGCCGCTTTTCCACCCACTTATCAATGCGGCGCCCGAGTTGACCGCCGATGCGCGCCCCTGATTTTTGCCTGATGCCGGTTGTCATAACACTACTACTTAACTTCTGTCCTTGTCTTTTGCAGGCCAGGGAAATACAGGCTTACAAAAATTAATCAAAATTCGCGCGATACAGTGGCTTTTGCGAATCAATCGGTTGAAAATGTAAGTATACGCAGTAAAACTGGATTCCACCTAAACGCTTGTGGCCGAACGCAATTATTTTTTCTCCACGCATGCTTTCGGCAGCGGGCTCATGAGAATCGGTTGTTGGAAAATTTACGTTTAACACGAAATTGTAAAACACGGCGCTGCTATGAACTACTCAAGGATTTTGCTCGGATTGGCCGCCACCGGCCTTGTTCTGACCGCCCGCGCGGAAGTCAAATCAATGACCAGCGGCGAGTTGACCGACACCTATATTAAAGATTCCACCATCATCGTTACCCCTGCTCCCAAAAAGCCGGAGAAAAAACGGGTCGTCACCTACACCATCGGACCCGGCGAGCCCGTAAAAACAGAAGCTGAAGAGCAGTCAGAACTGAACACCGCGTTGACGGTGGATCAGCAACAGTTTAAAGACTCTTCAGAAGCCGCCGCCCAAGTGATAAGAGAGCTTGCGTTTATTCCCTATACGCAACCAGAGCTGGCGGCGCTGAGCGAACGTCCGCTGCCTCATCCGGACTTGGTGATTCCAGACGGAGCCTTCACATTCCAGCAGGTTCTATCGCCTTTGAACCCGGATATGGCGCAACTGCCCTACGGCGACCAGTTAAATCTGCAATCCAACGGCCAGCAGTTAACTATCACGATTGGAAACAATTTACCCGGCGTCGATAACATCATCATCCCTGAACGAATCCAGGGCGGCATGATTGATTTAGTTCCACGGGACAGTGGCGGGTTTGATCTGACGCTGACAATGCCTCAGCAGTAAAAGAGAAGTACAGAAGGCTCGCTAATACAGCGAGCTTTTTTGTTTGCGGAGTCACAAGA
Source organism: Hahella sp. CR1 (assembly GCF_029813005.1). Lineage (NCBI taxonomy): Bacteria > Pseudomonadati > Pseudomonadota > Gammaproteobacteria > Oceanospirillales > Hahellaceae > Hahella > Hahella sp. CR1. The sequence continues at coordinate 284,947 of NZ_JAPELK010000003.1, forward strand.
AACACCAGCCGGATGACAGATACTAACCGCTTCGGCTGATTATCAAAGCAGGCGCGCCAGACGCGGGCCTCCATCCCGGCCTAACGCCATCAGACATTTTCAGAACATCTTTATCGGCGTCAGCTTATACGCATCCGCGCCGACATTAATAATATCCGTATTGATCGGGGCGTTGAGAATCACCAGCCCCTGCTTGGTAAGAAAAACCTGATCATCTATGTTCACAGAGGTATCGCTCTGCTGTATATCCAGCGGCATAAATCCTGTGCCAAACCCTACATTGGGCTGAAAGCTGAATATTGCGGCGCCACGGTCTTCAACGCCATCTCCGTTGGTGTCGATCTGGCCATAACGCAAAGGTAAAACGGCCGTAAACAGGTCAACGAGCGTCCCCGTGCGCGGGGTTCCAAAGGTCATCCCCTGCAGGGAGACATTATCATCGTGAACCGCCCCGTCGCTGGACGTCTGACCAGGATAAATAACTTCCCGCACCCCGTCGGGGTTAGTGTAGGCGATCGCCTCATAGGTAACTTGACCGTTTATTTCGATAACGGGAGCCGCCTGCCCCACAACTTCACTAAGCTGTTGATCGTTAATCGGTTTTAATTCGGCCATTACCGCCGTGGAGAACATCGCTGCGCAAACAAACACAGTCTTTTTCATACTCCCCTCCACACTCCTTACATCTCTAGAGCTTTTGTTACTGCTGGCGCTTAAGAGCCTTTCGCTCAGCGCAAGGCAGACGTTACGCCATACTCACTGAAGCCAGTGTATGTATCGTCTGTCTGAGAAAGGATGATTTTTACTGCAGAACAAATAGATGCTTAAGAGATATTCACAAGAAAAGGCATCTCGAACGATGCCTTTTCCATCATCAATCGACTGACCGTCAGGTCCGCCCGGTATTAGTTACCGTGAACAACCAGCTCAAGGCCGTCCAGGTTCATACCGATGATTTCAACAGCGCCCATGCTGTTAACTTGACCCAGACCAGTCTGGTTCAGGTAAACACCCATGTCGCCTACGCGCATGTTGATGTCGGAGTTGGCGAAGGTGATGCCGATACCGCCCAGGTTAGTAGTGCCCAGAGTGGCTGCGTCAGCCAGGGCGTCGATAGTAACGTCAACGCTACCGTTGATTGAGATGTCTTTCGCGATGAAGCCGCCCAGTGCGCCAGTAGAAGCGCCCAGAGTAGCGTTAGAAGCGGAATCCCATGCTTCTACGTCAACTTCCCATTTGAACGCGTCGATGTGGATGCCAGCGTCAGTATCCCAGTCGCTGTCAGCGATTACAGCGATGTCTGAGTAAGTCAAAGAACCGAAGCCGGCTTCGATGACCAATCCGCTTTGACCGGAAACGTCCGCCAGTACAGCGTCGTCAACTGCTTTCAGTTCAGCTTGCGCAGCCAGAGGAGCCGCAGCGATAGCAGATACCAAAACTAATTTTTTCAGGCCTTTCATTAAAATTCTCCTAATGTTTATTTTTTTAATTTCAGGAAACTCTCGTGAGCTTCAGATTACCGCTCAATAATCAAACAAATTGTTTGACAACCGACCGAATAATTCTGAGCGATTGTTAATTTAGTTTACGCTTCATTGGTTTTCCGTGATTACTCTCACAGTTTCCATATTATTAATATGCGTCTAGAATTCCATTTAAAAACAAACAATTAGCGACTAAGTACAACCGCCTGAGCATCGTGAAACGTTTCGTTTTTGTTTGATTTGTGTTTCACAATCACGAGGCCAGTGTAGGGTTGTGTAACCGGCGAATCCGTGAATGAAATCACAGAAATCAGCCCGTTTGTTAAGAAGTGTTAACGAGTAGACACTATTTGGCCATCTGGCCTATATACGGTCCGACAAGGCCCGCCAAAAAGCGCATCACAATAGATAAACATCCTTTTAAATTTCCTGCCAAGAGCCAGCCAAACGGCTAATTGCGACCGAACTGGAGGTCCAAACGCCGCCGCCAGCGACTTAAAAACGTGAGCAACTTCAAATATGCGCTCGCTAACACTACAATTCCGCAGTCTTTTGAGACCTCTCAAGCCAATAGACGTAAGACAATAAGAAGTCCGGCCGCGAAACACAGCCGTCCGAGCGCCTGAAAAATGGAAGCCGGAAGGTTAAAATGTCGGATTAATAAGCCAATGGCGCTTAGCGAGCGCCGAAAGAGGCGCTTTTTAACCAGGCCAATATTTGTTGATGTCAGTTTTCACCATTCCCTACGCAGACTATAACGCCGTCATTCACTTGCTATCTTCCCGTCCTGGCTTCTGTTGGCTGGACAGTCGAACTCAAGAGGGGCGCGCCTTTGAAATTATCGCCTGTGATCCGGAATGGATAGCCCGCAGCCAGGGTAACACCCACGTTCTCTCCCGTCCCGGCGAGACAGAGACGCCCATCTCCTATGCCGACCTGCTGGCGCTTGCTCAGCAATCCCGCGCCGCCCTTCCGACGCCCTGTTTCAAAGGCGGCCTGATCGGATTCATCAGTTATGAGTTTGGGCGCAACCAGTTGCTAGGCGACCACAACTGGCGTCGAGAGTCCGTATTTCCATCCGCCTGCATTGGCGCCTATGACCATTACCTGATCGTAGAACACGACAAACAGACGATTACTGGCTTCGGAACGCCCGCTTTCCAGAGCCTGCTGCAACAAAACGCCCCCGCCACAGAAGCTTTCAACGTCACTCGGGCGATTGCTCCGGACTGGAGCTACGAGCAGTACGCAACCGAGTTCGACAGAATCAAGGAGTACATTCTCGCTGGAGATTGCTATCAAATTAACCTGACGCAACGCTTTTCAGGCGCTTACGCAGGCGATCCTCTGGAGGCTTATATAAATGTAAGGCAGGCGGCCAAGGCTCCCTATTCCGCCTTTTTCCGCAGCGGTCATGGCGATCTGCTTTGCTTTTCGCCGGAGAAATTTCTGACGGTGAACGGTCGCGATGTCGTCACCAAGCCGATCAAAGGCACCCGCCCGCGCGGCGCCAGCGCCGCCGACGATTTTCGCCACATTGAGGATCTTACCTCCAGTCCCAAGGATCGAGCGGAAAACGTGATGATTGTGGACCTGCTGCGCAATGACCTGGGTAAGATTTCCAAAGTCGGCAGCGTCAAAGTGGAAAAGCTCTGCGCGCTGGAGACCTACAGCAACGTCCATCATCTGGTCAGCACAGTGACATCCACCTTGCGCGACGACGTCTCACCTTTCGCAGCGCTGATATCCTGTTCACCGGGCGGGTCAATTACTGGCGCTCCCAAGAAGCGGGCGATGGAAATTATTGATGAGCTTGAGGGTCACGCCCGCAGCGCTTACTGCGGCAGCGTATTTTATCTGTCCAATGATGGCCGCATGGACAGCAATATCGCCATCCGCACCATGACCTGCAGACAGGGCGACATGCATGTATGGGGCGGAGGCGGCATTGTCGCGGACTCAGATTGCCTTGCTGAATACAATGAGTCTGTCGTAAAAATCAGACACATTGTCGAAGCCCTCGGCGGAGAGCTTCCCGGCAAACGCGAAGATTAGTCCGTCACCAGGCGACTGGCTTTGATAAATTCCGCTCGCAGCTCATCGTAGGTATGCACCGCGGGAAACTGCGGAAATTCAGTTATCACGTTGTCAGGCGCATTAAACAGAATACCGGCATCCGCCTCCGCCAGCATCGTGGTGTCGTTGTAAGAGTCCCCCGCAGCGATAACACGGTAATTCAGGCCATGAAACGCCTGCACCGACATCCGTTTTGGGTCTTTCTGGCGCAGCACATAATTTGCGACTCTACCGCGCTCATCGACTTCCAGGCGATGACACAACAATGTCGGCCACCCCAGCTTCTCCATCAATGGCATCGCGAACTCGTAAAAGGTATCGGACAAAATCACCACCTGAAACCGGCGGCGCAACCAGGCGACAAATTCCTGGGCGCCTGGAAGCGGTTCCAATGTGGCGATAACAGCCTGGATGTCCGGCAGCCCATAGCCATGCTCATTAAGGATTTTTAATCGCTGCCTCATCAACACATCGTAGTCCGGGATATCCCGGGTCGTCGCACGTAAAGCGTCTATCCCAGTTTTTTCCGAGAAAGCGATCCATATCTCGGGTATCAACACCCCTTCCAAATCCAGACACGCTAGTTCCACGATTCACTCCTGTCATCTTTATTCGTTTGAAAGTTACAGAAACAAACATCTACGCCGCTCGTTTCAGGCGTGACGCAGCGTTCCGCAGCAGCCCAGGCCAGTCCTGCTTCTCCTAAAAAGCGCCTTAATCATAAGGGTTTAGCAGGGGGTTGCATATTCGATGAATAAAGCTAAAATCGATTAAAGATGTAAACAAGATTTCACATAAGTTTACGAAAAGAATAACAAGATCAAACTATAGAGGAGAGTCCGATGTACATCAGCGCAAAAAAGCTGGCTGGTCTAGTTGCGTTTAACGCGTTAGGGTTAACTCTGACGTTAGTTTTGGCGAATCAAATACTTTAAATCACCTCTAACTCGAATAATTAGTCACGTCCCGGTTTGCAGTCCGGGACGGCTGCCTGACGTCCCGAATCTATTGAGGACGCCTTCTCTTCTACCACCTATCTCATTCTCGCCACACGGCATTTAACTGAATTGCTTCGCCAGCGGGTATATCTTTGACCTGTTTGTGAACCTGGCCAGTTATAGAAAAGTGAACCTCTATATCCGCAAGTTCAAAGTTTTCCGCCACATAGTCGCCTCCCAGCACGGGCAGTTCTTTGAAGCTATACAACATCCCAGGTTTTAACACCAAGCCTTGTTCCTTGAGCTGCGCGACGATAGCCGCCAAAAAGCACTCATTAACCAGATTCGTATCTCGCAGTTTATGACGAAAGTCCTCGTAGGAATCCGCCACTTTCTCATAAGTCCCATCGCCTGTGGATAACAAAAATACCTCTCCGTTGCGTTCCTGGAGATAAGCGTCGCCTGTGGAAGAAATCAAAATGGGTTGCGCGGCGTCTCCCACCAACCAACGCCAGTCACTTATGAGACCGTCCTTATCAAGACGCTCGATATTCACTGTCAGATCATTCCAGGTTATCGACATATGACTCCCTTTTAATATTACGGGTTCGGTTACAAGTCTTTACAGTTAAACATGCAGACATAGTTAATCCAAATGGACTATACTGATCTTACGGTGGTGATAAACCCTTGCAGAAGCAGCCACCGACCGAATTAGGAGGCCCTGAACGCCTCCTTTTTTCTTTTTAGCGCACCTTCCCTCATTGTCCTATCCCACAGCATCAGGCCTCAAACATCAGGAGCATTGGCGCGCAGTCACACCTCACCACATCCAAACGTAAAGTTGACTGTTTTCATGAGGCATTATTTTTTTCTTGGTCTACACTTTCTCTCGTAGTGACACAGACCTGTTGTGTCAACAGCTTAGAATCAAATCTTGGGAGGCCTCTTGGCCTCCTTTTTTTGTTTTCGTTCTTTAGATATAAGTCTTTATTATTTTTAGCACTATCAACAATTTGTTAGCCTACAGGCGTCTAATTTCTCTGCTACAAGGCGCCAGTTGATGACACCCGAATATGATGTAAAGGAACTCGCCAGGGAGATGGAAGAGTGGAGCCCCAAGGAAGTGATGCGTAAGGCGTTGGAGCTTTACGACAATATCGCAATTTCGTTCAGTGGCGCAGAAGATGTGGTCCTGATAGAAATCGCCAGCAAACTAAAGAAGAACATCCAGGTGTTCACACTGGATACAGGTCGCTTGCATCCCGAGACTTATCGATTCATCGAAAAAGTACGCGATCACTATAATCTGCAAATTGAAACCCTATCCCCTAATGCAGAGGACGTGGAGCGTCTGGTCAAGGAGAAGGGACTTTTCAGCTTCTATAAAGATGGCCATTCTGAATGCTGCGGCGTTCGCAAAGTGGCGCCGCTAAGGCGTAAGCTCGCTAACGTCGACGCCTGGATCACCGGGCAAAGAAAAGACCAAAGTCCCAGCACACGTAATAAAGTGGCGCTAGTAGAAGAAGACGCCGCATTTGGCGCGCCGGATCACCCCTTGGTCAAGTTCAATCCTTTGGCGCACTGGACGTCGCAGGACGTATGGAACTACATCAGGATGTTCGATGTTCCCTACAATGAACTGCATACAAAAGGATTCATCAGTATCGGCTGCGAACCTTGCACGCGACCCGTGCTACCCAATCAACATGAGCGTGAAGGACGCTGGTGGTGGGAGGAGTCCACCATCAAGGAATGCGGGCTACATGCAGGCAACCTCAAAAGCTGAGCCCCACGCGCCTGCCCCGCAGCAACCTCTAGTACGTGGGCAGGCTGATATTCTCGAAAAGCTCTTCGATTTCCGCCTTGGTGGCCTTTTGAGACGCCTGATCCACCAGTTCTCTGGTGAGATGAGGTGCGAAGCGCTGGATAAATTCGTACATGTAACCGCGAATGAACGTCCCACGCCGAAAGCCGATTTTCGTCGTGCTGGGACGAAACAGCTTGCTGGCGTCCAGGGCCACCAAATCGGAGTCCGCCACCGGGTCATACGCCATGCGGGCGATGATGCCCACACCCAGTCCCAGTCGCACATATGTCTTGATAACGTCGGCATCCGCCGCGGTGAACACTACTTTTGGCGTCAGCCCTTTTTCACTAAAGGCTTCATCTAATTTAGAGCGCCCAGTGAAGCCGAACACGTATGTAACGATAGGAAACGCCGCCACATCTTCTATTTCAAGCTTCTTCTTCTCGGCCAGAGGATGGTTTTTCGGCACCACTACACAGCGGTTCCAGCGATAGCAGGGAATCATGATCAGATCGGAAAAGTGCTCCAGCGCTTCCGTGGCGATGGCGAAGTCCACGGTGCCGTCCGCCGCCATTTCCGCGATCTGCATTGGCGTGCCCTGATGCATATGCAACGAGACTTCCGGATATTCCTGAATGAAGCTGCGAATGATGGAAGGCAGCGCATATCGCGCCTGCGTGTGAGTCGTGGCGATGCTGAGGTCGCCTTTACGCTGATTGCTGAATTCCTGCGCGATCTGTTTGATGCCGTCGACCTTACGCAGAATCTCACCGGCGACTTTGATGATGGTCTCTCCCGCCGGCGTCACCCTGGTCAGGTGCTTGCCGCTGCGAGAGAAAATCTCCACGCCCAGTTCATCCTCCAGCAGACGGATTTGTTTACTGATGCCGGGTTGTGAGGTGTAAAGACTCTGAGCAGTGGCGGACACGTTGAGATCATGATGGGCGACTTCCCATATGTATCTCAGCTGTTGCAGTTTCATTGAATTGTCTCCTTGCAGCCCGGCGTTATTATAATTGGAGATAAAAATATAAATAAATATTCTTTTTAAGAATAGATAAATCTAGCTAGATTGGCCAAATAATTCTTGGCTTATTACGCATTTGTTAGTTTAGACCATCTCTATGGAAATTCTTTTATATATTGTCGCCGGGGCCGGCGTTGGTTTTTTGGTCGGTTTGACTGGCGTTGGCGGCGGTTCGTTGATGACGCCATTGCTGATTCTTTTCGGCTTTCCCGCGCATACGGCGATCGGCACCGATCTGCTCTACGCCGCTATCACCAAGTCCGGCGGCGTCGTCACTCACGCCCGCAGCGGCACGGTAAACTGGAAGCTGGCGGCCACCCTCGGCGCTGGCAGTATTCCCGCGTCGATCATCACCACCCAAGTTCTCGCGCACTACTTCCCTCACCCGGAAGCGTATAAACACCTGTTGACCACCAGCCTGGGCTTGATGCTGATCGTCACCGCCGCCGTGCTTCTATTTAAAGACCGGTTGCTGCGCGCCAGCTCCGGAGCGACAGTCATGAGCGACGAGCGACGCGCCGGGGTCACCGTATTTATGGGCGTCATCCTGGGCGTGTTTGTGACATTGTCCTCCGTCGGCGCAGGCGCTATCGGCACCGCCCTGCTTATGCTGCTTTATCCCGCTTTGTCTTCATCCCGCGTCGTCGGCACGGATCTCGCTCACGCCGTTCCCCTGACCTTCATTGCTGGTCTCGGACACATGCAGTTAGGGAACATAGACTATTATCTGCTCGGCAGCCTGTTGATCGGCTCTCTGCCAGCGATCCATTTCGGAACCGCCCTGGCTAAACGGATGCCTTCGGCCGTGCTGCGCCCCGCTTTGGCGAGCATGCTGTTGATCATCGGCGTCAAATACGCGTTTTTCTGATAATTGACGCAGACGACTAATGTCTCTATTCATCCAGCACCCCGTTAAAGAGCCAACTCTAACGGGGTATGGCGTGCATATTTCATTGATTTAATTGAGTTCAGTTGACAAGTTTTCAGTTTCCATAAAGACTGAAACCCGCTTTTGGCCATACTGACTGCACTCTGCGCATGATCGTTCTCGAAACCAAACTTTTCCCGCTTCGCCTCGACGACAGCCTGTTAACGCGGCAGCGTCTGCTTGCCCGCATCGGCGAACCCGGCAGCGCCCGCTTTATTGGCCTCGTTGCGCCCGCCGGCTTTGGAAAATCCACGCTGGCGCGGCAATGGACGCAGTCTCATCATGCGCTTACCAGTTGGATCTCGCTCGATCCTGCTGATAATTCCGCCGCGACGTTCTGGAGCTATGTCGTAGAGGGGTTGCGTCGTAACGGCTTGGACGACATCGGGGAGCTGCGCGCGCACTTGCAGGAAACGGCTCACGCCAACGCAAGGGTGCTGGTGACCGCGCTAATCAACCAGCTCCACCAGCATCAGAATCGCCACTTTGTGCTGGTTCTGGACGACCTGCATCATATCGTCAACAGGGACATCTTCGACGGCTTAACCTATCTGGTGGACTTCGCGCCCGCCAACTTCACCTTGATCGTCACGTCCCGTAACGAGCCGACATTCCCGCTCGCTCGCTGGAAGGTAAAACGCTACGCCAAACTGCTCTATTCCGCAGACTTGGTGTTCGACTCGCAGGAGGTCGCTGACTTATTCGCCCTCGCATTGGACGTCAAAGTCAGCCCAGAAGCTGCGGCTCGCGTCGTCGGCTCCACCGGCGGCTGGGCGGCGGCGTTGCAGTTATTGTCGCAAGCGGATTTGAAACGGGCGGACGGAGCCTTATCAAACGACAAATTTGAGCAGGCGCTAGCCCAGGCCAAAAAAGAAATCGACGACTACGTCGCCCAGGAAGTACTGGACGATCTACCATCCCATCTGCGTGAATTCATTCTGGAAATGGCGGGAGCACCCCGCTTTGACGCACCGCTGTGCGATCAGGTCAGGAGTGCTCAGGACAGCCATCAGATATTGCAGGAGCTGGAAGCGCGCAACCTGTTTCTGATCCCTCTGGATGACGCCGGCCAATGGTTTCGTTTCCATGAGCTGTTCCGCGATGGCGCATTGCACTACTTGAGACAGCGCCAGCCGGAAGTTCATCTACAGCACTGCCGCAATGTCGTGCGAGCCTGCCTGGAGCGCAGACTTTATTTGGAATCCGTGCAATTGATCATGCACATTCAGGCCTGGGATCTGCTGCAATCCACCCTGGAGAGCATCGGCAACCAACTGGTCCGGCAGGGATACCACCTCTACATCATTGAATGGCTTAACGACGCCCCGCAAGAGCTACTTGGCCAGTCACTGCGTCTGCAACTGCTGAAAATATGGTGTCTGCTTTACGACAACCAGTTCGCCGCCATTCCCGACCTGGTGGAAGCGGTGAAGAAGCACCCGTTGCTGCCCGAGCAGGATGATACCGTGCGCCATGAGTTGCGCCTGCTGGAAGCCTACGCCGCGCGGAGCCGCAAGGACATCCAGACCGCCAGCGCGCTGACGCAGTCCGTCTTACAGGACCTGCAGCAGATCAACGCTCCAATCAAGTCTCTGGCCTACTTCGGCCTCGGCAACGACTACTACGGCCTGGGGCGACTGGATGACGCCATGGAGGCATTAAAGGAAGCCGTCACGCTGGGCAAACTGGAGCAACGCTTCTCCACCGTGCTTTCCAGCCTGGGCCTGCTGTTATGGATCATGCAAATCAAGGGGGAGTTCCTACATGCGATCAATTTGTTCCGACAAACGGAACTCTGGGTGCAGAGTTATCATAAGGATGGCCCTGAACCCAATATTGTTTCGTGCTGGCTGAATAGTTCGCTGGTGCTGATCTATTGCGCCTTGGGCAATCAGGAACACGCCGAACGCTTTCTCAAACCGATGCTGTCATTCGTAAATAACGCGGAGCCGCAACAGAAGCTCATCACCTACTACACCTGGGCGGAATTCAACCGCCATTGCGGCGATTACCCGCAAGCGCTGCGTCATTATGAGCAGGCTCGCGAACAGTTGGAGTATAACCAGCGCGAACTGGCTGCGTTCGCCCCGCCCGTTCTGGCCGGCAAGTTGCACTGCCTGCTGGATAAAGGCGACATGGCCAGTGCTGAATCCGTTTGCGCCCTTATTCTGGGCAAAGACCCCAAAGAGGCTTCTCCTTTTGAGGCCATGGAAAACCTGTCTGCACAGGCGCGTTATTTTCTACGCAAACAGCAATGGCGCAATTTGCAGGAAACCGCTGAGCTTATACTGGCTCTCGCCGAAAACCACGGCTCTTCCCGTTATCAGGCGCAAGCCAAATTGCTGCACGCCGCCGCTATGGGAGGACAAAATCAGCCAGAGGCCGCGCAGCGGCTGATAAGTGAGGCATTGGCGCTGGGTGAAAGCAACGATTTCGTCGCCATGTTCCTGACGGACGACGCCTATCTGAGGCCGTTATACGCCAACCTGGATATCGCCGAAACAAGCCCGGCTTACCTGGAAAAGCTGCAAGTCACCTCATCTTCCCAGAATGCTGCGCCAATGCGAGAAGAAGAGCCGCAAACCCAGACAGAAGGTTTGCTGGAAGAGTTAAGTAAGCGGGAAATGGAGGTGCTGACGCTGATTTACGAAGGGCTCCCCAATAAAAAGATCGCGGACCGATTATTCCTGGCGCCCGCCACCGTAAAGGCGCACATTCGCAATATATACGGAAAAATCGGCGCGGCGAGCCGTACGGAAGCATTGGCCCGGGCCCGTCATCTAGGCCTGTTGTGATCCATTACCTCCTTTTTACGCCCTATGGACGATGCGGCTACGCCCCCTCATTTTTTACGCTAGCCCTATGAATCGAATTCGACAAAGCCTTTCATTTCGAATTCTCTTGCAGGGCTTGTCCCTGCTTTTTTTGTCTCCTTAAGAGCGCAGGAAGTTTCATCTCCTGTTTTGCGCCAGCGGCGATGTCTGGCTATGCAGCTTCGAACTCGCCGCCCCTTTTTCCGGCCGCTTCGGCATTTTCAGACAACGCCCATACTTTAGCGCAGTGCAATATGCCGTTGTTTCCTGCTTATAGAAGGATGACGTGGCTCTTTATAAGTTATAAGCCTAGGATTCACTGGTGGTGGGCTGACGAATATCCGCCGAGACCACTTTATAAGGCGGCAACGCGTTGAGAATGATACGCCCGTAGGAGCGCGTCCACAGACGACGGTCCATAATCGAAATCTTACCGCTGTCCCTCTCGCTGCGCAGTAAGCGTCCACATGCCTGTAGCAAGCGTGTGATCGCGTCAGGCAGCACCACCTGGTTGAACGGATTGCCGCCCTTGGATTTCAGCCACTCCGCGTAGGTCGCCTCCACCGGGTCATCCGGCACGGCGAAGGGCAGCTTCGCGATAATGACGTGCTTGAGATAATCTCCCGGCAAATCCAGACCCTCGGCGAAACTGGCCAGACCAAACAGTACGCTGCCCTTGTTTTCATCCACTCGCGAACGGTGATTGTCGATCAGCTGGCCTTTGTTGCCTGAGTCCTGGGTGATGATCAGGCTCCCCAGTTTGGTATCCGCCAGGGCGCGGGCGGCGAACTGCATGTGCTTCCGCGCGCTGAACAGCACCAGTGTGGCTTGCTTTTCATCGATGATGCGCAGCAGCGCCTGGCTCAGCATTTCCAGATAGCTTTCGGAGTCTTGCGGGTCGCGACCAAGATCGCACAACTCCAGAGTACAATTGTTGTTGAAGTCGAACGGACTGTGATGAATCGCAAAGATACTGCCGTCGGGAAGGCCCACCTGTCCCGCCAGGCGGTCAAAGCGCCCCGCCACACTCAGCGTCGCGGAAGTCAGCACACAGCCAAACGCTCGCGACCACAGCCGCTTGCGCAGCAGATGCGCCGCATTGGTGGGGCTGACATGCACGACCACATCGCTATCCGCTTCTTTAGCCCATGTCGTCAGCCAGCGGGCGGTTGGCGTATGGCCCGCCTGGACTTCCTCGCCCATGATTCGCCATACGTCTTCCAGATTCTCCACTTGCGACTGATACACCGACAGCGCCATCACCGCCTGATCATAGGCCTGTCGCTGCGCGCCGCCCTGCTGTTCTTTTTCCGCAAGATCCCGCAAGCGCTTGAGCACCGCCTCCAGTTCCTTACTCATCTCGGCGACTTTATCCGCCATCGCCGCTGACAGCTTGCGCAGCTCCTCGGGAATCACGCCCATGGGATAACGGTATTGAAAGGTGGCGCGCTCGTCGTTTTCTTCCCACTCGATGGTTTCGTTCAGAAAGCGGCCGACGGCGTCGAGATGGTGGTGCATTTCCTGAGACAACGCCGCCATTGGGCTGACCCGGTTGGTGATCTGCTCGTCGTAGGCGAATACGCTTTGCCCTTCCACCAGGGCGCGACTCAGTCCACGCAACATTTTCTGCGAGGATTTCAAACCGGCGCTGAAGGCGAAATGATTCAACGCCTTATCCGCCATGTGGTGGGCTTCGTCAAAGATGTAAATGGTTTCTTCCGGCGGCGGCAGAACAAAACCTCCGCCTAACGCCAGATCCGCGAACACCAGATCGTGGTTCGCAACGATAATTTCCGCCTTTTCGGCCTCCATCTTCGCCTTGTAATAGGCGCACTGCGTAAAGAACGAGCAACGTTTATTCAGGCACTGGCGATGGTCCGTGGTCACCGTTGACCAGATCGTCTCTTCGATGGGCTCCGGAGCGCTGTCCCAGTCTCCGCTCCACCCTTTGTCCACCATCCAGTTCATGAACCGTTGGTAGGCCTCCGCATCCACATCCTGCCCACCGCTCTCCTGCGGTCCATCCAGCAACAAAATCCCTTGCTCTTGGCCAGCCAGATAGGAATCAAGTTTATGCAGACAGATATAGCGGCCGCGCCCTTTCGCCAGCGCGACTTTGAATTCAAGATCCGTGTGCTCCGCCAGCAACGGCAATTCACGCTGCACGACTTGCTGCTGCAGCGTCACGGTGGCGGTGGAAATAACGATTTTTTTGCGCAACGCGGCCGCGAACGGAATGGACGCCATTAAATAGGCCAGGGTTTTCCCTGTGCCGGTCCCCGCCTCCACAACACAAGTGGTGGCATCGTTGCTACGGCGAAACTCGCCGTCCAGTTCGATGGAGGACAGATAACGCGCTATCTCAGCGATCATATGCCGCTGCCCGGAGCGAGGCTTGATGTTACGGGCGGCGATATACTTTCGATAGGCGGACTGAATCTGCTCCTTTATACCTTCACTTACCATGCTCGCCTAACTTTCGGGAGCCCAGTTACGGATGACGGGAATCCAGAATAACTGGCCGCCTTTATCCAACACTACGCCGTTCTCGGTAATCTGATACACCTTCAGGCCGGAAAAACGCTGCCCTTCCCGAAGATAGTTATTGTTGATCATGATTCTACGGTCATCCGGACTGGCGCTGTAGATATGACTATTGAACTCCATCGCTGGAATCTGCTGCTGAAAAGCGACGCTCAGCTCAGATATATTAGGATACTGATCTTCCACGTTCTGAGCCGCTTCCGCCGTTCCGGAGCCGGGGATGATCATCGCCCTGCGTGAAGCACCACTGGAGGGCGCGATCAGCATGCCGCCATCCGCATTGACCGACTCTTCCTCTTCTCCGCCGAGGTCCACATAGATATCCGTGTTTGAGGCTGTATCCAGCGGCACCTTATCAACCATAAAGTCCGAGTTATTCGCGCTCATCGGTTGTACGGGAACCGTCTGGCTCGGAGCGTTCGCGGCAGTTGGCTGCACTGACTGGGGTTGCGCCGGCGTCGCAGGAGCGGTCGCCGCCGAGGCTGTAGATGAAGCAGGAGCGGCGTCAGCGGAAACTGCCTCCACCGGCGTCTCTTTCTCGAAAGGGCGATTCATAAAAAAGAAAGTCGCCAGGGCGATGGCGTTGAGGCTCAGCAACAGAATGAGAATCAGCGCCCAGGGCGCGCGCTTCTCTTTGCGGGGCATCATGAATGCGCCGCCTTGCACCACGTCAGGCAGCTTTTCCTGATATCTTTCTGATTCGGAACGTCTCAGGGCTTCAAGTATATAGGACATGTCGTTTTCCTATGAGCGCTTGATCGGAATAAGCAGAGGCGCTGTGCTGTCAGTCCAGCTGTTTAACATGATCAGGGTGATGGCGCCGGGAATGCCGTCCGGCAATATCCCGACCTCCTGCTGAAACCAACGCACCCGGTCTTTCAATGAGGTGTCAGGCAACGGCTCCAGTGAAGGCATTTCGCCTTGCGACAGCCAAACCTCATTCACCCGTTTGATCTTACCGTCAATCCACTCATTTTCATCCTGCACTTCCCCTGGCTGAATCACCATGGACGCATAAGGGGGGACTTTCCACAAAATACTGTAATCGCCCTGCCAATGCCCATCCAGTTCCGCCAAAGGAATAGTATGACGTTCCCCATCCAGTTCAATCACCGCTGACTGATCCGCCGATACGGAGATTAGCGCAGCGCTGAAGGTTTCGCCGGTATTATTCATCAATTTCAACACGGCTGGACGATTCAGCTGCAGAAGGCTGCGCCAGTTGCCCTGTCGATGCAGACAGCGCAGCCCGCGAGTCTCTACGAATTCACACACCAAACCGCGGGCGCCGGCGTTGTCGGCCAGTCCCCAGATATGCATCACGGACTGATAGGCCTTACGCGTATTGTCGCCCTTGGGCCGATAGGAACCCAGCACCTTGGAAGCTGAGGCCGCCACTGGCGATACCCAGGCGGCGGGCTGTGCGGCGGCGGTTGCAGTCGCACCGCCGACGGAAGCTTCTGAAGCCGCGCCTTTCTCATCGGAGGGTAAGGCGGCGTCTTTAAGCGCGCCCTCATCCCGCTGAATCTGACCTTCCCCCGCATCCGATAAAGCGGAGGCCTGCGCAACCGCGCCAATGGCTTTTTCCGGCTGGCGACGATCCTGATTGAGAGACAAGCCCAGCACCAGGGTCAAACCACCCGCTAACGCCCCAGCGGCGAAGCCTTTGACGATCCAGTTGTCCAACCATTTCACGGTGGTGCGTTTGGCGTTAAGGCCAATTTCTTTGCCCGCCATCTTGACCAGCGCAGGGGTCACCACCTGGCTGTTTTCCGAATAAGCGCCTAACAGCGCCCGATCGCAGATCAGGTTGATAATACGAGGTATGCCGCGACTGAGCTTATAAACCTTATTGATCGCCGCATTACTGAACAGTTCTTTGCGACAGCCTGCAACGGACAGGCGATAACCGATATAGGCGCGCACATCCACGGGTGAGAGCGCGTCCAAGTGATAACGGGCCGTAATGCGCTGCACTAACTGACGCAATTCCGGCCGCTGCAGCAGCTCTTTCAATTCCGGCTGCCCCAGCAAAATAATCTGCAACAGTTTCTTTTTTTCTGTTTCCAGGTTGGTGAGCAGTCGCAATTGCTCCAGTACATCCGAAGACAGATTCTGCGCTTCATCAATCACCAGCGCAGTATGCTTGCCGGCCGCGTGCGCTTTCAGCAAATGCTTGTGAATAACGTCAATCAGGATCTTGATGGAGCATTGGGCGGGATAAGCGATGTGCAACTCATCGCAGATCGTGGCCAACAGCTCTCTGGCGGTGAGTTTCGGATACAGGATGAAAGCGATGTCCGTGTTTTTCGGCACCCGCTGCAAAAAGCAGCGACAGGTGGTGGTCTTACCGGTGCCGACTTCACCGGTCAGCAGCACGAAGCCCCCTTCCCTTTCAATGCCGTACAACAAATGCGCCAAAGCCTCTCTGTGGCGTTCGCTCATGTAGAGATAACGGGGATCAGGCGCGATGGAAAATGGGCTTTCTTTTAAACCGAAAAACGCTTCGTACATGGAATCCAAAATTGCGCCTGTTGGCGCGGGCATAGTTACTGTCAACGCGCTAGTGTAACGCGCCGGACGACGGAGTTAAATTATAGAAACGGCAAATTTCAGGGATTCGTCCATGAAACATACAAATTCCCCGCCAGCGTCGCGACTGCGCTCTATTATGTCTATTTGGTAACGTTCACCACCCGCAATTCCGCCTTGCGTCCCTGCAGCCGGTTTTTCAATCGTTTGATTCCTTTTTCCAATGTCAGACTGATCTTGGAGTGCGTCCGAATCATGGATATTTTTGGCCAGGTGGCGCGCTCGCCTTCCAGCGCCAGCCGCTCGACGACATCCGGCGAGGGATTGGAGAGCATCCGCCTGAAATGCCAAAAGCTATAACGGGGCGCAATGGTGACATCGCCATAATAGCGCTGCGCCAAAACCGTATAGGCCTGCCCGCAGAGCTGCCGCAGCAGTTCCGGCTCGGCCTGTTTCCGCAAATAATCGAACGCGCCCATGCCGTGAAATTGCATTTCCGCCTTGATCACCCGCAACGGCAGCGAAGCCAGACTGATTTTCTGGTCGCGCTTCTTCGCATTCATAAATGGAACGATATGCGGATTGGTCTGGCTCACAATGGAAAAGTTAATGTCATACAAATGCTTGAGTCGCTCTATAGGCAGATCGCTCACCACTGAGCCGTCCACCCAGCGGAGTTTCGGCATGTAGGGAACAATGCCGCCGTTCTCATCCTTGCGCATCAAACGCACGGGCGGGAACACCGCGGGAACCGCCGACGACGCCAGTGCGGCGCTCCATACCAGAAGATAAGGCGAGGTATAACCGCTAAGTAAGCGCTCCTTCTGGTGATGATGCACGGGCGAGACAGAGATATTAATGCTGCGGCCAGTACGCTGATAGGCCTCTAAAAAGGAATACTCGCCAATATTCGAACGCAGACATTTCTCCAGCTGGCGGATATCCATAAACCCGCGCCCGCGCAGACCATTGAACATCCCCATCCAGCGCCAGGCTTTCAGATTGTGGCGATGGGGCTCCAGCATTTCCGGAATTTCCGCATCAGTATGAGTCCCCAGCATGGCCGCAATGACGGACCCTACACTGGAGCCAGCGATCACCTGAGGCAGCAGGCCGCGCTCCCACAGCGCCTTAATCACGCCAAGATGAAACAGCCCCAATGTCGCGCCCCCGCTCAGCAATAACGAAGGCCGGCCGAAGCTGATCGACGTATCTTTGAAAAACTCCAGTTTCTGCCGCGGCGGCAGCTCGGGAATATCATTGTCACAGACGTAATTGAGCGCATCGCAGACTTGATTGACGTACTCCTCAATCAAGTGCTTGGTGCCGATATAACTGTGCTGATACAGCAACGCATTCCCCATATTGCCGAGGTCATGGTGCAACCCTTCGCGCAAACTGCGGATCAGCTTGGAATGATCACGCCCCTGCATCGCGTTGCGAAGCTCCATCAGGCGGTCATAAATCAGCTCGTAATTGTATAAATCGCTGGCGAATGACTCCTTCCACTCCACATGACCTTCCAGATAGTCCAGCTCCAGCGCGGCGTCACGCCAGGTGGCGTAATCTCTCGCCTCGGCCATCGCCTTACGGTACTTGTGAAGTTTCGTGTTCAAATATCTCGACATCATTCCCACCCAGCTATCAAATCCTTAGATTAAATATAGCTTATCGGGCAGGGAGGGCCGCAAGTAGCTATACGAGTGAAGGACGGGAAGAGGCGTGGCGAGAAAAAGGATGAGGATGAGACGGCGAGAGACTGGCTCCCGCCTGACAGGATCAATAGTCTTCGTCGAAGTCGTCGGAGGTAAAGGGATCTTCGATCTTGCCATCGTTGATCAGGAACTCACGCTGCTGCAGATAAGCGTTTCTGACGAAGGTATAACGATCGCCCTGGATCAGATTCTCCGCCGGAATAATATCGGCGCGTTTGTCGACAATACGGGTTGCGCTGGCGATATATCTTTCCGGCTCAGAGAACAGATACCCTACCGGGTCCGCATAACTATCAGGAATGCGGCCAATGGTGTCGGTAATCGTGCCTGGGCCCAGGAACGGCAGCATAAGATAATTGCCCTGGGGTACGCCCCAATAACAAAGCGTCTGACCGAAATCCTCTTTGTCCACGGAAATATCAAAGGCTGTCGCCACATCGAACAGACCGCCAACTCCCCAAGTGCTGTTAAACATGATGCGGCTGGCCGTCGCTGCGGCCTCGTGATGCTTCAACTGCAGAATATTGTTGGCTAGCGTAACGACATCGCCAAGGTTGCCGAAAAAGTTCGTAATTGAGCGATCGACGACTTCCGGGGTCACCGCCCGATAGCCTTTGGCGACGGGGCGTAGAAAGTAGTCGTCCAGAAATTCGTTAAAGGCGAAAACCTTTCTATTGTAAGATTCCCACGGGTCCTGTGGGTGAGAAGCCATCGCCCCTGCGGGTGCGGCCATTGACAATAACAAAACGGCGGACAAACGCCTTGTATGCTGCGGTTTACTCGTATCCATAAATCCCACTTAAGCGCCTTGGGGGGCTCTCTGTATTCTTCAGTCTGGCTTAACTTCGGCGGTATTCAAGACTCTCAAAGCTTCCGTCTTCTTGCGGCGACCTCTCAACGTCGTCGCTACGCGGAATGCTGAACTGGCCGCGGGCGCTTATTTTTATTGGATATGGCGGCGGGTTGGCTCAAAGGCCCGTTTAATATGCGGGCTAACTCACATTTTTGCAACGGCCGAGCAGTCTACCTGACAAAGTGTCCACTTCAAAGTAGGTATTCCTCTGTAGCCCGGGCTTTATGGTTCGCGATCCCAGCTTGCGTCCTTCAACTCAGTTCCCGTCCACGAGTCTGTCTCAATATGACACGTATGAATAGTTACAGTTCAATGAAACGGGTTGCGCTGACTATCCAAAATAAAGAAGGAGTCAGGCCCAGAAATGAAAAAGCCGCGACGCATACGCCACGGCCAGAGAAAAGAAAGGCCTGGATTTCAGACTGAATCAAACCTTGCGAACAATAATGCTGCCTGCGGAATAACCTGCGCCAAAGGAGCAGATCACGCCCAATGCGCCGCCATTCAGGTCCTGCTTGTTCAGGTGAAATGCGATGATGGAGCCGGCTGAGCTGGTGTTGGCGTAGGTGTCTAAAATGGTTGGAGCCTCTTCCGCTGTCGCCTCCCGTCCCAGCACTCTCTTTGAAATCAGCTGGTTCATGCTCAAGTTCGCCTGATGCAGCCACATGCGATTGAGCCTGGAGGCGTCGATATCGTTGCCGCCCAAATGCTCCACAATCATCTCGGAGACCATTGGCACCACTTCTTTAAACACCTTGCGCCCATTCTGGACGAAGAGTTTGTCTGGCTTGCCAATCCCGGACTCATCACAACGGTTCAAGAAGCCGAAATTATTGCGGATATTGTTGGAGAACAGTGTCTTAAGCTTGGTTCCGATAACTGCAAACTGGTGCTGGCTGGTCGCTGTCTCCGCCTTCTCCAGAAGAATCGCCGTGCAGGCGTCGCCAAAGATAAAGTGGCTGTCGCGATCCCTGAAATTCAGGTGGCTGGAGCAAATCTCCGGATTCACCACCAATACCGCGCGAGCGGAACCGGATTCAATCGCGTTGACCGCAGCCTGAATGCCAAACGTAGCGGAAGAACAGGCGACGTTCATGTCATAGGCGAAACCGTCAATGCCCAAGGCGCTCTGCACTTCCACCGCCACTGCGGGATAAGCGCGTTGCAGGTTTGAACAGGCGACAATGACCGCATCAATGTCCGCCGGGGTCTTGCCCGCTTCAGTCATGGCTTTTTTCGCCGCATCGACCGCCATTTCACACTGCACGCTTGGCTCTTCGTTGCTGCGCTCTGGGATATAGGGATGCATACGGTCTACGTCCAGTACGCCCTCTTTGTCCAGAACGTAGCGACTTTTGATGCCGGATGCTTTGAGGATAAAATCAGCCGAGGATTCTTGTAGCGCGGCGACTTCCCCTGACTCGATTTTCTCTTTGTTCTCTTCGTTAAAACGTTGCACATAGGCGTTAAACGAAGCCACCAGCTCTTCATTGGATATGCTGTAAGCCGGGGTAAACAGGCCCGTGCCGCTAATGACTACAGAACTCACGATTCAGCCTCTACTTATTTAATTAGTTATTGCACTCGCGTATTGACGAGAAATCTTAGCACATAACAGCGCCGGGGCTGGATGAATTTGCCCCGGCGCGCCCAGAAGAATGTGACCATTATGTTAAGAAGCGGAATTAAATTCGGACTTTTTCCCATTGCTTCTGAAGCTTCTTTTCCGACACGCTCATGAGGGTGCCTAGCTTCTGCGCAAAATAGGAAACCCGATACTCCTCCAACATCCAGCGGAAATTGGCGAGCTCTTCATCCACATAACCTTCCCGTTGGTGCTTCTCTTTTCTCGCGTTGTATTGCGACCATAGCGTCTCGAACATCAGTTGAAACTGGCGTTCCTGAGTGATCTGCCGTGGCATCTTGTCCAACCGCTCCTCGATCGCGGCAAGGTAGCGCGGATATTGCCGCAACCATTCTAGCGGCGCTTCCGTGAGAAACCCGGGGTACACCAAGTGCTGCAGCTGCCGCTTCACATCTCCCAAAAACATCGCCAGCGCCAAAACCGTGTTTTTGCTCAGTGCTTTGGTTATGCGGTGATAGGCCTGCAAAATTTCATGCAGCAACAACGCAAGCTCTTCCGCTTTGGGAATTAAATCCGCCTTATACTGCTGCACCCGTCGAGTGAACTCATCCGCATTGGCGATGGCAGGTTTGTCTTTAAGAAAGACCTCGATACAGGCCGTCAAGGCAAGCTCGTCCACCAGACCATCCAGCTTTCCGGTTGGCGCATAGTAGAGCCCAATCTCTTTCAGTTTGGGCAGATTCTTTTTCAGATACTTCACCGTATCCGCCAGCCTCAACATGATCAGCCGCGCCATGCCGAGACGGTGCTGCGCCTGAGCGAACCCCGCGTCGAACGCCGACTTTAGCGCTACGGACGTTCCCTGATCCTGCAAATAGGGATACAGGAACAGACTGGCGCCCGCCTGGCTGACGGCGACTTTCTCCTGCATGGCGCCGAAGCTCCATTCAGTCAGCCCTGCCTGCTCTTTGAACAAGGTTCCGGATTCCTGCGCCAACTTTTCCAGGCGTCCTTCAAGCCTTTTAACCAGCTCATGATAATCTCGTCCCTGGTCAATTACGCCGCCCTGGCTGTCCACTACCTGGATATTCATGCGCAGATGAGGCGGCAGCAGGGATTCATCCCATTGCTCAGGAGCGACCTGCATGCCGGTCATTTTGCGCAACTGCTCACCCAACGCCAGAGACATGGGATGGTTATCCGGAACCATGGCGTCACTGGCCGCCTTAGCGAAATCAGGGACAGGCACAAAGTTTTTCCGAATCGCCTTCGGCAGCGAGCGAATCAACGCCTCGCACTTCTCTTTACGCATTCCCGGGGCCAACCAGTCCAGAAGACCCACTGGCGCCTGCGCCATGGCTGCGGCGGGCATGCGCACCGTCACGCCATCGTCTTTCGCGCCCGGCTCAAACTTGTAGCTCAGCTGAAATTGCTGCCCATTCCACAACAGTGCGTCGGGAAATTGCTCTTCCAGCTTCACCTCCGGCAGCACTCGCAACAGCGCTTCCGGCGATAACAGCAACGCCTTTTTGTCACCGTCCGACAAGCGCTTGTACCAATACTCCAACCCTTTGACGGTGGTGATATCCGCGGGCAGTTGCTCATCGTAGAACTGGAACAACACTTCGTCATCGACCAACAGGTCGCGACGACGGGCTTTGGCTTCTATCTGCTCGACTTCCTCCCGGCATTCCGCATTGTGCAGAATAAACGGCAGGCGGCTGTTGATCTCGCCTTCAATAAGCCCTTCCCGGATCAACGCCTCGCGACTGAACTGCGGATCAATGCGGCCGTAGCTCACCTGGCGACGCGGCACCACAATCAGGCCATACAAAGAGACCTGCTGGAACGCCAACGCCTCGCCTCGCTTCTTCGACCAGTGCGGCTCCAGATAACTGCTCTTCAGCAGTTGCGGCGCAACCTTTTCTATCCAGCCGGGCTCCATGCGAGCGACGGTGCGGGCGAACAGACGGCTGGTTTCCACCACTTCCGCCGACATAATCCAGTTCGGCGCCTTTTTCCGTACTTTCGATCCCGGAAAGATCACAAATTTGCGCTGACGGGGGCCGGCGTACTCGCCTTTTTCGTCTTTCTGGCCAATTTGGGTAATCAGCCCCGCCAATAGAGCCTGATGCAGCTCGTCATAAGCAGCGGGCTCCGTGTTTTCTTTGTAGCTTTGCTCATGGCAGAGCAACAGCAGCTGACGATGAGTGTCACGCCACTCGCGCATTCTCAGGAACGACAGGAAGTTTTTCTTACAGTAATTGCGCAGTTGATTCGCGCTCAGTTCCTGGCGTTGCGCCTCATAACCGTTCCACAGATTCAGCAGGCTGACGAAGTCTGATTGCTCATCCGCCCATTGCGCATGCTTTTCATCCGCCGCCTGCTGGAATTCCATGGGACGCTCCCTTGGATCTTGCACCGCCAGGGCGGAAACAATAATCAGCATCTCTTTCAGGCAATGCCCTTCCGCAGCGGCCACCAGCATTCGCGCCAGACGAGGATCAATGGGGAAACGCGCCAGGGTTCGCCCTATCGCCGTCATCTGCCGTTGCGCGTTTACCGCGCCCAGCTCTTCCAGCAGCTTGTAGCCGTCATTGATATAACGCGTGTCCGGCTTCTGCATAAAAGGGAACTTCTGGATATCGCCCAGACGCAACGAAAGCATCTGCAGAATGACCGACGCCAGGTTGGTGCGCAGAATTTCCGGATCGGTGAAGGGGTCGCGACCGACGAAGTCCTCCTCAGAGTACAGCCGGAAACACACACCCTCCGCCACCCGACCACAGCGGCCTTTGCGCTGCTCGGCGCTGGCCTGCGAAATCGCCTCTATCGGCAGTCGTTGCACTTTGGAGCGGTATGAATAGCGGCTGATGCGCACCTGCCCCGGATCGATCACATAACGAATGCCCGGCACCGTCAGGGAAGTTTCCGCCACGTTGGTGGAGACCACAATGCGACGTCCGCCATGGGACTGAAAAATACGGTTCTGCTCCTGATTACTGAGTCGCGCGTACAGGGGAAGGATTTCCGTATTACGAAATTCTTCTTTACGCAATCGCTGCGCAGTCTCGCGAATCTCCCGCTCTCCAACCATGAATATCAGGATATCTCCGGGCGGTTTGCGCTGCTCACGCTCCATCTGCTCGATTTCCCGAATCACATGCACAACGCCATCCTGCAGACCGATATCCACCTCGTCGTCCATAGTGGTCAAGGGACGGTAATGCAGCTCTACCGGATAAGTGCGGCCAGACACTTCCACCACAGGCGCTCCATTGAAGTGTTCGGAGAAGCGTTCCAGGTCAATCGTGGCGGAGGTAATGATGATTTTGAGATCAGGCCGCTTGGGCAGGAGGTTTTTCAGATAACCGATCAGGAAGTCGATATTTAACGAGCGCTCATGGGCTTCATCGATAATGATCGTGTCGTAACGGTTGAGGAAACGGTCATTCTGGGTTTCCGCCAGCAGTATGCCGTCGGTCATCAACTTCACCAACGTGCTGTCGTCGGTATGATCAGTAAAACGGACCTGATACCCCACCTGCTTACCAACTTCGCAGCTCAGCTCCTCGGCAATGCGGTTGGCGACGGAGCGCGCCGCCAGACGACGAGGCTGCGTGTGGCCGATCAAACCATCCACGCCGCGTCCCAGATCCAGACAGATTTTCGGCAACTGCGTGGTTTTACCAGAGCCGGTCTCACCGGCGATGATAACCACCTGATTTTCAGAAATGGCTTTTTTGATCTCTTCCAGCTTATCGACGACTGGCAGATTATCCGGATACCGCACCTGCGGCATCGCTTGCAGGCGCGTCGCCCGAATTTCCATAGAACGCAATGTCGCGCGCCAGAACTTTTCAACGTCCTTTTCCGCAACAGAACCCTTTGCGATTTCCCGCCATTGCCTCTGCAATCTAAAACGATCTTTGATTAACACCAGGGACGGGTCAAAACGAGACTCACTCGACATGCAATATACTTTTTAACCAATACTAATTCAGGATGCGGATGTTAGCGGGAAATGGGTTAATAGTTAAGCGGTAAATGGGATAGCGTAACCACGCAACAGCTTGAAATTCAGGCAGTCATACTCGTAATTTGCACTCAGAAAAATGACCACTGGCGCGAGACTATCCACGACATCAAGTTTCATTATTTTATTAATAACACCAGTTGTTCTCTTCACTCTTCACTCTTCACTCTTCACTCTTCACTCTTCATGGAGAATTTAATAAGTCCGGCGCAAAGCCCAATACAATATTAAGATTCAGCCGCCTTATTGGCGGACAGCAATAGGGTCACCCAGGAAAAAAACGCAATGCCGGCCACATCCGCCATGACATCGGTGATGTCCAGCGTGCGGGAGGGAAAGAACGCCTGCGTCAACTCTTCCCCTATTGCGAATGTAAGCACGCAAAGCGCGCCGACATAGAGAGGAATCGGGCCCAGTTTCAGGTGTTTGGTTTTGAAGGCGAAGTTAGCGGCCAGGGTGAGAACGCCGAATAAGCAAAAGTGCCCCAGTTTATCGCCATAGGGAATGGATTGGACGAAGTCGAAGAAAATGCTCGCGCCACCAGTATCCGCCAGATAGATAATCCATAGAATAAACGCCAAAAACCCAAGCGCGAACAGACTGACCGCTTTCTGCATAATCAATTAACAACGCTCTACAACTGAAAGAACCCGCCTTTAATAACACAAAAAGCGGGCCCTCGCCCGCTTTTCAGCTTTCTTGAACTCACCGCGCAGAGTTACGCCGCTTTGTCTTTCTGCTTTTTGATTTCCTCATCGCGCAGCTCCCGGCGCAGAATCTTGCCGACATTGGTTTTCGGCAATTCATCGCGGAACTCGATGGTCTTGGGCACCTTGTAAGCGGTCAGGCGCTCGCGACAGAACTCTTTCAGCGCGCTTTCAGTCAGGTTGGGATTGCTCTTCACAACGAACACTTTCACCACTTCGCCGCTTTTCAGGTCAGGCACGCCAATCGCCGCACACTCAACCACATCAGGGTGACTGGTCACCACATCTTCAATTTCGTTGGGATAGACGTTGAAACCAGACACCAGGATCATATCTTTCTTACGATCCACAATGCGCAGGTAGCCGTCGTTCTGCACCATGGCGATATCGCCGGTTTTCAGCCAGCCGTCTTCAGTCATGGTTTTTGCGGTCTCATCCGGACGCTGCCAGTAACCTTTCATTACCTGAGGCCCTTTAACGCACAGCTCGCCGACTTCCCCGACGGTAAGGTCTTTACCTTCGTCATCCATGATCTTCACCATGGTATTGGGAATCGGCAGGCCGATAGTGCCGATTTGAATGGCGTTCATGGGGTTAATGGAAACCACCGGCGAGGTTTCTGTCATGCCGTAGCCTTCCGTCACATCACAACCCGTGACTTTCTTCCACATTTTCGCCGTATCGCTAGTCAGCGCCATGCCCCCGGCGGCAGTCACTTTCAGGGAAGTAAAATCCAGCTCCTGGAATTTCTCATTGTTGCAAAGCGCCACGAACAGCGTATTGATGCCCAGGAACGCTGTGAATTTCCATTTGCCCAGCTCTTTGATAAAGCCGTCGAAATCCCGCGGGTTGGGAATCAAAATACTGTGGTTGCCGGTATCCAGCATGACGCCGCAATTCATAGTGAATGAATAAATGTGATACAGCGGCAGCGGCGCAATGACGGTCTCGATGGCTTCACCCAGACGCACCGTCAGTAACGGCTTCAATTGCGCTACGTTGGAAACCAGGTTGCGGTGGGTCAGCATCGCGCCTTTGGCGACGCCGGTCGTGCCGCCGGTGTACTGCAACACCGCGATATCTTCGGGGTTAACGTCCACAGGCTTAAAGGTGTAGCGCGCGCCCATGGACATGACTTTAGTAAACGGGACCGCGTTGGGAATATTATAAGGCGGCACCATTTTCTTGACGTACTTGATCGCCGCGTTCATCACCATGCGCTTGATTGGCGGATGCATGTCCGGAATCTGCGCCACGATGACGTGCTCCACGCCGGTATGCGGAAGCACTTCCTGCGCCTGCGAAGCCATATTGGCCAGAACCACCAGCGCCTTGGCGCCGGAGTCGTTAAACTGATGCTCCATTTCCCGCGGGGTATAAAGCGGGTTAGTGTTAACCACGATCAGTCCCGCCCGCATGGCGCCGAAAACAGCGATCGGATATTGCAGCAGGTTAGGCATCTGGATGGCGATACGGTCGCCGGGCTTCAGGTTGGTTTCATTCTGCAGGTAGGCGGCGAATGCGCGCGTGTGCTTCTCCATTTCGCCATATGTCATGGTGGCGCCGACGGCGGTAAACGCAGGTTTGTCCGCGTATCGTTTACATGCCTGTTCGAACATGTCGACAACCGATTTGTATTTCCCCAATTCAACTTCGGATGGAACTCCGGGGGGATATTTATCCTTGAAAAAATTATCCATACCGCTATCTCCTGGCCAACGCTGTTAATAGGCAATCTGATTTATATTTGTAATTGTCTTCGGCAAACGGGACTGACTGAGAGATGACCGCGTCGCCCGAGGCGACGGCTTCAAGGATGACGGAGCAATGCCGCAGCTAACTCGACGCTTATGCGCCCGGCGCTCGAACCTGCGCCGTAACCCTTAAAATGAGTGAATTCCACTGCACAGAGCAACGTCGACTTCCGCACCCGGCGGTTTCGACGCACTCCACATTAGAAACTCTTACTCGCGATCATATATAAGCCAATCATCGAATCCCTGACGACCACTACCCCATTCTTACTTCTGTCATCGGGCGGCGCTATTTTCAGGAGAGTCACCCGGTCGGGTGATTACCCCATTAAGCCGGAACGGTATAGTGGGCTCGTTTTTTATAGTGCGCGATAGAATAGCAGCTTTATTTTGGCTTATGTAGACAAAAGTCTTACTTAATTATCGGAGTTTCCCTGGTTTCCCTGGGACAATGCAGAGCGGAAATACCGCGACAATAATCGTTGACGCTGATACTTACGGTAGCTAAATTGTTGCGAATCAGCGGATAAAACACCAATAAAATCCAATAAATAGCAAACATCATGCGCAACCTGGAAGATTTCCTGACCAGCACGGACGGCCATAAAATCGGGTACTACAGATGGATACCGGACTCCCCCGTCATACGCGGCGTTATTCAGATTTCCCACGGCATGGCGGAGCACGCCGGACGCTACCGAAATCTGGCTGAGCACTTCTGCGCCCAGGGCTACGCGGTCGTCGCGCATGATCACCGCGGTCATGGCCGCTCTATCGCCAACGGCCAGACCGGTCATTACGCTGATCGCGACGGCTGGGACAAAGTCGCCGCAGACCTGCTGTTTATGGCCAACCAGATAAAAAGCTGGCATCCAGACGTTCCGCATTTTCTCTTCGCCCACAGCATGGGGTCTTTTATCAGTCTGCAATGCCTGATCGCGCACCGCCCGCCCTTTCATGGCGTTATTCTTTCTGGCAGCAATTATGGCGCGCCCTTGAAATATCTTGCGGCGGCGGCCATCGCCAGGGCGGAAAAGCTACGCCTGGGCGCGCGCAGCGCCAGTCGCCTGCTGGATCAGCTTTCATTCGGCTCATTCAATCATCGCTTCGCTCCTAATCGTACGGAATTCGACTGGCTTTCTCGCGACCCCGCCGAAGTGGACAACTACATCAAGGACCCATGGTGCGGCTTCATCTGCACCACCGCCACCTGGATCGCGATGCTGGATGGTCTGCGGCGCATTTTCACGTCCGCCAGCTTCTCCCGCATCAACCCCAATCTGCCTATTTATCTGATCTCGGGAGATAAAGATCCGGTTGGAGAGTTCGGCAAGGGGGTAAAAAGACTGGAGCGCCACTTACGCGAGGCAGGCGTACGCGACCTTAGCTGCACGCTCTACCCCGACGGACGCCATGAAATGCTCAACGAGATCAATCGCCAGCAAGTGCTGAACGACCTGTCCTCATGGGTGACCGCGCACACTCCGTAACAGACGCGTTAGAGAAATATGGATTACACTAATATATAAAGGAAAGTTAATCCCTGCGTCGCCACTCTCCGGCGTGCGTTGTCAGCAACCCAATCAAGTTATCAGTTCACTATGGACGCGCTAGAAAACATTACCTACGACGAACTTCATGTGGGCGACTCCGCCACTTACACCCGTACACTGACAGAGCAGGAAATCGTTCTGTTCGCCGCCGTTTCCGGTGATATCAATCCGGTGCATCTGGACGCCGAGTACGCGCAGTCCACCGTATTCAAGGAGAGAATCGGCCACGGCATGTGGTCCGGCGCATTGATTTCAGCGGCTTTGGCCACCGTTATTCCGGGCCCCGGCACCATTTACCTGGAACAGCACCTGAGCTTCAAGCGTCCGGTAAAGTTAAACGATGTCCTGACGGTCACCCTCACAGTAACGGAAAAGCTGTCGAAGAAACGGGTGGTTCTGGATTGCGCCATTCACAATCAAAATGGCGTATTGGTAGTGGAAGGTCAGGCGAAGGTCATCGCCCCAGATGAGAAAATTTCACTGGAAAGGCCCACACTACCGGCTATATCCATCAGCGGCGAACAGTGATTCGCTAATTAAGAGCGACCGGCTTCATCAAGTCCGCCGCTCAATTTTCTCCATAAAAAAAGCGCCCACTCAGGGGCGCTTTTTTGTTTTGCTCAGGCTTACAGCAAGTCAATGGGATATCTGATCGCCTGTTTGCTGGCGTTGGATTTGGCGCCGAAGTTCAGCAGCCTTAAACGAGCGCAAATCTTCTTCTCGAAGTCAGGATTATTCAGATTACTTTCCACGATCTTGCATTGCGATACACTGCCGTTCGCTTCCACCATCAATTCAGGCACCAGAGTCCCTTTCAAAGTAGGGTCCTGACGACGGGCCCGCTGATGGATGGACGCCAATGCGCCCTTGGCGCTGTCGAACACCTTCCTGATTTCTTCCAGCGTGCGCGTTGCGCTACGCTGATTGCCAGAACCGGAACCAGACGTTTTCTTGCTGGTGGAACCACCTCCGCCCGGCTGGGCTTTTTCCTGCACTTCCGTCACCTTACGCGAAGCCAGCGCCACCTGTTGGGTAGACTTATCCAGCTTGTTGGCGTCCACTCCCCCACTCCCTGAAGTGGAAACATTGTTCACCAACTTATCCGACGCCTTCTTGCTGATCGGAGTCGCCGTATACAGTGGCTGGTCTGACGCATCCGCCGTGTCCGCCAGCGCTCTCATATCGGAGAGCTGATCGCTCAGCGCCAACAAACCAGAGCTTTGTGCTTTCTCGCGCGCCTGATCTACCGTCTGCTGCTTGGGTTGCTCCGCCTTCGGCGTCACCTTTCTCTCAGGTTTCGGCTCAGGCTTGGGCTGTGGTTTCGGTTCTGGCTTTGGCTCGGGTTTCGGCTTGGGCTCTTCTTTCTTCTCTTCCTTTTTCTCCGGCTTCGGTTCCGGCTTTTTGATTTCCGGTTTTGGCAGTTCCCGTTTTTCAATCACTACCCGCGCCAGCTGGGGAGGCAACGCCTCCAACTCTTCACGGGACTTCTCAGGCAAATCAACCAACGGGATAATCACGCCCGCCACCAGCATAACCAACATGGCGAACGCGAGAATCAGAAAGAAACGATCTCGCTCCCTAGCGTCAACGTTCCACGGCAAAGGAGAGCCGGCGCGTGCTTTCACCATGCTAGGCCTCCTTCTCGGTAGTGCGTCTTACCGCCAGTGAGATACTGCTGTAGCCCGCTTCCACACAGGTGGACATGATTTTCTTCAACAACTTATAGGGCAGCTCTTTATCCGCCATGATGGTGATTGGTCTGCCTTCAGGCGGCGCCGGCGTGTTGACGCGAGACACCTGATAGTCCAATTCCAGCTTGAGTCCGTTAATCAACAACGGAGCCTGATTAACAGCGGCGGCGACCTTACTGACCACTCTGCCGCCGACAATAATGTCGTCATCCGTCACCGTGACGGTCAACTGATCAGTGGGCGGCTGGTCGGCAATGGACACGGGCAACTCTACAGCGCTGTTTTGCTGCAGCACCTGCACATCGGATGAATTCACCATCAGGAAGAACACCAGAATAGTGAATATATCCATCAGCGACACCAGATTCAGCGACGCTGTTTTATGCATTCTTCGGTAATGGCGTTGATAACGCTTGGCGCGGCCTGACTGCTTCATTGCGCGCCTCCCGCCGGAATGATCTCGGGCGCATCTGCAATGGAGATATCCGGGAACAACTCCGCGTTAACCACACTGCCCGCCACAACGGCTTTGTAGGAGCGCACCTTGTCCATCACACTAACCAGTGTTTGATAGGACGTGCTTTCCTGAGGCAGGAGGGTAATGTCTTTTTTAGTTGGAAGCCGAGCCTTGATGTCCTGCATAGCCAATGCGAGCGTCTTATAATCGTGCTCGCCACCCGCCTGTTTCGGGATCTGCATAAGGACCCCGGCCTTATTGTCCGCAATCACCAACTGCTCTTCCAGAATCATGACCTGCAATTGTCTCTGGTCTTGATTGTCTTGAGCGGAGTTGGCGGCGGACTCAGGGAAGTTCAGGTTCAGAACGCTGGTTTGAGAGAACACCAGATTGATCAGCAGCACCGGCACCAGGACGATCATGAGATTCATGAACGCCGTGATGTCCAGGTCAGCGACAGCCTCCGGACGACGGTGTTTACGACGCATCGGTCTGTCCTATGTTCTTTCTGGTGCGGCTTTCGCTACCGGGGCGGCCTGGGCTGGTTTCTCCGAAATCAGGTTCATGATCTTGATGCCAGCCATTTCAAAACTATCCACGATTTCGTTGGTTTTGGTTTGCAGGATGGCGTGCACCAGCAGTAAAGGAATCGCCGCGATCAAGCCGAATGCGGTGGTGTTCATCGCCACCGAAATACTCTTCGACAACAAGTTGGCCTTCTCCGCGGGGTCCGCGTTGGCGACCGCGGTAAAGGCGGCGATCAGACCGATGATGGTCCCCAAGAGTCCCAACAACGTGGAGACGTTGGCGAGCGTCGCCAGATATTGCGTACGCTTTTCCAGACGAGGCAGAACTTCCATCAACCCCTCTTCCATCGCGTATTCAATCTGATCCCGCGGCTGACGGTTCAGCAAACGGGTCAAACCCGCTTCCACGATGGTGGACATGGCGGTCTTGGATTGTTTGGCCTGCTTCAGCGCGTTGAGGTAATCCTTGCGCCCGATCATCATGATCAGTTTGTTGAAGTCCGCGCGGTTGCTCAACTTGGCGACGCTGAGATAGATATATCGTTCAACAGCGATTGCTACGCCGATCACGAGGACAATGGCGATGGGATACATGAAAACACCACCATCTTGAAAAAAGCGAACGACAGTCTCGAACATATCGCGCTGACTCCTTAATCACTTCTAGGTTATTGCTGGTCTAAATCGCCTATCTTAAGGTTTTTACGATAGTACAGACTTTGCCGAAACGCCTGTCTATCTAGCGGTCTGAGCGCGCCGTCCAATTCTTTTTCCGGCTCCGGAACTTCAATCGCCGGACTATCCGGCGTTCCCCAGGGCACCAGGTACAAGACTTTAGGTTGCTCCTGCTCGCCTCTCAACGCCGTTCCTTCGAGCTCGATCAACTCAGCCGCAAAACCTGCGTTACTGTAGAGACCGCAGAGGCATAAGGCAAGTATTTGAAATCTCATACCTTCTCCGCCTATTGGATACGCCGCTCAAGGTCGGCGATCCACATCGCCACTTGCTCGTCGGGAGCGGATCGAAGTTCCTGGCAGCGCTGGTAATGCTCCAACGCCCGCACGTAATCACCCAGATACATGTCGTAAAGTATAGCTATATTACGATGATAAACCGGCTCATTCGGCTCCGCCTTCAGCGCTCTTTCATAAAACGCCAAGGCATTCTCAAAATCACCCTCCTCCCGCGCTAAAACTGCCAACTGATTCAAAGCTCTGGCGTCTTTGGGGTTTACATCCAGCGCCTGAGCGTACCATGTCCTGGCGGACGGCAGATCGCCCTGCTTTTCCGCAATGACTCCCAGATTGAAATAAGGCGCGCTGAGACCCGGTTTATCGGCAATGACCTGCTTGAACAAATTCTCCGCCAAAGCGACCTGATTATTGTTTAACGCCGCCAGCGCCTGATCGTACTTCATCTGAGCCTGTTCTCCGGCAGGAGAGATATCAGCGGCAGCGTCCTTGCGCATCGGCGAACCAGCGCAACCAACCAGCAACAAGGCCGCCGTTAGCGCCAAACCTGTAACGCCGTGTTTATTGCAACGTTTGCGCGACATCCACCTTTACCTCTTGCTTGTCATATCTGGCGGGCATAATTTCCCGCAACGCCAGATAGCTTTTCTTAACCCACTCGTCGTAAACCCCTTGCTGGGTCCGGCTTGCATTGAGCTCGAGAAACTCAATGGCTTTTTCTTCAAAGGGAAACGCCTGTTCCTCCAACAGCAGGCTGTATTGCTCCCGCTCCAGATCACTCAGATTACCGGGGCGATTGGATTCCATAATGTCTCTACCCAACTGGCGATACACTTCGCCCATCATGTAAGTCGCCGCAGTGGCGTATTCGCTCACGCCATAACCGTTGATGCGATTGAGGCGTTGCATGACTTTTTTCAGCGCAGCTTGCTTGGCCGCCAACGACTTGCTCAACGGCAAGGTCAGGCGCACGTCGTCAAACGCCGCCTTTTCTTTTTGCGCCAGCGTCCAGCTGGCTTCCGCCGCCAAAGATCGACTCGCGGGAGTCCGATCTGCGCCGCCGCTCTCCTCAAACTGAATCAACTTCTCGCGCCATTGATCCGCTTGTTGCATCTGCGCGCTCTGGGAGTAGTAATCAATTAATGCGTCCCGCACCTGGATAGCGGTCTCGAACGGAGCCGGAAACTCGTTCGCATATTGCAGGTACACCTTGGCCGCCTGCTGCTCCCGACCCGCGTTTTCCATCAATTCCGCCGCCTGCAACAGCGCCTTGCGCTTACGTTCAGCGTCTTTTTCGCCCGCAGCGATACGCAGCAACTCATCCGCAGCGGATTCTGGACGCTGATGCTGTTGATAGGCGTAGACCAGTTTCTCGCCAATACCCGTCGTCAGCTTGTGGTCGGGATAGCGCTGACGGAAGTCATTCAACAGAGCAATGGCCTCTTTCCAGCGTCCAAGGTCAATCGCGCGCATGCCCGCATCGTACTGGGCGCTGACGCGCACCTGGGATTCCGGCGCTTCGTCGATGACTCTCTTGTATTCAATAAACGCCGCGGAGACCTCTCCACGCGCTTCCGCCTGCTCGCCCTGGCTGTAAATGCTGGCGGCGAAATTCTCCATCAGCACGTCATAATCCGGCGCCTTGCGGGAGCGCAACGACAGCGCCTGCCGGTAGGCGTGCTCGGAGTCCTGATATTGGCTCAATGCAAAAGCGGAGTGACCGGCGACGGTCCATGCCGCATTACGGGTCGCCTTATCATCTGTAAAAGAAGCCGTCTGGGTAGCGGCATCCAGGGCTGCGCCGTACTGCTCCATGGCGTAGAGTTCATTCGCCGCAAACAACAGGCTTTCTGTCGCGCGAGTATCCCGGGGGAAAGTTTTTGCAAACCGCAGCAGCGCATCCACACGGCGGCTGCGCAATGTAGCGTCTTCCTGATTAGCGTCCACTGCTTTGCTCAAAGCGTTAACGCCGGCATAGGCCGCCTCATGACGTTGAGGAAAGTCAGGATAGAAATAGCCCGCCTTGTCATAAGCCCGCACCGCAAGCTCCCATTCCTCCAGCAGAAAATACGCTTCGCCCTGCAAGTAAAGCGCTTCAGCGGTTTTCCCTTCGGAGGGAAAGATCTCCTCCATACCGTCAAAATACGCCACCGCGTTCTGCAGGTGCGTACGACGCTCCACCCCTGCCGCCTTCAAACCGAGGGAGTATTCTCTTTGCCCCAAATCATCCAGATATTGATAGAGAGAAGGACGCAGGCGGGTTTTGGCGGTCTCTTGTTGAGATGTCCAATAGTTCGACGACAGCCCCAGCTCTCGGGTGAAACGGGCTTTCTCCTCCCATGCCAGCGAAGGCAGGCCGCCCTGGTCGTAAGCGGCGATAATGCGGTCATGGAAGTCACTGCGATCCGTGGCCGCCGGATAGGCGGCGATATAAGCCTGCGCGCTGGCGGCGGCGTCCTGATAGCGCTCGCGCTGCAGGTAGTAGTCGTATAGCGCCGCATACAGTTTAGGCGCCAAGGTACGATAATCGCCCAGCGCAATAGCCGCTTTCAGCGTTTCCGGCCCTTTACCGTAGCTGGCCATGATGCTGACGATGCGCAGGGCGTCATCCCCCGCTTCACGGACGCCAGGCGCCATCTGTCCTGCAGGAGCGGAATTGGACTCCAAGTGAGACAACACTTGCAAAAAAGTCTGCAATGACGCGCTGAAGTTTTCCTGTTTAAACTGGGTCCAGCCCAACATGTAGCGGGCCTTGGAAGCCAGGTCGCCATCGCCGCGATCCGCCAGCACACGGCTGTATGCGGATTGCGCTTTGATATATTCGCCAGCGCTGTAGCGTAACTCGCCAATGCGGAACCACGCCTCTGTCGTATAAGTTGAGCGCGGATACTGTCCTACCAATCGCTCCAGACTGGTCAGCGCTTTGTCGGTACGCCCCAGCATGCCGCAGGCGCGCGCCAACTGATAAAGAATACGATCGTTGTCTTTGTCCCCCGGTTGACGCTGCAACAAGGCTTCGTAGCTCTCTATCGCGATACTCCATATTTCGTCGTCGATCAGCCCCTGGGGTTTGGCGTCGTAGAACAGCTCTTCCAGGTTGATCAGCCGATGCAGCGCCTTGATGCGCACTTCCGGATCGGAGGCTTCGCGGATCAGGCGACTGTATCGCAACGCCACCTCATTCAAAGGCGTTCGCGGCGCTACCCGATAGCTGAAGTCGATATAGGCGGGTTTCAGTTCGCCGATAGTCTTGTCCGCCTCGTCCTTCTCCACGATGACGATCGGCGCCAGCGTGTCCGCCAGCGCTCGCAAAGGAATAAATCCAAGAAGACTCACACTGAGCGCCAGGGCCGCAGCTCTCATAACGCCCCCTCTCCGGCTGTCGCCGCATCTGGCGCAACAGGCTGCTTCTTACGCAGCTCCGCCACAGCCAAATCGTCATACAAATTCACCAACGCCAATTGGCTACGCACGTGATAGCCGTCTATTTCACGCCAGTGCTGCTGCAACAACTTGACCGCCAGTTGTGACAGTTTCTTATCATAATCGTTGATTTTCCCCGCCAGTTCTCGCTGCATGCCGGAGAACTCTGTTTGCAGAGTTTCAACTTTGCGTAGTTGCGCCTTGTAGAGATCGCCGCCCTGGCGCAGGCCGCCCTGAACACTGACAAAATTATCCTTGAGTTGATTTAACTTTTCGTCCAGCTCGCGCAACGCCAGCAGTTGCAACGCCTTTTGATCGTCGGAAGCCTGGGCGGCGGACTTGGCCAGCGCATTGCGTTCCGACACCAGTTGATTGAGTTGTTGCGGACGCATTTTTGCAAGCGCTCCAGCGGCGTCCTGCTTCGCCTGATGCGCGCGGCGCTCCAGGGCTGCGGAGAAGATCTCCATGCGTTGCGCGCCATTTTGCAGCGACTGCAGTAAACCGTGCATTTGCAGCAATTCTTTGGCGAAGGGAAAGAAATCAGGCTTATCCATCAAATAATGAACAAAGGCGATCTTTGGCGTATTGGTGAGCAGATCCGTGGCCAGATACCATTCCACTTCGCCGTTCTGCAATGGCGCCTGCAACAGCAAGTCCAACACGCCTTTAGCGTTGATTTCGGTCACGACCTCATCAACCTGACGCTTTTCTTTCTCATACACGGCGATGGCTTCCAGGTATGCGTCAATGGCGGTGGCGCGCAGCTTTTCCTGCTCATAACCATAGGCGATGGCCTGGAAGGTCTCCGCAACGCCGGAAGACGTGAGGGCGAATTTTTTGGCCCGATGCCAGGATTGAATAGCCGTGCGATAACGCCCCAGTCCCGCGAACGCCATACCGTAGTCATAGATCGCCGCCGGCGCTCCCGGACCGGAAGCATGGACGTTTTTCAGGAACGGCAGGGCTTTGTTGTAATCCTTGTCCAGAAGCGCGATATGTCCCGCCGCCAACAGGACGCGATCACTCAACTCGCGCCCTTCATAACTGTCATCAGCCATGGCTGCAGCGACGCGAAGCGCGACCAACGCGCGAGAAGAATCAGGATCATCCGCGGCGTAATTCACTCCCAGGTTATAATAGCCATGCGCAGCCCACAGACTGCCCTGGGAGGCCTCACCAAGAACCTTGGCCGCCTCCTGCGGGCGCCGCAGTTGCAGGTAGCTGTTCGCCATATAGTAGAGGGCTTCGTCTTTGCGATCCCGGGCCATCCCTTTCATCGCTCCGGCGAACAACTCCACCGCCGTCCCCCATTCGCCATCGCGATAGGCGAGACGTCCTTTGATCATTTGCGCCTGCTGTTTGACCTCGGGTTCTCTAGCGGTAAATTGTAAATGCTCCAGGAGCGACTCCGCATTACGCCGCATACCGAACTCCAGACCGGATTCGATGGCGAGAATATGGTTCAGGTTATGATATTGATTATCCACATGATTGGAGCCAAGGTGCTCGTTCTCCAACAGCACCAGGGATTGTAGAAAGTCATTCGTGTAGTAGTGAAACAGAGCTTCCCGGTGCAGTAATTCGTCGGCGGCTTCTTGCGCCCGCACAGCGCCGGCGAGCATGCACAGAGCATTCAGAATCAGCAGCAGGACGGACATTCGATGCATGGTTGGCGTTACATCCCCTTTCATGACGTTCGACCGTAATCAGCAGCGCCTAGCGCAGCTCTCTGATCAGAAAACGGGGCGTTCTGACGCCATCGCCCTGCACCCGCAATTCCAGGTATTTAGAGCCGTTTTCTTTATTGAAAGACAGTGTCGCCGCTTTTCTCAGGTATTTGTCGCCGGCGCTGCGTCCATTGAAAACCGCCACCGCCTTGTGCGCGCCCGCGGGCAGGTTCCCCATAAACAGACGTTGCACGCCGCCGCGCTGCAATGCCTGCAGTTCACGTGCGGAGTAGAGGTAGGTGGTCGCCATGTCGCCGTCCAGAGTGAGTTCGACGGAATCCAGCTCAAAACCGACGTTTTCATCTACGGCCAGAAAAAACACCACTTGCGTGTCGATGGGATACAGGACTTCTTCCTGCAGTTTATATAGCTCGCGGTTGAGCTCGATGACGCGCTGCTTGAGGGCCTCCATATCCCGCTCGGTCGCGGCGCTATGAGCCTGGGAGGAAATGACGAATGTCAGTATGTGCAACGCTGTGATGATTATTCTTGGAATTATTCGCAAAGCCTTCATCCTCAATACCCTTGTGAGAGCCGAACTCTCGGGTGAACGCAGAAAGAGACGAAAGCCATGGTAGCACCGGGTCGCCGGCGATAGTGTGAACTCGATTCACCAAACTACACAAATGTTTACAAAACGAGACATAGTTAGCGTTCGCCACTGATGCCTGATTCGCCAGCGCAGCGCAATAAGGTAAGCAATAGAAGAGAAAGTAATGAAAGAAGCGCCGTCCAGCGACGGCGCTTAGAAAAGATCTTGAGGGAGCTACTTACTCAGGTACTTCATACCCTGCTCCAACCCATCAATGGTGAGCGGATACATATGCTGGTTAACCAACTGGCGGGTGATTTCCAACGAACCGCCCATACCCCAATAGTCTTTGGGATAGGGATTCAGCCAGATCACCTTGTCGAACTTATCCGTCACCCGTTGCATCCAGACCGCCCCGGCCTCTTCATTCCAATGCTCAATACTGCCGCCGGGATGGGTGATCTCATAAGGCGCCATACTGGCGTCGCCCACAAAAATCACCCGGTAATCCGATGCGTATTTATGCAGAATGTCCCAGGTTGGAATGGTTTCGCTGACGCGGCGGATATTGTTCTTCCACACGCCTTCATAAATGAAGTTGTGGAAGTAATAGTACTCCATGTGCTTGAACTCGCTGCGCGCGGCGGAGAACAGCTCCTCGCACACGCGAATATGCGGGTCCATGGAGCCTCCGATATCGAAAAACAGCAACACTTTTACAGAGTTATGGCGCTCCGGCACCATCTTGATATCCAGGTATCCGGCGTTATTGGCGGTGCTGCGGATGGTATCCGGCATGTCCAGCTCTTCCGCCGCGCCCTGACGGGCGAATTTGCGCAGACGACGCAACGCCACCTTGATATTGCGAATGCCAAGGGTGATGGAGTCGTCCAGATCTTTATAAGTACGCTGCTCCCAAACCTTCACCGCACGGCGATTGCGGGAGCCGTTCTGCCCGATGCGAATACCTTCCGGGTTATAGCCGTTCGCTCCAAATGGCGACGTGCCGCCAGTCCCAATCCATTTATTGCCCCCCTGATGACGCTCTTTCTGCTCCTCAAGCCGCTTTTTGAACGCCTCGATCAGCTCTTCCAGGCCTCCCAGGGATTCAATCTTGGCCTTTTCCTCATCGGTGAGCTGCTTTTCAAATTCCGCCCGCAGCCAATCTTCGGGGATCAGCGCCTCCAACACCGCATTCAGGTCTTCCAGTCCTTTGAAGTAGACGCCGAAAGCCTGATCGAACTTGTCGTAGTGCTTTTCATCTTTTACCAGACAGGCGCGGCTCAGGTAATAAAAGTCATCCATATCCGCAAACGCCAACCCCTGTTGCAGCGCCTCCAGCAGGTCGAGCAGCTCCCGTAAGGACGCCGGCACCTTGTTCTTGCGCAGCGTCAGGAAGAAATCAATCAACATATAAGTGTCCTCCTTTGCTCGCGGACGCAGCATTGCGTCCGCTCATTGCTGCAATCAGCCTTTTCTGCGCGTCATGAACGCCAGTTTCTGCAAAAGGTGGACATCCTGCTCGTTCTTCACCAGCGCGCCGTACAAGGGAGGAATCGCCTGACTGGGATCGTGGTTGCGCAACACATCCTCGGGGAGATTGTCCGCCATCAGCAGTTTGAGCCAGTCTATCAACTCCGATGTAGACGGTTTCTTCTTCAACCCGGGTACTTTGCGCACGTCGAAGAAAACATCCAGGGCGTCCTTCACCAGCGAACGCTGGATGCCTGGGTAATGGACGTCAATGATCGACTCCATGGTGTCTTTGTCAGGGAAGTTGATGTAGTGGAAGAAGCAGCGACGCAAGAAAGCGTCTGGCAGCTCTTTTTCGTTGTTGCTGGTGATGATGACGATAGGCCGAGTGGTCGCACGGATTCGCTCCTGCGTCTCGTAAACATAGAACTCCATCTTATCCAGCTCCAGCAACAGGTCGTTGGGGAACTCGATATCCGCTTTATCGATCTCATCGATCAGCAGTACGGACTGCTGTTCAGACTCAAACGCCTCCCACAGCTTGCCTTTCTTGATGTAATTGCGAATGTCGTGAACACGGTCGTCGCCCAGCTGGGAGTCACGCAGGCGCGAGACCGCATCGTATTCATACAATCCTTGCTGGGCCTTGGTGGTGGACTTGATATGCCATTGAATCAGGGGCGCCCCCAGGGCTTCCGCCAGCTCTTCCGCCAGCATGGTCTTGCCTGTACCGGGTTCGCCTTTGATAAGAAGCGGCCGCTGCAATCGAATGGCCGCGTTGACCGCCAGCTGCAGATCGTCAGTGGCGACATAATTCTTGGTGCCGGAAAACTTCATGTGTGAAACCTTGTAAGTTGTGTGAATGCATAATTATTAGAGGAGTTATAAGCGGATATATTACCCGAAAACATTCAAATATTTCATGCCAGCCGCTAAGCTATCTCTCACGCTCGTATTGTTATGGCCGGGGAAATCTACTTAATCTGCAAGGAGATACGTAATGAACGTCTACGAAGACAACTCCATGTCCATCGGCAACACGCCGCTGGTGAAGCTGAATCGCGTCACCAAAGGCAATGTGTTCGCCAAAATTGAAGGCCGCAACCCGGCCTACTCTGTGAAATGCCGTATCGGCGCGAACATGGTATGGGATGCGGAGAAATCCGGTCGTCTCAAGCCAGGCATGACCCTGGTTGAGCCCACCAGCGGCAACACCGGTATTGCTCTCGCCTTTGTCGCCGCCGCGCGGGGATATAAGCTGATTCTGACCATGCCCGCCACCATGAGCCTGGAGCGCCGCAAGGCGATGAAAGCGCTGGGCGCGGAAATTGTGCTGACCGAAGGCCCCAAAGGCATGAAAGGCGCGATCGAGAAGGCGTCGGAAATCGTCTCTCAGGACCCGCAGCAACACTTGATGCTGCAACAGTTCGACAACCCCGCCAACCCTGAAATTCATGAAAAGACCACCGGTCCGGAAATCTGGCGGGATCTGGAAGGCGCAATCGATGTCCTGGTCGCTGGCGTCGGCACCGGCGGCACGATTACCGGCGTCTCTCGCTACATCAAAAACACCATGGGCAAAAACATCACATCCGTGGCCGTGGAGCCCACTGCCTCCCCTGTGATCACTCAAACTATCAAAGGCCAGGAATTACAGCCCGCCCCTCACAAAATCCAGGGCATCGGCGCCGGCTTCGTACCGAAGAACCTGGATTTGGACATGGTGGATCTGGTTGAGCAAGTCACCAACGAAGAGGCCATGGAAATGGCTCATCGCCTGATGCGGGAAGAAGGCATCCTCTGCGGCATCTCCTGCGGAGCCGCGGCGGCCGTTGCGGTTCGCTTGGCGGAGCGTGACGAGTTCAAGGACAAGAATATCGTGGTTATTCTGCCGGACAGCGCAGAACGCTACCTGTCCACGGCTTTATTCGACAACTTCTTTACTGAAGCGGAAAACGTGCAGTAGTTGGACAACGCCGGCCTTCGCGCCGGCGTTTGAGCTTTTACTCGCGGGATTAACTTTCTCCGCTTTTAAGCATCAGCAGGCTTCACCGTCCCTTCTTCGTACCATCTGGCGGCGACAGCGCCATCTCGAAAAGCGATTAACTCCCCTGGGCGCATTTGTCGCCACTCTTCATCGACGGTCAGCGGCTCCGTGACAATCATGGTGACTTTGTCTGTGGGATTGGTGTGCTCTTCGAAATTCACCCGAATCTCGCCATCTTCCAAGGAAGCGCAGCCGAAGGGCGCCTGACGGGTGATCCAGTACAATTTGGTGGAGCAATACGCGAACAGATACTCCGAGTTGGTGAACAGCATGTTGAACACGCCTCTCGACGTCAGCTCCAGACAATTCCGATACAGCCTTCCGCCCAGGCATTCCAGGCTGTTGAAGTCATTACAGCCGCTGGCGACATCCTCCAGCAGCCAGCAAAACGCATGCTCGCTATCCGTCTCCCCCACCGGACGAAAACGTCCCAAAGGCAGATCCTGATAGGATTTCAGTTGTCCGTTATGCGCAAAACACCAGTAATATCCGCCCAGCTCGCGAATAAAAGGATGGGTGTTTTCCAGGCTGATGTCGCCGACATTAGCCTGCCGGATGTGGCTGATAACCGTACGGCTTTTAATGGGATACTGACTGATAAACCGCGCGATTTCTGAGGTAGCGCTGGGATTGGGATCACGGAACTCACGCAGCCCCTTGCCTTCATAAAAGGCGATGCCCCAGCCGTCTTTATGCGGGCCGGTCTGGCCGCCGCGAAACATCAGACCGGTCCAGGAAAAACAAATATCCGTCGGCGCATTCGCGCTCATTCCAAGAAGTTGGCACATGTTCAGAAGTTAACTACTTTTTGTCTTCGTCTTCCGATCCAGCGGGGAGGTCGTCAGTATCGGATATATCAAAATCTTCCAGGTTGAACTCATCATCCATATCCCTGGCTTTCTCATTGGAAGCCAGAATCTCATCGGCGAGCGACTCTGCGTCCGTATCTTCAGCGTCGAATGAACTCATGGGCGGCTCGGCCTCCTCCTCTTTTTTCGGCTCCGCTGCTTCCTCCATGCCGAATTCCATGTCGTCCGCCTCATTCATCATAGAGGGTTCTTCAGCGACATCAATAGGCTGTTCCAACTGCTCTATCTCGTCTTCCAGATCATGCCCGGACTCTTCCAGGGAAGGAACGTCATCGGAATCATCCAGCTTGGTGGTCTCTACCGGCTCTCGAACCTCCTTTTCAATACGGCGTTTGCGGTAGATCCAATAGCCGCCTCCTACCGCCAGCAACAGTAACGTGGCGCCGCTGGCTGCGATGATAATCCACAGCATGGCGTTGGAGCCCTTTTCCTCCACCTCCGCATCCTGCTGCTCCGTCGCCGCCTGATCCTGCATTTCCGGTGTAATCGGCGCTACGATGCTCTCTTCTTCAGGCTGCTTCGGAGGCTCTGGGGCTTTAACGGTTTCCTCCACCAGCGTCTCATTCATTTGTTCCACGCTGCTGTCGTTCACCAACGAGCGATA
The DNA here is from genome assembly GCF_029813005.1 of Hahella sp. CR1. Lineage (NCBI taxonomy): Bacteria > Pseudomonadati > Pseudomonadota > Gammaproteobacteria > Oceanospirillales > Hahellaceae > Hahella > Hahella sp. CR1. The sequence continues at coordinate 327,623 of NZ_JAPELK010000003.1, forward strand.
TTCATTCGGCGACGCCTCCTGGCGAGGGAATTCCGCCATCACACTGTCAGGCTCGAAACGGAAAGCTGAGCCGGAACGGGTTTCCCCTTCCACCCTCAGCATGACTTCATATACGCCATCGCCCCGGGTAGCGTCGACTTCCAGCTCCCAGCGCCCCGTTTCCGGGGTAAAGGGAATGGATTTAATCAAATTACCGCCGTCCGGCCCTTTGATCTTGGCGATAATCGAGGTTTTCGCTTCGTTGATATTTGGACTGAGGGGACTAATGACAATTTTGTAGCGCGTATCCGCCCCAGCGCCGGTGGCCTCAAGATCCACCGCCATGGGCGCGTTCAGAGAGATCAGCTGCCGAGATTGCCGCTTGAATGTGCGACCATCGGCCTGCACCAGCACTTCGTACCTGCCGACTTGCTTGAGCTTGGTGATACTTTCACGAAAGACGCCATCGGCTGGAGGAGCGCCTTCTTTGGAAATACGTTTTGTACCGGATTTGTTGTCCTCTGTCCGAATGGTGACGTCCACCGCGACCAAGTCCAGAAAAGTCCGGTTTTGCACTAATTCGCCGTCTTCAAAAAAACCGATCTTGAGCTCCAGCTGGTCTCCCGCGTAGAAGTTCGCCGGCAGTGGGTCCACCACCATTTTCAGATTGCTCACGACCGTCACCCGGCTACCCGGAGCCAGCTCCGCGTCCAGCTTCCACTCCCCTTCAAGAGGCCGTTGCACGGTCACCAAATCGTAACCCGCCGCCTTGAACCACTTAACATAGTCAGGACGGTCCTTTTCAGTGAAGCGCTTGCCGGTAGGCTCGACAATGGCGGTTTCCGCATTTTCGCTGGCGCGAAACACCAGGGCGGTAAACTCTTCGATGCTGGAGTCCACATCAAATGCATTGTCTTCCAGAGGCACCTCTTCAGCCGGCGCCGCTCGCTCGAAGGCTTGCAGAAAGACGCGACTCAACTGATCAGACGTTTCCGCAATCGCGTTGATGCCATTACTGCCAATAGAAAGCCGTTGCAGCAGCATCTGATCCGCATTCTTGGATAACGCAATGGTGTGAATCTTGGCGCCGAAGCTCGCGATTCTTTTCAGCACCTGGGTCAAAACGCGATCCCGCTCCGCGACGTTTTCCCCCGGCTTTTGCGAGATATCCACCACGCCATCGGTGAGCAGAATGAAATGCGTGTTGCTGTAATCCTTACCTTCAACAAAGTCCTCGGAAGCTTTCTCCAGCGCCGCGCCGATATTGGTATATAGCGCCGTCGAGCTGATTTCCTTGGCTTTGTCCTTGGCCAGGCGACGCCAATTGGGATCAACGACCTGATGCGGCGCCAGCTCATTCACATACTGCCCGAATGTCCATACTCCCGCCGAATCGCCTACAGGCAACAGCTCCGTCACCAGATTAAGAGCCGGACGCCGCAGGTTTTTCGGGTCATTCTTTTTCATGCTGCCGGAAATATCGATGAGCACGCGCACGTCCGCAGGCGGAGGCAACTCCATCTGCGCGGAGGCGACTCGCCACAGCATCAAGCTACAACACAGGCAAACGAGAATCTGGCGGAAAAGCAATGTCATATTCGAGCGTATTCCAAGTTGGCGCAGGCGAATGAAGCCGCTCAGCAGCCGTCTCCGCTGGAAATATCGACCGCTGGCGGGCGCAGCGCGGCCGTGCCCGCGGCCATCCTTACTTCAAGTTATAGCAGGTTTTGTTGCAACAACAATAAAATACGCAGGAATTGCTTAAAAAAGCGAAGGGACTTAATTGATTTTTAAGTAATTATGTACGCCGTCTAGGCTTAGCTGGCGCGGGTTTGGCGGTAACGAAGAGCTTGCCAAGCACTACTTGCAGCGCGAACAGCAGACCGATGACGCACCAGGCGGCCAACATCAGCAGGCCGGCTTGCAAGGCGGCGTTGTCATCATGCTGGAGCCAGTTGTAGGCGGCGACAATATGGGCGGGCGCCCACAGTCCGTCTTTGGGAACGGACATCGCCGGCGTAAACAGCACCACCGCCAACAAGCTGCGCAGGAAGAGTTGCACGGGACGGGGACCACAACGATTGAACAACGGCATCATTAATGCGTATAAAGCCAGCGCCGCTAGAAGATAAGCAACCCAACCGGCGATATAACCAAAATCTGTCAGCATAATTTTCTACTTTTCAATAACAGTTGCTTCAAGCGCTCAAATCATATCGATAAGAATCAGCTCTTCCCAATCATCCGGGTCGATATCGTCTTCGCTTATCGTTCTGTGCCGTACGGACTGACCCGCCGCTTCCACGGAGCGCGTATCTCCGCTGATCAGAGGATGCCACGCTGGCAGCGTCTGGTTTTCAAAGCGAAGACGATAAGCGCAAGTCTTTGGCAGCCAGTCGCTGATTTCGGGAAGATTTTCCGGCGAGATAATCAGGCAATCCGGGTTCTTCGATGCGCGCGCAGTATAGCAATTACACTGCACCCTTTCAGCATCCAGATAACGGCAGGCGACGGCGGTGAAGTAAAGCTCATCGCTTTCATCATCCTGTAACTTGTGCAGGCAGCACTTGCCGCAGCCGTCGCATAGCGACTCCCATTGCGCGTGACTCAGCCCATCCAGTGGCTGCTCCCACCAGCGCGACTCAGTCATCTTGATCTTTGCGTCCCACAGCAGGACGTTGTTCACGCGCGCGCACCACATCCATCATGTAATCGTCCTGGACGGAGGGCATCTGCAGATAAAACCCTTTTTCATCGATGGCGCTCATGACTTCCGCCGCGTCCGCTCTGGCCAATGGCTTGTCTTTCGTCAGCAACAGATCAAAAACATGCTGCGGTTTGCCAAAAAGTTGCAGTAACGCTTCCGGCAATGCGCCGACGCCCTGTTTTTTATCCACATAGACATACATTTCCTCTTTCTTGGAGCTTCTGAAAATGGAAATCAGTCTGCGATCCGGAGTCATAACCTGTTTTTACCTCAATACCTAACTTCACGCTTTGCGCAATAATCTGGGGTCTTACGACGATTGCCGGGGCGGGACGGACTTGTCGTCCTGCAACCAGCGTTCAAGCGGCGCAGCGCAGATACGGCCGCGCCAGCCCTGTAGCAACTGCGGTTGCGTTCCCGCGCCGCCTTGGATATGCCAATACACAAACTCTTCCAGCAATCCCCGACTGGCAAGCAAGCCCACGTTGATGCGGTGCTCTCGCGCCAGCTTTTGCGTCAGTTTTTTTACTTTCTTCACCAAGTCCTGATATTCCCGCGGAATCGGCGGACGTATCATTTCAAACCCGGTCTCAGGCTCATCGCCGTCAGACTGCATATGCTCACGCACTATCCCCACCAGTTCCGCGCCGTAGCGACGCAGTCCAGCGCCCTGGATAGAGGTAATGTCCGTGAGCTGCCCCAGACTTCGCGGCCGACGCTGAGCGATAGCGATCAACTCATCGTCAGGACAGATTTTCTTGCGTGGAATATCCCTTCCTCTCGCTTCCTGTTCGCGCCATGCCGCCAGCTTCGCCAGCAACTGCTGCGCGCCTTTCCGCAAACGCCATCCGCCACGCAGCTTCAAATAGTAACGCCCAACGTCCTGAACCCCGGCGGCGGCCAAACGCATGGCCTCACCTTCCTCCAGCGCAATGTCGTACTTGTCGGACTGTCGCAAGCCTTCTTCCAGCTTCTGATAGAGCGGCCACAACACTACGACATCTTCCTGGGCGTATTGAATCTGCTTGTCTGTGAGCGGGCGCTGCGTCCAGTCTGAACGCGTGGCGTGCTTCTCAAGCTCAATCCCCAGATTCTGACGCACCAGCGACTGCAACCCTTCGTTCAGCTCACCATCCAGCAGCGCATTGGCGACCTGAGTGTCGATCATGCCGCATGGCTGCGACAAGCCAACGCAGTTAAACAGCTCCAGATCCTCGCTGCAGGCATGCACCACTTTAAGTATGTCGCGGTTCTCGAACAGTCGACTGACTCCGCTCCAATCGGTGATTTTCAGCATATCCACCAGATACACGCACTGCCGATCATAAAGCTGCAGCAGCGCCGGCGCGGGATAAAACGTGGTTCCACGGATAAATTCCGTATCCACCGCCAGCCAGTCGGCCTTTTCCAGGCGCTGCAGCGCGTCCTGCAAGGCGGCGGGGGTGTCTATCCAGAGACTTTCATAATCCGGCGGATATATAGCGGAGAGTGGCGTATCGTTAGGCAAAAGGTTTTCGACCTTGCAGTGCGTGACTTAACGTGCCGCTGTCGATCATACCCAGCTCCCCTCCAAGAGGAATGCCATGGGCGATTCGGGACACAGGAATGTTCAAGTCTTTGCCGATGTGGGCGATAAAATGTGCCGTCGCTTCGCCCTCCACAGTGGGGTTGGTGGCCAGGATCAGCTCGCTGACGGCGCTTTCCTGCAATAGCTGCTTGAGCTTATCAACGCCAATGTCTTCGGGGCCAATACCGTCTATCGGCGACAAGTGCCCCATCAGCACGAAGTAACGGCCGCTATAGTCCGACGTCTGCTCAATCGCCAGCACGTCCGTCGGCGATTCTACTACGCAGAGAACGCGATCATCCCGCTTCGGGCTTTCGCAAATCGAACACAGGTCCGCTTCGCAAAAATTCTGACAGCGGGAGCAGCGTCTCACCCTGGTGAGCGCATCGCTGATGGCGATAGCCAGGTCCGCGGCTCTGCCCTGATCTCTTTCCAGCAGGTTAAGCGCCATGCGAGTGGCGGACTTCGCCCCCACGCCGGGAAGATATCGCAGACAACGGACCAACTGATCGATAGCAGGCGTCAAACTGGAAGACATATATGGATACTACCCCGTCATTAAAACGGCATTTTGAAATTAGGAGGAATGCCCAGACCTGCAGTCATGTTCGACATTTTATCCTGGTTATTCTTTTCCACTTTACGCACGGCGTCATTCACCGCCGCCGCCAGCAGATCTTCCAGGATTTCTTTCTCTTCCTGCATCAAACTGGCGTCGATCTCCACTTTTTTCACATCATGGCGGCCATTCATGACAATTTTGATCAAACCACCGCCGGACTCTCCGCTCACTTCCGCATTAGCCAGTTCTTCCTGGGCTTTCTGCATTTGTTCCTGAATCTTTTGGGCCTGTTTCATCAAGTCGCCCATGTTACCTTTAATCATATGTCTACTCCTGAAAAATAGGCTCAATACTGTTTTCGATGACTGCGGCGCCGAAGCGTCCCGCCATCATCTGAATATTGGGATCATTGCGAATGGCCGTCTCCGCCTGCTGTTGCAACTCAGCCCTGCGTCGCTCCGCATACTGCAGCGGCGTCAACCATTTCGATTCGCCGGCTGAAACTTCGATTTTAACCGCTTCGCCCAGGAATTCCGACACCGCCGCGCGCAAGCGCTCACGTTGAGCCTCATTGAAAAAGTCGAGATGTTCGCGATCAATCGTGAATATGACCAGGCCCGGCGTCACCGCTTCCAGTGCGCAACGTTGCGCCAGGGTGGCGGTCATCCCGCTAATGGCGAGGCGTCTGACGGCATCCTTCCACACCATTCCCTGCATGGTCGGCTCGCCCTCCAATGGCGGCGTCAAAGGACCCGCTGGAGGTTTCTTGACGCTGATCGGGGCCTCAACAGGAGGAGCTGAATTGATTGACTCAGCGCCCCCAGGACTTGTCTGCGGACCCGGGCCAGATTCAGTTACTGGCTTTGGGTGCGGAGCTACAACCTCCCTTGCCTGTTGTTTCTGCTGCGTCTGGGTTGGCGCAGTCTCCTGAGGACTCTCGCCATGGGGCTGAGCGGGCGTCGCTGGCGCAGCATGATTTCCCTGATTGTCATAGCCAGAGTCCTCCGGATAACCGGAAAAACCATAATCCGCATCGGAAGGCCCCGGATCATCGGCAAAGTAGGCGTCGTAATCGTCAACTGGCGGCGGCTCTGCTTCAGAATGCCTGGAGGTTGACCGTTCCACGGACTGCACAGGCGTTACAGGCGAAGAATCAATGACTGGCGCATCCGCCTGATTATGTGGTTCCGGTTCCGGCTGCTGCGACTCTTGCTGAGGATTCCCCTGTCGGGTCGGCTCCTGTGGCGATGGCTCAGCGGGCGCTTCTGGAACCTGTTGTTGCAGCTCCGGCTCCGGTTGCGGGACCACAACTTCTTTCTCCGATTCTGGCGCAGCTTCTACGGCTGGTTGCGACGCTGCCGCCGACTCAGTCTGGGTTGGCCCGGGTTGAGCGCTTTCCTTATCGTCTTCAGCCGAGGCTGTCGCCGAAGCCGTGGAAGGCGCTTGAATCTGTCTGGCTGATTTGATGTTGGGGCGGAAGGCGATCATACGCAACAAGGCCATCTCAAACCCGGTACGCGGGTCGGGCGCCAAGGCCAGATCTTTGCGCCCCATCAATGCAATCTGATAGTAAAGTTGAGTGTCTTCCGCCGTCAGCGTTTGCGCCAGCTCAGCGACCTGTTGTTGATCGCCAAAACTGTTATCGACGCCGCCAGGCACAGCTTGCTCCACCGCCACGCGGTGCAGCAGTTCCGCCAACGCCTGCAACACATAAGCGTAATCCGGCGCGAACTGGGCCATATGATTGACTTGCGCCAGCATCGCAGCGCAATCCTGAGCGGCGATTGTCCGCAGCAGGTCAATAACCACATGCTTCTCAATGGTCCCCAGCATTTCAATGACGTCTTTCGCCGCCAACTTGCCATCGCCAAAAGCGATGGCCTGGTCAGTAAGACTCATAGCGTCGCGCATGCTGCCTTCCGCAGCGCGCGCCAGCTCCCACAAGGCCGCTTCTTCCGCAGGCACATTCTCCGCCTGCAACACATGGGTCAAGTGACTAACAATACGTTGTGGCGACAGATTCTTGAGGTTGAACTGCAAACAGCGCGACAGAATCGTGACCGGCAGTTTCTGCGGGTCTGTGGTGGCCAGCAAAAATTTAACGTGAGGCGGCGGCTCTTCCAGGGTCTTCAACAGTGCGTTGAAACTGGAGTTGGAGAGCATGTGCACTTCGTCAATGAGATAGATTTTATAACGGCTGCGGGTGGGCGCGTACTGCACATTGTCGAGCAGCTCGCGCATGTCCTCGACCTTGGTGCGCGAGGCCGCGTCGATCTCGATCAGATCGACGAATCTGCCTTCGGCGATTTCACGGCATACGCCACACTCTCCACAAGGGATAGCGCTGACGCCTTGTTCGCAATTGAGGCATTTGGCGAAGATTCTCGCCACAGTGGTTTTACCCACACCGCGAGTGCCGGTAAATAGATACGCGTGGTGCAGACGGTCCTGATTCAGGGCGTTGGTCAGCGCTTTGAGTACATGCTCCTGCCCCGCCATTTCCGCGAAATTGCCGGGACGCCATTTTCTGGCTAGAACCTGATATGCCATGCCACTCCTATCGATTCATAGGGATTACGATATTGCTTCAACTTGCTCACCCGGCCCGCCATAGCCTGTGCGGCGCTCTCTTTGGAAGAACTAAAATTCAAACGCATACATTAGCACGCAAGGGGTTTTCTGTCACCGAAACGACATTGCGCAGACGCAGGAAGACCGTTACAGGAAACGTGAAATTAACAGGAGAATTAGATATGGGAGGGAGGAGTTGGAGGTAGCCCTACCAGCCACACCCCGGCACACATATCCACCGCTGTGGCTGCTCCCTTCCGGGCCTGACCAGGTTCACGGTTTCTTGTTGCGAGGGGACCGGCAGAGCCACCATAGCAAGTCAAGAACAGCTGTTCTTCACAAGTGGCGCGCATCATAACAAAGTCAGATGGCGGGCTCAAGCACGAAAATGACAGAAATTCCGTCGCTTAGGAATTGTGTTTCTTTTCTGCTCGACGAATGAACTCTTCGAGGATAATACGGTACAACTCATCCCCCAGATATTTATCCTCAACCCCAGACTCGATGCTCGGGTTATCGTTGACTTCAATCACCGCCGCGCGATTTCCCTTCTGCTTTACGTCCACGCCATACAAACCGTCGCCAATCAGCCCAGCGGCTTTTACCGCAGCATTCAACACCACTTTGGGCACTTCATACGTCGGCAATGTCGCCCAGGCGCCAGCGGCTGTCGACCCTTCGCCGTGCTTGTAGATCTGCCAGTGGTTACGAGCCATAAAATACTTACAGGCGTAAAACGGCTTGCCGTTCAGCACCCCGATACGCCAGTCGTAATCCGTGTACATAAACTCTTGCGCCAACAACAATGCGGATTGCTTGAACAGCGTCTGTGCTTTTTGCTCCAACTCTTCCGGCGACTCTACTTTCACAACGCCACGGGAAAACGAACCATCCGGAATCTTCAGCACCATAGGCAGACCCAGTTCCTGCGCCGCCGCCAACAACTGTTGCTTGTCGCCCTTGCTGACGATCAAAGTCTTGGGCGTCGGCACTCGATTGGCCCGCAGCAAATCCGCCAGATAGACCTTATTGGTGCAACGCATGATGGAGGTGGAGTCGTCCATCACGATCAAGCCTTCCGCTTCCGCCTTTTTGGAGAATTTGAAAGTGTGATGATCAATCGCAGTCGTTTCGCGAATGAACAACATATCGTATTCAGGAATGCGCTGATAATCCTTGGGTTCAATCAGATCCACCGCCACGCCAAGCTGTTTGCCTACTTTGGCTAACTTCTTCAGGGCGGCTTTGTCGCTGGGCGGCATTTCCTCTTTAGGATTGACCAATACCGCCATGTCATAGCGATATTTTTTGCGTTCTTTCGGCTTGCGCCACACCTTGCGGCTGAAGGCATCCAGCGAGTTGGCGAACAGCGTCTGTTCCTGATCGTCGAAGCCTTTCGGGCTTACCGGACGCATAGCAGACAATTTCCAGCCGCCTTTCTGTTCGATTTCCACTTCCACCACCGGGCAAGGCAGCTTCTCGAACACCAGAGCGCCTAATGGCTCCAGATCCGGATCGCTGGTTTTACCGAAGAAACAGCGGAAGGTCAGCTCCTGATCCGGCTTGTTAGCCAGCTTTTTCAGCGCTGACAACGCGGTGTCGTCATCCAGATCAAGAATCAGCGAATACAGGGAGCGCTTTTCAATCTCGTTCAGCGTACGCACGGAAGGAATGACGTGGTGCCCACGCGCTTCAGCGAGCAATGAGCAATAATAGCCTTTGCTGAGATACTTGTAGCTACGGCAAAGGTTGATCAGTCTGACGCGATCATTTTTGTTAATGGGTAGAGCCAGGTAGTCTTCAAATGATATTACGTCTTCACTTGGATAATAGGGGGTCCAATCCTTTAAAGACTCAACGACTATGTAAAGACGAGACATACGGCTTGGGGTTCCTCCGGGAGCTTGGGGATAGGGAGTTATAGCGCTATTAAATGACGAACGTTCATTTTAGACTTGCGCATCTTTGCTAAGTCTTGCTTAACTTAATTAGCCTGTCCACTACATATTTGACCTTACCCCCAACTATTTCAAAAGCATGAATAAAAACCAGCCACAAACTGTAATACGCTCTTTGGCGCCCCACTATCGGGAAGCCCACATGGAAGATCTCGATGAGCTGGTGGAGCTTGAAAAATCATGCTTTACCACGGACCGGCTCAGCCGCAGAAGCTTTCGCCATATGATCAAATCCGAGTCCGCCTCGGTAGTGCTTTGCGAAATGGAGGAAAAGCTGTGCGGCTATGCGATTACGTTATTCCATCGCGGCACCAGTCTCGCCCGCCTCTACTCTATCGCCATCGTACCTGAGTCGCGGGGCAAAGGCGTTGCGCGGGCATTGATGGACATGGCTGAGCAGTCGGCGATCTCACGCCGCTGCATATTTATGCGCCTGGAAGTACGTACGGACAACCAGGAGGCGATCGGCCTATATAGAAAGCTGGGCTATCGTCAGTTTGGGGTTTATCACGATTATTACGAAGATCATCGGGACGCCTACCGTTTCCAGAAGCAGATCATCCGTTTTGCTCCGCTTAATCAAACGCTGCAGATTCCCTATTACAGCCAGAGCACGGATTTCACCTGCGGCCCCGCTTCGCTGATGATGGCCATGGCGACCCTGAATACCGAATACATTCCCCGCAACTGGGAAGAGATACAGATCTGGCGTGAAGCCACCACGATTTTCATGACCTCCGGACACGGCGGATGCGGCCCTCACGGACTTGCGCTGGCGGCTAACAAACGCGGCTTCAATGCGGAAATTTACGTCAACTACGAAGGACCGCTGTTTCTCGAAGGTGTAAGACGCACCGAGAAAAAGGAGGTATTAAAACTGGTGCATAAGGATTTCATGCATCAGCTCGAAGAAACCGATGTGGTCATTCATAACACCGTGCTAACCCAGGAAATACTGGAGCAGGAAATCAAGCAAGGTAAACTGGCTTTGGTGTTGATCAGCACCTATCACTTCGACCAGAAAAAAGCGCCGCACTGGGTGATGATCAGCGCCGTCGACTCGGATTTCGTATATATTCACGACCCGGATGTGGATGAAGAGTCGCACCGACTCGCCATCGATAACCAATATATCCCCATCGCCCGCGCCCAGTTCGATCGCATGTCCCAGTTCGGACAGAACCGTCTGCGTACGGGCGTAATTATTTCGCAACGCCCCAAACGCACAAGACGAAAAAATGCCTGATATTTCCGAACGCTTCCCCACTTCCCGCGCGCAAGCGAGCCGAATTGACAAACTACTGGTGGATCAGGGCTATTGCCGCTCGCGCAATCAGGCCAGGGAGTTGATCAGTCTTGGCAAAATCATGCTGCAGGTCGGCGCTGGCTGGGAGGCGGTGTCCAAACCCAGCCAGACGGTGCTCAGTGACGCCAGAATAAAGGTTCTCGATAACGAATTGCAGGAATACGTTTCCCGTGGCGGCCTCAAACTGGCCGGCGCTATTACGCAGGTGGGCGCGGATTTTCAGGACAAAACGGTGCTGGACGTGGGTCAGTCCACCGGCGGATTTACGGACTGCGCACTCAAGCAAGGGGCCACTTTGGTGGTCGGCGTGGAAGTGGGTCACGGACAGTTGACGCCATCTTTGCGGGACCATCCTCAGGTCCGGGTATTTGAAGGGATCAACGCCAAAGAGATTCCCCTCTCCCTGCTTGAATTGACGAGTAATAAAGCAGGCTATGACTTTGCGGTCATGGACCTGAGTTTCATATCACAAACGCTGGTGCTGAAATCTGTCGCTGCGCTACTCGTCGATGGCGGCTCGTTGATCAGCCTGGTGAAGCCCCAGTTTGAAGTCGGACCCGCTGGTTTGGGTAAAGGCGGCATAGTGAAAAACGCAAGTCTTTATACTGAAGTGGAAGAGAAGATCAAAATGGCTTGCGCGGACGCAGGACTCAGAGTGATGGATTACTTTCCTAGCTCCATCACAGGGGGAGACGGTAATCGGGAGTTCTTCGTCTTCGCCCGCAAAGCGGCGAACTCCTGACGAGAGACAATGCAACCGCGCGCCTGCACCCGACCATGCCGGGACTGCGCGGAGAAAGGATCAATGCAGAGCGCGCTCCATCGGCGCAGGAGGAGCGCCGGCGTCCGCGGTGGCGACAAAGCCACAATCGAGAATTTCACGCAGAATATCCTGCTTGGCTTCCAGAGCGTTTCTTAAAAATACTCCCAACTGCTCTTTGGTGACGCCAGCGGATACCCACAAGGTATCGCACATAATCACGCGAGGTGCGCCATCATCCGCCAAGTCGGCGAACGTCTTGATATTGGCGTAAGCGCCATTCAAACGCGGCAATTCAGCAACCAGATTCAACAAAGCGGACGCTCGCAACTCCACTTCGGTAGTAAAAATCAAACATTCCTGCTCCAGAAACACCCGACTCTCCAACACCCCTTCCTGACTTTGCAGGTCGGCGATGTGCACACCCTGGCACTGCCCGCAAAGGTAGTGATCAACTTCCAGGTCTTTTAGCCATTTAAGCAGGCTATCACTATTAATAAACTGAATATGGGGCATGTAAACACTACTCTTACGCTTAACGCGGTGGCCTTCAAAGCCGCGGATTATAAAGTAACCATCCCTATATGAGTAGACCTTAACAGCCTATATCGGCCCCCGGCCGCCGAATGACGGCAGAGGAGCCCGATCAATTTGTGAGCATTTTCTTTGACGGGGTTTGACGCTACGCGTCGCTTTCATTGATACCACTGCATTAAAGACAGTGATTCGGGGGATCAAAACATGAAACTTATCAAAATGCTGCAAAAACTCAGCGCCAAACCCGCTGAAGAAACTGAATCCAACTACAGCCGTAAAGCAGTCAAAGATGTTGATCCACGGGACCTGACCGGACAATGGGGTATGAGCGCGACCGACGCGCTGCAAGTCAACTTCGTCACCCGTGAGTGCGGTAAACGCTAATCAACCAATCGCATCTACATCGTCCTTATTCTTTTCTAAACAATATTTAACGGCCCGGCACACGTCGCTCCGGGCCGCAGCTATTGACTCCCCCTGCGCCTCTTGCGAAAGTTTTGCTTTCCCCAGTTCCCGATGAAGGATGCTCTATGCCTGCAGTAACCCGGTTCTGCAAACAATCCCGTTTATTACTAATAACTCTTGGTCTTTCCCTGCCATTCACCGCCCACGCCGACTTCGCAGAATGCGTGGCGGGGCTGCAGGAAAAAGCGAAACAGGAAGGGATTTCCGAGAAGGTCGTCAACGAGGCTTTGGGCCAGGTCAAGCTCAGTGAACGCGTCATGGAACTGGACAGCAAGCAACCTGAGTTCATAGATACGTTCACCAATTACCTTAATCGCCGCGTTACGGATGAGCGGGTGAACAAAGGCCGTGAAATGCTGGCCAAACATCGTCCCCTGCTTGATCAGATCGCCAAAGAGACGGGCGTTCCCGCTCAATATCTGGTCGCATTCTGGGGATTGGAAACCAACTATGGCGGTTACACTGGCAAGATGCCCATTATGGATTCCCTCGCCACCCTCGCCTGCGACCCACGCCGCAGCGGCTATTTCACCAGCGAGTTAATAGCCGCCCTGAAAATCATCGAGAAAGGCGATGTGACCGTGGACAAAATGCTCGGTTCCTGGGCCGGCGCCATGGGCAATTTTCAGTTTATGCCTTCCGTTTATCTCCAGTATGCCACCGATAAAGACGGCGATGGCAAGCGCGACTTGTGGGGCAGCCTGCCTGACGCCGCTACATCCGCTGGCTTATTCCTGAATGGACTGGGCTGGCAGAACGGCTTTAAATGGGGTCGCGAGGTCAAGCTGCCGGAAAAATTCGCCTATGGCGAAGCAGGACTGAAGCGCAGCAAAACTCTGTCAGAATGGGGCAAGTTAGGCGTCCTGGATGCAGACGGGCGCAAAATGCCGGATCTGGACCTGCAAGCGTCGCTGCTTATTCCCGCCGGGCACCTTGGCCCCAAGTTTCTGGTTTACGATAACTTCAAAGTCATCATGCGCTGGAACCGCTCTGAATCCTACGCCATTGCAGTGGGCCACTTGGCCGACCGTATAGCCGGCGCAGGACGTTTGCGGCAAACACCGCCTGATCTGCCGCGCCTGCCTTTGACCGCCGTCGCCGACTTGCAACAGAAGCTCACCGATAAAGGCTTCGACGCGGGTAAACCTGACGGCATTATGGGGCCGGCCACCCGGGACGCTATTCGCGCGTTTCAGGAAAAGCAGGGCATGATCGCCGATGGCTACCCCAACCCGGAGGTCCTGCGGGCGCTGGAGATCAAACTTCAGTCGGAATCCTGAGCGAACGCCCGCCCAGCAATCATGGGCGGGCGCTTATCCGCTGACGCGGCGATTTGGAAATGAGGCGGGGTCAGCTTCCCACAAAACGCCAAATTACTTAGACATTTCAGGCTGCGCAGCGGCTTCTTCTCTGAACATTTCGTAGTAATCCACCTGCCGCACAAATTCTTCGCGGTCAATCGGCTTCAATACTTCATCATTGATCAATGATGCGGCGGAGTCGCCCAAACCGGCGAGCTTACGGGGCTTCCTCCAAGGCACGATATAAAGCACCTGAGGCTGCTCCTGATTTCCGCGCAATGTAGCGCCATCTACGGTAATGACTTCGGTCTCCGCCTGCGCTAACGGGCTGACAACCCAAACCGCTGTAACGAGAGACAGACTGATAAAAAAGCTCTTAGGCCGGGATTGACGGCTCATACCCCGCCCTCCTACTGTAAACGGCTCTGCAGATCCACAATCCAACGATTGACTTCATCGTCGGGCTGCGCCTGCAGGCTCTGATAAATCTGATATTGCTCCAACGCTTCCTGCAATTTACCCATATATAAATCATAGGTAATCCCGAGATTCAGTCGGGCGGGCGCATAGGAGCCGTCAACGGCGATCGCCTTACGGTAATACTCTTCCGCCTCTGCGAACTTACCCTGGCGACGGGCCAGATATCCCAACAGAGTGTATCCCTCGGGGTTCAATCCGTTGACGCTAACCGCCTTCTCGAACATCGCCTGCGCCTGGTCAGGCGCATCCGTATTCATATAAATGATGCCCATATTGATGTATGGGCCGGACAGCTGGGGATAGTCTTCACTCACCGCCTGAAATTTTTTCAGCGCGGAGCCGAAGTTACGGGCTTTTTGATCGCGCAACGCGGCTACGTACTGACTACGCGCGCCCTCAGGAACCTGGGAAGCGTCAGCGCCGCCTGTCACCCCGCCGCCCGACGGTTTCTGGGGCGAGCCGGAGCACGCCGCCAGCAACAGAGTCAATGCCAGACCACCAAGGCGAATACTGCTTTTACGACTAAAGAATGTTTTCACTGAACTCTGGGATCTCTTCTGATTTTTTATAGCGCGCAGGGAATAGCTTTTTCAGCGCCTCAAAGCTGTTTTTCACCCACTCATCGTAGGTACCGCTCCAACTCCGTTGCGCGTTCGCCTCATGCAGTTCAATCGCGTTTTCCTCGAAGGGATACGCCTGCTCCTCCAGCAACAACTGGTATTGCTCCAATTCCAGTTCATTGAGGTTGCGGGGACGCTCAGAGTCCAGCAGGTCGCGGCTGAGTTGAGAGTAGATCTCCCCCATGCGATAAGACGAGCGCGTGGTAAATTCCGCTATGCGATAGTTTGCTGTTTTCTTGTAGGCGGCCATCGCCCGCTTCATCGCCTCCTGCTTGGAGCGCAAAGAGTTTTGCAACGGCGCGGTCAGCTTGATGCTCTTGAACTGAATGAAAGCGTCATCCGCCAGCACGCTGGAGGATTTCGCCGCGAGATAGCGCATACGGTCAGAGCCTTTCGACCCGGCGGCGTCATAGCCTTGCACCACCTTCTGCAACCAGAAACGCTGCTTGATCGGATCATTCGCCTTAGCGTACAACTCGCTCAGCGTATAACCTGCTTCCGCCGCCATATCCGCCGGCTCAGGATAGCTGTTGGCGTAATCCCGGTAGGTGTCGATGGCTTTCTGGGTCTGCCCGCTCTTGTCGTATAGCTCCGCTGACAACAGCAGCGACTCGCGCCGAGTTTCGCCGTCAGGATGGCTCTGCGATATCACCGCCAACTCCCCGGCTGCAGCGTCCCATTGCTCCGTGTTGCGATAAGCCATCGCCAGCTTGGCGGGCACATCCTTCGCCAGCTCATGCTTCGGATAACGCTGGCGGAAGCTGTTCAGAACAGAAATCGCCCGGTCCCACTGCCCCTGCTGCAGCATATAAGTAGCGGCGTCATAATCCGCATTCGCGCGCACCGACGCGGTAGGCGCAGCCTGTCCAACACGTAAAAATTGATCAATAGCGCCATTGACGTCATTGGCCGCCAACATCAGCTCGCCCTGTTTATAAATACTGGCGGCGAGCAGTTCGACGATCTCGCCGCGACGCTTGTCGCTCGCCGGCATCAGCGCCAGCACGCGGGAATAGGATTTTTCCGCTTCCGCATACTGCTTGAGCTCAAACTGGCTATGACTGATGATCAACCAGGCGCCTAACAAGGATGCATTGTCTGGCGGCGGCGTGCGTTGCGTCAGCCGTTGCGCCACATCTATCGCACGCGGGTAATCCTTCATGGCGAACAGCTTTTCCGCCGCCGAAGCCATTACAGCGCCCGCCCTGGGGTCAGACGCATAGGATTGGGCGAAACGAATCTGACTTTCAATTTTGCGCAGTTCAATCTGCTCGCGCTCAGCTTCAGCGGAGCCTGACGCCAATTCATCAAAAGCAGTGATCGCCGCATAGCCCGCTTCCGCGCCTTTGGCGAAGCCCTTATATTCATACGCCGCTTTTTCGTAGGCGACGATCGCCTCTTCGTATCGCTGCACGGCGAATAAGGTTTCGCCGCGCAGGAACACCATTTGAGGCGCTTTCGGATCTTGCGGGAAGGTATCCACAAACTCCTGATAGTAGGCAGCCGCACTGGCGTACTCGTCACGCATGGCGGAGCGCGCCTGCTGAGCGCTTATTTCCTTGCCATCCAACCCTTTCGCGCGGCCATTGCGGGCCGCAGCGACATTTCGATCCAGCGTTTGCGCCGCGGCGTGATGGTGTGTAGCCAACTCGTCGATATACACGCGCAGTTTTTCCGCCGTGAAGGTTTTCACCTTCTCATCCTGCTGCCGCCAATAGAAGTCGCTGGTGACGCCGTAGTTCTTCACGAACGCCGCCTTTTCCGGCAATACAGAGCTGCCGAAGCCCGCGACGATGAGCGTTTGAATGACGCGCTCCTGGTAATAAGGCGACCATTTGCTGAGTGGATGCAGCTCGATAAAGCGTCGATAGACGGAAACCGCATCCGTATAACGCTCCTCTTTGACCAGCAGCTCACCGTATTGCTGATAAATCAGGTGTTCATAACTACGCGCGCCGACTCTCGCAAACAGGCTCGTAACCGTATCCACCCCATCCAGATAATTGAAGGCGAAGCCCATTACCCGCAGTTGGTCCTCCACCAGAGTACGAGACTCTTTGGACAAGGCGTCCAGGTCGTCAGACTCCGGCATCACCAGATCCAGTACTTTGACAAAGCTGTCCAGAGAGGTTTCGTATTCTCCTTGCTTGAACAGACTCCAGCCATGCATGTAGAGCGCCTGTTGCTCAAAGCCGGTTTTAGCGCCGCCGCGAATGACCGACTCAAAAGCCCGCTGAGAGGCGTCATAATCGCCATTGGTGAACAGTATCTCGCCGCGCCGGAATTGCGCTTCATGGAAGTAAGATGAACGCGGGTACTCTTTCACCAAGCGGTTCAGCGCGTTGAAGGAATCATCGCGACGCCCTTCCAGATCATAGGCTTTCGCCAACTGATAGAGCACCTGGTCGTTTTCCGCCCGATTGGGGTATTTCTTTAACAGCCCTTCGTAAGCAGAGATGGCAACCGCGAAATACGCCGCGGAACCTTCAGAGTAGTCCACCACTTCCTGAGTCACGGAAGACTCTTCGTTGCGGATCATTTGCAAATCCGCCAGTCGATATAAAATTTTGGTGCGGGTTTCAGGGTCTTCGACAACGGTCAATAAATCCGTGTAATTGGCGATAACCTCATCAATATTGATGTTCACCGTTTCTTCGCCCTGATCCTCAATAATGGCGGGCTTTAAATCGGCGATCGTCGGCTGATCCGCAGCGCGGCGACTTTCCTCGGAACCGGAAAACAACGAGCAGCCGCTCACCACAACCGCGATGGCGGTTAACGTCAACGCCCTCATAAGCCGCCCCCTTCGCCGTCGAGAAGTTCATCGGACAAACGAGTGCGCGCAAGTTTGGCGGACGTCATGTAATAGTTGACCTGATCTCTCTGCCGCAACAATTCATCTCTCGCCATGTCGCTGACAGTGGTTTTCGCCCGGGTAAGCGCGCGGCGCACCTGATCGTTCAATTCCAGCAAGCGGGGTTTGGCGCTATCCACTCTTTGCTCAAGCGTTTCCAACTGCTCTGACTTGGCGATGAGATTGTTAATTCTCACGCTGCGCAGTGAATATTCTTTCAGCGCCGTATCCAGCGCCGCCAGTTCCTGCTTGGCTTCCCAAAGCCGCTGGGGAAACTCTTCGCTGACGGTCCAGTTCAGGAAACCTTCCATACGACGCAATTTCTCTTCATATTCCGGTACATCTTCGGCCCAGTCGGGATCTTGCCGCATCAGTTCGATTGTGCGTCTGGAGCGTTCGATAATGGCTTTATAGCCCAGCTGATCTTCTGTAAGGAAATAGAGACCATCGCCAGACGCCTCGCCCTCTGCGATGACTTTCGCCAACGCGTCGCGTTGGGCGCGAATGCGGTCAGCGTCCAGAGAGGTCATTTTTTCACGGGTTTCCCGAATACGCTCTTCCCGCGCAATCTTTCGGGTGTCAATCATCACGTCAAAGCTGTCCACTTTGCGCAACCATTCGTTCAAAGTGTTTTGCAGTAAGGTCAGCTCACGCAGCTCTTTGAGCACGCGCTGGAATTCTTCCTGGGCGACCAGATGAGCCAGACTGTAAGTAGCCGGACGCACATCCAGACGTCCGTATTCATCTACGCGAATGTTGTCATCGTCCAGGCGGGTAATATGCAGCTCTGGATCGCCGCCAAATTCGAGACTGTCGAACAGACGATCTTCGTCCAGCTCAGCAATATTGGTTTCCAGCAGACGCAGGCTTTCCTGATATTGGGTGACGGCATTGGCGTATGCATTGAGCGCCTTCACTTTCTGCCCAAGCTGCTCATAGACATAGCCGATGGCGAAGTGAGATTCCTGAATGATAGGGTTGGCGGCCTGCTTGCTGCTCAGGGTCTGCAGTGACTGGATCGCCAGACCGAACTCGCCTGAGTTGGAGGCCGCCAGGGCGTATCCGAACAGCGCCTGATCCGACCAGGGACCATTAATGCGCACCTTGCGAAACTCCGTCATGGCGCCGGCGTAATCGTTTTGCTCCATTCTGAGGACGCCGGTAGTGAGGCTGATTCTGTCGCTCAACGCGTAAAATTCATTTGGGTCGTCCTCGTCCTGCGGCGTCGGCGCGCTAACGCTCGCCAATCGGCGCAGCGCCGCATCCAGACCGCCAGCCTTGCGTTGATTCAGAGCCAGGTTGTACTCCAGATAGGCGCGCCAGTAGGAGTCTTTCGGCAACGGCTGTAAAAATTCCTCCGCTGCGTTCAGATCCTCCAGCCCCAGTGCGGTTTGTCCCTGGAGGTAAAAATACTCCTCCAGCAACTCCGAATCGGAGTCTTCCAACAGTTCGCGATCCACCCGCTGGAACGAAGACTTGGCGTTCTCCCATTTCCGCATCTGGTAATACACTTTACCAAGATAAAACCAGGCTTGGTTACGGACTTCCGGGGTCACCTTGCCTTCCAGCAGGTTTTCAAAAATACGTTTGGCTTCATCCACCATGCCATAAGAAAGCAGCATGCCTCCTTTCAGCACCTGAGGATGGTCGCCATGATGGGTGATATTGTTACGCAGCTCACCGATCGATATATCCGTGAGCGCGCCGTAATAACGCTGCTGATAGAACTCGAACAGCACTTTACCGTACTGCAAATCCAGCGCCCGCTCAGGCTTTTTCTCATCCGCAGCGAAGACGCTTTGCCCCAGGCTCGCCAGGACGAGAAGAGACGGTATTGTTTTTCTAAGTATTCTTTTCATTGCCTCAGTGACTACCGGCTACCAGACACAGTTAAAGTTATTCCCATTCGACAACGGTGAATTCAGGTTGGTACTTCTTAGTCGAGTCGGTAATGCGCAACTCCAGCGTTTTGATGTCCGAGCCCTTCTCAAATTTTTGCGTAGCGCCGCGCTTATAATCGCGGTTATCGGGCCCTACTCCAGTGAAAAATGCGGTGATTTCATGTTCGCCGGTCTTAAGGTTGCCAATATGCAGGCGCTGCATGCCGCCCTTATACAGGGCCTTGGCCTGGCGCTGCGTATACAGGTGGCTGGCCACTGTTTCGCCATCGATTTTGACTTCCACTGCATCCAGCTGGAAAAACTCGCCAACGTCGACGGAAAGAAACACCACAAACTGCGTGCTGGCGGGAAACAGCAGGTCTTCCTCCAGAATGAACAGATCGCGATTCAGTTCTATAGCTTTCTGTTTCAGTGACTGCACCTGGTCCACGATAGGCGTATCGGGGTCCACGGCAGCCATGTCTGTGTCGTCCGCCATCTGCATCACATCAGCGGAAGCGGCGTCTTCTGCGCCATCCTCCGCCCGCACCATGGCCGACAACAGCAGCAATATCAGGAACAATGCATGGGCCAGGCTGTTTTTGTAATTCATACTTTCAATCCCAATTAAATTGATCGCATCCCGTAATGGATAACCTCACCGCTGTCAGTAAGACGCAGTGACGAAGAAGCGAATGACGGTGGCGTCAAATTCGTACAAAGGTTCTTCTCCCGGCGCAAAACCGGTCCGCGTCACGTCGCGGAAATCCTCGTACGCGAATTTCATGTAGTCGACAAACAGGTTGATGCTGCCTTTTTCAATAAACGAAAAGCCTTTATTGAACTCATAGGTCAGACCCACGCCAACGCTGTCGCCGCTATAGGTGCTCAACTCTTTGTCGCGCCCCATAAAAGTACGAACATCCTCGCCTTCAAACAGGTCGTCATAAAACTCTGCTTTAGTTTGTTCGTAGTGACGAAACTTGAACTCGGTAATGAATTGATCGCCAAACGGGTGCACATAGGCCAACTCGTAGTTATAGCCCTTGATGTTCCATGAGTCGGAAAAATACCGAACCTCGCCTTTGACGGCCGCTCGATATGGCAGGTAATACATGCCCCGCAGCGCCACGGCGTTACTGGTGCGCGTTTGGGGGTACTTTTCTATTCTGTACTCGTAGCCTTTGGGGCTGGTGGTGTCCAGGAAACGGTAAACCCGGTATGGGTTATTCAGGTAACCTTCATCCGTGATCGTTTCGATATCCAGGTTAAGCAAGGCGTTCTTGGTTAACACCTGACTGACCCCAAGACGATAATGCTGCCGGTCCACTTCCTCATCAAGGGATGGGTCCAGCTTGCTGCGCACATTATCCCAGCCTTTTGAGTACCCCATGGTCAGGGTGGTCAGATCGCCGAAAAAGTCCTGGCTGATATTGAAGTGGATCGACTCGGCGTCAAAGTCATTTTCCTGGCTGTTGGTATAGGCGAAGCTCATGATGGACTTGTTGTACAGATAGTCCACGCCGAGACCAGCTTCCGTCCGCTCCTCCTCATAGGGCGTCGCTCGCGCCAATACGTCAACGGAAGCGGAGCTGACCGAGTCGACATAATAGTTCGCGCTCAACGAGACACTGGCGTCGAAGTTCTTTCTGACCAGAACGGAGGGGCCGTCAATTTCCATGCCCCCGCCTTCGTAGCGGTGGTACATGGCCTCCGCTTTCTCTTCCGGCAACACGGCTGCGCTGGCGGATAACGCCGTCGCCAACAAACTGAATATCGCTGCAATGCGGTGAAAGTTTTTCATATCAGTTACAGCCGCAGCCTCCGCCGGAGCCGCCTTCAGCGCCGCGCGCGCCTTCCCGGGCCTGATAAACGTGATGCATGTAAGAACCGGCGATACCGATGCGGCCAAAGCTCATGATCGGATCAGCGAGGTTATTACGCTCATAAGGCATAACCCAGGGTTCGAGACTGCTGCAGCCTCCCAACAGCATGGGAGCCAGCAGCAGGAATATCCACTTTTTCATTGTTGTTTTACTCGCGAATCAGCGCTTTGACTTCTTTAACGTAATGATCTTCCGTACCTGGCTGATAGCCTTTGTGCAGGTAACGCATGTTGCCGTTTCTGTCCACAATGACCGTCGTCGGCATCGCCTTCACGTCGTACATGCGGCTGACCTTGTTCTGGTTATCGTAAAGAATCGGGAAAGAGACTTTGGTGTCTTTCAGGAACTCATTAGCCAGAGATGAATCCTCATCCACATTCACCGCAAAAATCGTGAAACCGAACTTTTCGTACTTTTTGTAAATGTCTTCCAGTATCGGCATTTCCTGACGACAGGGACCGCACCAGGAAGCCCAGAAGTTGATGAGCACCACTTGGCCGCGATACTCCTGCAGGCGCAGGTTCTTGCCAAGAGAGCTTTTCAGGGTAAAGTCACCCGCCGCGCCCTTGATCTCCGCAGCGTTCGCGCTGACGGTAAGAGTGCTGGCGGAAATCATCAGACAAAACGCCGCCACACTTTTAAAGAATTTGTTTTTCATAGCTCAGACTCCTCAAACTACTCTTTCTTCGACGCCGATTTCAGCGACCATCATTAAAAGAAAACGGACAGACCCGTCGTCATTTCCAGGTTATGGGTTTTCTTATCCTCGCCCAGGATGTCGGTATCGAAAATGTGGTCTCTCATGCCCAGATGCAGGGACAGCCAGTCGGTGCCCAGCATCTGGAATCCCCAGCCGAAATTGGCCGTCAGACGATCATCGCCGGCGAACTGGGTGCTGCCCAATCCACCCACGACATAAAAATTAGTATTGAAGGCGTACTTGCTGCCAAGGAATATCTCCCCCGGAAAAATGTTATACCCGAGAGAAAGGTTGTAATAGGTCAGGTCGCGCTCGTCGTCTTTCAGCAACTTGGCGGAGCCGCTCAGCTTTTCATAGCTGGTCTCGCTGGTGTCAGTGACGCCATAGTTAGCCTCAACGAACAGATCTTCATTGATATGGTAGGCCAGACGGGCGCCTATCACGAAGTTAACGCCGAAGTCCTCTACACTCATCAATCCGGTAAATACGCCGACTTCAAAGTCTTCGGTATCGATCAGATCTTCCTGCACGCGACGCGGCGTCACCTCCGGCTCGATCAGCGGCTTAACGGCGGTTTCAGACTCAGCGTCCACCTCCTCAGCCATTGCCTGCCCCGCTCCGACAGAGACCATCGCACACGCTAATACCGCACTGGCGACAGGACGACGCCCGTCGTTTAGAAAAATACGCTTAATCCAATTTTCCATTCTTCTGCTTCTTCGTTTTCGTCGCGGTCAGTGAAGACCACGTAGTCTTTGTATTCCATACGGATAAAATAACGATTGGTCATGTACCATCTGACCCCAAGCCCGTAATGTAAGGCTTCCTCAACCCTGTTGTCTTCATTCACCAGCGTTGCCTTCGGCTTAATAAATGCGGCGCCGGTTCCCAGCGTAAAGAAAGGAGAAATCCGCCAATGGGGAAAAGGCTGGTGCACGATATTCAGGTCCGCGATCATGATCTGGGAAAAATCCCCCAGGACTTGAGAGGCCCAGAGCTCCGTCGATAAATTGGGAGTGAACAGATAACCCACATACATGGAGTTCACCGCTGCGCCGCCAAAATCGCCGGTAGCGACGCCGCCTTCCCAGCTACGGGAGGAAAAGTCGTCAAAGCGAGGCTCCTTGAAAGCAACCTGCTCGCCGCTTCCATCCAGAGTCATTTCCATTTGCGCACGGCTGGCCCAGCCTTCCTGTCCCTTGGCGTTGCGCACTTTGAACCACTCGGTTTTCCGTTTGAGAATTTCAATCTGCTCGTCCTGCTCAACGACGAAAAACACCGGGTAGCCCCGGCCCGGTCCCGTACGGAACTCGAGATAGGGCTCGGCGACTTTTACAGTCTGATATTCGTCTTCAGCAAAACTTTTCAGTGAAAAGCAACAAAGGATAACCAACAAAACCGGGAATATTCTTACCGCTAACAAGTGTCTTTAATCCTGTGGAACGTCAAATGGGTTGTTGTAGTACTGCGCTCCAATATCCAGCCACTCGGATATCAACTTCAACTCGACCGGATCAAGCCATCCTTCATGGCTTCCCCCTGTCTGGAAAGGCGCGAAAAAGCGAGTGCTGGCCACAGCTCCCTGCGGCGTCATTGAGCGATTGACGGCGACCGTAGTCGTCACGGGTATCGGATTGCCGTCATCGTCCAGAATAAGATCGCCGTTGCCGTCAGTTTCGAACACTGGGTTACCGTCTCCGTCCAGAACCGGAATCTGGCGATCCACAAGCACTCCTTCAATGATTTCCTGCTCGGCGTCGTTGAACAATAACTCGCGATATGACTTCAGGTGATCAGCTTGATCAGTGGACGGCCCGTCGCTTAAATCGAGCTGCGCCGCTGGAACCTGCACCGCCGACATCGCATCCGTCAGTCCGTGACAACTACTACAAGTATGATCAGCCAATACGGTCGTCCCGTCGTCATCCAATACTTGACGCACTTTGCCCCATAAAGGATGAATATGAGTCGCATAGTTGATAACGATACGACATTTGGCATCCTTGGGCGTCGCACAAGCAGTCGATACTGGCGCAGTCGCCGCCAAGTCGGCGTAGGCGTAACTGAAACTCTCCGCTTTTGCAGTAATATTAGCGTCGGTCCACTCATCGTCAAATACAATGTCTGGATTCAAGTAACGCAAACCGTTGATTCGGGCGAAGGTTTCCGCCATGGTTTCGCCCATATTGGTGAACAAAGCAGGTTCCGTATTCGGGAAAGGCTGCCCAGTAGTGGCCGCACCAGAATTGATTGAGGGAGCCTGAGCGCCTGGGCGTCCATGGGGCAACTCACTGTTAGCCGTATGACAACCAACGCACTCCAACGTCTCTCCAGGCCTCACTTGCAACCAGTTTTGATGGCGCGGACTGGTGCGTTTTCCGGCCTTGTCAACAATACTCACCGCAAACGCCACATTGGCGGGCACAGCGAACTTAACCGACCCATCCGGCTCGATGGGGACATATCCCAGTATCTCGCGCATTAATTGCCCTGCACTGGCGCCAAACGCGGTCCCTGGCACGTTGGCGATATCACGGTCGGGCATAGAAACCGCTTTAACCACTCTTAGGAAACGGGCCGGTCGATTATCCGCTGACGTCTGCACCGGGTCCGCCATAGCGCCAATGCCGGCGGGCGTCGTGTCTGTTCCGTCAATGTCATAAACGCTGCGAATATGCACAACGCCGTATCCCGCTTTGCCCAAATCGGATTCAGGTCCGTCGCCATCAGGGATAAAGTCCGCTCTGGTACGGCTCTGCAGCACGACAGCATCTGTGTAATAAGTATCCTCGGTGGGGATGATAACAGGCAGCTGAGTACCATCCACCGCATTGTAGATCCACAGACCATATAGAGGAGGCGCAGGCTGGTAGTCCGTGCTCTCCAGACGATCATTGGTGCACGGAACAATATCATTATCCGCATCCAGCAAGCGGCACTGGCTCCAGCTCACTAACAGGCGCCCAGTGCCATCCCACATGGGATATGCTGAATTAAAGGTTCCAGCCAGCGTTTGCACTTCATCGTCAGTGGAGACGTCACTAGGCGTCAAAGCCGTCTGACCGTTGGTCAACACATCGCGATTTTCGTATGTAGGCTGGTCGTGCTCGGTAAAGTTAGCCGCATCAATGGCGACCAGCGCCCCGCCATACCGACTGCTCACATAGGGACGCAAACTCACCATGATGCGTCCGTCCTCCAGCTCAACAGGCTTAAGAAACTGCACCGCCTCAGTGCTGGAGCCTGTGTCGTGACTGTGGCGACCGTATAAATATTCAAATCCCGTCCCATCAGGATTAACCCGATAGAGATTCATGGAATTATTGCCGCCCATGTTGTCCCAGCGGGTAAATACTATTTTGCCGTCCTGGGTCACTATTGGGTCCAGATCACTGCTCTGATTAAATGTGATCTGTTTGATTCCATCAGTATCCGGATCAATGACATGTAAAACCATTGCTGGATTGCCACGATCTTCATTCAATGCTTCAAACTGGGGCTTACCTTCGTCCAATAAAATCGCTTGCGACTGTCGTTGACGCGTTGAGGTAAACACGATGCGGCCGTCCGGCAAATAATGGGGGGCCATGTCATCTCCCGCTTCCGCGACATTGTCGGAAGCAATAACCCTCTCCAGCGTCCCTGCAGCGACGTCATATTCCCAGATATTCCAGGTTGGCTGCTCATCTTCATCCGCATCTTCAATTTCCGGCGCCCGCATGGCGAATATAATTTTGGAGCCGTCAGAGGACACATCAACATCCTTCACATCGTAAAGAAGTTGGCCTTCATCATTGAGGAACTCCGGCCCTTGAAATGCCTGAGAGCTGATATCTCTCGCCGTCGCACTGGGGGACGCCTGGCTTCGGATGTACAGGACAGCTCCTGGACGAAACTCAATTGGAGTGCGGGCGTCCTGACTCACCAGAGCGCCTTCGTCATTACGAACAAGGGGACGTTTTACATAAGCGATGGGAATATCTTGAACTACGGGATCAGGGCCTTGATTAGCTCCGCCTATGCCGCCGCCGCAGGCCGCAAGCGCGGCGGATAATATAGATAGTGAGAATACTCGGAGTAACGGGTGACCTCCGGGTGTAAGGGTATTATTGGGCGGCGTTTTTATCTTTTTCATAAGCATTCACAGTCAGTAATGCCAAATGGCCATCAGACCAATTATTTTAAATTAATGTTACAAGCCGGTGAGCTTAATTTATCCCCTGCCCGGCGCCAATACTTTCGGCGAATTCCATTCAAACGCTTGTTTAGTTATAAAACCTTGAGTAAATACTAAGTGGAAAATACTTAATATCCCTCCCTCCTGAATTATGTCTCGGACAATTATAGAAGCCAGGAGGGATTTGTAAGTTAGTGTAATACCGTGCGGGCCAGCACAAAACTCCGTTAGCCTCTTCTACTACACTATTTTATAAAGAATTATGACTAGTTCTGTGTATAGGCCATTTTTCATAGAACATATGAACATTTAATATTTGTCGTTTTATCAATTAATATTAATTATCACCTAACCATTCGTTTAAGCGCACTGCACGAGAGCTGCAGGAGAATATAAAATATGAGTAGTCTAACTCCCATAGATAATAAGCGCAGACAGGTTAAGCGTTGCGTTATATCTCTACTCTCACTGGCTATAACCCTATCTACTGCAGCAGAGGCAGGCCCCAGGGAACAGGCTAAGAGAATTCATGATCGTATCGCGGGGGTGCCGCCCAGCGAGGCGGTCCTTAACGACATGGCCAGCGATATAACCTCCGGCGACCCCATCGCCGCAGCCTATACCGCTATGGAAAACAAAAATTTTTACGACGTGACCCTGAAAAATATGGTTGCGCCCTGGACCAATGAAGCGCAGTCATTATTTGTTCCCTTGAACGACTATACCGCCACCGTCGTCGGTATGATTCGGGATGAAGATGTTCTGGGGATAGACTTTCGGGAAGTGCTTTACGGCAATCATCTGTATGTCGGCAAAAGCAGCTTGGGCGCACCTGCCTATTCTTTAGCGAACAACGCCCATTATGAGTTTCTGGAAACCCAGCGCGTCAGCCTGAAAGACGACTTGGTGCACACCACACAGTCGCTGCCTGCTGAAGCCACTGCCGGCGTTATGACGACCCGCGCGGCGGCCAAAGCTTTTTTCAGCGGCGGCACCAACCGCGCCATGTTCCGCTTCACTTTAATGAACCACCTGTGTAACGACCTTGAGCAGGTGAAAGACATCACACGCGCGCCTGACCGCATCCGCCAGGACGTCTCACGGAGCCCGGGCGGCGACAGCCGGATCTTTCTTAACAACTGCGTGGGCTGCCACAGCGGCATGGACCCGATGGCGCAGGCATTCGCCTACTATGAATATGAATACGATATGGACGCCGACCCCGATGGCGAAAACGGTGCGCTGGTGTACAACACGGCAGGTATGACCGATCCAGATACGGGCACCCGCGTGCAAGGCAAGTACCATATCAACTCCACCACATTCCAATATGGCTACGTCACCCCAGACGATCATTGGGACAACTACTGGCGTGAAGGCCAGAACAGCCTGCTGGGCTGGGATAAAGGCCTGACCGGCTCCGGCCAGGGCGCAAAAAGCATGGGAATGGAGCTTGCTCATTCAGAAGCTTTCGCGCAATGCCAGGTAAAAAACGTCTTCCGCACGGTGTGCTTGCGGTCGCCGATCGATAGCGCAGACAGAGATCAAATCGGCGCTATGGTTTCTTCTTTCAAAGCCAGCGGCTACAAGATGAAGCGTGTATTCGCCGAGTCAGCCGCATATTGCATGGGCGAGTGAGGCGGTTTATCCGTCTCGCTAAACAAGAATTCTGAATCGGATTACGACTGTGAATACCATGAGCTCACTACAACAGCAGATAACAAGAGCGATCGCCGTACTGATCGCCGCTATCAGTATTCTGCTCAGCGGTTGCGGCGGCAATAGCGGAGCCTCCAACGAGAACTTACCCAACACGACGCGCCCGGGGCAAGGCAGCACTTATACTGGCCCGGCCCCGGCCACTGACGACGTACAACAGTTTAAACTCAGTCTGTGGGACAAACTTTCCCCGACTAACCGTTGCGGCGGCTGCCACACTACCGGCGGCCAATCCCCGATGTTCGTGCATAAGGACGACATCAACATCGCCTATTCCGAAGCCAATAGAGTCGTCAACCTTAGCGATCCCTCCCAATCACGTATGGTTTCAAAAGTGCGCGAGGGGCATAACTGCTGGGAAAGCAGCGTCGATTTTTGCGCCAACATCATCACCAAATATATCAGCGACTGGGCGGGCGGCGTTTCCGGCGACACCAAGACCATCGACTTGATCGCGCCAGCGGATAAAGAGCCAGGACAAACCAAGAACTTCCCAAGCGACTCCGGGTTGTTCAGCTCCACTGTATATCCACTGCTGACCACTAATTGCGCAGGCTGCCACCGTGAAAGCGCAGCCATTCCACAGTCGCCCTACTTTGCCAGCGCTGACGTGGATGCCGCATACGCAGCGGCGAAGAGCAAGATGGATCTGGGCACGCCCGCCAACTCCCGTTTCGTTGTGCGACTGAGAGATGAATTCCACAACTGCTGGTCCGGCTCCTGCGCAAGCGACGCAGCCAAAATGCTGGAAGCTGTTGAGACCTTTTCCGGCAGCATTGACCCAGACCAGGTCGACCCTGATTTGGTCGCCAGCAAGGCGCTCAATCTGACCGATGGTCTGGCTGCGAACAGTGGCGGCCGCTATGAGCAGAATGTCATCGCTTTGTACGAATTCAAAACAGGCCAAGGCGTCACCGCTTATGACACTAGCGGCATCGAACCCACTCTGAACCTGACCCTAAGTAACGACGTCGAATGGGTTGGCGGCTGGGGCATCAAACTCAGCGGCGGGAAAGCGCAAGGGTCCACGACCAATAGCAAGAAGTTGCATGACCTGATCACTGCAACAGGCGAATACTCCATCGAAGCATGGGTGGCTCCTGGCAATGTAACTCAGGAAGGTCCTGCGCGCATCGTCAGCTATTCCGCTGGCGTCAACGCTCGTAACTTCACTTTGGGACAGGTTCAGTACAGCTACAGCCTGCTGAATCGCACCAGCGAAACGGATCAAAACGGCGAACCCGCACTTGTTACAGACGACGGCGACCAGGACCTGCAGGCGACATTGCAACATGTTGTGGCGACATACAGCCCCGCTAACGGCCGCCGCATCTATGTGAATGGAAAGTTCACTGGCGATGAGGATATGACTACCGCTGGCAACCTGAATGACTGGGACGACACCTTCGCCTTCGTATTAGGCAATGAGGCCTCTAACAATCGCCCCTGGGACGGCACTATCCGGATGGTGGCGATTCACAACCGCGCGCTGACGGAAACACAAATATCCCAGAACTTCGAAGCTGGCGTCGGACAGAAGTTTTATCTGCTGTTCGGCACGTCACACTTGATCGACGTCCCGCAGAGCTATGTGGTGTTCGAAGTCAGCCAGTTCGACAGTTACAGCTATCTGTTCAACGCGCCGTTCTTTATCAGCCTTGATCCGAACGCAGAGCCATCAAGCATTCCCGTCAAAGGCATGCGTCTTGGCATGAACGGCCGTGAAGTCACCGTTGGCCAGGCCTACAAAAACATGGACATCACACTGAACGAAACCAGCTATACCCCTGGTAGCGGGCAAGTCATGTCTGACAGAGGCACCATCATCGCGCTGGAGAAAGGGCCAGAGGAGGATGAGTTCTTCCTGACCTTCGAGCTGCTAGGGTCCAACAGTCACGTGTTTCTTGAAGCGGAACCAACGCCTCCTGGCGCGCCCGCCGATGGCGATCCAGTTCCCGAAATCGGCCTGCGTAACTTTGACGAAATTAACGCAACCATGTCCGCCATTACTGGCGTGAACGCCTCCGACCCTGGCGTTAAGTCAACCTTTGAAACGGTGAAGCAGCAGTTGCCTACTGTCGAGAATATCAATACGTTCCTGGCGTCGCATCAAATGGGGGTTACCCAGTTGGCGATCCAGTATTGTGACGCCCTGGTGGAGGATAACACGCTGCGCAGCGCATTCTTCCCTGGCTTCGATTTCAACGCCAGCGCATCCAGCGCCTTCTCCGGCGCAGGAAGAGACCTGATCATTGACCCACTGCTGGATAAAGGCATGGGTGTAAACTTGGCGTCACAACCAGATAGCGCCGATGTGAGAGCCGAACTGAATCAGTTGATCGACAAACTGGTTGCATGCGGCGGCGGATGCTCCGCAGACAGAACCGAAACCATTGTCAAAGCAAGTTGCGCCGCTGTATTGGGCAGCGCAGCAATGCTGGTGCAATAGAGTTTTACGATCAACGGCAAAAATTTCGATAGAGGTGGTTTTATCATGGCAAGAAGACGTGGACCTTACGGCCTCGACGAGCCGCTGTTTCACCCGGACCACAAGCGCCCGGTAACGCGTAGGGACTTTATCGCCCAAGGCTTTATGGCAGGCGCCGGAACCATGTTCGGCACATCCATACTGGGTCTCTTCGCGAATCCAAGAGAAGCGCATGCTGCGCTCTCTTCGGATTTAGAGTCATTGAAGTCCTCCTGCGGCATCGCTGTACAAGGCGCAGGAAAAATACCTTTTATCTGTTTCGACCTCGCTGGCGGCGCCAACATCTCCGGCTCCAACGTTCTGGTCGGACAGCAAGGCGGTCAGCTGGATTTCCTGAGCACGGCGGGCTATAGCAAACTCGGCCTGCCTGGCGACATGACCCCCGCCATCGGCAGCTCGCCCGGTGTTCCCGGCGGCTTCGTCAACCAGGAGCTGGGGCTGGCGTTTCACTCCGATAGCGCCTTTCTGCGCGGTATTCTGGAGAAAACCCAGGCCGCTACTCGGGGCTCTGTCAACGGCGCCGTCATTCCTGCGCGGTCAGACAATGACACTGGCAACAACCCGCACAACCCGATGTACGGGATATACAATGCTGGCGCAGATGGCTCGTTGGTGTCTCTGATTGGCTCCAGCAGCTCGGATTCCGGCGGCAATTCCATGGCCCCGGCGATGCTGATGAACCCAAAAGTACGCCCCACCAAGGTCGACCGTCCCAGCGACGTGACAGGCCTGGTGGACGTTGGCGACCTGGTCGGCTTATTAGACCAGTCGGACGCTGTAGCGGTAATGGAGGCGATTTATCGCATCAGCGACAAAAAAACCGGCGTTGTCACCACCGATGAGGTCGTTAAAAAGCTGGTGGACTGCGGCTACCTCAAGAGCGCGGATCTGGCGGACCGCTTCGGCAACCCCGCCTCGCTGAACCCAGCTCTCGACGCTGATATAGTCGGCCCTTCAGGCATATTTACCCAGGCGGAATTTGATAGCGACGGCGAGTTCAGAAAAACCGCATCGGTAATGAAAATGGTGCTGAACGGCTATGCCGGCGCCGGCACGATCACCATGGGCGGATTTGACTACCACACCGGCGATCGCGCCACAGGCGAACGACGTGATCTACGCGCTGGCCGCTGCATGGGCGCTTGTCTGGAATATGCTGCGCGTCTGGGTATGCCTCTGATGATGTATGTCTTCAGCGATGGCTCACTGGCCAGTAACGGACGTATAGATAGTTCTGTAGACGGCCGCGGAAAAGGCGAATGGACGGGGGACAACTCATCCACCGCCGCCTCTTTCTTCCTGGTCTACAACCCCAACGGCCGCCCGGCGCTGATGGGCTCCACCACGGAGCTACAGGAAAGACATCGCCAGATTGGCCATATGCGCGCCGACGCCTCAGTAGAAACCGCTTCAAGTCCAGCGGCGAATAACGTCAACCTGTTGGTGAACACTGTTGTGCTGAACTATATGGCGCTGCATGGAGAACAAAGTCAGTTCGCCTCCACCAAAGGATTTGAACAACACGGCCTGGGCTCCTCTTCCGATCTGGACCGTTTGACAGCGTTTCAACCTATCGTAAGCGGCACCATCGGTTAAGTTTATCGTTCACTGGAACGACATGCGAAAAAGGGCCCATTGGGCCCTTTTTTATTGTGGAGCCCCGTCCTGAATAGGGTTGACACCTATTTCAGGACTAGACAGGTAGGTCTGAGATTTAGCTGCAGATTTTCAACGGTTACTCAGCCGTCGGCGGTTGCAGCTCTGATGAATAATGCATTTTGCGATTGCGATCGATAATAATCGCATCGATGCCCGGCAGCTTTTCAATCAACTCCAAGCCCTTTTCCGCACCGAGAATGAAGACGGTCGTAGAAAGCGCATCCGTCGTCGTCGCGTCCGGGCCGATAATGGTCACGCTTTGAGACTCTTCTGCTGACTTTCCTGTTTTTGGTGAGATGATGTGATGAACCCGCACGCCATCGTGCATAAAGAAGCGTTCATAGTCTCCAGAAGTGGAGATGGCGGTATTTTCCAAAGGTATCAGAACGGCGTTCTTATCTTCCAGGCGCGGATCTTTCACGCCGACAATCCAGGGTCGGCCATGTTTATCCCCCATTAGGCGACTGTCGCCACCGGCGCTCACCAGCGCATATTGAATGCCCAGCCCCGCCAGTTTTTCGATGGCCTTGTCTACTGCGTAGCCCTTGGCGATGCCGCCCAGATCAATGGTGACTCTCGGATCTTTAAAATGAATGCTGAGCGCCGCCGGGTCCATTTCTATCCATCGATAATTAATCGCCGGCAGATTTTCCTCTATCTGCCTGGCATCTGGCTCCAGCCCTTCGCGGTAGTTGTAGTACTTGCCGATGGATGCGAAAGTGATATCAAAAGCCCCACCGCTCAGCTCAGAAACCCGCTGCGCTTTTTCAATCAGATGGAACAGCTCTGGCGTGATCACCACCGCCTGTTTAGCGGCAAGCCGATTCACTTTGGATACTTCGCTACTGTCAATGTAAACGCTCATCAGCGCTTCAAGTCGATCAAATTCCTCATCCACTGCCGTAAACGC
This sequence comes from Hahella sp. CR1, assembly GCF_029813005.1. Lineage (NCBI taxonomy): Bacteria > Pseudomonadati > Pseudomonadota > Gammaproteobacteria > Oceanospirillales > Hahellaceae > Hahella > Hahella sp. CR1. The sequence goes on from NZ_JAPELK010000003.1 coordinate 360,709, forward strand.
TTTTTCCGCCGCATCAGCGCCGCCCTCGTCCACCCACACCTCGGCGCGAATCTTTGTCCCCATGCCATTCCAGTCTTTACTGAACCATTCGGCGGAAGCGGATTGAACAAACGAAGTAAGCAGCAAGACGCCGCTTATCAGAGCAAGTGGTTTCTTCATGGATTAACTACCGAAGCGGATTTGTCGCAGAGGTATACCCCAGCCGGCAGCTAAATACAACCAGCCATAACAATGTCAAAAGGCTTTGTGATCACACACATAGACAAATGGGGATGACGACAAAAACTCGCGCTGACGCCCCACTAAAAAGAACCAGGATCTGACTGTGGGGCTTGAGCAAATTTTAGATGCGAAACTTACGCACCAGTTGCGTCAGCTGTTCACTCAGGTTGCTTAGATGTTCGCTGTTCTCCGCACTGCGATGGGCTTCCTTGTCGGTCTCCAGGCTTATCTCGTCCACCAGGCGGATACGATCATTCACCCCATGGGCGAGTTGCATTTGAGCAGTCGCCGCGGTGCTGATTTCGCTGTTCATATTGCGCACTCTTTCAATGGCCTGCGCCATTTCGTCTAGATGCGCACCGGTGGCGCGCGCTTCTTCCACTGTGGCGTTGCCTTTCACCTGACTTTTATTCATAAAACTGATGGCTTTTTTCGAGCCTTCCTGCAGCTTCTCCGTCATCGCCTGGATATCTGCGGTGCTGTCCTGGGTCCGCGAGGCGAGAGAGCGCACTTCGTCCGCCACCACGGCAAAGCCTCTACCCTGCTCCCCCGCCCTTGCGGCTTCAATGGCGGCGTTTAGCGCCAGTAGATTGGTCTGCTCCGCAATGGAACGAATCACGCTGACAACGGAGTCGATTTGCTCAATCTCAGAACCCAGTTCCTTAATAATCTCCGCCCCCTGGCTGATGTCCGTCGCCAGTCCTTCAATGGACTCAATGGAGTCCACCACCAGATTTTTAGTTTTCTCGCCAATTTGATTGGCCTGCTCCGCGAGCAAGATCGAGTCTTCGGAAAACTTCGAAACGGTATCCACCGATTGCGACAGAGACTCCATATCTTCGCGCAACACTACTGACTCGTTACGCTGACGCTGACTGACGTCCGAGGTATTGTGGGCGCACTTGTCCAGCTCGCTGATGTTATCTTTCATGCTCGCGCTGGCGGATTGGATGCTGACGATGACATCCTGAATCTTGCAGATAAACGCATTGAAGTAAGACGCCAGCACTGCAATCTCACCTTTGCTGCCGACCTCCACACGTTGCGTCAGATCGCCTTCCCCTTCGGCGATATCCATCACACGCCGGGTAATTGCCTTGATAGGCTTGATCACCACGTTAAGAATAATGATCGACACCAATACAAAAGAAATAAGCGAGCCAATAGCGCCGAAACCAATGGCGCGATTCACCCCGTCCACGACCTGATTAGTCTCCTCGCTGGATTGGGCGACCAGATCTCCGGTGATTTGGTTAATCCGGGTAATCGCCGCATTCATATCCGCGATGATCGCATCGCTGTCGTTGGCGAGCTTAATGGCCTGATCCCGATTATTGAGGCGCAGCAGGTAAGCGTTAAAGATGTCGTTTTCCTCCTGCAGCTTTTTGATCCAGCCGTTATATTCGCGATAAATGTCTTCGATATCCGCCAGCGTCGCTTCATCCTCCACCATGCGCTTGAGAGTCTCTAACGTCGCTACGCCCTCTTTGACGCCATCGTCGAATTCCACCTGCAGCTTCTTCATCGCATTGCGGTCTTTTTCTGAGGTGTAGCGCGTTACCGCTATCTGCAGACTCAAAATTGTTTGCTTTAAATTCTGCGCTTCGATCACCACCGGATAATCGCTTTCGAACATGTTGATAAGGGAAATCATATCCGCCAGCATTTTGGAAATTTTATCCCCTTCCGCCCTGAACGCAGCGAGAGCGGTAATATTGCGCTGCTCCAGCTCAATAGCGTCGGTCTGACTCTTGACGATGCTGTCCACCAACCTGTCCAGTTGGTTGCGATGATCAATCAGCAGATCCACTTGCTCCCGCGTGCTCGGCGATAGCTCCGCCAGCAACGAAGCGTTCTCCATAAACCCGGGGGTAAGCGCCTTAATGGTCTCGTGTTTGGCGCGGATCTCGCTCGCCTGATTGACGGACAGAATATTATTCACGCCCTTGGTGGTGATCAGATAGTTAACCGCCAGTTCGTCGGCCAGGTCACCGGAACGATTAACGTTTTCTATCAGGTGCGTAAACCGGTCCCGCACCGATGACATACCGCTCCAGGTAAAAGAAAAAGCGCCAGAGATTATCACCGCGGTGATTAGCAGCAACGCCGCGACGCGGAAGCCTATGCTATTGAAACGTAAAAAGAAGAAACGGGAAAAAGCGCCAACCGCCATAACTACCACCTACTAACGCCTGTCGAGCCCTTTAAAAGCATAGATCACAGGTCAAATATCAACCATTTTTAAGCTGTAACAGAATCTTAATAAGTGTTAGCGGCTTGATCCGCATCATAAAGTGCAGGCGCCGACGCCCGCGCTCAGGAAGCTAGTTATCAGCCAGTCAGGGAAAATAAGGAGGGAGTTTGCGGGCTCTAAATTTGGAGAGGCAATAAAAAAGCGCCTCGATTGAGACGCCTTGCATGAGGTATGACAAGATTTGTTCGGGGGATCAATCCCCGCCCAGGTTGCGCAAAGAACGCAGAAACAAACCTAAACCGCCTACCGCCAGAACCAATATCACAATCAATTCAAAAGCAGTCATGGAACGCATGCTGAAGTGGATGGAGGAAATAACGCCAAACACCAGCGCCGTCAGTGAGCCAATCGTCAGTATCCAGCCAAGAATGTTTTTGGCGCTGAAAAAGATCAGGCCTACGCCAAACATGAAAGGAATCATCACCATACCTGAGGTGATGCCCCAGTGGCCGCCAAATGCATTGAAGCCATATAAACGCATGCCCATACCGAAACTTGATGAGACGACGATAGAGTTGAACAACATGTACAACCCGCCGCACAGCATGATTAATCCGACAAAAAACTGCCCTACTCCACCGGAGGTTCCGCCAGCGCCTTTCATTGTTCACTTACTCCTGCATCGTCATTGAATATCGCGCCATACGGCGCAAAAAGCTGGGCAACTATACAATAAGCGTAGCACTTAGGCATCATTCGTAGCCTGAAAAACACCGTCTCCGCACAGATTTCGGCGAAAATCTGAGGGGCTTTTCCACCGCAAGAACATGCACTTTTAAAGTAACCAGAACGATATCGGTCTATTACCTCTTCCTACGCGCCAAATTCCTAGCCGTCCCGGACTTCTCCCTCCCTGGTCTGACCCAGGCGATGTCACAGGTAGAGTCGGCGGTCATCTGTTTATCTCGTTGGTTATCGGAGGTGAAGCCGCTTTGGGTGGGAAATCCGGGATTGTTTCTGGGAGTGTCGAACATGTGATAGACAGTCACCGCGCTGGATTTTCCGAAAAGGTAGTCTTGCGCGAGTTTGTCCGCGCCGCGGGCGTCCCCGACAACAAAACCGGCTTGGCTTTCCAATGCCTGGTCAATGGCGGGAGCGTAGTGTTGCTCGAATTCCTGTGGGGTAAGATCAAGATGACCGCTTATAAAACAAACAGTCTTCTCCATGAATAACGTCTCCTTGTGAGCAATCGATTCGAAAGGCTTCCGAGCTCTCTCAACAGGGCGACGATTTAGCGTGCTCCATGCCGGCGGGAAGATTCCTTGTTACGAGTGATTCTGCCAAGATAGTCAAAACTTGAAAAGCAATTACCTGTTATTTTTCATCAAAATCAGGGAGGTAGTTCACTTTTTCAAATAACTGCAGAATTAATAGGCAAGATTGACCGACGGTTGAGGCGAAGAGGCCAAGCCCTAAGGCGTATTTGGCCCCTGTCTGATGGCTGATCCGAGCATGGTCAGCTCAGAACAAGTACAGGAAGTTTAACGCGGCGCTCCATACCGTGCTTCGATCCACCAACGGCGAATCAGTGATTTCGTCTCCCAACCAGCGCACTTCCGCTGAGTGAGAGATACGCCAGTGTTCCGACAATGCAGTGAATAGCTCATAGCCGACAAAAGGCGTCAGCGTGTCATCGCCTTCATAGGCGGCGCGGTCGGAGGTTGCTTCACTGTCAAGAACGCCATAGTAGTAGTCTACGTAGTCACTGCTGCGATAGTAAAAGCCTGCTGAAGGCGTCAGATAAAGCGTATCGCTTAACTTTTGCGGCGCGGAAAAACTGGCGCTGGCGACCAGTCCTTTATAAGCGCCGGATACATCGTGGGCGATGGCGGCGTTCAACGAGCCCTGATCGAATGCGTACTCCACTCCCACGCCCAAGTCGATACTGGCGTCTCTATCGTCCATTCCGGCAAAGACGACGGAGTCTGACGCATCATATCCGCCGTCTCCCATCCCCAGGCTGATATAGGCGCTCAAACCACTATCGCCATCGCCCAATACGCGATAATCAGCTTCAGTGCCGCTGATGCTGAAACGATCTCCTTCGTATGAAATCGCCGGATAGACCGCCAGCTCATCTGAGCCGCTGACGCCTTCGTACTCCGATTTCCAGGCTGCTGCGCCAACGCCGAGCATGAAATCCCCCGCGCACGCCGAACCGGCGCTTAAACATAATGACAGCGCAACAAACTTCCTTTTACTTACCACAAGATACCTCACTTTCTCTTTGTTATTGAAAGACATAAGCCTAACCACGAAATGGCTCGCGCAACAAGCTGATTATTTTGTATCAGAAATATGACACCTGAGCATTGCTCACTTATTGCCTTCCTTAATAAAACAAATCCTCTTCGCTTCATTGGTTTAGTTCCCACCCCACGCCTAGAATAAAAACAGCACTTTCAACGCCATCACTTTCCCCTAAGGAGGACATACTGTGCTTACTTCAGCTGAACTCAGCCGCTATAGCCGTCACCTGAGCCTGCCGGAGTTTGGACGCACAGGTCAGGAGAGACTGCGGGCTTCCCGTGTGCTGATCGTGGGCGCAGGCGGATTGGGGTCTCCCCTTGGATTGTATTTAGCAGCGGCGGGTGTGGGTGTTTTGGGGATTGTGGATGGCGATGTGGTGGAGGAAAGCAATCTGCAGCGGCAGGTTCTGTATACCGTAAATGACATTGGTCACTTCAAAGCCGAGCGCGCCGCCGCTCGTTTAAGCGCGCTGAACCCTCACGTAGACGCACGCCCCTACGCGATGACGCTGTCCTCAGAAAACGCCCTTGCGCTGATCAATGACTATGACCTGGTGATCGACGGCACAGACAACTTCCCCACTCGTTACCTGACCAACGATGCCTGCGTGCTCACCGGCAAACCCAATGTGTATGGCAGCATCTTTCAGTTCGAAGGACAGGCCAGCGTGTTTCATCATGATGGCGGCCCTTGCTATCGCTGCCTGTTTCCAGAACCGCCTCCCCCGGGCATGGTTCCCTCCTGCGCGGAGGGCGGCGTACTGGGCGTATTGCCCGCCATGATCGCGAGCATACAGGCGACCGAGGCTATCAAGATCCTCACTGGCATAGGCGACACCTTGAGCGGCCGCCTGTTGCAATACAACGCATTGAGTATGAGTTTTGAGGAGTTGCGGCTGCGAAGAGATCCCCAGTGTCCGGTCTGCGGAGATCATCCCAGCATCAAAGCGCTGATCGATTACGACGCCTTTTGCGGCATCCCCAAAACCCTGACGCAGGAAAGCGATATCAGTCCAGAGGCGCTACATGCGCGACTGCAACAGGGAGAGAATCTGACGCTGATTGACGTGCGGGAGCCTTACGAGCGAGAGATTTGCGCCATCGCCGGCAGCCTGCACATTCCACTGCAAACCCTGCCGGCGCGAATAAACGAGTTCAACAAAGAGCAAACGCTGGTGTTCTACTGCAAGTCAGGCGGACGCTCCGCCAGCGCCCGCGCGCTATTCAGCGATGCTGATTTCAAACGCGTCTATAACTTAAGCGGAGGCATTCTCGCCTGGGCGGCCAAAGTCGACCCAGACATGCCCCGCTATTGATCCGCTCCCATCTCCACCTGCGCTTTAATTAGGGGCCGCTGCGACCGGACTAAAAATGCTTGTCGAAGCGTACGACATAAATCGGCGGCAGATGTTCGCTCAGGCACTGCCAATGGCCCCCCTGATCTTCACTCACCCACAGTCCGCCCGTGGTGGAGCCAAACGCCAGTATGTCGCCGCTGTCGTCCACATCTAAGGAATGACGATAGGTCAAATCATAAGCCGGGCCTTGCGGCAGACCATTGCTGAGCGCCGTGAAGCTTTTGCCGCCGTCCCGCGTGCGGTTGATGATTAGTTTGCCATCCACCGGGACGCGGCGTTCATCCTTAATCGCCGGAGCAAACCAGGCCGTGTTTGGGTCCTGGGGATGCACGGCTACTGCGAAACCGAACACAGAGGGAGGAACATCCGTGAGCTCCGTCCAACTATGCCCGCCGTCATCGGAACGAAAGATGCCGTTATGATGCTGAATCCACATATGATCCGGCGATGCGGGACAACTAACCATGCGATGAGGGTCCTGAGACACAGGATTGTAGGCTTGATCCGGTGGTAGAAAGGCGGCGCGCAGTCCCTGCCCGGTCTGGGTCCAGTTGTCGCCAGCGTCCTGACTTTCCCATACGCCGCCGCAGGAGATCGCCAGCCGGACGCAACGGGTGTTATTGGGATGCACACAGATAGAGTGAATACCAGGTTTGTCATACCCGCCGCCGAACCAGTTCGCGCGTTCCGGCCGATTCCAGAGCGACTCAATCAGCGTCCAGCTTTCGCCCCGGTCCGTGGATTTGAACAAACCACCGGGAATGGTCCCCGCCCATAATGTATCCGGTTGATCCGCGCCGCCGGGAACCAGCTCCCAGATCAGATCCACCGCCGGACCATCTTCGTCGCCGCTTTTGGGAAATTTAGGGGCGTCAATTTCCGTCCACTCACGCGAACCGGACTCCGCCCTGTGCAACTTCACGCCAAAGTGACCCAGATTAAGCGCAGTGTACTTATTGCCGTTACGCGGGTCCCGCAACACCATGGACACCGGGTCGCCCAGAAAATCCGGCTCCCCGCAGCGCCATCGCCCCTTTCCCGTACGCTCGTAGACAAACAAGCCTTTACGCGTTCCTATACGTAGTTTTTGATTCATCGCCGCCGCTCCCATCAGATTGAAGGATTGGGGCCGCCGTCATCCGCCGGAGAGCGCCTGCAGCACATGTACTTCGGAGTCTGGCTGTAACGCGTCGGTCAGATGAAGTCGGTCCCGGACCATCTGTCCATCCACAAAAATCGCTATGTTTTTACGCAATCGGTCCTGATCGTCGAGAATATACCCCGCCAGACGCGCGTTATCCGCAAAGACCCGCTGCAGCGCTTCCGCCACCGTCTCCGCCGGAACAGCCTGCGGCGGACAAGACAGGTAACGTTTGAGGTTATTAGTGAAAGTGACCGTCGCCATAATTATTCGTCTTATTCGGCGTGATTGCCGTTATTGGTAGGGACAACATCCGTGTTTTGATATTAGCACAGCCTCGCGCTAAAACAGTTTCGCCAGGCTGTCCGCCACCTGAGCGCCGGCAGGCAAGCACCGCTCATCCTCAGGGAGGTATTTGCCGGTGCGCACCAGACAGGCTTGCAGGCCAGCGTTCATTGCTCCCTCCACATCACCGCCAACATCGTCTCCCACCATCAGGCACTGCTCTGGAGAGAAACCGGTTGTGGCCCGCACCTGATCAAAAAATTCCCGGCTGGGTTTGCCCATGATCACCGCCGAGATGTCCGCCGCCCACTCCAGTGCGCGGATAAAAGGCCCCGCATCCAGCATCAGGCCTTCATCGTCTTTAAAATATTTATTCATGCCAATGCCTATCAAAGGCGCGCCCGCCCGGCACAGACGAAATGCGCGGTTCAGATTAGGGTAGTTCAAGCCGTCGCGAGCGTCCCCCAGCAACACGCAATTGGGGTCATGGCGATCCAGATCAGCCAGATCTTCTTTCACCGCGTCGTTGATAATGCACAGTGGCCGCAGTTTGTGTTCGAGGATATACGCTTTGGCGGCCAGGGGCGCGGTGAATAACTCTGAGTCCTGCAAGCTGAGGCCCATGCTTCTCAGACGTTGCAGCAAATCGCGAGACGACTGGCTGGCGGTGTTGGTGACAAACCTCAGCGTCAGGCCTTTATCCCTTGCCCTCTCTACGGCGGAGACGGCTCCTGGTATGGCCTGACTTCCCTCATAAATCACACCACTGAGATCAAGAAACAACGCCTTATAGGAAAGAGACATCGGCGACCTCCTCGTCCATTGGAAGAATAGAGCCGGAAATACTCTGCAAGTGGGTCGAATTTTTATACTGACGGCTTATGGCGGGTTTAACAACTGCTAAGGCGCCTGACGACCGCCTTTAAACGTAAAGGCAGTCGTCAGGCGTTTTTGGGGAAAAGGCTTGCAATGATGTGAATATCCGAGCGTTTAGCGCGCCAAAGCACCAATCATTTCGTCGAAGGTTTCTACACGAATACTGCGCACCAGATCGATATACAAATCCCAATTCCAAGCAGGATTAGGACAGGTACGATGACCGGAATGGGGCGCTTCCTCGATATGACCTCGAATACCAGCGGTGTGCGGCGCGGTTTCATGACGCACGGGAATGCCATAGCGATGACATAACCAAGCCACCAGTCGCGCGGACGCCATGTATTGCGCATCCGTGGGATAAGTCCTTGGATTCGGGTCCCAGGGATTCACATGCTCAATGCCAATACTCTCGCGATTGGTTTGGGAATGGATATTATCGACATGGTTGGCGATGTGCGCCTCTCTCACGGTCTGCACCACACGCCCTTCCCGATTGACAACATAGTGGGCGCTGGCGGGGCCCGCCCGAAACGTATTCAAGGCGTTGCGTTCGGTCAAAGCGGGCCCGCCAGTAATATGGATGATAATGTAGCGAATGTCCCGCCGCCCCGGCGGTATTCTGAAATTCGCCGCCGGCGACCATAGCGCGTTGGGATAATCCACACGCCGCATATCCACCTGTAATAATCGATCTTCCCAGGGTTGTCCCATGATGACTCTCCACCGTTTCATTGTGAGCGCTTGTTATTGGTGCGACAGGAAACTCCGTCGTTATTTCCAAATTAACGCCGCCGAAGAAAAAGCACAGTGGAAAAAATCACATTTCAAATGTGAGGAAATAAGCCCGAGCCGCTTCACAGCGGCCTTTATGCCTATGGATACACCCGGTGAATTTACTGGAGAAAGTGCGCCAGAATCTGCTCATACTGAAAAACCATATCCCGCCCGAAGACCATATCAGCGCCTTCAGCGCCAGGATGCATATCCCCTCGGGCCTGAGCATGTAGGGACAACAACTCATACAAAGACAGCTGCCGAAAATTCAACGCCGCCATAAGCATTTGCTCTATGTTGCTGGCGTTACTTACCGCATTGTTGCCACGATGCAGACTTTCAGAAGAGCCGACCAAATCCAGCCAGATTACCTCTCGTTGCTTGATATCAAAAAACGCCGCCAAACAGGTGCGCGTCGCCGCGCTGATAGCGATGCGTTGCTCTACAGTCGTGGCGTCAAACACCTTTCCGCCTTCACCCACTCCCCTTCGCATCATCCAACCGGCGTTGGCGTTCTGTTGAGCTAGTGAAGGGCCGCTGAACACGCGCACGTCCATGCCGATATACCGAATGGACGGATCACTGATGGAACCCAGATCAATGTCGATAAATTCGCAGGCGCCATCCGGCTCAGGCGCTTCTACGATATCCCCGCTGTGCGCGGCGCGATATCCAACCTCGGCAGCCTTGCCACGTAACGCGTAATAGGCGATAGAGGAATGGTATTTCAGATCTTCCGTCAGAAAGCTGGCGGACAAGTCCAAGTCATGCCCCACCCAATGCAGGAAGAAACGCAGCGTATTTTTATCTCCCATCTCCAGTCGGGCGCCCCGCGGGACGATTTTCAACCCCTCAGAAGCGCTGCGCATTTGCAAAGGGGTCGGACAATGCCTAAGCGCCGGGTCAATCCAGACCTTGCCCAACGGCGGCAATCTGGAGAAGCGTTTTGTAAGTTCTTTGCGAATCGCGATAAGGAGTCGCTGCAATATTTCAATATCAATTTCAGGAAGCGCCGCATGCAACACTTTGGCTCTCGCGATTTGTCCTTTAGGAAGAAATATTCTCGCCCGCTCAGCACCCATCTCTCCGTGCGCAATCTCTTCATCAGACATTTGCTGCCGATAAGCAAAGTGACCCAATAACTGGACTAACACCCGGGTGTCCACTGCATCGATTTTTTGCAGAAACGCCTCCAGAATGCTCTTGGCGACATCGATCGAAAAGCGTCTCAGCAAGTGATCCAGTCGGCGGGCGAATTCGCCTGGCTTGCGACTTAACAACCGCACCAATATATTCGCTTCTCCCGCCTCCAGCGCCGCTTCGACTTGTCGGTTATCGCCCTGCAGTTGGTCTTCCCTTAAACGCGCCGCCAGAGCATTGGTTTTAGGCGCCGAGGCGAATGTTCCTATATGCAGGCAGTGGAAAAGCCGTTTCCATTTCCCCTTGTGTCGTCTGAGGTCCGTCTCATTGACTACCGGTTCCAGCAGCCCGACCAGCCATTTCCGTTGCGCTTTGCTCAGCTTGAACCGAGTGTTGGTCGCCAGGGAAATATCTCCCCCGGACAAGTGAGTGGCGATGCGCAGCACGTCCGTCGCGTTGCTGACGCCGGTTGACGCCAACGCCCTTTTATCCAACGCATAAGCGTCCGCCGCCAACTGGCATAGTGTTTCTTTGAACGGGATTTTGTCAGGAACTTGCGGTAACAAAAGTGACTCGTCGAAGTATTCCAACAAGGTGCGGAGACAGGCTTTATCAATCGGCGCCAAGGAGCCATTGGCGGCCAATAAATCATGAAACAGCCTCAATAACGCATCGCCCGCAAGCAGCCCAATTGGTTTGAGCTTCACCTTTTCAAAGACCGGCATGCGCTCATTGACGACATACTCAGGCAGCCATTGGCCATGTGTCCGGTAATGCGCCAGCGCGTTAAAAAACAGTTCGCATTCCGATGCGTTGAACACTTGCAAGGGGAAGTTGGGATACATGGGTCGCCAGACTTTATCCGCCCCGACCAATTTTTGCAGAATGAGGAAGACTTCTTCACGCTGCCCTGGCCCGGCAGCCAAAGCCTGTAAGGTGTTATCGCTGAATACGAATCCCAGGCACATGGCTTCCACCTGCAACTGCGCCACCTGATCAGCTGGCGCGTTGGATGAACCGACTGCTTCGGAGCTGAAATATAATGCCTGCTTTTTACGGAGGGCGACTTCTTGAATAGATAAACGGGGAATCATTGGAGCAAGCGTTTTGGGTGTCATAACGAGGGCTGTAAAGTGGATAAGAACAGCTCCACACTTTAGGTGCTGGTAGAGGATAAATCCATACCATCAACATGGTTGCAACCGAGTCTTACCTCTTGGTGGACGCCACCGCCGGGCCAATGTTATCCTGCGTTGCGAGGCTATGGCGGTCCTTCCTTCTACCCTATTCAAAGATTAGGGTCGCCACTTCCCTCACCTGCCTATTGTTCTCATTCACCTTTCGAACCGCCCTTTCCAACGCAACAATCTCTACTTATCCGCCCAATGCCAGGCCGGCGTATCCAGAATGCCTTGTCCAATGATTTCTGTCTGGCCCAGGGGCTTTTCCAGTTGTACTGCATTGCATTCCGGGTGTTCATTAAGAGCGGCGACGAGACGGGAGGCGTGAGACACCACCCAGACCTGGGAATGTTCCGAGGCGCGTAAAATCAGACGCGCCAAGGCCGGCAATAAGTCAGGATGCAGGCTGGTTTCCGGTTCGTTCAGCACCATCAGTGATGGCGGGCGCGGGGTCAGTAGCGCCGCCACCCATAGGATATAGCGTAAGGTGCCGTCGGATAGCTCGGCGCCGGTCAGAGGCCTGAGCAGTCCTTCCTGATAAAACATCAACGAGAAGCGGCCGTCTTCGTGTAGTCTTACATCCAGTCTGGCGCCGGGAAAGGCGTCGCTGATGGCCGCATCAAGCGCTTCGCTGTCGCCGATTTCACGAATGGTCTGCACCGCCGCCGCCAGATCGCGCCCATCATGATGCAACACCGGCGTGCGTGTGCCCAACTGAGGTTTACGAGCAGGCGCATCGCGATCGGTACGGAAGTGATCATAGAAACGCCAGTTGCGAATCGTTTCGCGTACGCGAAATACCTCCGGCGCAGCGCCAGGGTCGGCCAGCTGATCGAACATACTGGTGAAAAGGCTGAGATTCTGCGCCGCTACGTTCCAACTGCGCCCGTCGCGCACTCTCACCATCGGCCCGTCCCGGTCCACCAGCAATCCAGCGGGGCGATAAAACGGTCCTGCCCAGATGCACTCCCGTTTTATTTCTGGGTCTAATGCGAAGGCTGAAGGGGATGGTTTGGGTAGCCCGAGCGATATAGCGTAGCCGAAATCCTCACTGGAAAAGCCGAGCCGCAAGCGCACCGCATCGCGACGTGGGCCGCCCTGCACCGGTATCTCGCCAGTCCGCATCCGACGAGTGATTTTCTCCGGCCCAGCCCAGAATGTGGAGCCCAATCCGCCCTCTCCGGCCAAAGAATTAACCACCCCGCCTTGCGCCGTCTCCGCCAGCAATCGCAACGCCCGATACAAGTTAGACTTGCCGCTGCCGTTAGGCCCGGTAATCACATTCAGCGACCCCAATGGCATCGTCAGCTGCAGTATGGAACGGTAGTTATTGATGGAGAGCGTAGTGAGCATGTTAATGTTCCTGGTCGAGCCGTCTTGTAGAATCGGCAACCTAGCATTTAAAACGACACATGTTTTACCAAACTGCTATTGGAGCCCAATCATTATGGATATAGCCAGAACAGGAATCATTTTGAACACGGAAAACTACGACGCCTGCGTGGTTTTCTATCGGGATCTGTTTAACCTCGAAATCCAATTTCAAGAACAACGCGGCGACTTCCAAATGACCTGTTTTCGCTACGGCGGCGCTTACTTATTAGTGGAAACCGGGGGCAGCGCTTACGCCGGAACCCCGGAAAACCTGATACACCAGCGCCCCACTAAACTAAGGTTCAATGTGAGCAATCTGGAGCAAGCGTTGGAAGAAGTGCGCGCCTTTGGCATAACGGCGGAGATTGAGCGATACGCCTGGGGGTCAGTCATCAATATCCAGGACCCGGACGGTAACCGGGTCGGCATTAGAGATGAAACAACGTTTTTAGATCAATTAACGGAATACGCTAAAAACCGTTAGTCCCATCAGTTCTGAGCGACGGAACAGGCTTGCCCTGATGTGGCGGCGCTCCGTCGTTGCGTCAGGACCGCCTGTGCGATGCCGGAGCACATAATCAGGCCGCAGCCCGCCATCTGCAAAGGGCTCAACGCCTGATCAAACAGAGCCCAGCCGAATGTCACCACAGCGATGGGCTCTAAATAGGCCAGCGTGCCGAAGGTGGCGGAAGGCAGCTCACGCAGTGCGATCACTGCAAACAGGATAGCGAGAAAGCCAGGCACAAGGCCCGCCGCCAGCAACCAGCCCCACTGCGCTGGCGCAATCACTTCCTGTTGCTGCAGCATCAATGGAGCCATACACAGCGCGCCGATCAGCATTTGATACCAGCTTCTTGCGTAAACATGCACATGCGCAGACGTGGCGCGGTTGATAATAATAAAACCCGCATAGCAGAGCATGGCCAGCCCAGCGTAGGACATGCCCAAAGCGTCCTGGGAACCGCCGAACTCAAGACGAAATTCCATCATCATCGCAAAGCCGAAAAGCGCAGTAAGAATCAGACTTATCGCGCTGGCGCTGAGTTTCTCTGACAAAAACAGATGCGCGAATACGGAGGCGACCACTGGCGCCAGATAGATGGTCATAATCGCATTGGCCATGCTGGTGTGCTCCATGGCCTGGATATAAAACACTATAAATCCCGCCAGAAAACCGCCGTTGATCAGCACCCGCCAGGAAGGCCAGCACCACAGCAGATTCGCTTTACGGATAAGCAGCAGATACCCCAGCATCATCGCCGCGCCAAAAAACAACCGATAAAAAGTCACGGTTTCCGCGCCTAATTGCGCGTATTTAGCGATAACGCCAATCGTCCCCATAAACACCGCCGACAACGCCGCCATCACCAAAAAAGGCGTCACGCTATCTGGAGACTGCTGTATCTGCTTCATCTCATTTCCTTGACTGCAAAGGTGAAAACGCCAAATCGCATTGGGATCATAAAAACAGCGGGGACGGACTTACCTGGCGACAAGCCGCAAAAGATAGGGTTTGTCGTTTACAGGCAAGTAGGATAACGCTATTTATCCGCCGGATTATTATCCGTCTCAACGCCCCAGACTGCGCCCTTAACATCCAACGCCCAAAAGCTCATAAATAACATGACGGAGCAACCGATCATACCTAATACGGCAATTGCGCCAGGAGTAGAGTGCTGGAATATGCTACTGAAGAAAGCGGCGGCGCCATCCGTCTTTTCCATATTCAATCCGAAAAAGAAAAACATAGAAAACAGTAGCGCGATTAGCGGCGCTCCCATCAACGCCCGCTTCATGCATTTCGGACGTGTAATCTCCATGTCCTTGAAGTTTTCTCTATGGGACGCCTTAAAGGCGAACACGACTGGCAGTGCAAAATTAAGCACCCACATTACAACAATCGCGTTTTGGATTGCGATTGGGTCAGGGGCGCCTTGTGTATAACTTTTAAAAGCCGGCACGCGGCTGAATATCGACCATACATATTCGCCCAAAAATGTTTCGAAGGAGGGGCTATAAGCCGCGATAAAGCTAATACAGAAATAAACCACCGCCAGTACTGCGGGCAGTTTGGAAGACTTCATAAACTTTCCAATAAGTATGTGTAAACAGAATGGCTGCAAGCCCAGCGCAGGCGTCAATCTTCGCTGAGCTGAGCTCTCACCTCTTCCAGGATGCGGCCCAGCATGTTCTGGCCACTGCCGTCGCCGCCGTCGCCCCAGTAGTCGTCGTTGTCCGTGTGTTCGACGATTTTGGCGGAACCGGTGCTGAGCAGGCGTTCGCGCAGGGCTTCGTGTTGGGTGAATTTGGCGAGAATGGCCTCACGCATGATATTGAGTTTGACGGTCTCCCAATCGTTGCGCAGCTTTCTTTTCCGATCACGGCCTTTACGCGCGGCTTCCAGCGGAGACTTGGCTTTGCGAATATCGCTGCGGTCCTTTTCTTCCTCGAATTTCATGGCCTGAAAATAATGCTCGCTGCTGGGCCACACTTTTCCTTTGAGCTTGATCGGATATTGGGCGAAATTGGAAAACTCTCCAAATTCATCATTTACGCTATAAAACTTAATCACTTCCACGTTTGTACAGGCCCGTCGTCAATTATTTTGCGGCGCTCACAATCATCTCCATAAACGCAGTCTGACGGATGACCGCGACAGCGGACAACTCATTTTCCGTTACAGATTTTTGGCGAAGATGGCTCGCGAGACGAAGCAAATTAACGCAAGCGACGCTTCCGCGCAATGAGGGGCCAAGTAAAAACGCCGTCCACCGAAGCGAACGGCGTTGTATGGATTAATCGGTAGAGGTCAGTTTCCAGCGTGCGCTGAACCAGCCGGATTGAATCGGCCCCGCCTCAGGCGTCCCGTTTTCAATATGCAGATACTGGTCCGGTTTCCAGCGGTTGCGGATGCGCACCAGGTCAGGCTGTCCTTCCACCGGCACCAGCTTCCACTGCGCGCTATGCCAGCCGCTCTCAATGGCGCCCGCCTGCAAACCGCCATCTTCAACATTCATGCAGGCCTGCGCGCGCCAGCGGTTACAGATTCGCACATAATCATCCTGGCCAACCGCTTTGATATCCCATTGGGCGCTCCACCAGCCTTGTTCAATAGCGCCACTTTCCAGTCCGCCGTTTTCCATATGCAAAAACTGATCGGCGCGCCAATAGTTCTGCATTCGATAACGGCCACCGGTCTCGCCCGGGAACGGTACTTTATGGATTCGATTGGCGGACATCGCGGCGGAACGTTCACGCCACAAGCGCGCCATATCCTGTGAGTGCGTCGTCCCGAGCACGTTGCCTTCATCATCCATGATCAACGGAGACGAGTAGTAGCTCAGATCATTGCCGCATTGCGCCGTCCCTCTTCCCTGTCTGACGCTAAACCCATAGTTATAACCCGTGTCACCCTCGGATTTGCAGTGCATCCCACCGACATTGTGGCCCACTTCATGACGGTAGGCGCCAGGCCAGGGTGCGCCAATCACCACAATGTCTCCCGGCACATTACCCCAGCCTCCTGCGCTTCCAGGCGCATCCGTCGGCCGTTGCACCAAACCAATAAGATCCGGCGCGTAACGCTCGATATCGTCCTTAAACCACTCTTTGCCGTCCCGTAGCACGGAAGTCACCACACCGGGGTTTTGCGGCGACACGCCGACTCCCACCAAACGCAGGTATACCCCTTCTATCTGGCTGTTATTGAGGGCTTCATTCACCGACTCCACGTATATTTGCGCTTCGGTGTTGATATTGCCGACGTCCTGCGCCGCCTGCTCGGAGAATCCGATGAATACGTCAATGACATAACGTCCTGAGGCGTCTTTCTCTCCCGCCGCCTCTTGATTGAAGCGCCTCATAAAGCTCGTATCTGGATTCTTCAGAATACGATCGTCCATTTTCGGCGACTTGATTTTTCGCCAGAAAACGTTTTCATTTCCATCTGAAGACGACTGCAGACGAAATTGACCAGAACCCGTTTCCAAATAGCCCGACATTTCCTGCTTGTCGTGATCCAACGTGACGATAAAACTGCTGTAGTCCATGAATTCCGCCAGAGCAGGATCATCCACCTGTGCGCGAATGACCTCGACTCCATTGACCTTCGAGCGCGACTTGACGGTGTAAAACAAGGTGCGCCCGTCATCGAGATGGATTTCCCCATCCTCGTTTTGGGCGAATTGCAGATACTCCTCATGGGCTGACGGGGTTTGCCCTTGTACAGCCGCGCTGAGCAGACACAAGGCGGCGAATGACGACGTGAAAAACCTCTTTTTACGCATAGCGATATCCTTATTGTCATAATTGAGTTACAAGGCCTTGCGCCAGTGCGCCCTTCACTCCCTCAGGTTCGCCCGACGCAATAGGTACAATGGCCTCAGCGTCGTTTTATGCGGAACGCAGCAACTAGGCTGCGACAGCTTCACACAGTGAAAACGTTTTCAATATTACTCCAAAAATTAGCGCGACTGTATAACAATCGCGCCGTATTTTGTGAGTGGCTGCAAAATTCGTTAAGTTGCGCGTAGGCTCGACCTAGCGTACGCAGGTCAGTCTTTGCCGAACCACTCCACTTCTTCTTCATACAGATAAGACCCGGCCTCCTCCGCAGTGAAGCCTTTGCGCTCTTTGAAAAGCTCGACCTCTTTGCGACTCTGAGGGCCGCCGCCAACGCGGATCAGGCAGTCGATATAATCGATAAACGCCTCGGATTCATCGCCAAAGTCCTGGCCAACCAGAATCTGCTTATCGCATGGAAATATACCGCTACGCACTTTCAACGCCCTTCTCGCGGAGATTCCCACCGTCGTGAGCCCCATGCGCACCGCCAGTTCATAGGCCAGTTTGGGCACGCCGGCGTTAGTCAGTCCGCTGACAATTTCCACCTCACTCTTATCCTTTCCGTCGACCCAGGTCTTGATAGAGCGCTCCAGGATTTCGCTGGCCGCTTGCTGGTCAAACCAGCGCTTGCTGAATCCCACTACCCCGATCTTCATTTTATTGTTCTCCACACAGCTTAATTTATTCGATGTTCGTCACTAGCTCTGACTTGTCCGCTTTGCACAGAGCTACTGGAAAGGCCGCTCTTATAAGCTTCGAAACGGCATTTATTGTCGCGCGCCGCATTGTAGTGATCCCAAAGCCAGGATACAAAGGCAAAGTGGTATGCGGCGTCGCGCCACAAAACCCGCAACAAAACCCGCAACAAAAATAATGCGTAAGCGTCATAGCGCGATAAGTTGTATTGAATTTGAGCGATTACCGGCGATTAAATCGCCTCTGACTACCCCACCCATCCCTCATTGGGCCTGAAAGCCATGGAATGTTAGAAAGTTAGGCCGCAGACGCTTACAATGTGCGGCCATATCAATAGCCGAACTTTTTCACGCCTGATAGCGCGCCATTTTCATTTCGCGCCGGGCGTATTCGGCTATCTTATTTCTTACAGATAAAGCATCAGTGAAATCAGAGGCGAGCAAGCATGTTGCTATACATCTACGTCGATGGAACAGACTTGGAAGACATTGCCGGAGATGTTTCTTCAGCAATCGAAAGTTGGGTAAAAGAATCCGCTCTGGACCTCACGTTTGTCGATAACCGTCAGATCGAGCCGGAAGCCGCCGAAGACATTGATCTGGACGATCCTTCTGACTGGCGCATCGGCGTCAATATGAACATCCGCAATAAGAAGCAACTTAAAGAACCTCTCGACGGCCTTTATAAAATCGCCAAGCGCCTCAAATGCGAGTTTGTTATCGGCATCATCGACGAGAAGACCGGTGAACAGGAAGACGTCTGTTATTTCGGCTTTGAAGAAGGCCAGCCGGATATGTTTGAGGTGGGGAATTACTTGGGGATTTAACTTTTTGGATCCGCACCAAGATCAGGAAGCCGTCTCTCTATTCAGGGCGACGCCTTCCCGTCTTATTCAAGGCCCCCTACAGACCGCCTCATCAGTTCGTATAGTCGTCACACGCCAAAAGGGCTAACCACCCGCCTTCTACACAAGAATACCGCCAATCGGCCGGTATGCCGTGTCTGTATTTACTAAAGGTCTCTATAATCCCACTGGCCGCTTTCAACGAGCGTCATAAATTCTATACATACCCAATCAAAGGAGGATACATGGGCAAACTGACGATTATTATTTCCGCCGTCATTGGCCTCGTCGCTCTGTTATTCGCAGCTATATTCTATCTCACCGGCGATATCGTCACTGCTGCTGACGAATTTTTCTTGGCCACAAAAAACAAGAACTTTGACCAAGCCTACAGCTACCTTTCCGAAGACTTTAAATCCGACACTAGCCGCGCCGATCTCGAAAACTACCTCATCCAGAACGGCTTCGATAAATACGTGGACGCCACTTGGAGTTCCCGCCGGATTAGCGGTAAACGCGGGTTTCTGGAAGGAGAGATTGAGCAAGAAGGCGGTCAGGCGCTTTCCGTCAACCTAACCCTTATCAAGACGGAAGATGAGTGGAAAATACTCTCTTTGTATATTCCCAGTGCGGGTTTTCAAAAGGGCTCCGCGCCTCATATACCGAGTGAAGAAGACCAGATCAAACTGGTAAATACCGCCATACTTACTTTCGCCCAAGGGGTGGAAGACAAATCGATGGAGAAGTTGTACAGCAGCTCGTCCAATCTATGGCAAAGCCAGTCTTCTGTTGAGGAAATGAACAACATCTTCGAAGAGTTTTTTAATCTGGATCTCAAGCTGACGGCCCTCTCCAAGTCTTCGCCCATTTTCAATGGCGAAGCTGAGATAAAAGAGAACGGGTTTATGGTCATCGAAGGTTATTATCCCACGCAACCGACGAGAGTTACCTTTGCGCTGCATTACGTGTATGAAGGACTGGGATGGAAGCTCGCCGGAATTAGTATCCAGCTTAAAAACGCCGAGGCAAGCGGAGCTTCATAAGCGGCAATCTCCACCTAAAAAATACGGCGTCTCGAAGCCCAGGACCTGAGCTACGATGACGCCGCATGAGAATTATGCGATCAAGTCAGACCGCGTGCGACAACTTCCCAGGAATCGCCCGCGCTTCAGGATGTTCCGCCAGCGGCACGAAGGCATGTCTGGAACCGTCGTATGCCTCGATGCCGCCAGACTCGATGTCGTAGAACCAGCCGTGCATGGTGAGGCGGCCTTCCTGCAGCGCCAGACGTACAGACGGATGTGTCTGCAAGTTCGCCAGCTGGGCGATGACATTCTCTCTCACCATATCTTCAATCTTCGCTCGTTCATCGGCGTGCTTACGCGCCTGATTCACCACTTTGGCGGAGTCCGCATAGCGCAACCAGTGGGCGACTGCAGGCATGTGATCAATGCATTGGCAGGTAGCAACCGCTGTCATCGCGCCGCAGTTGGAATGCCCACACACGACGATATCCGCCACCCGCAACGCCGCCACGGCGTATTCCACCGACGCCGACACCCCACCGGGTTCCGGCCCATACGGAGGCACAATGTTGCCCGCATTACGGATGACGAAGAGATCCCCTGGCTCTCTCTGGGTGACCAGTTCCGGAACCAAACGGCTGTCGGAACAGGAAATAAACAGAGTACGCGGCTGCTGCTGAGTGGCGAGGTCTTTGAACAACTCCTTACGCTCAGGAAATGCTTCGCGCTGGAACTTCAGAAAGCCTTCGATGATGTCTTTCACTACGGGTCTCCTAATCAACTCTATGGCTTGTTTGATGTTGTTGCAGATTAGTAATGCAAAACAGTTTCTCACAAAACTCGCCATTGGTATTAGTCAACAGCGCGCCAGCGGCCATTCTTAGTGAACTCAAGCAAGTGGAGGACATTAAGGAGCTGTATTTTGTGAAGCGCTTCAGCGATTAGCCCCAACTATCCAACGAAGTCTACGCCTCCCCTCAAGGAGAAGTGTTCGAAAACATCGGCGTCCCTACCAAATATGAGATGCCCTACATGCAACCGGAAGATGTTTACGCCGGAAAAGGCAGCGGAATAGAGAAGGCGCTGAGCTTGTTGGACTGATTTAGAGGATTCAGCAGGGAAGCTGACTTTCTCTTGATCTCAGCGCGCCACAGACCGAGTAATAACACAATGTGTTCTTGATCTCCCTGCAAAGTGAAAATTTCGAACTATACTAAAACTCCCTGGCAGCGCTTCGGGTTAGCGGCGCGCTTATTCATGGACGCGTTTACTCAGTGCAGTCATCGGCGGGCGCGTCTCTGACGATAACAAGAAACGCCTGGAGCAGGCATATGGAAACCTTAGACTGCATCGCCTTCAGCTCTTCATCACAGCATCATTCTGAGTTCAGCCGGATTCTGCCTGAGCTGGGCTACCGTCCTCAGTTTGTGTCCGGTGACGTCTGGCTGAATCAACCTCAGCCTTGCTCCAACGCTATTACTCTGTTTTTGCTTGGCGCCCAGCCGTATCCCAAAGACGCCATCCTCGCCGCCCTGACGCCGGAACAGCGCGGCAGAAGTCTGTGCGTATACAGCTCCGATGCGGGAGAGTGGGACGCGGATTTCATGCAGCGTTTCGATGAGTTTGTGCGCTGGCCCTGTCATAAGGCGGAACTGGCCTTGCGACTGGATCGTCTACGCCATCGGGAAGGTGCTGAAGCAGATACCCATGACTCCCATCAGGAAGCCGCTTTATGGGAACAGTTCGATGCGCTGAATATGATCGGTCGCTCCGCCGCGTTCACCGCTACGTTGCGTCTAATTGCCCGGATCGCGCGCTGCGATGCGCCAGTGTTGATCGAAGGCGAAACCGGCACCGGTAAGGAGATGGCGGCGCGGGCGATTCATTATCTGGGGGAGCGCCGACAGTTTCCGTTTATTCCTATTAATTGCGGCGCATTGCCAGAGCAATTACTGGAAAATGAGTTATTCGGCCACGCCAAGGGCGCTTTCACCGACGCCAAAAGCGCACAGCCGGGGTTGATCGAATTAGCCAACCGGGGAACCCTTTTTCTCGACGAAATCGATAGCCTGTCCGCCAAAGCCCAAGTCGCCCTGCTCCGTTTTCTGCAAACCCGAGAATACCGCCCGCTGGGCTGCGCGGGATACCGTACTGCGGATATCCGCGTTATCGCCGCCACCAACGCCAACCTGGCGCAGCAAGTAGCGCAGGGAGAGTTTCGAGAAGACCTGTTCTTTCGCCTACATATCCTGACCCTGACCATGCCAGCCCTGCGGGGTCGCGAAGAAGACATTGAGCTGCTGTCCCGGTATATGCTGCAACGATTCAGTCAACAATACCGTCGTCCCGAGAAACAGCTCAACATGGCGACCTTACAGGCGCTGAAGTCCTATGCCTGGCCGGGAAATGTCAGAGAGCTGGAGAATCTTCTGCAACGGGAATACCTGCTCAGCGACAATGCGGAATTGCAATTTTCTCTGCCTTCGTCGCCAAACGCCATTCCCCCCCAGTTTGACGTCAGCTTCGAAGCTCAATCCTTTAATGACGCCAAAAGCGCAGTGGTTCGGCGTTTCGAGAGCGACTATCTGAACTGGTTGATGGAGACCACACGTGGAAACATCAGTGAAGCAGCGCGCCGGTCAGGTAAAGAGCGGCGCGCCCTGGGGAAAATGATCAAGAAACATGGCATCGACAAAGCCCGCTTCAGAATCTCGTCTACAAAAGACAAGGCCTGAGACTTACTTGCGCCTCGTATCGCGCTTCTTCTTCCTGAGGTCTTTCCAACCCACGCTCCAAGGCGTGTTCAACCATTCAAGAAAGCGTCCCATCACGCCTGAAGGACGTTTGGGCGAAGATTCCGGCTGAGCAGCTTGCTTGGCGCTCGGCTTCTTGGCCTTTTCTGGAGGATGCGGCGGCGCTTCGCGACTTTTGGCTGCTTGCTCTTTTTCTTGCGCAGACTCCTTCTCTTCTGCGGTCTTCGTCACCGCACCCGGCCGCGGCGTTTCCAGCTCAATTTCTTCGATTGGCGTGGGCAAATCCGCCAGGCTTTTACCCGCTTGAATATGCTCCAGATTATCCATCAGCGCGGTATCCACAGCTTCCAGCACCTGCCGCTGCATCCCCGTACAGGTAGGATTGCTCAGCATGACGCCAATGTCCTCGTGCATGCTGACAATCTGCTCTTCCGCTTGCTTGCGGCAACTCTTCTCCTGCTCACAAACCCGACTCAAACGCCGCTTGATATCCTCAACGGGAAGGCTGATTTTCAGGGGCGCAATTTTCACCCCGCGCCGTTCCAACAACACCCGCATGGCGATGGAGGTGCGCGCATAACGACTGAAATCACCTACCACCAGATTGATTTCTTCGAATTTTTCGTCAATCGCCTCCTCAGCGTCCACCAGCTGCAAAGCCATTTCCGTGACCCGACCCAGGTTGCTCTGCACGTGGTCGTCCAGATTGCCCAGGCGAACTTTCACCTCGGAGTCAGGCAGGTTGCGGACTTTGCGCCCCAGTGATTCAAATGATTTCAACGCAGAGGTGGACAGCGTCATCTTCGTCGCGCCCAACTGCAGCACCGCCTGGAAGCTCTGGCGCAGCTTTTCCAGGGAAGACGTCGCTCTTACCAAGCGCAATAACGCGGACCGCTTTTTCTCCAGCACAGAAATCTGTTTGGTGATGGAAGCGGAGCCGGAGGTCGTGGATTCAGTCACACAATGTCCCGGATATCAGTTTTTTATGAGTGGTCCTGCAAACGGCATAGCAGTTTGCGCCCGACGTACCAGCGGACGCGAAAGACGTCGCCAGGAAATGTTCAACGCTTTCTTTTTCCGACAATTATCAGTTTAGACCACTGCCAAAATGACGCGAGGTCGCCGCGAAGACCATCCGCTCGGGCGCGAAGGCGTTACGCATCTGAGCCTGTCAAAGCAGCTCTATAAATATGTAATAAAAATGAACCGCTTGCACTTGCGCCAAACAGCGACTATTTGTCTATAGTTATACGATGAGACGCGGCGCTCTCAACCAGCATGGACTTTCTACGTTTCTCAAGGCGGGAATCATGACAGGAAACCAGTCCACCCGGCTTATTCTGGTGGTCGAAGATAGCATGGATGATTATGCCGCCATGCAACGCGCCTTCGCCAAAGCAGGATTGATCAACCCCATTGTCCACTGTCAGTTGGGGGAGGAAGCGCTGGACTACCTGTTTGCGCGCAACCGTTTCGAGGACAGAGGCGAACTGCCGGCGTTGATCCTGCTGGACCTGAACCTTCCCGGCATTGACGGTTTCGAAGTGCTGAAGCAAGTCAAAAGCGACCCCGAATTGCGCCGCATTCCCGTGATCGTACTCACCACATCCAGCGATGAAAGGGATATCGCCCGCTGCTACCTCTCTGGCGCGAACACCTACGTCTGCAAACCGGTCGATCTATCCGGTTTGATTCGAGCAGTTGGCGAGCTCAAGCAGTACTGGTTTGAAATTGCAGTTCTACCACGCGGCAACGAGGCATGAATGGAATGCGCGGCGACACCTCCCTGTTAATCATCGAAGACTCCGCCGACGATCGCTATTTATACCGAAGACTACTGGCCAAATACCAAGAACCCTTCTCCAGTATTGAAGAAGTGGAAAGCGCGGAAGAGGCGCTTGAACTCCTGCAGCACCATCGACCGATTTGCTGCTTGCTGGATTATCAACTCCCGGGCATGGATGGCCTGACGTTCTTGCGCAAGCTAAAGAAGCTGTGGATCGACGACATGATCCCGGTGGTGGTGCTGACTGGTCAGGGAGACGAGTCCATCGCCGTGCAACTGATGCGCAATGGCGCTCATGATTATCTGGTGAAGGGAGACCTGACCGCCGAGTCGCTGCATCGCGCTATCGGCAACGCCGTACGCACCTGCAGTCTGCAGCATCAATTGAACTACATGGCGCATTTCGACGCGCTCACCGGACTTTTAAACCGGGCGCTGTTTCTTGATCGTCTGCAGCTGGCGATCAAGAAAGCCGAACGCAATAGCCACGAATGCAGCCTGTTCTATTTGGACCTGGATCATTTCAAACCCGTCAACGATTCCCTGGGCCACGACGCCGGCGATGCACTGTTGCAGGCCGTCGCCAGCCGTATCAAGTCTGTCGTGCGGGAAACCGACAGCGTAGCCCGCATCGGCGGCGACGAATTTGTGGTGCTGCTGGAGAATGTCGACGTCAATATCACCCGCAGCGTTGCGGAAAAACTGTTGGAAGAAGTTAACCGGCCCACGCATATCGCTGAACATGAGGTGGCCGTCAGTTCCTCTATCGGCATCGCCCGCTATCCCGCCACGGCGAAAACCGCGCAGGAGCTACTGAAGCATGCAGATCTTGCGCTCTACGCCGCCAAAGGGCGCGGACGCTCTACGTATCATGAGTTTTCCCAGTCGCAGAAGGAAATCTGGCAACGCAAACAAGCGCTGGAAGCGGCTTTGCCCAGAGCGATTGCAAAGGGAGAGCTTCAGCCCTATTTCCAGCCCATTGTCGATATTCCCGGTGAATGCCTGCGTGGATTTGAACTGCTGAGTCGCTGGCCAAAGCCGGATTATCCCAATATTCAGGCCATGGAGCTGATCCAGATGGTGGAAAGCCTGGGATTGATGGAACCGTTCAATGAATGGCTGATCGACGAAGTCTGTCGTAAGGCGGTGCTGTGGACGAAGGAGTTCCCGGAGATTTCTCTGTCCATCAACATGCCCGCCAACCAGTTCCATAACAGTTATCTGGTGGATATGTTTCGCAACAAGCTAAGTCGTTATCCTATCGACCCTTCGGTTATCGAACTGGAGATCACTGAGACGACGCTGATGCGGCAGCCTGACGCAAGCATTCGCCTGCTCAATAATTTGCATGAGCTGGGTCTGCGCATCGCCGTAGACGATTTTGGCACCGGTTACAGCTCCCTGGCCTATCTCACCCGTCTGCCCATCGACATTTTGAAAATCGACAAGTGCTTCTTTCTGGAAGCGCAGCACGATGAACGCAACAAGAAGGTCATTGAAACCGTCGTCGCACTGGGACACCACCTGGGACTGAAAGTGACAGCGGAAGGCATTGAAAGCGATAAGCAATGGAATGACGCAAAAAAATCGCGATGCGACCTGGCGCAGGGCTATTTGTTCGGCAAGCCAACGCCCTGCGAAAACCAGTCTTTAAAAGAATTCATGGAACACTTCCCGCGTATTCAGCGAAAGGGCTGAAATCCTCCTGAATACGCCTTTCAGCGTTTATGGAGTAAACCGCAATGTCAATCATCGACCGGCTTCTCTCCGGCGACTACATGCCTCATGGCCACTGCCTGCTCTGGCAATACGACCTGCTGATCATGCATGTGGGATCGGACCTGATTATCGCCGTCTCCTATTTCAGTATTCCCCTGGCCCTGCTGTTTTTCATTTACCGCAAGCGGCAGTTTGAACTGAATTGGACCCTCGCGCTGTTCGCCTGCTTCATCCTGTTTTGCGGCATGACTCACGTCATGGAAATCGTCAACGTCTGGAATGGGTACTACTACGCGGAAGGCGCCATCAAGGTCGCGACGGCGCTGGTTTCCGCCATCACCGCCATCGTCGTTTGGCCCCTCTTGCCCAAGATCACCCAGCTCCCCTCTTTTAATGAGTGGCGCGAACTCACGGATAGCTTGCAGAACAAGCTGGCGTTGAGCAGTCTGCGCAGTGACGAACTCACCCAGGTGAAAGCCTATCTGGAGGAACAGGTGGCGCAGCGCACGGAGGAGTTACAAAATCTCAACCGCCGCCTGGAGCGCGAGAATATTGAGCGTCGTCTGGCGGAAGAG
Organism: Hahella sp. CR1; assembly: GCF_029813005.1. Classification (NCBI taxonomy): domain Bacteria; kingdom Pseudomonadati; phylum Pseudomonadota; class Gammaproteobacteria; order Oceanospirillales; family Hahellaceae; genus Hahella; species Hahella sp. CR1. The sequence continues at coordinate 387,308 of NZ_JAPELK010000003.1, forward strand.
CGCGCCAACACGATCAGCAACGCCGTCGGTTATGGCCTGGTAGTGGTCAACAGCGATGGCCTGATCCAGTCCTTTAATTCCGTCCTGACAGAAATGTTGGGATATGCCAAAGATGAACTGAAGCAGCAACCGATTGAGCTGTTATTGCCGGAGAGTATCCGCCACCAGCACCAAATCCAACGCAACGCCTACTTGAAACGCCCTGAAACCCGGAAGATGGGCGTGGGCCGGGACTTGTGGGCGCGGCATAAAAATGGCGGTCAGATCCCCGTGGAAGTCGGCCTGACCGCTGTCCACGAGCATGACAGCCATACCATTATCGCCACTGTCATCGACATCACTGAACGCAAGCGCATGCAGGAGCAAATCGAGCAGGCGCACCAGAAATACATCCGTGAAACCAACGAGATCCAAAAAGCGCTGAAAGAAAGCGAAGCGAAATTTCGCACTATCGCAGAAACCCTGCCCGGCGTGGTCTGGATGTCAGCCCCCGGACTCGACCGCATCTACTTCATCAACCGTCGCTACGAGGAAATCTGGGGACGCAGTTGCCAGTCTCTGTATGAAAACCCCAGGGGCTTTATCGATGCGATCGTGCCGGAAGACCGCGATCGTATCCTTAAGGGCCTGGAACGACACAAGCAGGGCGAATGGTCCCATAGCTACCGCATCATCGACGCCTGGGGCTCCCTGCGCTATATCGAAGACAAAGGTCACGGCGTATTGGACGACGATGGAAGGCTCATTTGCCTGATCGGTATGGCTGCGGACGTTACCGAGCAGATCAAGCATAAAGAAGCGCTGCTGCGCTCCAATCAGGAATTGGATGATTTCGCCTATATTGCGTCACATGACCTGAAAGAGCCGCTGCGCGGCATCAGCAACTACGCCTCCTTCCTGATTGAGGATTACCAGGACCGGCTGGATGACAGCGGTCGTCAAATGCTGCAGAGCCTGGTGCGTCTGACCAGTCGCATGGAGCGCCTGATAACCGAGTTACTGCATTACTCCCGTCTGGGCAGAACCGATCTCTCCATAGAGAGCTGCAACCTCAACACCGTGGTCACCGAAGTGATCGAAACGCTGGAGCCGCGCCTGAATGAGCTGGCCGTCAACTGCCGCATCGCCAACAAACTGCCGGAAATAAAATGCGATCGCGTCAGAGTCGCGGAGGTGTTCCGCAATCTCATCACCAACTCCATGAAGTATAACGACAAAGAAGAAAAGTGGATCACGGTGGGCAGCTTTGAGGAAAACGCCCAGCACATCTTTTACGTCAAGGACAACGGCATCGGCATCAGCTCTAATCTGTATGAGAAAATCTTCAAGATCTTCAAACGCCTGCACCCTCAGGACAAATACGGCGGCACCGGCGTCGGCCTGACCATCGTGAAGAAAATCGTAGAGCGGCATGGCGGTCGAATCTGGCTGGATTCCTCCAGCGGCGAAGGCACCACGTTCTACTTCACCCTGGATAGTCAGAGCTAACCTTAACGCAGTTCACAAAAACGCGCGCTCTCACCCGTTCGGGTGAAATGAACGACGTTTATTTATGGAATACTTTGTCAGGTCCTCCCCGTTGAAGGAGTGCGTTAGCGCGGAAGGATCAAACACAAAACAAAAATAACATGACAAGGATACTCCCCATGAACGTCACGTTACGATCCGTTCTGTTATGGACCCTTTTAGCGCTCGGCTGGTCCAGTCTCGCCAGCGCCAATATCTGCGTCAATTTCGACCTCCCTGATCACGCCGATTATCGCTTTAACGACAACATCAAGGTCACCGCCCACGACGGTATTTCTCTCGACGCCAATCTGTTCATCCCCAATACGCCGCCTCCGGCGAGCGGCTACCCTACGGTGATTTTTATCAATAGCTGGGTATTGGACGAGCATGAATACTTTCTGCAAGCGGCCAAATACGCGGAAAGAGGTTATCAGGCTCTGAGCTACAGTTCCCGGGGCTGGGGCTGTTCCGAGGGCATGGTGGATGTAGCCGGCCCCAACGATATGGCGGACCTGTCAGCCATGGTGGATTGGCTGTTGGCCAACACCCAGGCCGATCCCAACGCTATCGGCGTCACCGGCATTTCCTACGGCTCGGGCATCAGTTTGCTGGGGTTGGCTCATGAGCCGCGCATCAAAACCGCCGTCGCCATGAGCACTTGGGGGGATTTGGTGGAGTCGCTGTACGCGCAGCAAACGCCACGTTTGTTCTGGGGCTTTTTCCTAGTGTCCAGCGGCCTGATCACCGCCAATATGGACCCAGCTATCGCGCAGAAATACCGCAATCTGGTGGAGCATAAAAATATCCCGGAAACCATGGCCTGGGGCTACGAACGTTCGCCCTCCCGCGTCGTGGATCAGATCAACGCCCGCCAGGCGCCGGTGTATCTGGCCAACAGCTTTGGCGATAACCTGTTCCAGCCTAACAATCTGCTGCGCTTCTTCGAACAGCTCAGCGGGCCCAAGCGTTTGGACCTGAACCAGGGCACGCACGCGTCTGCGGAAGGACTTGGTTTGCTCGGCATCCCCAACTACACCTGGGACAACGCAAGTGACTGGTTTGACTATTGGTTGAAAGGCGAAGATACCGGCATCATGGCGCGCCCTCCCCTGACCATGCTGACCGACCTCAAACACAAGCGGGAAGAATACGCCGCGTGGCCCATCCCCGGCGCGCAAAAACGCACGCTGTATATGCATCCTAGAGGACTGCTCAGCAACGGGGGCCTATCAAACACTCAATACGATTCCTGGTTGCCCCGCACCAACACGATCTATTCCGGGCTCGATTCCGGCGCCAGCACCGGCATTCCCCTTTTGTCCGCGCTATTGGATGGTCTGGGCCTGCCGGTTTACGCCTCTATGCCGCTGATTAATCGCGTTCACGGCATCGTCTATCAAAGCGGCGCGCTGTCGGAAACGCTGAAAATCCGTGGGATGGCGAAAATACATCTGAATATCGAACCCAGCTACAACAAGGTGCAGTTAAATGCCTATCTGTATGACGTCGATGTGCTGAGCGTTGGCAAACTGATTACCCATGCGCCGGCTACGCTGCACGACGCCGCTCCCTGGCGGGATCAGAGTCTGGACATGGAGTTGACGGCGGCGGCTTATGACGTGCCCGCTGGACATCGCATCGCCATTGCCTTTGATACCTTCGATATTCTTTATGGCCCGCCGACGTTGACGCCTTACGCCGTCAGCTTCCGGCATAGCAGCGCCGCACAGTCCTACCTGGAGTTGCCGGAAGCGCCCTGAGGCCGCTCACGTCTTTCGCGAACGAATCCGGCCCTCATGGGGCCGGATGCGCAAAAACATCCGCAAATTTCCTACACGATTCCATAGGCCTCGCCTACACTTTCCTAATTAAAAATAAAATTGGCCCGCCAGCGGTAGCTGCTGAAGTCTTGGTCACGGCCGCGATCCAATCGCATTGACAGCTGTAACAACCTCAAGAAAAAGGCAAGGTACGCAACATGACGCTCAGACTCCGATCACTCCTCTGCTCCACGCTTTTTTTGCTACTCAATTGCATCGCTTCACACTCCCTCGCCGCCACTGCAGTAAACGATTCCTACATCGTCGACCCAGGGGGCGGGCAGGAAAAGCTGGTCGTCACCTACAACGACACTATCGATATCAGCACTCAGGAGGCGATCAATGCAGCCAAGATTACCAGCGTATCTGCACTGAGCAACAGTTCAGCGGGTAGCGTGGCGATCGATACTGACGATAACCTCTCTGTTAACCTGGTGCCTAATCCTTCATTTTCAGGCACCGTCACGTTCACCTACACGCTGCAGGATATTCGGGGCACAAGCACCGCCACTGTGACGGTCGACCTGACAGTAGAGGCTGGCAGCTTACAAGCGGTGAACGATAAATATCTGGCGGGACGAGAAGCCATCACCATCTTCCCTCTGGAAAACGACGTCAAACCCAGCGGCAATCCATCGGAGTTCACCATTGATACGCCAGAGCAAGGCTCCATCACCCAACTGAGCGGCATCAGCGGACTTTACAAATACACGCCTCCCAGCGACTTAACTGAACCAACCGACGTCGTACTCAACTACACCGTCACCTACGAAGGCGTCGGCAGCAGTACTGCTACCGTGACCATCTCCGTCGATCCCGATTCAGAACCGCTACTGGCGGGCGCCAAAGACGAGGAGCAAGAACAGCTTGCCGGGGTGCTGCAAGCCGCCTGCGACGCCAACTCCGCCGGCATTGTCAGAGAGACGGACGCCACCTTCCAGGCCACCTGTAACGCTCTCGCCGCGTTGAGCGATTCGGAAAGAGCGGACGCGCTGGAACAAATTCTGCTGCGCCAGATTGGCGCTCAGGCTGGCGCCATGAAAGAAGCCGCTGCGTCACAGGTAAAAAGCTTGGGCGACCGTCTCAGCAATCTGCGCAACGGATCTACCGGTTTAAGCCTGGTAGGACTACGCACGGAAGTACAAGGCCAGAATTTCAGCGTCGGCAAGTTATTAGGCGTCACAGGAACCGGCGGCGCCGCTGGGGATGACGAGTCTATGTTCGCCGACAATCGCCTGGGCGTATTCTTAAGCGGCTCTTTGATATTTGGCGACGCTGACGCACACGGCGATCAGCGCGCATACGATTATGACGCGCAACAACTGCTCGCCGGCGTTGACTATCGCTTCACCAATAAACTGATTCTCGGTATTTCCGCCGGGTACACCACGACAGACAGCGAAGAAAACAACTCCGTCACCAAGCTGGAAACCGATACCTGGAACCTTGCCTTCTACGGTAACTATTATCCACGGGACAATTGGTATTTTGACTGGATCGCCGGTTACGGCGGCGTCTCGATCGACTCAACTCGCGCCGTCAACTTTCCTGGCGTCACCTCGACCTCCAAAGGCGATACCGACGGCGACCAATGGAACGCCGCTATGGGGACCGGCATCAATTACCAGGTTCAGCAATGGCAGGTCGACGCCTTCCTTAATATTGAATACCGCACCGTTAATGTGGACGCTTACAGCGAAAGCAATGACGCAGGTTTGGGACTGGACGTAATGGAATACTCTACAGACCTCATGACCGGCACCCTTGGCGCACGGGTCAGTCAGGCGTTGAGCTACAACTTCGGCGTGCTGATTCCACAACTGGAGTTGGCGTTCGTGAACGAGTTGAAAAACGATCCCACCGAAATAGAAGCCCAGTTATCAATCTTCCCTGAAGCAGGTTCGTTCAAGCTGCAAACAGAGGAAGCGGATAAAACTTATATGAACGCCGGTCTATCTCTCACCGGCGTTTTCAAAAGCGGCACATCCGCCTACGTTCGCTATGGAACCGACTTCGCCCGCGACAACCTCTCCACCGACGTCTGGCAGGCAGGCGTGCGTATGGAGCTGGGCGGTCCGCAAGCAGAAAGCGGTGTATTCCATACTCTTGAAGGACAATCCATCGCCCCGGGCATTATGTTAGGCACCCTGGGCGCAGGCATCAGCGTCACTATTCCACTGCATGACCTGAGCTGGAATATGCGTGGCATGGTCAACGGCTTCTCACACTCCGTTGATCGCTCTCTGGACGATGTGGACTACGATATTGATATCGATCTGGAATCATACGGCCTCATCATGGACTGGCATCCCTTCGAAGGCGGCTTCCGCGTCAGCGGCGGTTTGTTCTCCAACCGCAATGAATTCACCGGTACCGCAACGCCAACAGAAAATGTGGAAATCGGTGACTTTACCTTTACCCCCGAACAAGTCGGCACGCTGCACGCCAAGATCGATTATGATCGCGCCATTTCGCCTTATCTGGGCATTGGCTGGGGCAATGCCGTAGCGCCGACCAAAGGATGGGGATTTAACGCAGATCTGGGCATATTGTTCACCGACACCGCCCAGGCGCACCTGTCGGCGGATAGTCCCGCCGCAGACGCCAACCCCGCGCTGAAAGCACAGTTGGAGAGTGAATTGGCGAAAGAAGAGGACAATATCAATAACGATGACCTGGATAACGCCAAATACTGGCCGGTCATCGCCATTGGCGTCTCTTATCAATTCTAGTCTGCGCCCGATCTCTTTCCGGCGGCGCGCCCATCAGCGCGTCGCCGCGTCAATGGACAGGAGGCGGAAGTCTCCTTGACAAGTTCAGCCCCGCCAACTGAACTTTCCATAAGCGCCAATGATCAATCGGCCGTCTCGGCGGCGGCCAGCAACGCATTAAAAAAGGATGGCGAACATCAGACCTCAATCCGGCAACGCATTTTGGGCCTCCGTCGCCCCTCTGTTCAGACGCCGCCTACTTGCCGCCTGGGGAGTGTTGATCGCCAGTCTGGCCATGGTGGTTCTGGCCGCCGGCGTTATTCGCAACCAGGAGCAACTCAGCGCCGAGCGACAGTTCCAACTCTATGTCGATGAGGTCTCCTCTCTCATCACCCAGCGCATGCGCGATCATGAGCAGATCCTGCTCGGCGGCGGAGCCTTGTTCAAAGCCAGCAATGAAGTCAGGCGTGATGAGTGGCGCACTTATATCGAAAGCCTCAATCTGAACAAGAACTATCCAGGCATTCTTGGCGTCGGCTACTCCGTCGTCATCCCCAGGCATCAACTCGCCCAACATATCGCAACCATAAGAGCAGAAGGATTTCCCAACTATGTCGTCAAACCTCAGGGCGATCGGGAAATTTATTCCGCTATTGTTTACCTGGAGCCTTTTCTGGGACGCAACCTGGCCGCATTCGGTTACGACATGATGTCCGAGGAAACCCGCGCCGCCGCTATGCGCCAAGCGGCGTCATCAGCGGAAACCGCCCTGTCCGGCAAGGTCACGCTGGTGCAGGAGACCCATGGAAAAGTGCAGTCCGGATTTCTTATGTACGTGCCTATTTACGCCAAAGGCGTGATCCCTGAAACGGAACAGGCGCGCTGGCGCGCCCTGCAAGGTTTCGTATACAGCCCCTATCGCATTGACGATTTAATGGCCGGCATCCTTGGCCCGCGTCGCTTACAGATTTCATTTCGAATCTACGACAACAACACCATCAGTGACGAAACGCTGATGTTCGAGACAGAAGAAAACGATTTCCACACTGGATTACAGGAGATAGAAGACGCCCCCCCTCCCCGCTATACCGCCTCGCGTACGCTGACTTTCTATCAACATGACTGGACGGTGGTATTTGAGAACACGCCAGCGTTTGAAGCCGACGCTATCACCCACTTGGACAAACTAGTGGTGGGGCTCGGCGGCGTGGTCAGTCTATTGCTGACGCTACTGGTCTGGTTCCTGTCATTTCGACGGGAGCAGGCGTTAGAGCTGGCCAAGCGCATGACGCAAACTATTCGCGACAACGAAACCCGCCTGCGTCAGAGCGAGGAGCGCTACCAGTTGGCGGTGCGCGGCTCCAATGACGGGATCTGGGATTGGAACCTGGAAACCGGCCACATGTATTACGCGCCTCGCTTCCAGGCTTTGCTCGGCTATGAGGAAGGCAGCTTCAGCAACACCTTTACTGAGTTTGAGCAGAAAATTCATCCCCAGGACAAAAACCCGGTTCTGCAGGCCATCAAGGCGCATCTGGAGAGCGAGTCGCCTTATGACATCATGCATCGATTGCTGACCCGCTCCGGTGAATGGCGCTGGTTCCGCTCCCGGGGCGCCGCCATTCGCAACAAAGAGAATGTCGCCATCAGAATGGCCGGCTCGATCTCCGACATCCACCAGCAAAAAATGGCGGAAGCGGAGGCGGAAGAACATGCGCAGCATACCCAGGCGATTCTGAATAATATCAACGACGGCATCATCACCGTGGATGAGATTGGCTTCATCGCTTCCTTCAATCGGGCGGCGGAGCGCATATTCCACTACAACGCGGATTCCGTCATCGGCTACAACCTTAAACGATTATTCGCCAACTATTCCGACGACGACGCCTCGGAAACCATGTCGGACTATCTATCCGCCTCTATACGTAGCGACGCCAGCGGCGAAGAACATGAAATAGAGGGCGTACGCCAGAACGGCGAGCGCTTTCCCGTGGGCATATCCGTGTCGGAAGTACACCGCAGATCGGAACGTTTGTTTATTGTGGTGGTGCGCGACATTACCGAGCGCAAACGCGTCGATCGCATGAAAAATGAGTTTATCTCCACCGTCAGCCATGAACTGCGCACCCCACTGACCTCCATCACCGGGGCGCTCAGCCTCCTGTTGAACGGCGCGGTGGGCCAGCCGACGGAAGAATTCGCCCGTTTTCTGCAAATCGCCTACAAAAACAGTCAGCGACTCGCCCTGTTGATCAATGACTTGTTAGATATGGAGAAAATCACTGCTGGCGGCGTGAAATATAGCTTTTCCGTCGAACCCGTGATGCCGCTGGTGGAGCAGTCCATTGACACCAATCTGGTTTATGGTCAGCAGCATGAGGTGGAGTATCAGATCACCCACCGTGAAGATGGGAGTCTCGTGAACGTTGATCCATTGAGATTTCAGCAAATATTGGCCAACTTTCTCTCCAACGCCGCCAAATTCTCTCCGCAAGGTTCAACCGTGAACATCTCGGTGCAGCGTCGGGAGAACTACGTGCGCATCTCCGTCACAGACCGCGGTCCCGGCATTCCGCCCGAGTTTTATACCCGCATCTTCAAGAAATTTTCCCAGGCTGACTCCTCTGATCGCCGACAAAAAGGCGGCACCGGGCTGGGCTTATTTATCTCCAGAGAATTGGCCAAGGGCATGCATGGACGGATTGATTTCGAATCTGAAGTCGGCAAAGGCGCGACTTTTTATGTGGAGCTGCCCCTGGCGTCCGGCTCGGTCCAGGGCGCTATCGCGCCTGAACCGGAGGAAGCCTGAGCTACTTTTTCAGCTGCGTCGCCAGCTTCGATAATTGCTCGGAGCTGGGAAACAGTTGACTCCCGGTGGTAGCTTCCGCCAGAGCCATCTGCGACTCTCCCTGATCCCGCAACTCATCAATGCGAGTCACCAAATCGTGTTCCAGAGTCTTCAGCCCCTCTTGCGCCACCTGGTTAGTAGGATCAATCTCAAGCACAATTTTATAGGCGTCGTAGGCGCTGGAGCCGGAAGGGGTCACCAATCGTCCCTGCAAGCGATGGACTTTGGCCACCTTGAGCAACCGTTCAATCTTGGCGGAAATTTCCGGATTAAGGCTTTGCACTTCAGTGTTGGCGGGACGTACAGGATTGTCAGTATTTGCAGTTGACGCATTTTGAGGCGTTGAGCCGTTTTGAGCGCTATCAGGGTTACTATTGCCATTGTTATCAGCATGCGCTTGAGCGCCGTTGTCGGATTGCCTGGAAATCGCTTCCGTTCCATTAACACTGCTCGGGACCAATTTGGTCGTCTCAGCGGGAGGCGTTACGCCATTCTGCCCCACCGAAGGCATCAAAACGTAAAGCAACCCTGCCGCCGCCACAGCCAGCAAACCACCGACGCCAGCGAACATAGGGCCCTTGATATTACCGCTTTTTTTACCTTCAGCCGCCTGCATCAATCCCTGAATAAAATCTTCCGCAGACTGGTAACGTTTCTCTGGGCTCTTCTCCAGGGCTTTTACGACAACCGCGTCATAATGCTTGGACAAAGTCGGTATCAACATTGAGGGCAGTTCGGGTTTCGCGTGCAGAATCTTCTGCATGATCGCTGTCGGCGAGTTGGCGTTAAAACAATGCTCATTGGTCAACAGCTGATAAAAAATAATGCCAGCGGCGAACAAATCCGAACGCGCGTCTACCGGCAGGCCCTGACACTGTTCAGGAGACATATACCTGGGGGAACCGATGATGGTGCCCACCCGGGTCAGCTCGGAAGACTCCAGTTTGGCGACGCCAAAGTCGGCGATTTTCGCAACGCCATTCTTGGTAATAAAGATGTTGGCGGGCTTCAGGTCACGGTGAATGATGCCATGTTCATGGATATGACCGAGACCGGAAAGCACGTCCGTCATGATCTTCAGGGTCTTGTCGATGGGGAAGCGCTGCCCGTCGTCGAGCGCGCTTTTCAGCTCATACCCCTCTACATACTCCATGACGAAAAACGGCGCGCCATCCTGATCGCCAGCGTCGAATACATTAATCACATTAGGGTGAGATATCTTGCCCGCCGCCCGCATCTCGTTACGAAAACGTTCGCGGAACTCACCCGTCACGTCTGCGCCCAACAACTCCGGCAGCAATACCTTGACGGCGACGATGCGTTCAAAATCAGGGTCAAAACACTGATACACCACCCCCATGGCGCCGCGCCCCAGTTCGCGCTGCACCTTGTATTTGCCGAAATACTGAGAGTCCATTGAGGCGGGATCGAAAATTTGCGTATCAGACATCGTTCAATTACTGTCCAGCGCTATCAATTAATTCAAAGGGTTAGGTCCGCTTGTCCAAGCACTTCGCCTGCTCGCGCAAACGCTATATGGGAAGCGCTATTAGTATAACTATAGCGTCAAAATCCGAAGTGCCTGGAGTAAGCCGGGAAATCGTCAGTGGAAAAATAATAACGTCTTACTGTCAGTTTCATCCAGCAAATTAATGCTCTACGAAAAAAGCGACGTTTGCGGTGGGAGAATTAAAAAGGGGCGGAAGAAGTCCGCCCCCTGGGGAGAGTATGTCGAATTAGATGGATTTCGCTTTTACGAAGAAGAACTCACCGGCTTCATGGCCCGCGTATTTGATCGCGCCATAATCTGGGATCTGATCAATACCGAATTGCTGTGAGCGCTTACGCACATCGCCGAGCACAGAGATAAACAGACGGTTACCGTCCATCAGACCATTGTTGGTGTTCAACGCTTCGATAAACGCCCGCGCAAACACTGAGTGATCGCCGCCGCCGCTATCTAATACCGGACGCACGCCTCCAGACGTCAGCACAGTGCGAGCTTTGACATCGACCATCAGCTCCAACCACTCTTTCTGTAGTTCGTTTTCCGCCACTGCGCTCTGGCGCGCCACCGAGGCGGTAGACAGAGTGCCTGCGTAACAGGAGTCCGCCACCACCATCACATGCTTGGCTTTAAAGGTGTTCAACTGGTCGGAAATCGATACGTTGGACAACCAGTTCGCCGTGTTGCCCGGCTCCGCGTCCACCGGCAGCCAGTAGCCGCGATCATTCTGCGAATCCAACTCGCCATGACCTGCATAGTAGATCAGCAGGTTGTCATGCTCCGTCAGTTTTTCACGCATTTCGTTTAGCGCGGACAACAGCTCATAGCGCGTCGCGTTAAGCAGCAGTTTGGTGTTGAAGCCGTATTGCTTGCTCAGCATTTCTGCAATGGTGCGAGCATCTTTTTCTGGTGTTTCAAGATCCGTGTAATAGGCGTAATCACGGTTACCAATCACCAGCGCGTAATAGCGACCAAAGCTGACGCCATCGAATTTAGGCGACTGCGAGCTGGCGTCAAACTCGATTTTCTGAGTGCGGGACTGATTCGCCGCCTGGTCAAGGAACATGGAAAAGCCGAAACCGACGCGTTGATCCACTTTATCCGTTGCGTTCATGGCGACGTCTGTTTTACGCCCCTGTACCGGCACCTTGATAAAGAATAAGTTGAATTCATCCACATCAACTCTTTTGCCGTTCACCGTGAACGACTTCAAGCCTGCGGGGGAATCGACTTTACCGATAATCTCTTTCTCGCTCACCGCGTTGCGCAACAGGACCGTGGGGCCACTGCGAGTCAACGAAATAGGAGGATCAAGGATCTGGATGGAAGGTGGCGCCAGAGTGGGGTCTAAGCTTGCTACTTCAAGCGTCGCAGTCTGAGTGGCCTGATTGGCTTTGTCACGCTCCTGCTTAGCCAGCTGTTCCGCCCTCGCCTTTTCGGCCGCGCGACGTTTCTCTTCCTCTGTTTGCGCCTTGTACTGCTCCAGCTTGCTTACTTCGCCTTGCAGATTGGACAGTTCTTTCTGCAGGGCATCATTCGCAATAATGGTGGACGCATATTGCAGATTGTCGCCATCCAGGCCTGAGGCGCGACGATACCAGTTCAACGCCATGATAGGGTCTTTATTAACCCCAAGTCCTTTTTCATAAAGATTGCCCAGGTTAATCTGAGCCCGTGTGAAATTCTGGTCCGCGGCGCGGCGATACCAAACCGCAGCCACTTCATAATCCGGCGCCAGTCCCAAACCTTTTTCATAAATCTCGCCGACGTATGTCTGCGCTTCAGCATCTCCGGATTTGGCCTGCTCCAGCCAGACTTTCAACGCAGTAGAGTAATCGGCTCTATCAAAGGCGGTGAATTCGCCTCCTCGGATAGCGCACTCAGAGGCAGTCGTCTTAATCGGGCGGCGGGCGGTCAAAAATCGGGCGTTGGCCCCTAACTGACGAATCTGCCCTGGCAACAGACAGTCCACCACCATTAATTTGTCCGCTTCCGTTCCCTTATCGCCAGCTTGATCCACCGGCTGACTGCTGCACGCAGCCAAGGCGCCCGCTGCGACCATGACAGGCAGCCCCCATGGGGTACGCTTTTTTAATGACCTGTGCTGTTTACTGCTCATACCTTGTCTGCGTGTCATAATTCATCTCACTTTTATCAACGCTGCTGTACTGCCCTGGCGTCACCGCAAACGATGGCGCCTCCTGCTTATCCGAACAGGCAACAGATAAAGCGACGTTCTCGCCCAAAACCCTGAACGCCGACGGTCCGGCCTCCGCTCGATACAGAGAATAATTTTTTACAAATAAAGTATTGATCGCATCCAACGCCTGTGCAACGCGATTATTGTTTATCTTTGTCGGCTTATAGTTGCTTTTAGCTGCGAAATGGCTTCATTTATCTGCGGCCAATAGAGTCGCCAGTCGCCATGCTTAATGGCGGGGCCTAACTGAAAAATCGCTTGCTGCCGCGCTGCTTCCTTCTCTATCCATTCCAGCTTCACGGTTTCATCTCCGCTGGCGGCCCAATGCCATTGCCTGACATCACGATAAAGAGGCGGCAAAACTGCCGGGTCGAGAGATCCCGTCAACCTGGAGAAATTGTGCCCTGACGTCCATGCCGCCACATCCAAATTTCCAGACAGCGTCATCACCGCTGCAACATTATTCATCCGCACCGCCAGCAGCATCGCCAAGGTCCCGCCGCCACTATGCCCTAGCAATAACAATGGGCGATCGCCAGCTTTCATTCGCAGAGCCTGAGCCATCGCCGTCACAACTTCTTCACTGTAACGACCATGCGTATACCAATAGGCGAAACAAGGCTGCGCTTCCGGCGGTTTTTCCTGATCCCAGGGCGCTGGCGGAACGCGACTGGATCTGGCCCCGAAATAGCAAGGCCTCCCTAGATACAATGCTTCACCCTGCCATTGTTGATACCAGTCAAACATAAGAGGATCTGGAGACGTTGGATCGGAGGAGATGCGCCAAGGGCGACTCCAAGGCAGGCCGTCCCCCTCTATTGCAACAATCAGGGGCGCTTGCAAGCCGGATGCATGAAGCATGCTGCCCGCCCCTATGACGGCTTCATTCTTATACGCCAGCCACATATTAAAGTCGTCAGCATTCACATAGCCCGCCACGCCCTCTTCCACATCCGGCGGAGTAGCGAGTCCTGCGCATCCAGTAACAAAAGAACACAATAAAACCATTAGTAAGACAATGAATTTACCGCGCTTTTTTCCCTTAACAAGGCAATGTGAAGCACCCCACGTCAAACTATACAAACCTGCTTTTTGCAAATTATCCCAACCTTTAATAAGCCCGTTTCCGTTCAGTAATCAGACCTGAAAATTGGGTCCGCCAAATGCACGACACCCAGCTAAACCATTCGCCCTAATCCCAAAAGGAAGCTTTTAAAACAAAGGGCTAGCGCCAAAAAAGTAAGGGGCGAGCTAGCCTGAAAGCGAATACTTTAGTATATTAACCGGCCTTCCCGGAACCCTGGACAAGGGTTGTGAGAAGCCCCCTGCCAGCCGTGAAAAACAAGATTCACGACCGGCCGATGTCTTAAACAACATTGATTTCAGGGAAAAATCGGACATACTCCTCTATTTCCGAGCGCCGAACGATTTTATGGAGTAAATACATTATGGCGTCTGACAATATTATTGAGTTAGAGCCTTTCTTCTCGCCAATCAGTGACGAGAATCCATCCGGAACCGACCTAAGAGATGAAAACGACAGTGACTTCAGCGCCGCCAAGGCCGCGCGTCGCAAAGTCGTATCTCTGGCCAAGGCTGCGCGCTTTGACGCCAACGGCGAACTGGAGCTGGTTGAACAATGGCGGGAGATCCGTCGCCTCGCCCCAACGATTCTTAAACGCAAAAGCAAAGACCTTGAAGTCGCCGCTTGGCTTACCGAAGCGTTGCTTAAACTGGAAGGTTTCACCGGACTTCGCGATGGTCTTCAGATCATTAAAGGCCTGGTCGAAAACTTTTGGGACACGGTCTACCCGCTTCCTGACGAAGATGGCGTGGAAACCCGCATCTACCCGCTGATATCGCTCAACGGCGACGATGGCTCTGGCACTTTGGTCCTGCCTATTAAGAATACGCCACTGACAGATGATACGGAAAATGTGCTGACGCTGACCTCTTACGGTCGCCTTCAGGACGCCCTGGACATCGAAGATCCAGAGGAGCGCATTCGCCGCTTTGAAGAGTTGAGTCTTAGTGAGGATATCGTTAACCAGCAGCTCCTCACTATAAGTCCTGACAAAGCGCAGAATACTTACGAGGATATTCAGCAAGCGCTGGCGTTATGGCAGGAGATTGGCGAGCTGGTCGACGCCAAATGCTCAGAAAGCGGCAGCAAAGCCAGCCTTCCCACCAGTGGCGTCAAGAATGCGCTGCAGGAAGTTGAAGAGCTGTATAAGCGCCTGATGAAAAACAAGCTGCTTTCCGATGATGATGAAGCGCCGATGCAGTCCGATGACGGCCAATCAGGCGGAAACACTGGCGGAGGAGGCGGTCAGCAAATGAGAGGCGGCGTTGCGCACGGCCCCTTCAGAAGTCGCGAAGACGCTATCAACCATCTATTGGTGATCGCCGAATATTTCCGCAAGACAGAGCCTCACTCCCCTCTCTGCGGAGCCATTGAAAGAGCCGCCAGCTGGGGTAGAATGTCTATTCAAGAACTGCTCATGGAGCTGATACCTGACGAAGAAGCGCGGGCGCGCTATGCTTTAATGACGGGTATTCAAATTGGCGAAGACGCAGCTCCTATCGGCCAGTTATCGCAAACCGCGAGAGCGGTCACCATTCCTGAGCCAAAAGCGAAAGCCGAGGATGCTTCCGAGCCCGAGCAAAGCTCGAGTGAAAACTGGGGTAGAGACGGCGGCAGTGGCGAGGGTTGGTGACAAATCAACAGATTAAAGGGTTAAAATTTTTTTTGACGCTTAACCGGATACCTACAGCTAAATCAAAGAGGACTTAATAATGTCAGATAGCCTACAGGATAAATTAAACAGAGTCCGCAAACCGCGAGTGCACATCACTTATGATGTGGAAACTGGTGGTGCGGAAGTCAAAAAAGAGCTGCCATTTGTAGTTGGGGTCATGGGCGATTACTCAGGCGACAATACTGACGCCAAGAAATCCCTGAAAGAGCGCAAGTTCGTCAACATTGACCGTGACAACTTCAATGAAATCATGGAGAAAGTCGCTCCTACTTTGGACCTTAAAGTACAAGACGAAATTTCCGGCGACCCTGACAAGCAAGTAGGCATGAGTCTCGCTTTCAATTCTATTGAAGATTTCGAGCCACAAAATATCGTTAAACAAATCCCAGCGCTGAAAGAGCTGCTGGAAGCGCGCAACCGCCTGCGCGACCTGCTGAGCAAGGCTGACCGCTCTGAGGAGCTGGAGGGCTTGTTGGAACAGGTTCTATCTGACGCAGACAAGATGGCGGTATTGAGCAAAGAAGTGGAAGAGCGTAGCCCGGCCAAAGATGAAGACGGAGGAGATGCCTAATGAGCGACGCAGAATTACAAGGTCAGGAATCCGGAGCAGCGGAAGAATCCAGCTCCAGTCTGTTGGACATGGCGATTACCGCCACCAAGCAAACCGAGCCTGAGCAAGCCCAGGACCTGATCGCAAACCTGGCGAAACAAGCGGGCGCAGGTATGGTCAAATGGGACCGCAACCTCACCGTCACCATAAATAAAGCGATTGACCAGATCGATGCGTTGATGTCCAAGCAATTGGCGGCCATCATGCACGACGATAAATTCCAGAAGCTGGAAGGCTCCTGGCGCGGTCTGCACCACCTGATCATGAATTCCGAGACCAGCTCCTCGCTGAAAATCCGTATGCTGAACATCGGCAAGCGTGAGCTGTATAAAGATTTGGACCGCGCAGTTGAGTTCGACCAAAGCCAGATCTTCAAGAAAATCTACGAGTCAGAATTTGGTACCGCAGGTGGCGAGCCTTACGGCGCGCTGATCGGCGACTTTGAATTCTCCAACCACCCGGAAGACGTAGAGTTGCTGCAAAACATGGCGGGCGTTTCCGCCGCTGGTTTCTGCCCCTTCATTTCCGCTGCTGGCCCACAGATGTTCGGCTTTGATGACTTCACCGAACTCTCCACGCCACGCGATCTGGAGAAAATATTTGAGACTCAGGAATACATCCCCTGGCGCAGCTTCCGGGATTCCGACGACTCCCGTTTCGTCACCCTGGTTATGCCGCGCGTATTGTCTCGCATGCCCTACGGCAGAAACGGCAAGTCCATCGAAGACTTCAACTATGAAGAGCTGCCGATCGACTCCAAAACTGGCAAAGCCGCGAACGTCGAGCACGACAAGTTTGCGTGGATGAACGCCGCCTATGTTATGGGCACCACCCTGACTCAGGCTTTCGCTGAACACGGCTGGTGTGTAGCAATTCGTGGCGCAGAGAATGGCGGTAAAGTAACTGGCCTGCCTTCTCACTTGTTCGTCAGCGATGACGGCGACGTTGACCAGAAGTGTCCGACCGAAGTGGGCATCACTGAACGTCGTGAAGCTGAATTGTCCAAACAAGGCTTCCTGCCGCTGTTGCACTACAAGAATACTGACTATGCCGTATTCTTCGGTTCACAGACCTGCCAGAAGGCCAAGAAGTTCGACAAAGCCGACGCGACCGCAAACGCAGCGATCTCCGCAAGACTGCCTTACATCATGGCAACCTCGCGCGTCGCTCACTACCTGAAGGTTATGGCTCGCGACAAGATTGGCTCCTTCATGGACGCCAAAGGCGCAGAACGTTGGTTGAACAACTGGATCAACACTTACTGCAACAGCAACCCGGACGCATCGCCCGAATCCAAGGCGAAGTATCCATTGGCTGAAGCGCGCGTTGAGGTTAAAGAGAACCCAGAATCTCCTGGTTCTTTCAGCGCCGTTGCTCACTTGCGCCCATGGCTGCAAATGGAAGAGCTCACCACTTCTCTACGTCTGGTTGCGGAAATTCCTAAGTCCGGTTGATAAAACCGCTCAGGAACAGTAAGCGACATGCTTGGGCCGGGCCTGCTCTCTTAGAGTGCAAGCCCGGCTTAAATTTTAGAATTAAACCAATAAATAAACGTTCTCCGGGCAGACTTACGCAAATCCAAGATGCAGAATAAAGTATCTCCAAACGACAACCCCATGCCGTTTACCTACGGAGTTGTGCAGAAGCGCACGCAGGGGCCAAGCTCCGCTGAAGTGATCGCGCTCAAGAAGATACTTCAACTGATCAAACTTCCAGATTGGTGTTACGAGGACAAAGCCGCCGGTAAGCCACTGGACTACGACTACCTGATTCTTTGGCTGCAAAGAGCCGTCGCCCAGATCGACAACAAGATCATCAACCAGGTCAACCATATCCTTCACCACAGCAAGTTTCAGGATTTAGAGCGCGCCTGGCGCAGCCTGTATGACGTGGTAAGTTATTCATATGGCCGCAAGCTGGTGAAGATCCGTTTCCTGGATATCACTTGGTCTGAAATCACCAAGGACGTAAATCGCTCCGTGGAGTTCGACCAGAGTCAGTTATTCCACAAGATATACAGCGAAGAATACGACGTGCCTGGGGGCGAGCCCTACGGCATCATCTTGATGAATTTTGAGGTGGCCCATAAACCCTTTGCGGGACACCGTTTTAACGATATTCCCACTCTGGAGCGTCTGGCGGAAATCGGCGCAGCGTCTTTCTCGCCAATACTGCTTAACGCCGCGCCCCAGTTGTTTGAAATGGCGAGTTTCCCGGAAATCACCAGCCCGATCAGCCTGAAGCAACTTTTCAGCGAGCAGGACTACATTTCCTGGAACAGTTTGCGCGATCACCCTGACACGCGCTTTTTGGGACTGACGATGCCTCGCGTGCTGATCCGCAATCCCTACTCTATTCAGATCGCCCCTCATGGCGGACTGCTTTTCTCAGAAAAGCGCGCCCAGGCCTCCAATGAAAACTACTTGTGGGGATACGCCAACTTTGCGTTGGCCAAGGTATTGATACGCGAATTCACTGAAGTAGGCTGGTTTTCGCATATTCGCGGTTTGCTTCGCGATCACATGGCGGGGGGCGCTGTCGACAATCTGGTCGTGGACGCTTTTGCTACGGACGCCAAGAAAATCGCGCATAAGCCGATTGTTGACGCCGTTTTTTCCGACGAACGCGAACGCGCGCTCAGTGAGCATGGACTCATTGCGCTCTGTCAGTGCTACGACGTTCCCATGGGCGTGTTTTACAGCACTCCCACCCTGCACCGTGCGAAAGTATTTCAGGACCGGATCGCCAGCGCCAACTCCAGGTTGTCCTCACTGCTACAGCATGTTTTGTGCGGCTCTCGCTTCGCCCACTATATCAAAGTGATTACCCGCGATATGATCGGCTCCGTCAGGCGGGCGGAAGACTGCGAGCGCGAGCTGCAGCGTTGGCTGACCCAGTATGTCACCTCGCAGGAAGATGCGGACTGGTTCATGCAGGCGCGCTATCCGTTGCGTGAAGGCTCAGTGCAGGTCAAAGAGATTCCCGAGAAGCCCGGCTCCTTCGCCACCACTATTTACTTGCGCCCACATTATCAGGCCGATCGCCTGGTGTCGGAGCTGCATCTGACGACAGAGGTTAACACCGCTAGTTAAGGGATTCGGATGACGAAAATAAGTAAGAGCCAAAAACTGCGCCCTTCGGTGCTGGACCGGCTGATAGATGAGAGGCCGGACCTGAAAGTTGAACCGGAAAAAAATCGCCATCAGGTGCTCAATGAGCTCCGCGAATCCGTGCGCCGCGATCTTGAGGACCTCCTCAACACGCGCTATCGCCCTATCTCCGCATCTGACAATCTGCGTCAGCTGGACGAATCGCTGATCAATTACGGTCTGCCCGATCTGCACACTATCAACTTCCTTAGTGCGGAAGGTAAAAGTCAGTTCTGCCGTACAGTGGAACAACATATCGCCATGTTTGAGCCCCGCTTTAAGTCTGTCAGGGTCATAACCCTGGATGAGGACTGGGCGGAAGGCGCCACCTTGCATTTCCGCATCGAGGCGGTGTTGTTCGCCGAACCGGCTCCCGAGGAAATCTCCTTTGATTCCTCCCTGGAGCCGATTTCGGCTATCGTCAACGTTCAGGAGGCGCGTTAATGAGCGACGAATTATTACCCTATTACGAGAAGGAACTGGCCTACCTGCGCCAGTCCGGCGCGGAGTTCGCCCGCGTACATCCAAAGATCGCCGGTCGGTTGCGCATTTCCGGCGACGTGGTGGAAGACCCACACGTTTCGCGCCTGCTGGAAGGCGTCGCGTATTTGAACGCCCGTATTCAGTATCGTTTGGAGGATGATTTCTCCGAACTGTCCGACGCCCTGCTTGACCAGCTCTATCCACACTATTTGCGCCCGATACCCTCTATGGCGGTAGTGCAGTTCAGAGCGGCGAAAGATCTGGATGGCCCCTTACATGTCGCGCGCCATTCACGCCTGGAGAGCGACGTATTCCAGAATAAAGTGTGTCGATTCAGCACCGGTTACGACCTGGATCTGCTTCCGATCGAAGTCACTAAAGCAAGCCTCAAGGAGCGCCCTTTCATTGCTCCAGGATCACAAACCGTGCAAGGCGCCTCCGCGGTGATTCACGTTCGCCTGGAAGGTTTCGCGCCGGAAATCGATTTAGGGCAATTGCCGCTGGATAAACTCCGCTTTTTCCTGCGCGGCCAGTCGCAATACGCCTATTCGCTCTATGAGCTGCTGATGAATCACTGCGTGCAGATCGTGGCGTCCAAAGGCGCTGACGACGTCAACCCGATGTTCCTGTACAGCAGTTGTCTGCAGCCGGTCGGATTCGCCGAGGAAGAGGCGCTGATTCCAACGCCGCCGCAATCCTTCCCGGGTTATCGCCTGCTTACCGAATACATGGTGTTCCCGGAAAAATTCCTGTTCGTTGACCTGACCGGCCTTGGCGAACGCTTGAATGAGAAATTCGGCCCCAACCTGGATTTGTATTTCTATCTGAACAAATCCCATGCGGAGCTGGAACGCAATCTGGAAGCCAGCAATTTCGCCCTGGGTTGCACGCCGATCATCAATCTTTTCAAACATCGCGCCGAGCCCATTGATATCGAGCATGATCAGTACAGCTATCCGATTATTCCCGACGCGCGTTTCCCGGATAACTATGAAGTATATTCCATTGATCGCGTCCAAGGTTTAACCGGCGATGGCAAGAAAAAGGAATACAAGCCCTTTTATGGCTTAAGTCACTTTGATATCGGTCGAGAAACCCAGCTTTTCTGGCACGCCCAGCGCTATCCAAAAATTGGCGGCGAGCTTGGCAACGAGCCCGGCAGCGAGCTGGAAATATCTCTCGTGGACCTGAATTACGCGCCAGCGAATTTGTCTGACGAGACTCTGACCGTCGACGTGATGTGCTTCAATCGCAATACGCCGGAGAAACTGCCCTTTGGCGGCGGACAGCCTCGCTTCACCTGTCTGGACGTAGGCGTTTCCTTGCGCGGCATCGACTCTTTGACGCACCTGACGCCCACCGTACGGCCACCATTACGGGATGGCG
Source organism: Hahella sp. CR1 (assembly GCF_029813005.1). Taxonomy (NCBI): domain Bacteria; kingdom Pseudomonadati; phylum Pseudomonadota; class Gammaproteobacteria; order Oceanospirillales; family Hahellaceae; genus Hahella; species Hahella sp. CR1. Next base: position 408,293 of record NZ_JAPELK010000003.1, read on the forward strand.
CGCGCTGGCGTCTTGTGTCGCATCTGACATTAAACTATTTATCGCTCGATAGTCCGGAAGCCATTGACGTACTTAAAGAAATTTTGGCGCTATATGATTTTCAGGACAGCGCGGCCTCACGGGCGATCATCGCCGCCGTGGTCAACGTACAGACCCGGCCGATGACGGCGCCGATCACAATCGGCGGCAAAACCACCGTGTGCCGTGGGGTGGAAATCGAAGTCACCTTTGACGACAACCTGATGTCAGGCAACAGCACCTTCCTGTTCGCCTCGATATTGGAAAGGTTCTTCGCCATGTATTGTTCGATTAACGCGTTCACCCGATTAATTGCCCGAATCAAAGGGCGACAGGATATTCTCAAGAAATGGCCACCGAGAATCGGCTCCCAGCCTCTCATCTAACCAAACGGCTGCAGCAGGACCCCTGGCGGTTCGATTTTTTCCAGCTGGTGCGTCTGCTGGAGCATTTCGATCCACAGGATGCGCGACCTCGCACTCCTCTGGGGGGATTTTATCCGCCCAGGAACGAGCCCGTGCGCTTCGTCGTGAACCCCAGCATGGGCTTCGAAGGCGGCGCTGTAGACAAGATCACCCGCGGCGGCGATAAGTCGCTGGCGTCTCGCGATCAGTGGGCGATGTCTGTGAATTTCTGGGGACTGGTCGGCTCGCGCGGCGTACTGCCGTTCCACTATCGCGACCTGATTCTGCAGCGTCTGCGGCAGAAAGATAAGTCGATGAAGCACTTCTTCGACTTATTGGACCACCGCACCCTGTCGCTGTTTTATCGCTCCTGGAAAAAGTACCGCATTCCGCTGACTTTTGAGGCCAACCACCAGCTTGACCCCAAATACAACCGCGACCGGCATGCGGAGATGATCAAAGGACTGATGGGCCTGGCCAGCATGCGCAGCGCCAAGTTCTATCAATCGTCCGGCGATATCTTCAACGTCGCCGGACTGATGAGTCGCGGCGTGTGTTCCGCTGAGGCGCTGTCGCAAGCCATCCGACAGCATTTTGGTCTCAAGGTGAGCATCCTGCACTTCCGCGGACAATGGCGACGCATGCCGGACGACGTGCAAACCCGCCTGGGCGGCAGCCGCTTCCCCGGCGTGAATCACTGTCTGGGACAGCAGGCTATTCTGGGCGAGAAAACTTGGTCGGTGCAGAACCGTTTCACCGTCCACTTCGACGACATCGACTACCCACGTTTCCTGTCCATCGTTTCCGGCACGGAAATCCTGGGAGCCATGTACAAGCTGATTCGAACTATGGCGGGGGTTGCTCTAGACTTTGACTTATCGCTTAAAGTCCGGCAGGACCGACTGCCAAACAGCCAGCTTGCGCACCCGACGGCGCCGCCGTTGCTGGGCTGGAACTCAAAACTGTTTTCAACACGACAACAAGATCGGTTCATTACCGTGTCTGTATCCCGGCACGCAATGCAGCGAACTATAGAAAGACTACAAAAGAAAAGGGAAACCTTATGATTGAGTTAAACTTACGCCAACTCATTGAACCCACCACTTCCGTCGTACGCAAATCGCTGGAAGATGGCTTGCGTCTGGCCCAACAGGAACGTCACAGCTCACTGGAAATCGAACATGTGCTGCTGAAGGTGCTGGAGCAAAGCGACAGCGATCTGGACCGAGTGCTTGAACAGCTGGGCGTCGACATCGGCAAAATCAGCAGAGAACTGAGCCAGACCGTAGGCAAATTCCACCGCGACAACCCCCGGGATATGGTGCCCTTTTCACCATTGGTGGTGGATGCGCTAAAAGCCGGCTGGCTGTTGGCGTCAGTAGAGATGGGCGTAAACTTCATCAGCTCCGCGCATCTGTTCGCGGCGATCATGTCGCACAACACTATGCGCAACCAGCTGCTGAGCTCAGTCAAAACCCTGCAGGAAATCTCCCTGGAGAAAGTATTGCCGGCGGTGAAAGCCGTCACCGGACAATCTTCCGAGAGCCGCGCCTACCTGAAAGCCGCTGCGGGCGGCGGCGCTCCAGCGGCGCCGACAGCGCAAGGCGGCGCGTTGCAGAAATATACTGTCAACCTAACCGAAAGAGCGCTGAACAACGAAATCGATCCTGTATTGGGTCGCGACCCGGAAATTCGTCAGTGTATCGACATTCTGACCCGTCGCCGCCAGAACAACCCCATCCTGACCGGTGAAGCCGGCGTTGGTAAAACTGCCGTCGTTGAAGGTCTGGCGCTGCGCATCGCGCAAAAAGACGTACCGGAGCCTCTGCAAGGCGTACACATCCATGTTCTGGATCTGGGCTTGTTGCAAGCCGGCGCCAGCATGAAAGGCGAATTCGAGCAGCGTCTGAAATCCGTTATTGAAGAAGTCAAAGCGTCTCCTGTGCCGATCATCATGTTTATCGATGAAGCGCACACCATGATCGGCGCGGGCGGTAAAGAAGGCCAAGGCGACGCCGCCAACCTGCTCAAGCCTGCGCTGGCGCGCGGTGAACTGCGCACCATCGCCGCCACCACCTGGGCGGAATACAAGAAATACTTCGAACGCGACCCTGCGCTGACCCGCCGCTTCCAGGTGGTGAAAGTGGAAGAGCCGTCAGAAGCCGTTGCGATCGACATGCTGCGCGGCATCTCAAAAATCCTGGCGATACACCACAATGTGCGCATCTCTGATGACGCCATTGTCCAGGCGGTGAAACTGTCCGCACGTTACATTCCAGGCCGTCAGTTGCCGGACAAAGGCGTGAGTCTGCTCGACACCGCCTGCGCCCGCGTATCCTTGAGCCAAAGCGCTACGCCGTCTTTGATTGAGGACACCCGTCGCCGTATTCAACAGATCGACACCAACCTCGACCTGATTTCCCAGGAGAATATCTCTTCCGGTGAATATCACGAGACATTGGATCTGCTCACTGAAGAAAAAGCCGCTTTGGAAGCTTCTCTCGCCGCGCAAACCGAGCAGTGGGAGAATGAAAAAGACCTGATCGCCAAAATCCTGGATGTGCGCACCAAGCTGGAACAAGACTTCCAGGCCAAGAAAGGCGCTGAAGACGCCGGCGACCGCCTGAGCGACGAAGAAGTCGCGGAACTGCAGGTCGAGTTCAAGAACCTGTTCTCCGCCCTCGCGTCTGCGCAGGGAGATCAGCCGTTAATGATGCCTCATGTGGATGGCCAGGCCGTGGCGGAAGTTGTCGCCAACTGGACCGGCATCCCGGTCGGCAAAATGGTGAGCGACGAGATCAACGGCATCCTGAATCTGCATGATCAGTTGGAAAAACGCGTTATTGGTCAGTCCCACGCTCTGGAAGCCGTCGCCCAGGCGATCCGTACTTCCCGCGCAGGCCTGACGGACCCACGCAAGCCCATCGGCGTCTTCCTGATGGTCGGTCCCTCCGGCGTAGGTAAGACCGAAACCGCTCTGGCGCTGGCGGACACGCTGTTCGGAGGCGAGCAGAATCTGACCGTCATCAACATGTCCGAGTTTAAAGAAGAGCACAAAGTTTCCATGCTGTTGGGTTCTCCTCCCGGATATGTAGGTTATGGCGAAGGCGGCGTGTTGACGGAAGCCGCTCGTCGGAAGCCCTATTCAGTCATTTTGCTGGACGAAATGGAGAAAGCTCACCAGGGCGTGCAGGACGTGTTCTACAACCTGTTCGACAAGGGCACCATCAAAGATGGCGAAGGCCGCGACATCGACTTCAAGAACACCGTCATCATCATGACGTCCAACGCCGGCGAAGAAGCGATTCGCGCTATCTGCTCGCAGTCTGAAGAGAAGCCGGAGCCGGATGTCATGCTCGACAGCATGCGTCATGAGCTGCTGAAGTACTTCAAACCCGCGTTTTTGGGCCGCGCCAACGTTATTACGTATTATCCGTTAGACGACGAGAACCTGTTCAAAATCTGTCGTATCAACATGGATCGTATTGCGCGGAGAGTACGCAATCACTACGGCGCCGCATTCACCTACGACGAAGACGTATTGCTCAACATCGTCGCCCGTTCGCAGGAAGTGGATACCGGCGCGCGTAATATCGAACATATACTGAACCGCACCGTGCTGCCTGAACTGTCCACAGAATGTCTGAGCAGACTGGCGAACGGGGAGCATATCGAGCATATCCACATCAGCGCCACGGAAGAAGGTAACTTCGGTTATCTGTTCAATGCCGACGCCGCGGCTGCAGCGTCTGCGGAACCGCAGGCGGTGGTGGATACTGATGTCGACGCAGACGTGGATGCCGATGCGGACGCAGCCGAATAATTAACAGGAGTGCAACTGGACGCGCATGGCGAGAAAAACACGATTTAATCTTACCGGCCATCCACAACTTATCATGCAGCGGGGGCACAATCGCCTCCCCTGCTTTTTTGATAAAGAGGATTATCTGTACTTCCTTGAATGCGTGGGCAAGGCGTCTGAACAATATCAGTGCTACGTGCATGCGTACGTGTTGCTGAAAAATGAGTTCAACTTGCTGGTCACGCCGCACATCGAAAACGGCATCCCTCAGATGATGCAGTCTTTGGGACGCCGTTACGTGCAGTATGTGAATCACCGCTACCACCGTAGCGGCACGCTGTGGGAAGGCCGTTATAAATCCAGTCTGATTGATTCCTCCGGCTATATGCTGACGTGCTATCGCTATATCGACTCCCTGGCCGTGTTTCGCGGCCTGGCGCCGAATGAATCGGAATACCCCTGGTCAAGCTATCATGCGCACGCCAGGGGCGAAGACGAACTCGGCCTGATTCGTAACCATCCCATGTATACCGATCTCGGGGATGATGCGGAAGAACGTCAGCAATCGTTCCTGGATCTCATGCAGTACGAAATGGAACCCTGGATACGCCGGCATATCGAACAGACATTACTCAATGAACTGGTATTAGGCGGAGACCGCTTCATCAATCAGATTGAAGATCTGGTGGACCGACCCGTCCGGCCGATGAAACGAGGCCGCCCCCCGAAAGACGCAGCGAAATCCTGATCGGATTCGCTCAGTCCCAATGTACATGGAGGCGCAATGAAACCAAGAATCAGCATGATCACACTGGGCGTTGAGGATTTACAGCGCTCCGTGGACTTCTACGAGAAAGGCCTGGGTCTGCCCAAGATGCCAACGGAAAGCGCCAATGTGGCGTTTTTCACCCTCAACGGGACCTGGCTGGGCCTCTACCCTCGTCACTTGCTGGCGGAAGATGCGACAGTGCCTGACAACGGCTCAGGCTTCAAAGGCGTCACCCTCGCCCATAATCTGGCGTCCAAGGAAGAAGTAGACGCACAGATCCAACAGGCCGTCGAGGTCGGAGCCAAACTGGTCAAACCCGCTGAAGACACCTTCTGGGGCGGCTACTCCGGCTATTTCGCCGATCCTGACGGCCACCTGTGGGAAATCGCCTGGAATCCTCACGCCTGGGTTGGGCCTGAGGACAAGTAAAATTAATAGTTATATAGCCATGTCGTAACGCGACATGGCTTAAACATAAGAGGCAAGACACTGATCTGAAATAGCGGCAGAAACCCAAGCGCTCAATACCTCTCAGCTTTTCAAAGAAACAAAAAGAGCCTATCGGCCTAACTCAAATCATCAATAATTCTTTCAAGCGTCTCTTCGTTTATACGTTGCTTCCTGGTGCGCCAATGGTCTCTAAGTTCGTCAGCCGTAATCTCGTACTCATCGCCCAACACCACTCTCAAAGCCCAGGCCAACAGGTGGTTCGGCGTATCCCAACCGTCATACAATGTATAAACATGGTGATCGCATAAATGGACCCAAGATCCTGTGTCGATAGACATAACAAACCAATCTCCAATGGGGTCGCTACCTAGAGAGTAAAAACTTGCGCCGTCTTTGAAGTCATCCAATTGTCCAGCGAAATCAAAACCCAGACCGTACTGCCTCAAAGGCCAGAGATAGGGAAAACGTCCTTCGGCGACAAGCCTGATATAAGCTTCCAACCACCCATGCCAGTTTGCATCTACGCTTCCCCTGTAATGTTGTATTGCATTACTGCTTGCTTTGGGGGAGGAAGCATATTGAATCTGTCTTATGTATTGGCTTTCCCTTAAAAAATGCTCGGGGAAATAGTCCTCGCCTATCGGTGAAGTGATGACGTCAATAATTTCAAAGTTACTCATTTGCTCTCCAATCCCGATCTACGGGCTTTTGATACAGCAGGCAATTCACCAAGCAAGCTCGGTATGCGTCTGGTTTCTTCCGTCAGGAAATCCAGTAACAGCTGGGTGCGTCTAAGCAGGATATTGCGGTCGTTCCAAACCACATGCACTTCCCTGTTGGCTCCCTCCCAATCACTCAGTATCTGCCGTAGGTCGCCGCGTTGCAGGTCCTCCCAGACCAGGGAAACGGGACATAACATCCACCCTCCGCAAGTTTTCAGGATATCGATCGCCAGGGACAGGTCGTTGATGTGAGCGCGAGGACGCCAGTCAATATTCACCATCTCGCCTGTATGGCGGTGACGCAGACGGCGAATGCTCTCGGAGATTGAAGCCACCCAGGGCCAGCGTCCCAGTTCTGAAGGGGTTAACTCTGCGCCTTGCGCCTCGATTTCCGCGGCGGCGTCAGGCGTCGCCACCAGTACCGTGCGGATCGACCCAAGGAGTCTTTGCCGTAATGCGGAATTGGCGAGCGGTCCGACGCGCACCGCCAGCTCCGCTTGCGAACCAGTGAAATCTTCCACCCTGTTATTTAGCTGCAAAGTCAGCTGAATATTGGGATAACGGGACATAAAGTCCCCCCACAAAGGGCGTAGCGGCCCATTGGCCAAGTTCACCGGGGCCAACACACGGACCTCGCCCTCTTCCGCCGAAATATCCTTTTTTATCAACGCCATTTGTTTATCGAGGCTGGACAGATGCAGGTACGACTCATCAAATACCTTTCGCCCCGCTGCAGTCAGTTGCAATCGTCGTGCGGAGCGATGCAATAACTGACATCCCAGTTCGGCCTCCAGCTTCTGCACCCGCCGCGTTAACGTCGGCGCGGGAACTCCGGCAGCCGCAGCCGCTTTAGAAAAACTACCAAGCTCCGCCACTTTTATGAATAACGCCAAGTCATCAAGCATGATTTCAAATTTGGAATTTAAGATTTAATTTATACGCGTATATTCTATTTATGAATGGCACTAGCATGTCGGCCTTAGTTAATAACGTCAACCCTTCACAAGGATTAAGAGGTCAAACATGCCCCACCATCTAACCGCCCACATACGCGCCACAGAAGGAAGCGACCCGGATTTAATCCGCCGGGAACTGGCGCAACTGGAGGCGGACACGCAGAAAGAATTAGGTTGTCTGACCTTCCAGATTTTCCAGGACGCCGCCGACCCCACTCACTTTATCCTTTGGGAGTCATGGATAAGCCCAAAGGCGCTGGACCAGCACTTCACCTATGAACACACCCGGCGCTATATGGCTCTCAATCTGACGCAAGTCGAGAAAATAGTCGTGCATTCGCCAGTCAATCAAAACGCAGGTTGACCCGCAAACCTTGAGTTCCGTTCGTAATCAGTAGGAGAAATTTATGTCAGTAAAATTTCGTTTTTTCTACAGCCTGACCATGTCTTTAGCTCTCAGTTTTCTGATGAGCGCATGGGTGACTTTTCTCAACCTGGGTTTACAGGGAGATTTCACCGCACACTGGATGCGCGCCTTTCTGTTGGCGTGGCCGACCGCTTTCACCATCGCCTTCGCACTGGGGCCGACGGTTAATAAAGTCACCGAGAAGTTGATGGCGGCGAGCGCCACATTAAGCCGCAGGTCGGACTCTTAACTTCTAAAAAATGCAAACAGTGGGAGTCGATACATGGAAAACAAGCAACCAATCCGGCGTCAAAATTATTCAGCGCTGGGGCAGCCCGTTGGGCCTTACTGTCACGCCACCGCATTCAACGGCCTGCTGTTCATCAGTGGGCTGACAGCGTATGACGACAGTGGCGTCAGCAAACCGATGGATCAGCAGATCGACGCTATTTTCGCTCAAATCAGGCGCATCACTGAGGCAGAGGGCGTTGGTTTGGACAGAGTTCTAAAGGTCACGGCCTACATCAAGTCCACCGAACATCTCGCGCTGGTGAGGGAGGGCCTCAACAGACATTATCAGGGCGCCTACCCCGCCAGTACGCTGGTGGAAGTCAGCGGCTTTTTCTCTCCCGAGGTGGATATTGAGATCGAAGCAGTGGCGGCGCTTTAACAACGCCGCCACCTTCAAGCCATCAGCGTCGCTCAGGGTTTATCCTATTGTGCGGCTTTCCTGTCGATTGCGTCGTAACTATCCACCAACTTCAATTCCTCTGAGGTAAACAGGCTGTTGCGCAACTGTGTAAGTCCGGCGACGGTTTCCGCATCGGTACGCGCAGCCGCCTGGATATCCTGCTTGCGGCGTTGATAATCATCCAGGCGGGCGCGCCACTCATCTTGCCTCTGATAATAAGCAATGATCTTTTCCGCCTTTTCATCGCTAAACTGCCCTCGCAGAGCCTGTCGCACACTGTCCGCGTCATATCCTTCCCGGTACATGCGTCGCGCCTCCCGCGTCAGACTCTCCCGCTGCGTGGCCTGAAGATGGGCGTCGCGCATCTGCGCCGGCAGTTTTTGTTGCAAGGCCTCCACTTGGCTGACCTTCTCACTGTCGCTCAACTGCGCATCCGCCTTCACTTGCATAACCGCCAGCGCATAACCGGAATAGGCTTCATCCAGGCCAAAAAAGGCGTCGACCACATCGGGGGCGAATATTTGCCGACGCAGTGACTTCAGCTGCTCGAAGGTGTTCGCCATTACCGATGCATAGTATTCATAGTTCTGGCTCTCCGCCGGCGCCAACGGAGCCGCCATCAATTCGCCTATACGCTCCTGATAGGAGATGTAGTCGTTCAGCAAGCCCATCGCCTGTTCTGCAGCCGGCCCCGGCAACCGCTCATAAATACGTCGCCGAATCTCCGCGACCACTTCTTCCGACGTACGCTCGCCGACGGCGAGGAAGAAGTAATCAAAAAAATCCTTCACCTGTATGTCCATGATCAAAAGACCATTCTCATCCACTCGCAGATCACCGTCGATATCTGTCCCAGCGAGGGCGCGGGCGAAGTTGGCGCCATTCCATGCCGGCGTCGTCGTTGGCGCATCGGATTGAGAAAGCCTGGGGGGCTGCGGCTCATTAACTGCGCCAGCTCCCATTGATTGAGAGCCCTCGGGATTGGCTTCCGCCGCGACGGGAGATTCAGTGACGTCAGGTTGTAGAAGCAATAACACCGCGGCAGCCAGCGCTGCAACGCACAAGGCGAGGGAGAGATTTTTCATGGCGAGGTTCCTTTTTATTTTTATAACGTCCTGATTTTTATAACATACTGTTACGATTAACTCGGGGGGACAAATCGCAGCGCGCGCTCACCGCATGTCATAGTGAGGGCGCACTGCTCAAACTACTGGTTAGAGTCCGATATTTTTCAGGCGGTTGGCCTGTACGCGGTACAGCGACACCGGGTTATGCCAGATGGAGCCCACGCCCATCACGTGATTAATCACGTCGATATGGTTGGCGTCGTAGTCACCCAGGTATTCGCCCAATTTTTGCGAACAGACGGAGACCATACCGTCGTTGGGCTGCCCGCCGAACGCCAATGAGGTGGTGAAGAGAAACGGGTCCAGCAGATCCAGAATGTTGGTCATCACGCTTCTTCCCGCCCAGGAATACAGACGGATCTCATTGCCGCGATAAGTCACAACGGTATCGCGATCCTCCACACACTCTCCAGACGCAGTCCCATAAGGGTGACGACTGTTGAGATCCGCAGTGCCGACTGAGGTCAGTGAATCCAGCGCCGCAATGGAGTCTTGCTGATGCTCGTCCCCCGCAATCCAGGCGATCAGAGCGCCGAAGGCGTTCGCCACCGCAGCGACGCCGCCTTCAATGGAACTGTCCGCAGGAATGACGCCGCGAATCATATCCGCCACCCGGGAGCCATTGTTGACGCCATCCACGGAAGTCAGCGAGGCGATATGCCCTTGCCCTTCCCCATTGGCGTGCGCGTCAAACGTGATGGCGGCGCGTGTGGTGGGCGAACCCTGACTGTGGGCGAAAACGTTGTACTTCACCGCATCGCCATAGACGCCGCTATTGATATCGTCCGCCAAAGACAAACCGCGCTGTTCGCTATCGTTGAACGGCGATACGCTGGCGATCACCACATCAGCGCCGCTACGACACAGATTCATAGGCACGGTGTGAAAGTATCCCAACAATCCGCCGACGGTATCGAAACCGGTAATGCCATGCACCATCAGAAAGGGATGTTGAGTATCGGTATAACCATCTGAAGAACCCGCCCAGGCGCTGCATCCATCAGCGTGTGAGAGGGAGGAGAGTGAAGCTGCCACGACCAAACATACAGCGTGCGTTATTTTTTCCATTACGCTACCTTCTGCTTTCGTTAATGTTTATTTTTGTACTTCTCAACAGCGTTTTCAGGTTAATAAAGCGACAAACGAAAAAGAATCACCTGTATGGGTGACTCTTCCTGACAACACACGAAAAAGAAATTTTCCCGGTCTCGGGATCAGGGAAAAGCATCCCGGCAGGATGCTTTGACAGGACGAGGAAGCCGGAAAGACTATTGCGCCGCCGGCTGCGGCGGATAGCGCTCGAAGATGGCGCGCACCTCTTCTTCCAGGTTTTTGATCTTTTCTTCAGGGGTCTGGTCGTAACTCATACGCCTGGATGAAGAGCCCTGCCATACGACGCGATTCGTACTGGGCTCGATCATTTCCACTGTGAGCACGCCCATTTGGTAGTCATGCTCCACCACATCGCGATCATGCGAAAAGAAAGGCCGCCAGAACCCAAACCCAGGCTCCTGACGGAATTCCCGCCGGTCATCAATGCGATACAGGACACGCACCAGCACGTCCGCCGACTCAGCAGGAGACAGGCCTTCACCTTGCAGCGCCTGCTCGACAGTCTGACGCATGCGCTGTTCGCGCAGTCCCACCACTCCCTGAGCGTCGCGATTCTGCGTCGCCCAGCGGTAGGTATGGATGCTGGAGAAGTCGAACTCTTCGGCGTAATCGCCACGCACTTGATAACCGGCGCAGCCGCCCAACAGCAGTAGCGCGCACAGCGTCGCCACACGACTTAGCCAATTCAGTTGTCCGCACAGGTTCATTGAGGTCTCCTCACCTACATTCCACAACCAGCGTCAGCCTGACGCCTAATCTATCACTCATGCCATCAGGCGTCTTTCGGTGGAAAATTCTGTAGCATTTCTCCCACCAGCTTGCGGATTTCCGCTTCCTTAGCCGCCGGGGTATCGTTCTCGCTCAAAGGACGAGCGGCCTCCGCGCTCCAGATAACATTGGCGTTCTGCGGATCGATCATCTCCAGCACCAATTTGCCTCGCATCACCTCTTCCGCCGGCGGCCGGGTTCCCAGACTGATGCCAACGCCGGTGCGGCCGCTCGCGATGCCATAGCCAAAACCATAACTGATTCCATCGCGGCGAATTTCCTTTTCCTCTTTGATCCGCCAGGTGCTCCAGACATCCGCTTTGGCCTTGTCGACCATTTGAAAGCCTTTGTTCTGCATAAACAGGCGTATGGCGTTTTCAACCCGGGCGTCGCTCAGCGTGGTCGCGCCGCCGTTAACGCTGGGCGGCGTCAGGGCATAGGTTTTTAGAGAGGAAAAGTCTCTGCCGGGCTGATAGTCATATCGCGCCGCTTTCGTGGCGCAGCCGGACAGGTTGGTGGTTAAGGTCAACGTAACCAAAATGGCGGATATCCCGCCAAGCATTCGCTTGTGAAACATAAAGCGCTCCCATGACGCGCCCGTTAGAGGAACGCAACCAGCGCTGCCTCCAGCGGAATTTGCAACTTACTCCTACAATATTGCCCGGTCTGGGCATTTTCCATGAACAATTGGTAATAGACTCTCATTGAGCGCCAATTCAAAGCGATGTGCGCTCAATGATCCGTTTAGTCGATGGCGAGGTTTTCCTGCAAGTACTGCAACAGCACGCGATAACTAAAGGGTTTGGTGATGAAGTAATCGAATCCCGCCTGTTCGATAGTCTCCAGATCGTTTTTCATGGCGTGGGCGGACATGCCAATGATCAACATGGCCCGCCTATCTGCTTGATTCCGCTGTTGCGATTCCGCTTCTCTGATGCGGCCGGCGGCGACGATACCGCTGACGCCTGGGAGTTTGATGTCCATGAGGATCGCCCGAGGCGACAACTCGGACGCCAGCCCCACGCCCTCTTCGCCGTTATCCGTGGCCTGACAGCGGTAGCCTGCATTTTCGAGGACATCCAGCAGCAAACGTCTGGAGGCCGGGTCATCTTCAACTATCAGCACATCTGTCGTTTGGGCCATCGCCATCTCCACAACCGTTTCCGCCCATCCAGCGCGCACCCTTTGCCCGATCTTCGCTGAAACGTCTTTTCATTCCGTTATTCCGCCGCCAAAAAGCGCTCGATCTTTTCCAGCAGGCGGGGGAAATTCACCGGCTTGGTTTCGTAATCATCGCATCCCGCCGCCAGTGCTTTATCGCGATCTTCCGCCAGGGCGTGAGCGGTCAGCGCGATGATCGGCGCGTCGCACCCTCCGCCTTCCTTTATCCTTCGAGTCGCCTCATAGCCATCGATCACGGGCAAGCTCAGATCCATGAGGATCAGCGCAGGGCGGCATTCCTGCGCCATGGTCACCGCCTCGCCGCCGTCGCAGGCGAGCGCGATGTCGTATCCTTTCCGACGCAGTCGACGCGTGAGCATGTCCGCATTCATATCGTTATCTTCGACAATCAGCAGCAACGTCATGACTTTCTCCCTAACTTACCGGCATCCTTTCCTCCAGCACTTCCTTGATGCGGCTCAGCAGCGCACTCTTGTCATACATGCCTTTGCGCAGCACCGCCTGGGTGTGCTGTCGCAACAGGCTGCGCTCGGCCTGGGTTAAATCTCTGGCGGAGATCACAATGACAGGCGTATCCGCGGTTTTCTCATTGCGGCGGATCTGTTCAAGAAATTCGAAACCGTTCATTTCCGGCATGATCAAATCCAGCAAAATCATAGAAACGTCCGGGTTCTGACTCAGCTTTTCCAAGCCTTCCCGGCCGTCCTCCGCCATGATCAGATTCCACCCGGTTCCATGCATGTACGCGCGCACCAGCTCCAGACTGTGTACGTCGTCATCCACATACAGCACTTTCATGCCAGTATCTTTTTTCTGAAAGCGCTGCAGGATGGACAACAGGCGCGCGCCGTTGATCGGTTTCACCAGAAAATCAGACGCGCCCAGGGCGTATCCCTTCTGCGCGTTGGACTCGATGGTGTGCATGACCACAGGAATATGCGCCGTCGCTGTATCGGATTTCAGCATCTGTAACACCTGCCAGCCATCCTGTCCTGGCATGAATATGTCCAGCACAATGACGTCAAACTCTTCCTGTTTCGCCAAAGTCAGGCCCTCAGCGCCAGAGTGCGCCGAGCTGACCAGGAAGCCATGCTTGTTCAGTTGATGTTTCAGGATGTCATGCACTGTGGGGTCATCGTCGATCAGCAACAGCCTGGCTCCAGTCATCGCATTAGACGCAGGCGTCGCCGTGTCTGACGCAGCCAACGGCGGCTTGGACGCCACCGTCTCCCCGCCCTCGGTGCGCTCTTCCGGACCGTGGATTTCAGCCGTGGTGGGCAGACGTATGCAGAACTCCGAGCCTTCGCCTTCTTTACTGGTAACGCTGATTTCCCCCCCCAGCATCGTGGCGTAGGAGCGACTGATCGCCAGTCCCAGGCCGGTGCCGCCGTAGCGGCGCGTAGTGGAAGGGTCCGCCTGACTGAAAGGACGAAACAGCTCTTTGATCGCGCTGGCGCTGATACCGATTCCCGTATCGCGCACCCTGCACAACATCCAGTCCTCCCCTTCAGCAGACTCCCGTTCGCATATCAGCTCCACAACGCCGTCCTGGGTGAACTTGACTGCATTGCTCAACAGGTTAAACAGGATCTGCCGGACTTTGACCAGATCGCTATGCACCACGCCGACTTCGCCAGCGCCGCGCACAACCAGCTTATTGCGTCGTTCATCCGCCAATAGCCGCAATGCGCCGGCCACTTCATCCACCAAATCCTCCATGCTGAACGCCTCAATGCTGATCTGCATCTTGCCGGCTTCAATCTTGGAGATATCCAGGATGTCGTTGATCAGACTGAGCAGGTGTTTACCAGCGGAGCGCACCTTGCCGATATCATCGAGAATTTCCTCTCTCTCATAATCGTCCTCCGCCACGACTTCCTGCAGCATTTCGCTGTAACCGATGATCGCGTTGAGCGGCGTGCGCAGTTCATGACTCATATTGGCGAGGAAACGGCTTTTCGCCTTGTTGGCTTCCTCCGCCCGATTGCGCGTGGCGATCAGGTCTTTCTCCACCACTTTGCGCTCCTGAATCTCCCACTCCAGCTCCCGGTTCAGCGAGACGATGGTTTCCTGCCGCGCCAACTCCGACAACATGACATTGAGACTGTCCACCAAATGTCCGATTTCATCCTCATTGCGCTTGCTGGCGCGGGCGTTGAAGTCCTTGTGCTTGGAAACCTGCATCGCCCACTCCGATAGCGACGCCAACGGCTGCGTTATATGAGACTTCAGCCAATAGGACACCAGCAACGTCAGAGCCAGCATGCCGCCGATCAGCACCAGAAATAAACTCAACAGCTTCTGTTTGAATCTGTCCCACTCTTGCAGATTCGATTTCAGCACCAGATATCCGACGGTTTCCTCATTCACCTTCACGGGCGTCGAGGTGACGTAAAATTCCTGTCGCAGCCAAACCCCATCCTTACCCGCCATCGCCGCCAGACCAACCGCAGCGCCGTGTTGCGGATATTCCGCGAAGGCCTTGGCGTCCCCATTTTGATATAACGCTGCCGCCTCCACAGAGGCATTTTCTTTCAGCGCCGACAACACCTTGCCGGCGGAGGTCGCATCATTGAAAGTCAGCGCCGCGCCGCTGTTCTCCGCCAGCACCTTGCTGAGCATTTGCAGATCCTGGCGCATCTTCTGATGAAAATAGAGATTCGCCATCACCGTCAGGGTGGTCGCGCAGATCACTAACAGCAGCAGCGCAAAACCGAGAACGCCTATCTGCATCTTGGCGCGAATGCTAACTCGCCGCCACCAGCTCCACTCCGTCGCTTGCGCATCTTGCATGTTATTCCACTCCCAATTGCACCAACTGCGCCGCCATTTTGAATTTGGTTTCCGTGACCAGAGACGCGTTGACTCTGAAGCGTATGCTGTCATCTTTCTGGTACAGCTCGATCAAACCGCCAAAGGAGATAAATGGGGAGTATTCGCTAATGGTCAGCACTTCGCGCACATCCACCAGCTTTAAAATCCGCTCCGTTTCCCTCTCTTCCGACGAAGACAGGAACAGCACGTTGCAGCCATATATCGGCAGGTCGGGTCGGTATCGTCCCAGGTTGCTGACGACGACTGTCCCTTGCGGCGCTTTGGCCCCGTTTATTTCATCCAGCGCGTCGCCGAAGCGGTTTACGCCAACGATGCAGACTTTGATCTGACCATCGTGAGCCAGGGACTCCTGAGGAAAGCTGACAAACTGCATAAAGTTATAAAGATAAGAAGCTTTGATCTGATACTCGACATCCACCGCCCCAACCAGGGCGGAAAGTGACAAGGTAATCGCCGCCGCCAAGCCGCTCGCCCATTTCCAGCTCATCTGTCGAGTCAGCATCCGCTAAAACTCCCAGCCCAGATAAAACGCGGCGTCAGACTCGACTTCGCCATTCAGACCCACTGACTCCGGATGCGGGTCTCCCAAATGACGCAGAACCCATTGCGCGCGCAGGTCTTCCGTCGGCTTCCACACCACGCTGAGGTCAGCCACAAGAAAGCTGGGGATATTGGAATACTGAATGCGATCCACATAACGCAGGTAGGCGTTCAAACTCCAAGAGGGTGAAATGTCCCAGTAAGAAATCAATTGAGCCATGTCTCTGGGGGACGCATCTTCGAGACTCTCCGCACTGACCAGTGAAACGCTGGATGGGTCTGGCTCCATATCCATTTCCATATGACTGGCGTTGAGACGCAACCGCCAGATGGGGTTTGGCTTGTAATCCAATGAGACTTCTACGCCTCGGACATCGCCGGTCATTTCATTGTGGATGCCACTAGGCCCTACCGTTCTTAGATCATCGTACTCGCCGTGATAGGCGGACAGGTCCAGCGTCCACTGCTTCCAGGATTTTCGGCCCCCGAACTCGTAAAATTTAGCGCGCTCCGGCAGCAGGCTCTGAGCCCCCACCAATCCCGGCGCATACAGGTCGTGCTCCAGTCGCGTCGGCACGCGCACCGCCCTGGACCAGGACGCCCAGAGAATGGCGTCAGGGAAGTCATAAGCCAGTCGTACACTGGGCTGCCACTCCTCGCCGGAGTAGTCATTCACTTCATATTTGGTTCCCGCGATGACACGAAAATTCTCGCCGAAGGGTTTGATTTCATCCTGAATAAACAGGTTCTTGACCTCATCACTCCGTCTCTCCGGTCTTAAGCCGGATGTCTCCGAAGGCGACAGAACTTCATCATGAACCACCCGATAACCCAGTCCCGCTACGACATCGTGAAGCCCAAACTGATTGCGCAGCTGGTATTCCAGGTTCCAGATATCGCGCTTATCGTCGAGGCCGGTGGTTTCCAGCACAGTGTTATCGAAATAAAACAGCAGTTGTTGGCTACGCTGCTCAGAAAAAGCATGGCTCCAATTGAACATCAGATTGCCGCCGTGGAAATCCTCCGTCGAGCCGGCTTCGCCCCGATAGTAGTCTCCCTGAATCGTGTATTCATCCTGACGGCCGCGCCCCAGATCCACTCTGAACCCAGTTTGCAGATGTTCACTGTCGTCTTCCGTCCCCAGGCCGCCACTATTGTCGCGATAGACCCCTTTGCCATAGATCCGCGCAAAACCTTCTTCACCAACCTTCCAGCCATAACGCTGTTGATACAGACCGCGTTCCTCCAATCCTGCTCCGACAGTCACCGCCCCACCCTGCGTCTCCGCGGCGTTACGCGTGATAATGTTGATGACGCCGTTAACCGCATTGGCGCCCCATAAGGTGCCGCCGGGTCCACGCACCACTTCGATGCGGTCCACGTCTTCCAGCATGACGTCCTTTTCCTCCCACAACACGCCGGAATACAGCATGCTATAAATGCTGCGCCCGTCGATCAGCACCAGCATCTTATTCGCGTTGGTGGTGGCGGAACTGAATCCGCGGGCGCTCACACTCCACTTGCCTCCCTCAAAGCGATTCACTTCAAGCCCGGGAACATAGCGCAGCGCTTCCGCAATATGAGTGACGCCCATGCGTCGGATATCGTCCCGGGTAATGACGTAAACCGCCGCCGGGGCTCTGGCGAGTAATTCCTGCTTGCGAGACAAGGTGGAGATTTTCAGCCCCATAAGCTGCTCCAGACTGGCGCCTT
This sequence comes from Hahella sp. CR1, assembly GCF_029813005.1. Lineage (NCBI taxonomy): Bacteria > Pseudomonadati > Pseudomonadota > Gammaproteobacteria > Oceanospirillales > Hahellaceae > Hahella > Hahella sp. CR1. Next base: position 425,789 of record NZ_JAPELK010000003.1, read on the forward strand.
TAATATCCAGCACCAGGTCATCTCTTGACGCAGATACCGTGGTGGAAAATAGCGCCATCAGCCAACATCCAGCTATTTTCGCGAGGTCGGACGGTCGTTGTTTCATATCCTCGAAACTCCCTTGAACCGTTAATCTCAGTATAGAAACAAGCTGGAAATTAACAAAAAAACACACAGCGGCCTTAGCGGCTTGGCCAGTCGAATCCGCCCCCTCTCCATCGCATTAGAAACAACTCACCTATTACAAAAAGTCCTGATTTGAGACGTTAAATTTGCTGCAATTCTTGACTAGACTTTAAAGATCAGGCGATGGAAAAGAACCTTATGCTCCAGCTCGAGGGAAGCAGGCTGTTAATAGTCGATGACGAACAGCGCAACACCAGACTGCTGGCGGATATCTTTCGCGCGGAAGGTTGTGACGTTCACGAGCTGAACAACAGTTGCGACGTACTGAAAACCGTCGCCAGTTATGAGCCGGACCTGATCATCCTGGACGTAATGATGCCGGGTAAAAATGGGTTTGAGCTGACGCGGGAGATCAAATCTCATGAAGCCTGGAAACATATCCCTATTATTCTGCTGACCGCACTGGCGGACAGGGACTCCTGCGTATCGGGACTTGAGGCTGGCGCGGAAGATTATGTCAGCAAGCCGTTTAATCGCCGGGAGCTCCGCGCCCGGGTCAACAACCTGCTGAAGCTGAAAAAGCTGCATGACTTTCAGAATCAGAATATTCGTCTGCTTGAGCAATACGACCCGGTCACCGGCCTGCCGCGCAAAGAAATCCTGCTGGAAATCGCCAACACGCTGTTCAAGAAGAAAAAAGACAGTTCATTCTGCGTCGGCGTGTGTGAAGTCGACCTGGACCAAACCCTGATCGGCCTGCTCAGCAGCCAGGATCGTGATACCTCCGAAAAACAGATCAGCCGCACGGTAGTCGAGCGCATGTCCGCCATTTTTCCGCCTGGCATATTGATGGGCTGTCTCGGACCAGGCAAGTTCGGCGTCGTGCTGGAAGCCTCTGAGAACGAAGCTGCCTCCCAGCTGCGTTTGTTGCAGCACCGGTTGCAACAGCCGTTTATGATCCAGTCGCAAGAGTTTTTGCTGAAATTCTCTATCGGCTACATGCCGCCCAGCATGCCTTCGCGAGAATGGCGCGTTCTTTTCAATAAAGCGGAAATGGCGTTACTGGAGGCCAAGAAAGAAGGCGGCAACCTGCTGAAGAAGTTCGTTCCGGAAATGGATGCGGAGAACTACGAGCGCTGGTGGCTGTCCCAGGCGCTGTTTCAGGCCATGCGCGAACAACAGTTTGAGGTGTACTTCCAACCTCTGGTGGACATACATAAAGAGACATTGGTTGGCTTTGAAGCCCTGCTACGCTGGCAACATCCGGACAAAGGCTTTATCAGCCCTGCGCGTTTTATCCCGCTGGCGGAAGAGAATGGACACATTTATGACCTGAGTCTGTGGATGATCGAGCAGGTCTGCCAGCAGATCGTCGCCTGGCGCAGGATGGGGCCCAGGGTGCGCATGGCGATAAATATTTCACCGGTGCAACTGTATCGAGACGACTTCACCGAAGATTTTGTCGACGTTTTCAGCCGCTATCACCTGTCTCCGAACGACTTTGAACTGGAGCTGACTGAAAGCAGCCTGATGGACCCCAAAGGCGGCGGGCAACTGCAAGCGCTGTGGCGACAGGGGTTCGATATCGCCATCGACGATTTCGGCACGGGATACAGCAATCTGGAATATCTGAAAAAGTACCCGTTCAACCGCCTCAAAATCGACCGCTCCTTTATCAGCAATATCTGTGAATCCAGCGACGATATCGCCATCGTCAAAGCCATCCTGGCGATCGCCGAGCACATGGGGTTCAAGGTTATCGCGGAAGGCATCGAAACCGTTCAGCAACTGGAAAAATTACGCGAACTGGGGTGCCACGAAGCCCAGGGTTTTTACTTCAGCAAACCGGTCCCGGCGACCATCGCGACGGACATGCTGCGCTATGGCTTGAAGCCCTCACAACCCTGATTCGCCTACGCCTTCTTATTATCTCCCGACTGCTCCTCAAGGCTCGTCAACGCCCGCTTTAGATTTGCTCTGGCATTGGACTCCCGCTCATTACGGAACCTATCCGTCTGATAAATAAAGGCGTCATTCAGAAAACCTTGCAGCACTCGACAGCGCCCAGCGCAGTATTGCGGCCAGGGGATGTCTTGGTATTCCTGCCTGATCCAGCCTTCATATTGGTCATACAAAGCAGGAGCGGCGCCCAATATCGCCAGATCAATATCCACCAATAACGCGGCGTCATGAGAGTCCGGTTGCGACGGATGGCGGGTGTGAAGAATCAAGTCCCGCACCTGCGCCGCCATCTCGGGCCTTTCACCCAGTTGACCCAGTTCAGCCACCGCGCGTCGCGCGCTGTCCGCTTCGTTATCCGCATGTCCTATCTGATAGACAATATCGTGATACCAAAGCGCCAACTCCACCCCACGCGGGTCTTCTAAATCGCCAACAACCTGATCAAGATGGCTCAGGCAAGCCTGAATATGCGCCAAGGTATGGTAATGACGATGGGGTTCCGAATAGGCGTTGCGCAATCCGTCAAAGCAGCTGTTGACAGTTTCTGAGGCCGCATGGGGAAACAATTGTCGCCAGCGGGTAAACAAGTCGTTCTCCGGCATTCAGGGCGTCCTTGTTAAAACATAGGCTCGACATCAGGTGACGACGTCGTTTCGAGCCATCATACCTTCAGACCCACACTAACTAAAAACCTGATCACAGCGTCAATAACAGCAATCGCCGCCCGAATTGTTCAAACATTGAACTTTTTACCTAAACCATTGTTGTAACCCCACAGTTTCATTGCCTGACGACGGCTTTCGGAGTATGTTTCCCGGTTACACGTGGAGTACTTTTGTTGTCATTCGGTCCCTCTCAATGGACAGGGTCGGATTAAGAAACGGACGGCGTAGACATGGCAACCTCAATATCAGACAGTCGGCTTCCCATCGAAGCCCAATTAGCCTTTATTCAAGATAATCCTCTGATGGATCTGCTGGACAGTTTTTGCGAAGGCAGCATCATCGTCGATCAAAAAGCCCGAATTCGCTGGCTCAGCGACAAATATCGCCTTCTGCTGGAACTGCCGGAAGACGCCGCGAAATACGTCGGCCGCCCGGTGGAAGAAGCCATTCCCAACAGCATGATGCGCCAGGTGGTGGAAAGCGGCCGCCCTATTCTTCTCGATCTCATGCGCATTCGCGGCACCTGGATGGTGGTGACCCGTATGCCGATCCGGGACGACCAGGATCAAGTCATTGGCGGCATTGGTTTCGTGTTTTACAAGCAGCTGGACTACATGAAACCCCTGGTGGAAAAGTTCGGTCGCCTGCGCGGCGTGCCCACCACGGCGGAAAAGCAGCTGGCGGACATGCGGCAGGCGAAATACTCCTTCGCGGATTTTATCGGACAAAGCCCGGTCATTCGTGAACTCATCCGGCGCGCGCGACAAGCGGCGGAGCTGGACACTACCGTGTTACTGCTGGGCGAAACCGGCACTGGCAAAGAAGTGCTGGCCCACGCCATCCATCACGCATCGGTGCGCGCGGAGCGACCGTTCGTCGGCGTCAACATGGCGGCGATACCGGAAAGCCTGTTGGAAGCGGAATTCTTCGGCGCAGCGCCTGGCGCTTATACCGGAGCGGACCGCAAAGGGCGCATCGGAAAAATCCAGCTTGCCGACGGCGGCACGCTGTTCTTGGACGAAGTGGGCGATTTGTCTTTGAGCCTGCAGACCAAGTTATTGCGGGTGCTGCAGGAACAGGAATTCGAAGCCCTGGGCTCCAATCGCATCATTCGCGTCAACGTACGCATCATCGCCGCCACCAGCCGCAATCTGAAGCAAATGGTGGAGACCGGTGAATTCCGTTCCGACTTGTACTATCGCTTAAACGTTTTGCCTATCGAGGTGCCGCCACTGAGAGATAGAGAAGGCGACATTGAGCTATTAGTTGGCAACATGCTGCGACAATTCTGCGACGCCTCCGCATTACCTTTGCGCAAACCCAACGCGGAAGCGATGCGGTTATTGCACACCTATCACTGGCCCGGCAACGTGCGGGAGCTTCACAACACATTGGAGCGCGCCTTTATTTTCGCAGAGGGAACTGAGTTGACCGTCGCGGACTTCGCCCACCTGCAGGGCGCCGGAGATAAAGAAAAATGCCGCGAAGCCGTCAAGCCACTATCAGAGGCCATGGCGGAGGCGGAGCGTAATTTTCTCAAGCAGGCGATGTCCGCCTGTAATGGCAACCGCTCCGCCAGTGCGAAGGCGTTGGGGATATCCCGCGCCACCTTCTACGAAAAACTACAAAAGCATGAGTTGATATAAGGCGTCGCCAGACGCCTTTTCCAAGCTTTTTTAGCCAGATATATGCAGAAAAACGGTATAAAAAACATATTTAATCTGCCTGCACAGATAAACTTGTACTAATAATTTTATAACTAACCTCCCCACCGTTTTTGTCCGACTCTTCATACATTGTCTGAAAATACGGACAACTCCATAGCCTCACTAATGTCAGCGATTACAAGCTCCCAGGGGCGCCAGGCAGACCTTCTGTCCGGGCTTCCGTACACCTGCTGGACAACAGGTCATATTTGATACGTATCTATATGAAAATTAAGGAGTTTAAAAGCTGGCCTAATATATGTATTCTGCCTTCCGGTAGTAGTCGGCAATAAAAAGAAATTTAGGGAAATACTATGCATTTACATGGAACCTCATCCTTATCTTTGCGCGCGCTCGCCAAAGTCCTGATTGTCGCCACACTGACTTGCGCAAGCGTGGCGCAGGCGACCGACAAAGTACGCTGGAAAATGCAGGCGGCGTACGGCAGTAACCTTCCCGCTCTGGGCGACACGATTCCCGGCGTCATGGAGTCGCTTAACAAAGCCTCCGGCGGCCGCATCATGATCAAGCACTATGAGCCTAATAAACTGGCGCCCACGCTGGACATCACCGAAGCTGTCAAAAGCGGGAAAATCGAAGCCGGCTACACCTGGCTGGGATACGACCAGGGCCGTATCGCCTCCTCCGTATTATTCTCTTCCGTACCCTTCGGCATGGAGCCCTGGGAATACATCGCCTGGTGGTATGAGGGCGAAGGCCGCCAGATGGCGGAAGACGTCTATCATCGCGACAACATTCATCCCGTTCTGTGCGGCCTGACCGGGCCGGAAACCGCAGGCTGGTTCAAAAAAGAAATCAATAGCCTTGAAGACCTCAAAGGTCTGAAAGTCCGTTTCGCCGGCATCGGCGGCCAAATCATGCAGGATCTCGGCGCTTCCGTGACAGTATTGCCCGGTGGCGAAATCTTCCAGGCGTTGGAAAAAGGCGCCATTGATGCGACGGAATTCTCCCTTCCCGCCGTCGACCAGAAACTGGGCTTCAACAAAGTCGCCAAATACAACTACTTCCCTGGCTGGCATCAACCGCATTCCGCATTCCACCTGGTCGTCAACAAGCAGGAGTGGGAGGCTATCTCCGATAGCGATAAGGAAATGATCAATATGGCGTGTCAGGCTGGCGTTACGCGCGATCTGGCGCGCAGCGAAGCCATTCAGGGTCGCGCCATGGAGCAATTGGAGGCAGACGGCGCCGCCGCGCGCAGATTGCCGGAGAACATCCTGCGCAGTCTGCAGGAAGTGACCAAAAAAGTACTCGATGCGGAAGCCGCCAAAGATGCGGACTTCAAAAAGGTTTACGAAAATCAGCTGGCCTTCGAAGCGCAGTACAAGCGGTGGAAGCAGCTGGGATATTTGCCGCGCGATTTCTAGGCGGTTAGCCGGAAAGTTGCGCAGCCTTGTCTGATTTCCTTGAGGTAAGCAGTACCCATAGCGTTCTAGGGTGTCGCTACGACACTTTGTGGGGGCCCGGCCCCCACCTTTTTCGGCTGGAGGCCATCCCGTTCCGCCAAAGGGACGCCCGTTTTATAGCCCGCAGTAAGAATAATAAGCAGGAGTATCCTTATGCAGGCGCATCCTATCAAGGCTGAAAGCGCCAACACTGACGCACTGAGCGGCGCATTACCGTCTCAGAGCGAACGATTGCGCCATGAGCGCGGCCTCAACGCATCCTCACAACACCTCTCGCCCTCTTCTTCTGAACCTAATGACGCTTTCTCTAACTTGAGCGCCGAAGCGAGCCCGCCTCCACCGCAGGAGCTGCCGCATACGCGACTGTCCAGATTACTGGACACATTCGTACGCCGTATTGGCGAAGCCAGCGCCTGGATCTGGCCTGTCCTGATGCTGGTGATCATGACCAATGTGGTGATGCGCTACTTTTTCGGCGAAGGGCGCATTGAGTTTGAAGAGTTGCAGTGGCATCTGTACGCCATTGGATTCCTCACCGCCCTGTCTTATTGCTATCAGTCCGACGATCACGTGAGAGTGGATGTCATCCACGAACGCCTTTCACTGAGATCCCGTAGCTGGATTGAGTTTCTCGGCATTCTGTTGTTGCTGATCCCGTTCCTTACGCTGCTGACTTATTACGCATTTCCATACGTTTATGGCGCCTGGCTCAGTGGCGAACGCTCTTTGTCTCCCGGCGGACTGCCCTATCGATGGGCGATCAAGGCGGCGCTGCCCATTGGCTTGCTGCTTCTTTCCATCGCGACGGCGTCCCGATTCAGCCGCGTGTTCGTCTATCTTTTTCTGAAACCGAGGTAATGCGATGGAGCTGAATGAAGTCCTGGCCATCGCAATGTTCGCCACATTCATTGTTCTTATTTTTTCCGGTTTTCCCGTCGCCTGGTTACTGGGGGGCGTAGCAGTGGTATTCACTGGCGTCGCCCTGTTCGCGGACACCTATCTGGACGCATTCGTCGGCGTCGATTGGGACTACACCGCGCTATCGGTGGATCGCATCTGGGGCATCATGAACAACTGGGTGCTGGTGGCGCTGCCCATGTTCGTCTTCATGGGACAAATGCTGGATCGCTCCGGCGTCGCCGAAAACCTGATGAACGACATCTCCAAGTTATTTGGTCGCATGAACGGAGGCACCGCCGTCGCCGTCGTGATCATCGGACTGCTGCTGGCCGCATCCACCGGCATCATTGGCGCATCGGTCGCGCTATTGACCTTACTGGCGCTGCCAGTGATGCTGAAAAACCACTATCAGTCGGAACTGGCGGTCGGCTCAGTGTGCGCCGTCGGCACCCTGGGTATCCTGATTCCTCCCAGCATCATGCTGGTGATGATGGCTGACCAACTGGCCATGTCTGTCGGCGACTTGTTTCTCGGCGCCGTCATACCTGGCGTGCTTCTGGGTTCCGCTTACATTATTTATATCATCGCCCGCGCCAGCTTCGATCCCAGCATCGCACCCGCCGCCGCGGACGCAGAACCTCTCAGCGGTAAGGTCGCATTAGCGGCATTACGTTCAATCATGGCGCCGGCGTTACTGATTCTGGCGGTGCTGGGTTCTATATTCTTCGGTCTGGCGACGCCCACAGAAGCCTCCGGCGTCGGCGCTTTCGGAGCCACCTTCCTGGCCTGGCGCAATAAAAAGCTGAATGTGAACATGCTGCGCGATGTCTGCCGCCAAACCAGCAAAACCACCGCGTTTATCTTCGCCATACTGATCGGAGCCACCGCGTTTTCATTGGTTTTACGGGGACTGGGAGGCGATGAGTTAATTGAGAACGCCCTGACCGGCCTGCCATTTGGCCCTAACGGCGTCATCATATGTATTCTCGCCTGCGCGTTTCTGCTCGGCTTTTTCCTGGACTGGATCGAAATCACCTTGATCATCCTGCCGCTGGTGGCGCCGGTCGTGCAGCAACTCGGCTTCGATCTGGTGTGGTTCACCGTCATGTTCGCCGTCTGCCTGCAAACGTCTTTTTTGACGCCGCCGGTAGGATTCGCCCTGTTTTATTGCAAAGGCGTCGCGCCGCCGGAAATCAAAGTCGGAACTCTCTACCGCGGCGTTACCCCCTTTATTTTCCTCCAGCTGGCCGCCCTGGTGCTGGTATTCATGTGGCCGCAACTGGTCACCTGGCTACCCCAGCAAGCTTACGCCAATCCATGACTCCGAGGTTGTTATGCACCCGAAAGTAATTAGTGCCGAACAAGCTGCTTACCTGATTGAAAACGGACGCACCGTCGCCACCGCAGGCTTCGTCGGCATCGGTTTTCCGGAAACTCTCGCCGTAGCGTTGGAAAAGCGATTTAAGGAAACCCAGTCGCCTCGCGACCTGACCCTCGTCTATGCGGCAGGCCAGGGGGACGGCAAAGAGCGCGGGCTGAATCATCTTGGCCATGAAGGATTAGTAAAACGGGTGGTCGGCGGGCACTGGGGTTTGGTGCCGAAACTCGGCAAACTGGCCTGCGAGGGCAAAATCGAAGCCTACAACCTGCCTCAAGGGGTCATCACGCATTTATATCGCGATATCGCCGCCGGCAAGCCCGGCGTCGTTACCCATGTCGGGCTGCATACATTCGTCGATCCCCGCTACGATGGCGGGCGCATCAACGACAATACGCCTCCGGGACTGGTAGAGCTGCTCAATGTAGCAGGCCAGGAATATTTGCTATACAAAGCCTTCCCCATTCATGTGGCCCTGCTGCGCGGCACCACCGCAGACCCCAAAGGCAACATCACGATGGAAAAAGAGGCGATGCCTCTGGAGAGTCTGGCCATCGCCCAGGCCACTCATAACAGCGGCGGTCTGGTCATTGTTCAGGTAGAAAGACTGACCGCCCGTCACAGTCTGCACCCTTCCCGTGTACGCATCCCCGGCATATTGGTGGACAAGGTTGTGGTGGCGCCGCCCGAACACCATCAACAGACGTTTGCGGAGAGCTATAACCCGGCTTACAGCGGCGAAATCAATCTGCACTTATGCGATCACAAAGCGGCGCTGGATATTCGCAAACTGATTTGCCGCCGCGCAGTAATGGAGCTGCGTCCCGGCGCTATCGTCAATCTCGGTATCGGAATGCCCGAAACCATGGCGACGGTTGCGACGGAGGAAGGCTTGATGGATGAAGTCACGCTGACTATCGAACCTGGCGGCATCGGTGGATTTCCCGCTGGCGGCCTTAGTTTTGGGGCGGTTATGAACGCCGAGGCGATCATTGATCACCCCTCCCAGTTCGACTTCTACGATGGCGGCGGCCTGGATCAGGCGTTCCTGGGCATGGCGCAGATGGACAGTGAGGGCAACGTCAATGTCAGCCGCTTCAGCCAGCGCATGTCCGGCGCCGGCGGTTTTATCAATATCAGCCAGAACGCCAAGGAAGTGTACTTTCTCGGCACCTTCCTGGCGGGCGACTACGACATCCGCATCACCGGCAACGGCCTGGAGTTCGGCGTAGCGGACGCCACCATGAAGCTGGTGAACAACGTCGAGCACCTCACCTTCAGCGGTCGCTACGCCCTGGAGCGCGGACAAAAGGTCACCTACATCACAGAGCGCTGCGTGTTTCGTCTGCGACCGGACGGCCTGGAGCTGACGGAAATTGCGCCCGGAGTGCAGATTGATCGGGATATTCTCGCCCATATGGGGTTCCGCCCACGTATTTCCCCCAAGCTGAAAATCATGCCAATCGAACTGTTTCGCAGCGGTCTCATGCATCTAAAACTGCCTTTCACCGGCAGCGCCTCACCGCCGGAGGTATCTCCCCTCCCCTTGTGCGACGCTGGCGACGAGCCAATCGACGAAGCCATAGAACATCGTTATCACAGCGCTCTTAACATAGAGGCTTCGAGAGACTGATCAGACGGATATTGAGCCTTTGCGAAAGTCCGAGTGGTCCAGAATCGCATTGATCAATACAGGCCTGCCCTGACGCGCCAGCACTTTCGCCTCTTGTAACACAGGAGCGATATCGGCCGGCTTATCCAGCAGAAAGCCAACCCCGCCATAGCCCTCGGCGACTTTATGATAGTCCGTGCGACGCAACATAACGCCCACATCGTCCTGCAAAATTTCCATCTGATCACGGGCGATCTGGCTCCAGCAGGCGTCATTGCCGACCACGGCTATCACGCCGATGTTATGACGAACAATGGTATCGAATTCCGCAAGGGAATAGGCGCAAGATCCATCTCCATACAGCAGCCACAGCTCAGCCCCTTGCGTCGCCGCCGCGGCCCCCAATACAAAACCGCCGCCAACGCCAAGCGTCCCGAACACGCCAGGATCAAGCCAGCTCAACGGCGAGCGAGGACGCAGCGTGTAAGCGGCGGAGGCCACAAAATCGCCACCGTCGGCAATGATCGCGCTTCTCTCGTCCATCGCCGCGTCGATTTGCAATAGCAGATCCAGAGGGTTAATGCGTCCGCCCGCTGTTGACGCTTGCGCACAGATGTCTTTTTCTCTTTGCCGATCCCTTTCACGCAATGATTCCAGCCAATCAGCGTCCCATTGCACCGTCTCTCCACATGACTCCGCCAATTGCACAAGGAAAGCGGCGGGATCTCCCAAAACCGGAATGGTTGGCAAGCGATTTTTAAACAGGTCCTCGCGCTGTGCATTCACAGACACCAGCGTCGCTTTACGGGAGATATGAGAGCCATAGTCGAGACGAAAATCACAAGGCGCGCCAGCCAATAAAACCCAGTCCGCCTCCCGCAATGCCTGCTTGCGATGATGCTTTAGCTGCAGTGGGTGATCCGGACCCAACAGGCCCCGCGCCATGCCAGAGAGATAAACCGGCGCGCCCAATGCCTCAATCGCGGAGATGAGCTTGTCCGCCTGCTCAGGATGACGCAACGCCTGACCGCCAATCACCACGGCGGGACGCTTCGCCTTACGCAGGGACGGCGCCGCCACCGCCGCCAACGATTTATTCTTGACCGCATCAATCACATCCAGAGACACGTCCGTCGCAGTGTGGCGTAGGGCTCGTAACGTGCTGCGCTGCGGCGAATCCTGAGCCCCTTTGAACATCTGTTCCGCATGAAAGTCCAGATACCATTGCACCGCCTTCCCACCAAGACTGCCTTTCCCCTGCTCTCCTCCTTTTACGCCATACCATTCTCTTACCACTTGCTCTGGATAAAGCAGGTCAATGGGGAGTTCAACGAATATGGGCCCGGGCACGCCAGCGCAGGCGACTCTGAACGCCTCCTGTAATGTCGGAGCAATGTCGCGAACTTTCTCCACCGCAAAACATTGTTTGATCGTGGTTTCCAATAGCCCGGTCTGATCGATATCCTGCAAGGAGCCGCGTCCGCGCAGTACCGTAGCGCTGGCCCCGCCAAGCAGGATCAATGCAGACTGCGCCATCTGCGCATTTTTCAACGCCGTGACTGCGTTGGTCACCCCTGGACCCGCCGTCACCGCCGCTACGCCTGGTATTCCCGTCAAGCGCGCGTATGCGTCAGCGGCGAATACCGCACTCGCCTCATGCCTCGCGTCAATCACCTGCATTCCCGCTTTGCGGCAACCAGAAAGAATGGGCGAAATATGCCCGCCACACAGAGTGAATAACGCCCCAACGCCTTGCTCCAACAAGACCTCAGCCACCAGATCGCCACCGTGTTTCATATGCAAGTCCATTCCCTGTTCCATATTTGCTTATTGTTTCAGGAACCTTAAACCAAGCCGTCTCAACTGGCCAACTCAAACTCACTGAGCCCCTCTCGGCCTTATGGCGGTAGTAAGGCGTGATAGGCTGATGTATCCTTTAGTCACACTTGTATTTATGAATGATCCGCCAAATCACATCGGCCAACAGCCTTTTTATTACAAGGGGTTTGGGCTAGTTGGTGGAATCAATTTTTTGACCGTCGCCCCACTTTGCATGACGGTTTTCGACGTCAAACGTCGCTTGATTATTAAGTTTATTTTCAACACCAAAGGAAAGAGGCGCGACCATGGGTGCAGTCAACGAGTTATTTGAATCCGTAGCGGAAACCGCCGCCACGCCAATTATTGGAAAACTGGTGGAAGTGGACGCTAAAGGTCGCGCATGGATTGACTTTCCCGGCAACAGCGAAGGCGCGCTTCTCGCCAAAACCACCATCACACTCCCCCCCAGCCAGGCCGTTCCAGGTCAACAACTGCTGATGTTATTCGAAGGCGGACGCAAAAAATCTCCGATCATTATCGGCGTCATTGGCGAAGCGCTGGTTCCCAATGAAAGTCAGACGGTCGTGCTGCCTGTTGGAAAGACAGATGGCGCCGTTATAGATGGTAAAAAGGTACGTTTCGACGCGCGTGATGAAATTCAATTAGTGTGCGGCAAAAGCAGCATCCTGTTGCGAGCTGACGGCAAGGTCATCATCAAAGGCAAAGATATTCTGAACCGCGCCATGTCATCCAACAAAATCAAAGGCGCCAACGTCGCGATCAACTAAGAACGGTTGCGTCGAAGACGACGCTGGGCGAATATACACGAGATTTCAAGAGATTAAGGAATATAGCAATGGGCGTTACAGTCGGCGTAAATCATATGTCCGTAGTGCACAAGGACAGCGGTGGAGTGACCATCTGTTTCCCGGACGTCTGTAAAACACCCACGCCGGGCGGCCCTGTTCCGATCCCCTATCCCAACATCGCCATGTCCAGCAACTCGGCCAAGGGCGCTAAAAAAGTTAAATGCGACGGTAATCCCGTCTGTCTGAAAGACTCGAATTTCTCAACCAGTACAGGTGACGAAGGCGGTACGGCGGGAGGCGGCGTCGCTTCAGGCACCATCAAGAATAAGGCGGAGTTTTCCATGTACTCCTTCGACACCAAATTCGAAGGGAAAAACGTGCCGCGCGCCTTTGACATCATGCTGCACAACAAGATGAATACGCCGCCTTTCCCTGTGCTGCAAAAACCCATCATAGCGATGCCGATCACCGAAAAACCAAAGTGCATCATTTGCAAAAAAGAACTTTAATCTTCGGTCAGTGAATAACGATCAACAATGCCGCACCCGGAAATAACCAATAAAACCCCTTTTGTTGTTGAGCCCCTTTACCTGAATGATGAAGAGTTCGTCCCCGTCCTGACGCTGGTTGTGAAGGCGACTTATGACATCGTCGGCAACCAGCAGCTACGACTGGCGGACGAACAGGCGCCGCTATGTTTAGCTGGCGAATACTGGGGCGAACCTGGCGAGTCCAGCCTGAAATACGAGCCTGAATGCGTCTACTTTAAACCTGCCGCCGATATTGTTCTGATCGGCCACGCCTACCCTGAACGGAAAAACGACGCCAGCGTTAAAGTTGGCATCCGCGTAGGCCCGGCAAGAAAAATTGTGCAAGTGTTCGGAGACCGGCAATGGACAATGGGACCTTCCCACCCCATCGCCACCGCTCCTGCGCCCTTCGAAAAAATACCGCTGATCTACGAGCGCGCATTTGGCGGCAAAGATCCCCGTGGCGACGATGGCGAAAAAATCAGCCAGGAGTCCCGCAATCCCATGGGAGTGGGGTATCGCGACCCGCTGGAAGATTTCGAAGAAGGCGTTCCTCTGCCGAACCTGGAGAATCCGGACGATTTGATCCGCGCTTACAATGATGCGCCAGCGCCCGTTGGGTTCGGCTTTATCGAAGGCCATTGGGAACCGCGCATCAAGTACGCGGGCACCTACGATGAAACCTGGGAGAAGACGCGCAGGCCCTTACTCCCTTTTGACTTCAACAAGAAGTTTTACAACGCCGCATCGCCCGGACTGGTGTTGGACGGCTATCTGGCAGGCAACGAAGAAGTCACCATAGTGAACGCTTCCCCTCGTGGCCGCCTGCAGTTTTTCCTGCCCAACCTGCCTGCACCGGAATGTCACGTGCAGCTTCAAGGCGGAGCTGGCGTTCTTAGGGACAAAGGCGAACTGGATACGCTCATCGTCAACACCGACGAACATAAGGTGTTCCTGATTTGGCGCTGCGTCATACCGCTTAACGGCGGCTTTAACAGCGTAGCGGAAATAAACGCCCAGATCCCCGGCGTCGAAGTCATGAAACATGTGAAACTGGAGTCTTAGATACATGGGAGCAGGACCTCTTAACTTCGCTCCTGTAGACGAGTTTTGTCGTCAGCTATATTTGGAGCACCTGGAAGAAGCGTCTTTTCTATACAACAGCTATCTCGCATGGAGAAATGACCCGGAAATAACCTGGAGAGATCTTCAAGATCTGGAGGACCGGTTGGATGCGCATATTTTCGCGCTCACGTCAGGCGGCGATGCGGCCAAGCAAACCTGTCTGAAGCATTTGTCAAAAGCCGACTCAGGCGAGATCTACGCTATCGCAAGATTTTTTTGTCAGGCTCATGACGGGCAATGCATATCTCTGTTATGGGAAACCTTGCTGAAAGGCATCGACGATGAGCTTGAGGAAGAGTCTGAAGAATATGACAAGATAACCGCCGCCGCACGCGCACTGCGCCAGGACTACCCTCAAGAGTGGCGCATCAAGCTGGCGGCGATTTTGGAAACCACTCACCATAAGTTGTTTCCGATTATCGCGTCCGCTGCAGCGATCACCCGCAAAATGTCGGACAAAGGCGCTAAAAACCTTCTTGAGAACATGCCTTCTCCCTTTCTTCCAAGCGCGCTTGAAAATGTAGCGGAGAACCATACGACAAGCCACGCCAAACTGCTTTATCCGCTGCTGGAACATGAGTCCGCCGCAGTACGGCAGTTGGCGGCGGTGGGAATGTTGCGGCTTGGCGAAACCCATGTCCTCCCTCAGTTGCTCAATCAGCCTCTGACATTCGCCATCCCTATTGCTCTGGCCGGCATTAGACAGCAAATACAGATCGTTCTGCAGGCTATCAATAAGGAAGAAATGAATATCGACCTGATTGCCGCGCTGGGCATCAGCGGCGATCTCAGAGCTGTGAACTTTTTATTGCCCGCCCTGGCTGACGATGAATTGGCCTATCATGCCGCACACGCATTGAATCTACTGGTCGGCGCCAATCTTTATGAAGAAGCCTTCCATGAAGAACGCTTTTTTGAAGAAGATCTGTTTGATCATGAGATTGCGGACTTTAAGAACGGTAAATCTCCCCAGCATCCAGGCGGACGCCCCTATGGCGAGAACATAGAGCAGCTCTCCCGGGACCCAGCGAAATGGCGCCAATGGATGCTGGATAATGAGAGCCGATTTGATCCGGCTTTACGCTACCGTTATGGGGAACCCGCCTGCCCACAAACTATCGGCAGAAGTTTGGCCAGCCCTCGTACGCCCGACTTCCTGCGCCGCTGGATTCAGTATGAACTGTGCATCCGGTTCGGACTCGGTGCACCGTTCTCGGTAGAGAACCCCGTCAAACAACAATATAGACAGTTATCCGGCATCGCCCAGTGGGTGCAAGAGCACGGATCAGCCCATACTCCAGGACAGTGGTAAGAGAGCCTTCCTATGAGCACCCCACAGGACTTTAATACTGAGCTTCCTATCGCCGTCAGCGAAGTCGGCGCGATCACTTCCGTAGGAAGAGGCATGCAAGACAGCTTCGCCTCGATCCTCGCCGGCATGTCCAGAAGCACTGAAGTGAGCGGGTTTAAAGTGTTCGATGGCGATGAGCACGACATGGTTCCGTTAATTGGACATCCGGTCGCCGCAGTCACTGAGGGCTTTTCCGCCCTTGCCCGCTGGCGCCTGTTGGCGGACCACGCTCTGGGCAATCTTATCCAGCGAGGTAAAACTCCCGGAGCCAAACTGACTCAGACGCCCACCGGCTGCGCAATCGTCTTGCCGACCCTGGAAGGCGACCGCTTCTACTATGACCGCAGAATACGCCCTCCTTACAGCTCTGAAAGCCTGCTCAGCGGCTTGCTGATCAAGCACGGATTAAACATCCCGCTGGAGCAACGGGGATATTTTTGCAGTGGCCATGCCGGGATCGGTGAGGCAATTCTCGCTTTAAAAAGTAAAATGGAAGCTGGCGCGATTCACCGGGGCATTATCATAGCCGTCGACTCGATGCTGGATGGTTTTTCCCTGTTGTGGCTGAACGAAGCCGGGCGTCTGAAAACGCCTGACTCCGCCCACGGCCTGGCGCCGGGAGAGGCGGCAGTAGCTCTGATTCTGGAGCGGGCCGACGCCCTGCAGCAACGCGGGGGCAAGCCAATGGCCTGGTTGAAAGCCACTGCCTGCAGCGAAGACGATTATGGATTCTGGCAAATTGGCCGCACCCAGGGGCGCGGATTGATCAATGCGTTGAATCAAGCCATGCAGAACTTCGGGCCGGACTTTCAGACAGAACTCTATACCGATATTAACGGAGAGCACTGGCGCAGTACTGAGTTAGGCATGGTGATTCCCGGCTCGTCAATTGGACCAAGCCTGGCGGGCGGATTCAAAGCGGTGGCGGAGTCAGTGGGCGAAACAGGCGCCGCCAGCGGCGCGCTGAATATCGCCATCGCCGCCCAGGCATTAGCCTTGGGACAATCCCAGGCGCCTTATGCGACGATCCTGTCCAGCTCGGATTACGGCGACACCTGTGCGTGTATATTACAAAAGGCGATGTTATGAGCAAAAAGCAAAAGTCAGAAGGACCTCATGAGTGTTACACCGACGGCTATGGCCCGCACAAAACGGTGCAAGGCATGGAGGGCGGTTCTTGCCTGGCTCGCCATGAACAGTCTTACAAGAAAAACAACAGCTGCTCTTATCGCTGGCAGGGCGTAGAAAAAGCCAAAACGAAACCCGGCTGCGACGCCTACAATGCACACCCAAACGAAAAGTATCACATTACAGGCAGAGGTACCGGCCCCGTCGCCACCTCCAACCTCTCTAACTACACCAAAGACGGCAGCGGCCACGACGGCGCAGCGGGCAAAAGCTTCACCAGCAAAAAAGGTGATGCACTGACTTTAGTGGAAGTGAATAACTTCACCACCGGCTTCGCCCCTTACGGCAATCAGGTGCATCACATAGTTAATATTAGTTCGGTAAGAAACGGTATTGAAGAAATAGCGAAAGATCTACCCGACCTTAGAGTATTAATCGTTAATGGTTTGCTGGATGAAAAGTACAATATTAACTATAAAGACAACAGCCTGATACTGCCAACACAACGAAGCGCTTCGGCCAAAACCGGCCTTCCCTCTCACTACGGGAGCCACCCTTCTTATAGCAAGGACATATTGCAGCATGTGAAGCAGGCTTTGCAGCCCTACAAAAAAATCGCAAATGAAATGAAAAAGAACAAGCCTCACAGCAAACCCGACCCAGTAGAGCTGAAGAAGAAATTAGAAGACGCATCCAAGAAACTTTATAAAGAAATTATGGGAGATGCGGCGGCTAATCGGGCAAAAGCTAAAGCAACAAAGATTAACGATGTATCGCCAAAAAGCTTGCTGGCCCGTTAAAGCTATAGACCTTCTTCCAATCTACTTTAATACTCTCAATTCCAAGGAAAGCATATGAAATACTTTCTGTTCGATTTCTTAGGCGATAAAAAAGAAGAAAAATACTGCTTTACTTCCAAAACTCCTGATGGCGGCATTGACTCGTACGACCTAATCGCAGGGTTTCGCTTGTCGGATGAATACCCTGATGGCATAGAGGAAGTAACACTGAGCCTAGAAGACCAATTTCCAGGCGTTGAGTTGGCTTCCTTCATCGGCAATACAGATAAAATGCTCGCTTTCAGCAAAAAAGCCGCCACGCTCATCACTTCGATGAGCGAGTCTGAAATAGAGGTAGTTCCCTTTATCCTCTATAACCAGAAAGGCAAAGTACATAGCACGGATTATGTCTTCCTTAACCCAGTTGGAGATAGAGACTGCATCAATTGGAAAGAGTCTATCTGCACTCGTGACTCCGAAGGGGATATCTCTACCTACGACAAAGTTGTCTTTTCAAAAGCAAAACTAAATGAAGCGCCTCACATCTTCAGAGTAAAAAATCATACTGGCTACTGCTTGTTCAGTGAGGAGCTGGTCAAAGCCCTACTGGATGCAGGCCACACAAACTTAGTATTCAAGGATATTGAAGTCGCCTGATTTAAGCATGAAATACTTTCTCTTTAATTGTTTAGGGAACAGAGATAAAGAAGAGTATTGCTTTACAGTAAAAACACCTGATGGTGGCGTAGGCACGTATGATTTAACTTCTTGTTTACGCCTATCAGACGAGTATCCAGATGGTATAGAACCGGTATTCTTGAAGCTTGATGATAGATTCCCAGGATTGGAGTTAGCTTCCTATATTGGTAATGCAAGTAATTTATTATCTTTCCACACTTCGGCTGCAAATTTAATATACCAGTTAAGCGAATATGAGATAGAACTAGTACCATTCACCCTTTTAAATCCGAAAGGAAATGTGCATAGCGAGGAGTATGTTTTTGTCAACCCGATAGGCGCCATTGATTGCGTAAATTGGAATGAAACGGTTTGCACCCGAAGAAAAAATGGGGATATAGCGAACTATGAAAAAATTGTCATGGATAAGAGTAAAGTAAAAGACTTTCCAAATTTATTCCGCATACAAAATAAAAGCAGCTTATGCGTATTTAGTGAAACCATAGTAGATGCCCTAATGAAAGCTCAGCACAACAACTTAGTTTTTATTGAGCTCGAAGTGGCTTGAAAATCATGAAGTACTATTCGTTCAGTTGCCTGGGAGATAAAAGCAATAATGACTATTGTTTCACTATCGACACCCCAGAAGGAGGAATCGACTCCTATGACCTTATAGCTGGGTTTCGTTTATCTGATGAATACCCAGATGGCATAGAAGATGTAATTCTAAGACTGGAAGATAAGTTTCCTGGCTTAGAGCTTGCCTCTTTCATCGGTAACGCTAATGACATGTTAGCTTTTAACAAGGAAGCCGCCAACATAATCATCTCCATAAATCAAGCAGAATCAGAGATTATTCCCTTTACTTTATTTAACCCCAAAGGGAGGGTCCACAGTACCGATTATGTTTTCGTTAATCCCGTAGGAGACTGGGACTGCGTAAACTGGAAGGAGTCCAGTTGTGAGCGTGAAGATAATGGCGACATATACTCCTACGATAAGTTGGTTTTTTCCAAGGAAAAATTACAAGGAGCCCCTCACCTTTTCCGTGTAAGATTTGAGACAAATTTATATTTATTTAGTGAATTCCTAGCTAATGCACTTATTGAAAAGGGGCATACTAACTTGATTTTTGAAGATATCGAGGTGATCTGACAGGTTTAATATGAAATATTTTCTCTTCAACACCCTTGGCGACACCAGTAACGATGACTACTGTTTTACCTCTGATACGCCGGAAGGAGGGATTGACTCATGGGACTTAATCGCAGGTTATCGAATAGCTGACGAATACCCTGGCGGCATTGAAGAGGTTACCCTCAAGCTTGAAGATCAGTTTCCTGGGCTTGTCTTGGCCTCTTATATAGGAAACCCAAATCAAATGCTTGCTTTCAGCAAAAAGGCGGCAGACCTAATTATATCAATAGCACAGTCTGAAATAGAGGTTATTCCGTTCATACACTTAACGCCCAAAGGAAAGGTTTATAGTAACGACTACGTTTTTATTAACCCTGTGGGCGCGATTGACTGCATAAACTGGAAAGAAACTGATTGCTCCCGCAGAAAGAACGGCGATGTTTCCAGCTTTGATAAATTAGTTCTAGATAAGAAAAAAATAGACAATCCTCCTCACCTTTTTCGGCTCAAGTATTTAACTAACGCATATATATTTAGCGAAGTTTTGACCAAGTCACTACTAGATGAAAATCATACAAATTTAATTTTCAGTGAGATTGAGATGGCCTAGTTAAAAGTGAAATATTTTCTTTTCAAATGCTTAGGGGACAAGAGCAATGATGACTATTGCTTCACTACGGATACCCCTGAAGGTGGAGTCGACTCTTACGACCTTATAGCAGGATTTCGTTTATCTGACGAGTACCCGGATGGTATAGAAGATGTTGTTCTAAGACTGGAAGATAAGTTTCCTGGCTTAGAGCTTGCTTCATTCATTGGCAACGCCAACAGACTGCTTGCGTTTAGCGTATCAGCCGCTCAAATAATTACTTCCATCAGCCAGGCAGAAACTGAAACCATCCCCTTCACGCTACTCAATAGCAAAGGCAAAGTACACAGTAAAGATTATGTATTTATTAATCCTGTAGGAAGCTGGGATTGTATAAATTGGAAGGAGTCAGTCTGTGAGCGAAATGCAAAGGGAGATATAAAGTCTTATGAGAAGCTCGTATTTTCCAGGGAAAAACTAGTGGGGGCGCCACATCTCTTTCGCGTAAAACATAAAACCAGCATATATTTGTTTAGCGAAGCCCTGATTAAAGCATTACTAAACGCTGGCCATACAAACTTAGTTTTTAGCGAAATTGAAATCTCTTAGTCAGACAATGAAATACTTTTTATTTAACACCCTGGGTGATACCGGCAACGATGATTATTGCTTCACTTCAAAGTTTCCTAGAGGTGGCGTTGATGCCTATGACTTAGTTGCCGGGTTTAGGCTTTCCGATGAATATCCAGATGGTATAGAAGATGTTTATTGGAGTCTCGGAGACAACTTCGTTGGGCTAGAGCTCGCTTCCTATATTGGAAACCCAAACAGCATTCTCGCATTTAATAAAAGCTCAGCAAAATTAATAAGTTCAGTTGTACAATCTGAGATAGAAACAATTCCATTCACTCTATTTAACGCTAAAGGAAAATTATATAGCAATGACTATGTTTTCATTAACCCAGTAGGATCTGTCGACTGCATCAACTGGAAGGAAACTGTTTGTGATCGCAGAGATAATGGTGATATTTCCAACTTTGAAAGGCTAGTCCTTGACAAGAAAAAAATAGACACCCTTCCAGACCTACTTCGTATCAAGTTTTTAACTCGCGAATATATATTCAGTGAAACTCTGGTTGATACACTACTAAAAGCGGAACATACAAACTTAATTTTTAGCGAAATTGAGTTCGCCTAATTCAAAATGAAATATTATTTATTCGATTTCTTAGGCGATAAAAAAGAAGAAAACTACTGCTTTACGTCCAAAACTCCTGATGGCGGCATTGACTCCTACGACCTAATCGCAGGGTTCCGCTTGTCGGATGAATACCCTGATGGCATAGAGGAAGTAACTCTGAGCTTGGAAGACCAATTTCCAGGCGTTGAGCTGGCTTCCTTCATCGGCAATACTGATAAAATGCTCGCTTTCAACAAAAAAGCCGCCACGCTGATCACGTCAATGAGCGAGTCTGAAATAGAGGTAGTTCCCTTTATCCTCTATAACCAGAAAGGCAAAGTACATAGCACGGATTATGTCTTCCTTAATCCAGTTGGAGATAGAGACTGCATCAATTGGAAAGAATCTATCTGCACTCGTGACTCCGAGGGGGATATCTCCACCTACGACAAAGTTGTCTTTTCAAAAGCAAAACTAAATGAAGCGCCTCACATATTCAGAGTAAAAAATCATACTGGCTACTGTTTGTTCAGCGAGGAGCTGGTCAAAGCCTTGCTGGACGCTGGCCATACAAACTTGTTTTTTAGCGAAATTGAAATCTCTTAGCCATGCAATGAAATACTTTATATTCAATCCATTAGGCGATAAAAGTAACGAAAGCTATTGCTTTACTTCCAAAACACCGGACGGTGGAGTTGACTCCTACGATTTAATCGCCGGCTTCAGACTGTCTGATGAGTATCCAGAAGGTATCAAAGATGTTTATTGGCGTCTTGGAGATAACTTTTTAGGACTGGAGCTTGCATCTTATATCGGAAACACGCACAGAATTCTCGCGTTCAATAAAAGCGCAGCAAACCTGATAACCTCAACTACTCAATCTGAGATCGAAATCATCCCATTTACCTTATTGGACTATAAAGGAAAGGTACATAGCAAAGACTATGTTTTCATCAACCCAGTAGGCTCCATTGATTGTATTAATTGGAAAGAGACAGTTTGTAACCGTAGAAATAATGGTGACGTAGCCAACTATGAAAAACTAGTCCTTAACAAAGAAAAATCCGATGACCTCCCCCATATATTCCGTATTAAACATTTGACCTCAGAGTATATATTCAGCGAAACTCTAGTTAATACACTACTAAATTCTGGACATACAAACTTGGTTTTCAGAGAAATTGAGTTCGCCTAATTCCAAATGAAATATTTTCTCTTCAACACCCTTGGCGACACCAGTAACGATGACTACTGTTTTACCTCTGATACGCCGGAAGGAGGGATTGACTCATGGGACTTAATCGCAGGATATCGCATAGCTGACGAATATCCTGACGGCATTGAAGAGGTTACCCTCAAGCTTGAGCATCAGTTTCCTAGCCTTGTCTTGGCCTCTTATATAGGAAACCCAAATCAAATGCTTGCTTTCAGCAAAAAGGCGGCAGACCTAATTATATCAATAGCACAGTCTGAAATAGAGGTTATTCCGTTCATACTCTTAACGCCCAAAGGAAAGGTTTATAGTAACGACTACGTTTTTATTAACCCTGTAGAACCCTTTGACTGTATAAATTGGAAAGAATCAATTTACACCAAAGACGACGAAGGCGATATTGAGACACACGAAAGACTAGTTTTTTCAAAAGAAAAGTTAAAAATCGCACCACACCTCATTCGGATAAAGTTTAACACTAGCTGTTACCTCTTTAGCGAAGTGCTCGAAAATGCGTTATTAGATGCAGGTCATACGAACTTAATTTTCAAAAACATCGAGGTCGCCTAGTTAAAAAATGAAATATTACTCATTTAGTTCCTTAGGCGATAAACAAAATGAAAATTACTGCTTTACTATCAAAACGCCTGATGGCGGCATTGACTCTTATGACTTAGTAGCAGGATTCCGCTTGTCGGATGAATATCCAGATGGAATAGAAGAAGTTACCTTAAGCCTAGATGATAAGTTTCACGGTTTAGAGCTAGCATCCTTTATTGGTAACGCCTGCAGAATGCTTGCGTTTAGAGCAACAGCCGCTCAAATAATTACGTCCATCAACCAAGCCGAGACTGAAACCGTTCCCTTTACGCTACTCAATAGCAAAGGAAAGATACACAGCAAAGATTATGTATTTGTAAATCCTGTAGGATGTTGGGATTGCATAAGCTGGAAAGAGTCCCATTGTGAACGGGATAAAGAGGGAGATATTGAGTCCTATGATAGGCTTGCATTCTCCAAAGGCAAGCTAGTAGGCGCTCCACATCTCTTTCGCGTAAAACACAAAACCAGCTTATATTTATTTAGCGAGACATTGGTTAAAGCGTTACTAGACGCCGGCCATACAAACTTAATTTTTGAAGATATCGAAGCAGTCTGACAGGCTTGATATGAAATATTTCCTCTTCAACACTCTCGGCGACACCAGCAACGATGGCTACTGTTTCACCTCTGACACACCTGAAGGAGGCGTTGATTCCTGGGACTTAATCGCGGGATATCGCATAGCTGACGAATATCCAAATGGAATTGAAAAAACCGTGCTGAGACTGGAAGAAGAATATCCAGGCCTTGTCCTGGCTTCCTATATTGGAAACGCTGATCGTATGCTTGCTTTTCGCAACGATGCTGCGAAGGTCATTATAGATATCAACCAGAATGAGACAGAAATCATCCCCTTTACTCTACTTGACTACAAAGGCAAAGTTAGAAGTGAGGATTATGTCTTCATCAATCCTGTTGGCGCTGTGGATTGCCTTAACTGGAAGAAATCTATTTGCACTAGAGATAATGAAGGTAACATTGAAATTTACGAAAAGTTAGTTTTTGCAAGAGAAAGTCTAGAGCATACTCCTCACTTATTTCGCATTAGATTCAATAGTAGCCTCTACCTATTTAGTGAGCTGCTAGCAAATACTTTGCTGAGTAAAGGTCATACAAACCTAATATTCAATGATATTGAAGTTACCTAAACGATGAAATACTTTATATTTAATTCTCTAGGTGACACCGATAATGATAGTTACTGTTTCACCTCAAAAGCTCCTGAAGGTGGGATTGACTATTATGACTTAATTGCCGGCTTTAGACTTTCTGACGAATACCCGGATAGAATAGAAGATGTTTGTTGGCGGTTTGGTGATAACTTTGCAGGGCTAGAGCTTGCTTCCTATATTGGAAACCCAAACAGTATTCTCGCATTTAGTAAAAGTTCAGCGGACTTAATCACCTCAACGGCGCAGTCCGGGCCAAAATCCGAGATCGAAGTCATCCCATTCACTCTATTTGACCATAAAGGAAAGATACATAGCACAAACTATGTTTTCCTTAATCCTGTAGGCTCTATCGACTGCATTAACTGGAAGAAAACAGTTTGTGATCGTAGAGAGAATGGCGACATTTCCAGCTATGAAAGGCTGGTCATTGATAAGAACAAAATGTGCAATCCCCCTCATCTGTTTCGTATCCAGTACCTGACGGATGAGTACATATTCAGCGAAGTGCTTGTTAATGCATTACTAAATGCCGACCATACAAATTTGGTTTTTAGCGAAATTAAAATCCATTAAGATAGAGCAAGCCAAAATTACGGAACCTTTATTATGAGCTCACCCTACCTCGAAGATTATAAGGAAAACGCAGAGTACGAACTGGAAATAGCCCTTCCTATCGCAATAAAAGAAACTCTGACCAACATGCAGGCGCAATCGGTATGCATGTACTTTCGGCAACGAGGCGCATGCGAATTACTGCTGACCGGTGAGCCAGACGCCTTGTATGTCAACCTGATGCAAAGCGCCGCACTACATCAGCACTACCTTCACTTTGCGCCGGAGAACGACAAAGTCACCAGCCGGGCGATGCCTTTCTATGACGCCATCGGCGGAGGTTATTGGGAGTGCGCGGAAGATATCGCAAAACATAGTCGCCTGACCTGGAATCAAAAACATGAGCTGGAAGAGGACTTTCTTTTTGTCCTGTTCATCATCAAACACTTTTTCCTTGGCGCAGACGAAGATGAGTGCAGGAGCATTATTGAACGTCATGACGATGCAGCGGAAAGCGCAGACTCAGAATACAGAGATGTTTGCGAAGCTTTTCTCGACGAAGACAGCGATGCGTTGCATGACGCCATCTGTGCCCTATTGGATGTGCGGGCGGCGAGACTGGATAAAATGGCCGAAAATGAGTCGCTTCCTGATGAGATATTGGCCTGGTCCCGTTATTTTTCCATTGAAGCATTCGCCTTGCTGCGCTTAGCGGAGAAAAAAGGGATAAAGACGGCAATAAACTACTCTCAAATCCCAGAGGTCGCCAGAAAGTCTCCTGGGTTTAAGTTTGAGCCCGACTCCTGGAAGTCACTGCATTTTGCGCCTTAAACATTAGATTGTTTTTAAGCTGAATGCATGAGGGCTTAACAGCCCTCTTACTACATATCCTTCCGGTAAACCCAACCATCAGAGCCCCTTCGCCTTTTAAATCAGAGCCAAGATAGCGCAGCGACCTGGACGATCTACTCGACCGTGACACTCCAGCTATCCAGAATCACGGGCGCTTTATAGGTTTTCCCATACCCCATGATGGTCAATGTCCAGTCTCCCTGAAGCTCTGCCAGATCCATCGGACCGATAATATATTGTTTGCTGACGGAGCCCTCCCCCGTCCCCACTTTGCCGGTATAGCGACCCAACTGAGTTCCAGAAGGACCCGTCAACACAGCATTCACATACTTTATATCAAGGAAGTTCAAGGTGACGGCGACGCTTTGCGCATTATTCTCAAAAGGCACATTTAACTTGAACTGCTTCCAGGCGCTGCCCTCTGCTCCACGATCAATACGACTGGCCTTATCAAAGGTATAAATAGAAGGGCTATCAGTTTGGTCATCGCCGTCGTCATTTCCGGTCGTCTGCTTGCCATCGTCGATGGTAATGCTCCATTTATCCAGAGTGACTGGCGCGTCCAGGCTTTTACCATACGCCAGGATGCGCAACGTCCAGTTTCCACTGACCTCGGGGATTGACGTATGGTCAATCACGTACTGCTTACTCAAGGACCCCTCTCCCGCGCCAACGACACCAGCGAAGCGCCCCACCATCATCCCACTAGGATCTGTCAGCACGGCGTTAATGGATTTAGCGTCAGTTAAATTCAGGTTCACGCTGATGCTCTCTATGCTATCCACATAAGAGACAGGCAATACGACCTCTTTCCAGGTCGCAGAACCCGCATTGCGATCAATGCGAGTTGGAGCGTCGTATTGAAAAGTGTCAGCAAGCGCCAGAGGAGCCAAACTCAGAGCCGCTAGAGCCGGCAGCAATAATCTTCCCAGTAACGCCATAGGATTCTCCCAATTATAGATAGGTAGCCCCACGACAAGCGACGCTTGCTAAGAGCCTGTTTACACTGGAAAAAGAATACTAAAGGCGCACAACAACAACACTCCTGCAAACACCCTATCAGCGCTGGTCATAGGTACTACGCAAAATGGAGAAATTCGCTTCGTTGAGAGTGGCGGAGTAAAAGTCTACCGAATCCACGCCAAATTTTGCCAACCAGATCACGTTAGCTCAAAAAAAGAAGGCGAAATAGGAAACCGAGTCGCGGTGCTTTCACAGAAGAATTCTTATTAATTAGTGTCAGAGTGACTTAATAAAAATGGTGTCAGAGTTAATCTTCCCTGCCTCGTTTATATATGTATCCAAAGCGAATACATCAGTATTTTATTAGTGCCAGAGTGAAGCAGAAATAAAGTTTAATTATCGCCCAGAGTCGCTTTAATTTCTGGTTTTAAATAGTGTCAGAGTCGTTTTAATTTATTGAAAAACATGGGTTTTTAGCCTTGAAGATCAAAGTATATCCGCTCATACTGCATCCACGCTTTAGGTAACCCGATGCAGTAAAAGCGATAGAAATTTTCTGAAAAAAATTTTGAAGGGTTTCCAAAATCTTCGACGCTTTAACTCTCGAAGATGAATTAAAACAGACAACTCAACTAGAGGAATTTCAACATGGCTATTTACATGAACTACGACGGTCTGAAAGTTAAAGGCAACGTAACTGCTGAAGGCTACAAAGACTGGATTCGTCTGGACAGCTTCCAATTCGGCGTTGGTCGCCACATCACTATGGAAGCCGGCCACATGTCCAACCGCGAAGCTACTCGTCCTAGCATCAGCGAAATTTCAGTTTCCAAACTGATGGACACCGCTTCTTCCGGTCTGTTCAAAGAGTCTTTGACTGGTACTGCTGGCGTTAAAGTTCTGGTTGATATCGTTCGCACTCAAGCTGACAAAATCGAGAAGTACGTTTCCTACGAAATGGAAGACGTAATGGTAAGCAGCTACAGCATTTCCGCTGGCGCTGAATCCGCTCCAGCTGAGTCTATCTCCCTGAGCTTCTCCAAAGTAACTATGTCTTACACTGCTGCTGACAAGAAGCACGCTGGCAAGACTCCAGAGCGCGTTGGTTACGACCTGGAAGCTGGCAAAAAGATCTAATTTGGATCTGGAGTCGCTCCTTCACGAGCGACTCGCCAAGCAAACAAAAAAGGCGAGTGGGATTTCCCCCTCGCCTTTTTTGTTATCGTTGAAATATATGATTAGCCGGCCCACGTCAAGCCATCATAAAGCGGCCCCAAATCGAATCAAATCTAGGAAACCTCTGAAAAACGTTGGCGAGACCGCCAGTGCAAGGAAAAAGTCGGCGAAAAAGCGCAGTTTATCGTGAATAAATGAGCATTTTGAGCCGACTTTTGACGCCGCAATGGCAATGCAGGTAGTTTTTCAGAGGTTCCCTAGATGTTAACGCAGAATAAGATAAAAACCTGCGACGCCAGCCGCCACACAGCAAGACGCCACCAGCGTCAATAGAATATTCCTGAAACGGGATTTGGTAATGGCTGAAACTTTATTGACGTGCGCTCTCTCTTCTAAAAGCTGTTCCAAAACCACACGCCTCTGGCGACGCACTTCTCCCCGGCCAATCTGCCCTTTTAACTGCTGATAATTGATGCTCATCAGATCAGGATGCAGTTTGCTCCCGCACTCTTCAGTGCGCTTGGAGGGCGACAAAGGTGACATTATCTTTTGCATCCCCGTTTAAGGTTTCTGTAAGCAGCGTGTCGGCCGCCTCGCTCAGACTTCTAATTTGCATAGCTTTCGCCAGGCCAGCTTCTCCGACCTCGTTGTACAGGCCATCCGTACAAATTAAAAATCGATCAGAAGGTTCAACCAGTATGGCGTTAACGTCCACACATAATTGCTCATGCACGCCAACGGCGCGGGTAAGCATGTTGCGAAAGCTGCTTTGCTCAGCCTGCGCGGGCGTCATATCACCCTTATCAACCAGCTCCTGCACCTTGCTATGATCATGCGTAATACGATGCAGCTTATGGTTTCGCATGAGATATACGCGAGAATCGCCCGCCCAGACCGCAACCGCCACACCATATCTGACAAACAGGCAAGCTACTGTCGAACCAACCTTGCTGCCGTTCAGTTCTTGCTGCGCATAAGCCAGCAAATCATCGTTTGTTTTGATCAATGCGTCTTCAATTTGCTCGACCACATCCACCAGATATGCTCGCAGGGGCAGATGATCAAGCTGCTCGACAATTTTCTGACTGGCGACTTCGCCGGCGTGATGCCCGCCCATGCCGTCAGCCACCGCCCATAGCCCACCCGCATCCCGGGCTAGCGCAGCATCTTCATTGTGTTTTCTTACATTGCCCACATGCGTGCGCAGCTCAGACTTCCAGTTAAGGTGGTTCGCCATGAAAATTACATCTGTTCACAGGTCGCCGGACGCAGGTAGCGCCCGATGAAAAATGTCCGATTTTCCATTCCTATCTATCGTTCCATCCCCACTGCTGCCATTTTCCATCGAGGAAAGCTGTAAATCCTTGAAATTTAGGCAACCTTTCTGCCGTGACAAACCTTGGCGACACCCAGGTGGACCCCTGAGTCCACCAGAAGCTATGCGGCTCTTCCTGCTTCATAAGCATGACGTCCAACGCCCCGATAGCCACAGGAAAAGTGGATTCATCCTCTTCAGGAATCTCCAGACTGAGACTTTGAATGGAGCCGCCCGCCAGAGACTTCTCAAGCGGCGGCGTCATGGCCGCAAGCTCTGACCGAAACTCGCCGAAATCAATAATCTGCTCAAGCAGGCGCCCAATGAGAGTTTCCAATGTTTCATACCACTCGCCATTGCTCAACAAAGTATCGACATAACTGATACGAGAGCTCAGCGGATGCAGTACAGTGAATGGAAAATATCGACCTACGCTGTCAACGCTGGGACACCACAACCCAATCCATGCCTGTTCATCAAGGACTTTGGGCATAATCATGAAGCGCCACCAGGGCGCCACAAGATAGTAATCCAACCAACGTTGCCCCAAAGACTGCTGACTTGCGTACAGACTGTTCTGCAACCACTTATCCCACGCCGAACCAAACCCGCCAGGCAGGTTCAGCTGGATAAAGTCCCCCGAAGACGGCAACTTGCCAAAATAGCCAATAGACGAGTTATTCACTTGCTCCCCATTCGCTTATCAAGCCCTACCATCCCAACCCAGTTAGAACAGCCATTTAGTTCTGTTTTCACTACCATTAACTCTCTATAAACCGCTCGGGCAGTCGTACCGCTTTATCCATCCGGGCGTGAATGGATTAACCGTGCTACTGGCGAAAAGCTCCATTTCTCCATTGCGGTGATCCACACTGATCACTACGTTATACAGACGGGAAGTGCTTCCTTTATTCACCTTGTGAGCATCCAATAACCGGAACAGCCCCCAATCCCCCTCGTACGCGTCCGTGTGAAGCGTCTCATTCAAGTCTTCAAACACCACTCTGGCGCCGCTCTTATCGGCTGGCCAATCCATGCTCATTTTCAGCTGTGGACCGTGGGTATAACGCAAACGTTGACTGCCGACCTCGAAATCGAAACGGCGAACGGTGTTATCCAGTTTATGCGGTTTTACCTGGAAGCGTACGTGCGGATCTTCACCTTTATCGCCAAAGAAGACGCGACGGATAGAGTCGGCCACCTGCATCTGCTGCAGGGCCTGGCTGCTGATGCCGATACCACGACCATCCACGCCTTTCGCGCGCCAGGATGAAGTGATGAATGGCGCGATGTTCGCCTTGACGAAACTGTCTTCAATGCCGCCTGGCTTGAAGAACGCAGCAAAGTCGCTCAGGGAGGCGTCACTGGATGACCGGGAAGAGAATGGGTAGTTCTTCGCCAACGTCTTCTGGTAGACAGAGTACACTTCTCTATTCCAAGCCGCGCTCAAGTGTGAGCCACCTGCACCCAACAGTACTTTCCAGCTCTGGTCGCCCATGGACTCCAGCCAGCCTTTCAAATAACCTGGCGCTCTTGACGCGGTCACACGTAGCGCTTTGACTGGATCTTCTCCGCCACTGAAACGAGCCAGTGCGAACTTGAATGCGGCCTCAGATGAGTTCGGCGCAAGAGAGGTCTCTTCCAACTTGTCGAATATGCCGCGCAGTTTTTCCCAATAGCGGTCAATTTCTTTATCTTCCATCAACCTATGCAGTGACTTGAAAGCATCATCCACTGGCGTAGGTTCACGTTGCTGCGCTACCAGATTCGCCGCTGCATCCAAAGCCTGTCCAGTACGACCACTAACATTTGCGTCTGGCAGCGGAGGCGTCAACAGCGTTTCTTTGCTGGCGCGGTTCAACAGAGTCAGAATTGGAGACTGTGTACGGTCCAGGTTATTGGCCAGCTTGTTACGCGCCACATCCATAGAGCCAAAATCAACTACTTTGGGCGAGTTCAGCGCACGGTTCCAGACATCAATGTAATCGGTGAAATAGAGGTGCTTGATCTTCTCTACAATGTTCTCCACATCTTTTTCAGAGAAGTCTTCTTCCACTTGCGCGCCGAGAATCCACTGCTCGCTTGAGTAGCGCTTAACCAGATTAGAGTCCGGTGAAAGATCCAGCTTGCCATACCCCGCTTTGGTGTACAGACGCGGAATCTTCAGATCTGAGCTTACTTGCGAATCCACGACAAAAGTGCCAGCGAAGTCCACGCCCAAGTCATCACGCAAGTTCAGGAAGCCAGCGAATTCAGGCTGACGTTTGATTTGCTGGTAGATACGTCTTTCGATCGGAATGGTTCTCAGCTTTTCACGACTACGCTCAACAACCGTATCTTTCAGCGTCAAATCGGTGAAATTGTCGTCCAACACCTGGTTCAGGTGCGTTTTCAAAGCGCTTTGCTCAGACGCCTTACCAGGAAGCTTTTCTTCCCAATAACGCGCAAACCAAGCCTTTATCTCGTTGTCGTCACGGACGCGGCTGTTACCCATCATCAGGTAAACACGCAAAGCCTCATAAATGGCGTCGTTGTTATCTTCCGTAACCAGCACGCCTTCCAACCTCTGGCGCAACAGCGGAGTTAAAAAGTGGCGCAATGAAGCATCGAAAGTTTTTTCGGTTTCCGCAACAACGCCTGCGTCGTAGAGACCCAAATTACTCAACCAAGGATGATCCACTTCAGAGTAAAGCTGCTGAGCGTCTTCCAGTGGCTTCAAGATATCCAGTACTTGCTCAAACTCATTGGGTTCAGGAGTAGCCGACGCCAACTGATTGTGTTTGTTCAACAGTTCCTGAATATCAGCCATCATGTTCTGCGTGCTCACCACACTAGAAGTCCAAGCGGCGAGAGCCCCGCCAAAGGCGAGCAGCAGCGTGAAAAAGGCGACGCGACGCGTCCACTTTATACGGCCCTCATAGCGGGTGTTTAGCGTGGCGATTTCTGCTTCGGGGAAGATAACTTCTTTCAGCAGTTTATTCAGGAAGAAGCTTTTACCCGCGCCTGGAGCATTGGCGGCAACGTTATAGTTGATGCCGTAGTTAGAAGACAGGTTCGCAAGAATCCGGTCAATCGGGCGCCCTTCCTGGGTGCCGCTGGTAAAATACACGCCGCGGAGCAAAGATTGTTTTTCGAAGCGGCTGGTTTTGAAAACAGACTTGATAAAGCTGTCCAGCACTGAGCGCATGTTCTCCACTTGCCCAGGGAAAGCGAGAATCTTAGAGCGGCGGCGGGTGTCTCGCTCCTGATGCGCCCGCCAAATCACCCTCTCATTTAATCGCTTGACCAGTGCTTCGAATTCAGGAGCAAAATACTCCGCTGTTTGAGATGCGTTTTGATCTTCCGTATTGGGGAAGGTCATGCCCCAAACTTTTTCACGCTCAGTGGCGCCAAGGTTTTCAAAAAACTCATTAAAGCCGGAGATAAGGTCCGCTTTCGTGAAGAGGAAATAAATAGGGAAACGAACCTGGAAGTTCTCCGCCAGCTCCTGAATTCGATTGCGAATGCGTTCCGCATGCTGCAAGCGTTCAGCTTCGCTGGAACTCAGCAGATCTTGGACGCTCACCGCCAAAAGAACGCCGTTGATCGGCCTGCGCATACGATGCTTTTTTAACAACGCAAGGAAGTTACGCCAGCCTGTGCGGTCCTGCGCGGCGTCGCTGTCTTGGGTGGTGTAACGACCGGCGGTATCAATTAATACGGCTTCATCCGTAAACCACCAATCGCAGTTACGGGTACCGCCAACGCCACCAATTTGCTGCAGTCCCAGCTTTTCCTTCAGCGGAAAATGCAGGCCGGAATTGATCAGCGCAGTCGTTTTACCTGCGCCCGGCGGCCCAATGATGATATACCAGGGCAACTGATAGACTGAACGCCGTCCCGCCTTGGTGTCGAACTTTGCGGTGCGCAGGAGACTCATTGCCTCACGGAAGCGCTCGCCAACAACTCTCGCTTCTTCATCAGATGCGGAGGGTTTGGCTTCTTCTTGAATCGCCTCCACCATGGAGTTGTTTTGCTTGCGCTGCCCCAGCATTTTTATCAAGAAGATAATGGTGGCGACAAACCAGACGCAGAGTATGACGACCAGTCTGACCGCCCCTGAAGCAGGCTCCGCCTTTTCTCCGAAGCGGACATAATCGGCCCCGAACCATATCACCAGAGAAAGCGCTATAAGTCCCACTACCGTCAAAAACCGTGGGTCAATCATCCATTTAAAAAAGCGGGACATAAGTCTCCTCATGCAACCGAAAAAGAGAGTTCAAACTACAGGACCGGATATCCGATTCGGGGAGCGGTCCGATCAATTCATCAACTTAAGACTGATACTTTTGCGTCAGTTCCTGAAGCTGCTGCGCCTGCGCGTCGGTCACCGTACCCAGCCAATAACGGAAGCCGCTATAACTCAGCAACAGCGCCGCCGCCATAATGGACGCGACAACCCACAGCGGCACGTATTCCGAAATACGCTTTTTCGCAGGAGTAGAGCCCCGCCAGCGTGGAGACAGGTCTCCGTCAAACTCGCCGCGCTGCATTTGAATGGTGCGCACCAAGTTATCGCGAATGGTCTCCAGATAGTCCCTGCCACGGGGGTCCAGCTTATATTTCCCTTCAAAGCCCAGGCTCAAGCACACGTATATCAACTCAATGAGGTCGATATACTTGGCTGGGGTCGCCAGTATCTTGTCCAAGATCAGGAATACTTTCTCACCGCCCACGTTCTCGCGATGGAACGTACTGAGAAGAGTCGCTCGCGACCAGCCGACTTCCGCTCCCCAGGGAGTATTCATGATCGCCTCGTCCAGTGCGGAGCACAAAACATAGCGAGCCGATAACACTACGTCAGAGGCGACTCCCTTTGACTGCGCTTCGGACTCAAATCGGCGAATCTGCTGAATAACCTGCTGGCGCAATTGATTGGGGTTTTGCACCTGAACGGTCTGACGCAACTCTCCCAGTAACGCGATCAGCTCCGAAGCGCTGGCGGTAAGAGGGTTTAACCCCTGCTTTACATCCAGGCCCTGCCCGCTTTCCATAGCGCCGGGAGGAGGCGCTGGCGCCTGATGGGGCGCAAAAGCAGTCGGCGGAGGCTGCGTTGACAGCCCGCCAGAAGAGCGCCCTCCGGGTGTGGGTACAATGACTGTACGATCACCGCCGCCGGCGCCACCGAAAAATGTTTTATCAGAATCGTTGCTCATGACTTCTAATCTCGCTCAAAGCCGTCCATTCGCTTCATATTAAAACGCCGCGTCTCGCAATGAAACGCGGCGAGGGCTAAACGCCTCTCTCGAAGCAAAAAACGATTAATCCCTGATTGCCCAAAACTCCATTTCCAAACCTGGGAAATCCGCGCCGATATGTACGGCAAAGCCGCTGGATTGCGCCAGGGCTCGCCAGTAATCGCTATTGCGGTCCAACTGGAAGTAGGTGAAACCGGTATGGAATGGAATCTGTCTCGGCGCCACTGGCAAGGCTTGCAGCCCGATGCCAGGCAACGCCGCATTGATCAAGTCGCGAATACTTTCGACCGGCGCAATCTTCACCTGGCTTGGGAAGCGGCTGCGGATCTGGTCCGACTTCATCTGCGCTTTGACCGCCAGTATGTATGTCGCCTTCTCTACCAAAGACCGGTCCGTAATCGGAGATACATAAATACCATAACGACGCTCAACCAGATCCAGAGACACGGCGGAGGTTTCACTCACCGTATTCATGTACTGATTCAGAATCTGCATCAACTGCGGGATGGATTTTTCCAACTCGTCATGATGATACGCCGGCATGATCGCGGGAGGTCTGCGTTGCACACTGGTGAACGTAGACAGTTCACCGGCTATTTGCATTAATTCGCCGAAAACGTCCACAGGATGTAAAGGACGAATTTGCGCCAAGTGCAACAACCATGGCTCAACTCGGTTGATCATCTGCAGCATCAGGAAATCCGCGATCTCGGAAGTGCCCTGCCTGCCGCTGTCTCTCAAGCGTCCAGCCAAAGCTTCCGCACGTA
Organism: Hahella sp. CR1; assembly: GCF_029813005.1. Classification (NCBI taxonomy): domain Bacteria; kingdom Pseudomonadati; phylum Pseudomonadota; class Gammaproteobacteria; order Oceanospirillales; family Hahellaceae; genus Hahella; species Hahella sp. CR1. The sequence goes on from NZ_JAPELK010000003.1 coordinate 460,542, forward strand.
AATTCAAGCTGCCCGCCACTTCCTGCAACAGATTGGCAAGGCGCGGATGCGCTCGGACATCCAGCATGGGAGGGATAAACTGGGAGTCGAGAACGATTTCTCCATCGTCCCGTTTATCCTGTATCCGTGCGATAGGCAGCACAGCGTAACCACTGCGGTCTTCTCTTTCCAACAGGATACGAAAACGCAGTTGTCCAATCTGAATTTTGGTGCTGTCGCTATGCTCGGATGTGGAATCGAAGGTCTCCAGCTCACGGGCGTTAAACCGCACCAGCGTCTGATTGTCTTCTTCCAGATGCGTGTCAGGCGAACCTGGGCGTTTAACAGGAATACCCAAATAGACAGTTTGATTCTGTAGTCCTTTCTCGGGCTCCAGAATATCAAGCTCAGAATCTATGTCTGGAACGTTGAACGGCGTTCCATCGGGGAAAATACCTCGGCAGCGATTAATGGAGAACTTTCCAAGTTTCAGCACCTGGGTGTCTATCTCCAGATCATAAAATCCCCAGAAAAAAGCCTTTAGAGGCTTGCAGCGGGCTTCCAACAACGATTCATGGTAACGATCCTGTTGTTGGAAGTGCTGAGGACGAAGGAACATGCCCTCCGTCCATACGACGCGGTTTTCAAATGACATCGAATAGCCCCGGATTAATCCTTGATGCGCATGCCAAGGCGGTCAACGAACAGATCCAGTTTGTTGCCGGTGTTCTGATCGATCTGGAAGACCACTTTGGTGGAAGCGTCGTCGTAACGGATATATTCCGCCATGACGCCGATATAATGAGTGCGCTTATCGAAGGTGAAGGTCTCTTCTCTCAACTCGCCCGGGGTCAACTCTTTCAATTTATAAGTCTTCACCAGATCGCGGCCCAATACTTCTTTTGCGCTCTGGAACAAGGCGATAAATTCTTCCTGATCGAACTGACGATCATTTTCCAGCTCGAATATATTCAGAATGACGGGAGAAGCTCGACCGTCTTCGTTCGGATTGACGTCGTTGGCGCCGTGAATCCTCAAAGTGACGGTGGTTTCCCGTCCGGTCCATTTGCCTACAGTCGTACACCCGGCCACCGTCAAGGCCAAGAGCAACAACATAGCCCAATTTCTGAAAGAAGCCTGGCATCTCATGAACAAAAGTCCTCCATATTTATAGATTCGCGCCATCTAAACTATGCAATCAGCCTGAGCGCACTATCAGATACGCTCAAGCAAATCTTATAAATTATAATGCTTTACAGGACAATTTCTGTCGTCCCGCAACTGCTTCCCTTGAGTATGAGAAAAAATGCAGCCAAACGCCGCACTCTTATCAAGGGGGTTTCTAGGTACAGTAATCAATTTTAAAGTGCAAGCGTCATTTCTGACGGTTTGCCTTCAACTCATTGAAACTGCGCTCATAACTTTCCGCAAAGGTCTCGCCGAATAGACGCTTGAATGTCTTTTCCGCGTCTTCGTTCATCTCTTCGAAGAAGTCCTTGTACCCTTCCCAGTTTTTACCTGCGCCGCCAAACAACGACTTGCCACGCTGTTTTTCAAAACGACGCTCCAGCTTTTCGGGGTTAAACTGACTCATAAGATAGTCGTAAGCCGCACGAATGCCATTAAAGAGCGCTAACTGGTGGTCAGAAATATCGGCGAAGGCTTCTTTTGTCGCCTCCATGGGCGACATGTAGGCGCGTCCGGACTTGGTAAACAGATTGTCCAATGCGTCTTCCGCCGACACCGAGAATTTCAGCGGGTTGTTCTCAGCCGCCTGAATCATGGTGAGATTCATACGGAACTCGTTTTTGATAGTTTGACGGGCTCTCAGCGCCTTCATCAGACCGTCAACCGTTTCCCGAACCATATCCGCGATAACAGGCGTCAGATTAGCTTGCTGTTCTGCGGTTAAGCGCGCCAGCCCAAGGGCTTGCGCCAATCCAGCGGCCTGCTCTGGAGAAACTTGAATCGGCGGCGTGGAAACGGCTGGGCGCTCAGGCTCCCGAGGCGCCTCCATAGCAGGTTGTTTTACAGGAGGGGCCTCTCGTTTGACCGGGCGCTGCTCGACCTGCCGTCTGGGCGGCACGACTTTACCCGGCGCTTGCGCGCCCGTGTTTGCAATCGGCAAATCGGGCTCGGGTTTCGGTTCGACCGGCTTTTCAATGGACTTAGGCTCAGCAGCCGGGGCCACGTCATTTAATATATCTGCGAGCGAGCCGCTATCACCAGAAGGTTCCTTGATGGAAGGCTCAGCAGGGGAAGGCTGCTGCCCCCATAAAGAGGACTCCGATGGAGAGGTGGACTCCAAAGGATCGGACTTGCTCATTCCCGCTCCAGTCAAATCCTGTATTGGCTCAATCTCTTTAGGAAGCTGGTGCGGCTGATCCGTTCCCGCCAATTGTTCGGAGGGAGTGTTCACGATATCCAACAACGAATCCGGGTTGGACTTTGGCGGCGGTTCGCGGCGCGGCTTCGGTTTGGATTCAACGGGCGGCGGCGCCTTGGGCGTAGACGGAGCTTCCGGCTTGCGCGGCTGAATGAGGGACTTGTCCCAGTCCTCAGGAATTACATTGGGGATGTCCATACGACCACTCTCAGCAGAGCCGCCGCCAAGCCCAAAAGAATCCCCCAGCAGATTGTCCGCGGGAGGCTCGTCTCCCGAGACGCCCAACCCCAGACCTTCATCATATAAAGAAGACTTTTGCGATCCGCCGATTGCGACCAGGGGATCTACAGAAGAGTCCCCGCCTGTTAATCCGGTGTCGCCGCCAATAAGTTCGCCCTTAAGCCTGCCCATCGAAGGCTTGGGTTCCGGCTCCGACCCTACGCCGGTCAGCCACTTGTCCAAATCGTCCAAGCCTGGGGAGGCAGCAGCGCCTGCGCCGCCTGGAATATCGTCAATATCAGATGTGATAGACGTTGATTCGCCGTCATCCTGCGGCTTATCCCCTTCCACCAATAATACGAACGGTCCGAGCAAAATCTGGTCGCCCTGGCTGATAGGGGTTGGCTGCCCTTTTACCAAAGCCTGGCTCAGGTTGTTAAGAAAGGTGCCGTTGGTGCTTTGATCAACAATTTCAAAGCCTGATCCGTTAAATTGAATCTTCGCGTGAACGGATGATACGTAACGGTTGGGGTCCGGCAACACCCAAGTATTCGAATTCGCGCGACCTATCGTCGCCCCTTCTTCTTCAACAGTTACGACTTTGCCCGCCATCTCGCTCTCAGGCGGACATTGAACGACTCTAAGCTTTACCTGCATGGTGATTTTCAAGTCCGAAGGAAATATCCAGTTAGATTAACTAATTATGCTTACCAGTTAAAGCGATGCATATACTCACAATGGCTTTCCGGGTTTGCGTCCCTGACTATATACGACGACACTGCAATGGACCGCCGACTGCCCCTAGGATAATCCTTTAGGGTTAGACAGCAACAGAATAAAACCCAAAACAATAAAAATAGACCATAAAGCCTATACTTATCGACCGGTACGCCTATATTTCATAGGCCTAAAATAGGGTTGCTAAAATTAACGCCAAATGAATAATCTGCAATCTATGTTAGAAGCGTCATTATTTGGCATAACAGCTTCATTATTCGGCTGTTGCTATATTAAAAGTTATTAAGATTATTGGACGGCGTCGAATGTCGGAGACGCTTTCTCTTCCGACGTATAGCAGGCCTGCTCCTGCTGAAAAGACAGGCGATTAAGGAACATTAAATGGCTCAGAAAACCGCTCTCATCGTTGACGACTCAGCGACAGCTCGAATTATGCTGGCCAAGGTCCTTAACAGCATGGACGTTAAAACCCGTCAGGCCAGCTCAGGTGAAGAAGCCCTGAAACTGGTTCCCGCAGAACGCCCGGACCTGATCTTTCTCGATCATCTTATGCCGGGCATGGATGGTTTCCAGACACTTAAAGCGTTAAAGCAAAATCCGGAAACCAACCAGATTCCCGTCATAATGTATACCTCCCAAAACGCCATGAAATACCAGGAAGAGGCCAAGGCCCTTGGCGCGGCGGGAGTTATCACCAAGCAGGTTGAGCGCGAACGTTTATATCTGCTCGTCGAACATGTTTATATGCAGCAGGAGCTGGCCCGCACCGAAGCTAGCGTTAACACTGTGGCGGAGGCGATCGGCCAGACTCCTATGTCTACCGAGCAACCCGCCGCGCCACGTAAAGTCGTCCCGTTGCGCCCGGGTCAGCAGAAAATGGAAGATCACGTGGAGCAGCGCATCGCTTCTCTACGCAGCGAGCTGGAAACCCAGCAAAACGAGCGTTACTGGAAGCCACTGGAAGAACTGAAAAAGCAGAATGGCCGCCTGCGCATTGCGCTATGGGCGATGATCGTCGTATTCATTCTAACAGGGCTGAAGTTGAACTCGCTGGATTCCGCCTTTGAAGCCATGCAAAAAGAGGTGAATTCCGCCAGACAGGTTCTGAATGAACTGATCGCCATCATGGAAGAAACCTGATCAACGAAAAGAGTCATTAACAGAATCGGTAGCAACCATGTATTAGAGGGCGCTTAAGCGCTCTCTTGTTATCCCCACCCTTCCCTGGTCTCACCCACCATTGCAGACCTTGCCAAGCGCACCAACATTCAAGAGCCTATTGCGCAAGCCTCCGCCCTCGTTTCAGGCAAGAAAATAAATATCCGTTACACTTACTTAAAGTAATTCTTTAGAAAGAGAGCATTACACCGATTGTTTTTCTGGGCTTTCATCAAAGATGTCTGCTGCGCAGTGCGCCTGCTTAAATACGGAAAACCCAAGTTCATCTCAGTGAGCCAATAGCCGGGAAATAGCGCAATGCTGTTCAAGACTTATCAAAAGAAAAAGTTTCTGCTGGTCGATGATTTTGACAATTTCATCTTCTCACTCAAACAAATGCTGCGCCGACTTGGCGCGGAGGATATCGACAGCGCCCGCAACGGCGAAGATGCGGTGCAGCTGTTTTTACGCAAGCATTATGATGTGGTGTTCTGTGACTACAACATGGGGGAGCACAAGAACGGACAACAAGTGCTGGAAGAGTTGCGCTTCCGTAAACTGCTGAAAAATACGGATATCTTCCTGCTGGTCAGCGCTGAAGCCGCCAAAGATATGGTGTTTGGCGCACTGGAGTGCCAGCCTGATGGTTACATCACCAAGCCCATTACTCAGTCCATACTGCAAAACCGCCTTGATAAGCTAATGGAGCAAAAGGAGGCCACCGCAGATATCAATCGCGCGATTGATCTGGAGGATTACTCCAAGGCGATTACCCTATGCAATCAACATCTCAAGGCCAACACTAAATACCGCTCCTGGACCGTAAAAACCCTGGCGAACCTGTACTATCTCAGTGGCGATCTGGTGCACTCCAAACAGATTTATGAAGACATCCTGCAAAAACGCCGCTTGGACTGGGCCCGCCTGGGACTTGGCAAAGTGCTGCTGGCGGAAGGCAATGCGCAAGAGGCGGCGGTTAAGTTCGAGGAGTTGATTGAAGAGCAACCTCTTTTGGTGGAAGCCTATGACTGGCTGGCCAAAGCGCAGCGTCATATCGGCCACGGCAAAAAAGCTCAAGGGACGCTGCAGCAAGCGGTGGAAATTTCCCCTCGCGCCCTGCTGCGCCAAAAAGAGCTGGCGGAGATCAGTCGCTCATTGCATGACTTGGAAACCGCCTCCAAAGCGTACCGACAAACCAACAAGTTGAGCGAGTATTCCTGCCACGAATCACCAGATTTGTATTTGGATTTCACCCGCTGCCTGTCTGACCTGTCGGAAGGCGACACCTCATCACAAGGCCAAAAGCTGGCCTCGGAAGCCAACGCAGCGCTAGAACGCATCCGCAGAAAATATAAAGACGATCCAGCGACACAGCTGAAAAGTCATATGGTTGAGGCCAGGGTCTGGTCCGGCCAAGGCAAAGCACAAGAAGGCGCTAAAGCGCTGAAGCAGGCGCAAACCTACTTTGACGAAGCCGCCAAGGACAATCCGGACCTGACACTGGAAATGGCGCAAACGTTGTACGCGCTAAACCAGGAGAAAGAAGCCGAACAACTGCTGACCGAGCTTGCCGCGAAGTATCCGGATAACGAGAAACTGCAAGACAGAATCGAAGAGTTGCGCGACGAGCCCGTCAGCCTGAAACAACGAATCAAAGCTCGGGAACTCAACAGAAAAGGCATCCAGCTATACGAGGAGGGCGCCTTGTCGGATGGGGTGGCCGTATTCAAGGAAGCGATGGCGATTACACCGGCTCACGTCGGCCTGAATCTAAACCTGCTGCAAACACTGATCAAATCCGCCTCTCAGTCCAAACTGAACGCAGAATATCAGGGACTCGCGCAGCAGTGTCTGAGTCGGCTGCAACGACTGACGCCGCAGCACAGACAGTACAAGCGCTATCAACACTTGTTGCAGCGATACCAGCAAATTCAACGAGGTTAATGCACCGTGACACAGAAAAACAAACTGGACTTCAGCTTTATCATGGCGGCCAGCGTTCACGATATGAAGAACTCTCTGAGCATGTTGCTGCACTCGCTGGACGAAGTGAATCACGAAATCGCGGAACTGGACCTGCCCATTGCTCAACGCATGGCGACGTTGCAGTACGAGGCCGCAAGGGTCAACAACGATCTGGTGCAGTTGCTAAGCCTTTACAAGCTGGATGCAAACATGCTGACCGCAGACATCGATGAACACTTCCTACTGGATTTTCTGGAAGAACAAGTGGCGCGCTACCATCCTCTTTTCGCCGCTCGCAACATGCGTTGCGAGGTAGACTGCAATGAGAGATTAACAGGGTATTTTGATAACGACTTGGTGTCTGGCGTGGTGAACAACATTCTCGCCAACGCGATTCGTTACAGCCGCAGCCAGATCAGAGTGTCCGCCAGAACAGAGGAAGACGGTCTTTACATCACGATCGAAGACGATGGTCAGGGATTTCCCGCCAAGATGGTGGAGATTCCAGAACAGCTATCGACAGAAGTGGATTTCGAGTCAGGTAGCACCAATCTGGGACTGTATTTCGCCCATCGGATAGCGCAGCTGCACATGCAAAAAGGAAAAACTGGCAAGATTTCACTGCGTAACGGCGGCGCGCTGAATGGCGGCGTCTTTGAAATGTATTTGCCCTGAGTCCGTTCGCCTACCGCCGGGATCACCGGCGGCCAAACGTAAACTTACAGACAACACTTCTTGAACTTTTTACCGCTCCCGCAAGGACAAGGATCATTACGGCCGACTTTGGGTTCTTCCCGCACCAGCGGATCATGATGCTGGAAGTAAACGGACAGGCCCCGCCCCGCTTTTGCGTATCGCATCAGATACCCATTGAGATCCTCATGAGCGCCGCGTAACTCCTCGCGAAAATCATCCTGTTGAGACGCGCCTTCACGCTCCAGAATCTCCAGTGCGGCATCCACATCCTGAAAGACTTTCAGAATCGAAATGGTGTCATCCAGATCCCGTGACATTTTCTCATAGCCGCCGGGATCACGCTGCGCCAGCATCTCCAGAGCGCGCACCCAATTTGGCGCCAGCCACTCATCCGCCAGAATAACGCCCTCGCACCAGTTTTCGAAACTGCGGCGTTCCTCGGTATCCCAGCTGAACAGGCAGTCTGAAGGCAGCGTCGGCGCGCCGATTTCTATTTGTCCGCGAATTTCCTGATACAGCGCCTTCATGTCCTCGATCACCGTCGAGTCACTTTGGCACAGCTCCTCCTGATAGCATTCTCCCAATGCGACGGGTAGCCAGTCCTGCTCGTCTATTTCAACAGGGCAACAGGCTAATCCGAACAAAAAACCGTGACATTGATTGTAATTAAGCAAGTCCTCACAGCGTTCGGCATCACACAAAAATGCACGCAGGTCAATAAATCGCGGATCAGATTCATAGCCCGAAGCGACTTGTCCCCTCGGGTATACGGAAGGAAATTCAACTCCCATACCACTCGATCCTTTTAATAATCTGTTATTCATTCAAGTGTAAAACGAAACAGGCAATATTGTTAGTAATTTAATATGGCCCCGGCGCGTCCTCGCGTTGGCTCCAGGGCACGCCAGACTCGCCTCAGCGGAGTACGCCCCTTTCTACGCCCAAAGAAAATATCCACTACTCCCCCACTCATCCCCACCTCCCCCCTTGAGCGGCTGTTTACCCGTATTTTCTACCCCCATAACATTCATTGTAATAACGCCGCCAACATGCCCATTGCACATAACAAACAAAGCGGCCCATAACAAAAATAAACAGCCGTGACGGTCAGCGAGAGGCCGCCGGCGGAGCACCTTTATGACTACGAGCGACGCACCTGAAGCAAGACCGCTGATTCCCAGCAAGATTTCACCGCCGCAAACCAGCCCTCATGTTCTGAGCCGCCCACGCCTGGAAGCCGCTCTGCTTGACGCCGCCAGTAAGCCCTTATGTATCGTGCGCGCGCCGGCGGGATTCGGAAAAACCACTTTGATGTCTTATTGGCGCCGCCGCCAGCCAGGACGGGTCGCCTGGCTCAGCCTGGATGAGCTGGATAACGACGCCACTCTGTTTGGGCGCTATCTGACAGCGGCGCTGTCTCATCATGCGGCGGAGCTTCAGGGTCCATTGTCACGCGCAGAAGAGGCGCTATCCGACTATGATCTGATCTGGCTCACCGGAAAGCTGTGCAACGAATTAAGCGCCCTGGATCACCAACTGATTCTGGTGCTGGATGACTACCATCGCGTGCATAACGAGCAAATCCATGAGGCGCTGCGGTTTCTTATTCAGCATCAGCCTCCCGCGCTACGTCTGTTTATTCTGACGCGATCTGAGCCGCCGCTAGGTTTAGCGAATTGGCGGGTACGCGGCATGCTGCACGAAATCGGGGCAGATGAGCTTGGCTTTACATTAGAGGAAGCCCGGCAATTTCTTCATGAAAAAAATGATCTTCGAATCGACGACCCACAAGCATTGCAGGAAACGTTGCAGCGCTTGAAAGGCTGGGCGGCGGGACTGCAGATCATTGCGTTGTCAGCGCCCCCAAAGGATTCATTTAACGATTACCTGAGACGTTTTAACGGCGCCCACGCACATGTATTGGACTTTCTCGCAGAGGAAGTGCTCAGCAAACAATCGCCGGAACGTCAGGCGTTTTTGCTAAAAACCAGCGTGCTGGAGCGTTTCAATTCCGAGCTGGCGCAAACGCTGACTGAACAGAAAGAAAGTTTCGGCATGCTGCAGGATCTGGAGAAAGGCGGCATGTTCATCGCCCCGCTGGACGAATATCGCACCTGGTACAGCTACCATCCCTTTTTCGCGGAGTTTCTGCGTCATCAGCTACAGCTTCAGGCGTCTCCACAGGCTATCGTTGACTTGCATAAAAGAGCATACGAATGGTGGTTGCAGAAAGCCCAGATAGCGGAAGCGCTAACGCATCTATTACAGGTGGGCGATCCGGCGCTGATCGCAGAGACGTTATCTGTCCATGGCTGGGCGCTGTTTGAGCAGGGACGACTCAGCCTCATTGAACAGTGTCTGGACGCCCTTCCCGAAGCCGCCATCGCGAACGATAACAGACTCGCGCTGTTGCGAGCCTGGGTATGCCTGACCCAGGCCGATCCCGGATCGCTGGAGGAAGCGCTAAATCAAGCCGAGCAACGTTTGCCGGACCGTCAAGAGGAGACGCAGTGGCGACGGGTTAGCGCCGAAATCAGCGCACTCAAGGCCCAGTTATACGCCACGGTTGAAGACATAGAAGCGGCGCACAATCATGCGCAACAGGCCTTGGCGATCAGCTCCAGCGCCTCCAACGCAGCCGCTATCGCCCTGTCTGTTCTAGGTGAAACTCATGTGTGTCGAGGAGAACTGAATCAGGCGCGGGACGCATTTATTCAGGCGGAAGCTTCCGCACGCGCCGCAGACTCCATGCACGGACTGCTTTGGACGCTTGGTCAGCAGGCGGATGTTCTACGCCATCAGGGAGACCTGCTGGGATGTCATCAACAGCAGACCATCGTCTTGCAACTGGCGCGGGAGCACCATCTTGCGCAAACACCGGTCATGGAGTTTATTCATCGACAACGAGCCGATCTGCTCATCGAATGGCTGCAATACCATGAGGCCGCCCAGCATTGTGACGCCGGATTGCGCATCGTGGAGCACCTTGAGCCCCACTGCGCCATCCCTCTCAACGCATTGAAAGCCAGTATCGCGTTGCAGCAGGGCGAAGCTGGCGCGGCGGAAATTTATCTACGCAAAAATACACTGCTAATGCGCGAACACCGTTGCCACTCGGACTGGCGCGCCCTGTCCGCATCCATTCAACTTCGCTACTGGCGACAGCAGCGCAATCTATCCGCGATTAACGAGTGGTTAGGCGCCGAACCGGCTCCCAGTCCAGCGCCAAGTCATTTTCAGCAACGCCGCGCGCGCAACCTCGCCTTTGCGCTGCTCAGTCTGGACAAATCCCGGGAAGCGGCGCAGATACTGCAACCACTGACCGCTCAGGCTCGCCAATTTGGTCTGCGCCTCTGTGAGATGGAAAACCAGATTCTCGCAACCTGGGCCTGTCTGCGCCTGGGAAATGAGAACGAGGCCGGCAACGCCCTGCTGCGCGCATTGCAGCTGGCGGAACCCATGCGCGCGATCGCCAGCTTGTTACAAGCGCCAGAGTGGCTGCTGGAGTTCTATGGCGCAATGATGGAGGACTCACGCTTGTCCAGCGCCGAACGCCGACACCTGCAACGGGTGTTAGAGCTTTCCAAACGCCAGCATAGGCCGCAGAAGAAAACGCGCAATATGCCAGAACAAGCCAGAGCGTTGGCGCTTACCCCAAAAGAGTGGGAAGTGCTGCGCCTGATTGGCGAAGGCAGCAGCAATGAACGCATCGCCGAGCGTCTGTATGTAGCGCCAAGCACTGTTCGCAGCCACATCAAACACGTGTACCAGAAACTGGGAATTTCCAGCCGGGTGGAAGCTCGACGGGTTTCCCTCGACTTATCGCAGGGCCGGGTCGCCGGCCTTGGCGAACAGGGGTAGGCCGGCGGACCTAAACGCTGAAAATCCCCCCGTAAATCCCCCATTTGCATGGAAGCGTCCCAGGCTCGCCTTGGTTATGATCAAAGGGTAACGTACATCCGAAGCGGCCATGACGGCCGCCGCCAATTCCACGAGCTTGGCGCACGGATGCACCAATATGGACTTCAGAAAAAATACAATACCGGAGCTCATTCATTATGTTGAAAGTTCATCGTCCAACCCGAATTTCTCTCGTCATCCGACACGCAGCCGCTTGTGCGGCCGCCGCCGTATTAGGCGTATCCGCAACCGCCGCAAGCGCTGACACCTCCGGCAAAAGCGGCGCTGGCGTCCGCTTTCACGGCGGCGACGAAATCATCCTGCAGGGCTTCCACTGGAACGTCGTACGCACTGCGGAAAACAACTGGTACAACATCCTGCAAAGTAAGGCCCAGCAAATCAGCGACGACGGCTTCACCGCCATCTGGATGCCAGTTCCCTGGAGAGACAACTCTTCCTGGCAAGCGTCCAGCGATACACGCTTCGGTGGCGAAGGCTACTTTTGGGCCGATATGAATAAAAACAGCCGCTACGGGAACGACGGCCAATTGAAGCAGGCCGCGTCCGCCCTGAAAAACAAAGGCGTAAAGGTCATTTACGACATCGTGCCCAATCACCATGACCGCGGCCACAGCAATGACTCACTCAATTTTCCCTCCGGGCAAGGTTACTATCGTTCCGACTGCAGTTCCTGTGACGATGGCGACCCGTTCATGGACGGCGGCTCAGATTTCAGCACCGCCCACCCGGATGTATACAACCTGTTTAAGAATGAACTGGTCAACCTGAAGACTAACTACAGCGCCGGCGGGTTCCGCTTCGACTTCGTTCGGGGCTACGCGCCGGAGCGCATCAATTCCTGGATGAGCGCCTCTCTGGACAGCGGCTATTGCGTTGGCGAGTTATGGAAAGGTCCCAGCGAATTTCCTTCCTGGGATTGGCGACACAGCGCCAGCTGGCAGGAAATCCTGAAAGATTTCACTGACAACTCCGATTGTTCCGTCTTCGACTTCGCCCTAAAAGAACGTATGCAGAACGGCTCCATTTCCGATTGGAGATACGGGCTCAACGGCAACCCCAGCGCCCAATGGCGCGAGGTCGCGGTGACATTCGTCGACAACCACGACACCGGCTATTCACCCGGCCCTCTCGGCGGCCAGCATCACTGGGCGCTGCCGGATTGGAAACGCAAAATGGCTTACGCCTACATTCTTTCCAGCCCCGGCACGCCGGTTGTGTATTGGCCGCATATGTATGACTGGGGAATGCGCGACTTCATCCGCAATCTGATTCAACTACGCAAATCCGCTGGCGTGAAAGCTTACTCCGGTGTGCAATTCCATGATGGATTCAGCGGATTGGTGGGAACCACAAGCGGCAGTAATGGAAAATTGTTGTTCGCCATTGACTCTAACTTCAGCTCCCCCAACCAAGTGGCGGGCGGTTCATGGAGCCTGGCGGTCAACGAGGACAATGGCCGCATCCGCATCTGGCGTCAGTAACGCCAGCAATCTCCCGGGCGGCTGACGCCCGGGATTCTTGTGCTCTATAGACACAGTTTCGACGCACGCCAATAACAAAAATCAATCAAAACGTTATTAACTATCAATTTTCCTCCTCTCATCGCCACGTATAATCTAGGTCGCATTGTTTTAAACGCTCCTACGGAGGTATCAGTCATGTATACGGTGATTTTCGGTCGGTCAGGGTGCCCTTATTGCGTTAGAGCCAAGCAAATTGCAGAGCAACTAAAAGATCAGCGACAAGATTTCGATTTCCGCTACATCGACATTCATGAGGAAGGCATCAGCAAGGCCGACCTGGAGAAAACAGTCGGTAAGCCGGTCCAGACCGTGCCGCAAATATTTATCGATAAAGAACACATCGGCGGCTGTAATGAGTTCGAAAGCTACGTCCGCCAAAACCTGACGCACTGACCAAACCGCAGCAGCGTCAGCATCAACGGCTTAATGCAATAAACAACACAAACAAAAAGAGGCCACACTCAAGGCCTCTTTTTATCTTTTAGATAACGCAACGCTATACGTTCGCTACTGGAGCCGCCTAATCAGCTCAACGCGACGATTGCGTTTCTTTCCAGCGTCAGAAAGATTGTCCGCTTCCGGCGCCACCGGACCCACTCCATAAGGGATCAAGCGCGCTTGCGCAATACCGTAGTCTTTTATCAGACGTTCAACAACCGCCTTCGCACGCGCCGAGGACAGCTCAATATTGTGCTGAAACGCCCCCGTGTCATCCGTATGACCTGTCACATAGAGCAACAGATCCGGGCGTTTTTTCAGCAAACCTGCGATCGCGTCCAAAGTAGGCTTGGATTCGTCTTTAACAACCGCTTTGCCCGTATCAAATAACACCCCGTATAAAAGCGCTTTTCCGGTCTCGTCGATATCGCGACTCAGACTGTCCACATCCACCGTGATCAGATCATCCTCCAGCGCCTCTGACTCCAGAATGATCTGCTGCACTGCCGTTTCATCCTCATAACCGCCAATAAACAAGGCGACATACACCTTGCCTTTTGCCGCGTCTTTAGAAGCCACCATAAAGTATGGATTACGGTAATAGTTGTAGACGGATTCTGTAAGCGATATCAGCCCACCAAGGTGAGCCGACTTATATTCATCGCCACACTGCTGCAGCTCACAGGAATAGATAGTGGTAAAGCCGCCTTTCGCCAGCGCCGCTCTATAGTTTTCGTACAGCTTTAACGTGGAGACATTTTCCAGTTCGTAATAGTGCCTGGACAAATCCCCCACCAAATCCAAGGATTCATACTGATAGGGCTTGTCGTCTCCGCTCAGTGCGGAAACCGGAATGCTGATGCGCTCATAATCCACCACTTTGCGTTGCCGCAAATTCGCACCGGGATAGCGTGGCAGCAGCGGATGATCTTCCTTCGTCGCGTCTGGGTCATTCGCCTTCGTTACCGTCGCAGGCGGCTGCGCCCCGAGATAATCGACATCCATGACGACAAGATCGTTCTGCAACGGCTCTTCTTCAACGATAACCTGCTGAACGGCGACCTCGTCTTCATAGCCGCCAATGAACAGCGCCACCGTGACTTTACCTTTTTCCGCCCCCTTCTCGTAAACCATGTAGTAAGGTTTGCGGTAGTAGTTGTAGACGCTGTCATTCGACGACACCAAAGCGCCCAACTCAGCAACCTGATATTCCGAGCCGCACTGCTCCAACTCGCACTGATAGACAGATTTAAACCCGCCTTTTTCCAGCGCAGCCCGATAGTTTTTATAAACTTTTAGTGTGGAGACGTTTTCGAGGTTATAGAAATGTTGGGTCAAGTCGCCGGTCAGGCTTAACTTTTCATATTCGTAAGGCTTATCTTCGCCGCTGAGTTTGCTGGCGGGAATCGTGAATGGCGCATAATCGATCTGCAGATAAGTTCTTACTGTGGCGCCAGGATAACGACTTAATAACGGATGATCCGGGTTGTCGGCATAAACACTGGCGGCGCTCAAAACGCCAATCAAAGCAGCGGCAAACCTTCTAAGCATGGAACTCCCCTATGTGTGGACGTAATTGCAGGAAATATAAGCGCTTTCTGACGTGGTTTTCCGTCACAATGACAGGAAGAAACGCGTCCACCCGCTTAGGCTGACGCGTTAGAAAGGTATGATTAGCGGAGGTTGAGAAAGTAGTTAAGAAGGGACCTTCAGCCTTTCAATGCCGAAAGCTTTTAATATGTAGCGCTCAAAGAGCGGTTCTGTAGAGCCTTTACGTAGCTTAAGAAGAAAGTACTTCTCGAACGCCACCTTGGCGACATGCACCCACTTGCCTTCACGCATCCAGTTCACGTTACGTGGCGGCAGCTGCGGAATCGCCACGAAGGCGATACCGGTGTCCCCCATATCCGCCAGACACACCGCATTCCAGGTCGCCTCCGCTTTGGGGGGCGCGCCGTTAAGCGTCGCCTGAATATTTTTCGCCACCGCCGTCGCCATACTTTCAATCATATAACCGGTTTTGGGAACTCCAGTCGGAACAGGTGTTTTTTCCTTTGGCGCAATCGCAACCGCCACGCCAATCCCCCATACATTGGGATAAGTGGGGTTTCGCTGATGTTTATCGATCACAACAAAGCCCCGGGGATTCACCAGACCTTCGACGCCTTTCAAGGCATCAATACCTGTAAAAGCCGGCAGCATCATTGAATATTTGAAGGGCAGTTCACGGCGTTGTTTGTTCTCACCTTTCTCATCCACTTCCATGACGGTCACAAGTTTATCGTCGACAGACTCAACCTTGGCGTTACAAACCCAATCGATGTGTCTTTGTCGTAATTGCGACTCCAACATACCTTTGCTGTCACCAACTCCGCCTAAACCGAGATGACCGATATAAGGTTCGGAGGTGACGAAGGTCATGGGCACTTTGTCGCGAATACGCCGTTTACGCAGGTCACGATCCATAATGAATGCGAATTCATAGGCCGGCCCAAAACAGGAAGCGCCCTGCACCGCGCCAACGACGATAGGACCAGGATCTTCGACGAACTCGCGCCACTTCTGATTGGCTTTTATCGCATGATCAATATGGCAAATAGATTGGGTGTAGCCTTCTGGACCCAGTCCAGGAATTTCGTCAAACGCCAGACGAGGACCTGTCGCAATGATCAGATGATCGTAGGAGATGCTGTCTCCATTTTTAAGCTCTATGCGGCTGGCGGCTGGATCGACTTTTTGCGCAGCGCCAACCACCAACTCTACGCCTTTGCCGGATAAGGGGGACTGCAGCGGAATTTTGATCGCTTCCGGCTCCCGCCATCCGATGGCCACCCATGGATTGGACGGCACGAAATGAAAATAATCTTTATCACTCACCACCACAATGCGGTGGTCTTTACTCAACGTTTCCCTTAACTCAAACGCCATGGGCATTCCGCCCAGGCCCGCGCCTAAAATAACAATAGTCGCCATGCGCTTCCCTCTTTGTCGTCAATTCCACTCTGACGCGGCTCAATCCCGCCGCCGCCTTGTCTCCAGCATTTCCTGAGACTCAGCAGAATAATTCAAAGCCGCACCACTTCGCTACAGCTGCAAACCGCGCATATGCGACTTAGACGACAAAAAGGCCCGTCAGGATGCGACGGGGCTTTCCTGAATCCTTACAGCAGCGCCGTTATGTCCTCTTTTGACGCTTGGCCCGGAGGGCTTGCGGAAAGCGTGACGAATACGATCCAGCTCCGACACCAACAACGTGCGCTCAAACTCGGTTGTGCGATCGTAGAGATCCAACCAGGCCTGTTTCTCAGGCGGCAGTTGATAGACAGGACCGTCTTCTTCCATACGCACGCGATACATAGGGCCATCGCCCGTACGCAGCCACTCGAAGTTGCCATCCCATTTGTCAGCGATGGTAATCAGGTAATCCGCTCCCACCTGATAAATATCTCCGTTAAACCATTGGCGCACGGTTTCGTAACGCACGTTACAGGCGACGGAGATTTCCCGTTTAATTTTCCGGGGATGCACTCCCCGATCCAGTAGTAGTCTTTCGATTCTTTTTGTAACACTCATATGCAAGCCAGCTTTGTTAAGATTTGTAAATTGTATCTCGCATTAATACAAGCTTGCATGCCTAATTCCAAGATTTTTTATTACATTGACAATGATTAATAAAAGTACAACTGGATTTCGCCGTTATCCCACTCTTTTTCACTCCCTCAGACAGGCCTTGGGCACTGGGCGCGACGCACTTTCGCTAAAAACGCAAACGCAATCGCTCAACAAACGAAAAAGAAGACAAAATATTAAGAACAGGTAAGAAGAACGATCGATTCGAGGTGAGAAACTGACTCTCCGATGTGAAAGTCAGTCAGAGACTTGGACGGAAGTACAACTTTCAGTTAAAAGCCAACAAGTTATCAGCTTTTAACTTTTTCTTCCTTTTTTGAGAAAGAGGCCGGCTCCAACCCTTCATATGGATTTTGAATAGACTTACGGAACCGTTTCAACTCGTTGAGCATGTATGCGCGCTCAACGTCAGAGGTGTTATCGAACAATTCCAGCCATGCCCTTTTTTCCTCGGGCAGATAAGAAGCGGCCTCTTCACTGATCTTGGGCTTTTCCATTGAGCCCTTGCCAGTGTAGAGCCAATCAAAGTTGGCGTCCCATTTGTCAGCGATAATCAAAAGGTAATTGGCGCCTACTTCAGCAATCGTACCGTTAAACCACTGACGTACAGTTTCATAACGGACTCCGCAAGCGTTAGAGATCTTCCGCTTTACCTGACGGCGATGAACGCCCCTTTCGAGTAGTAGTTGTTCGATTCTTTCGGTTACAGACATATGCAAGCCAGCTTTGTAGTTTGCCGCATTGTAACCCGCCTTGCTACAAATATGCTTGCTTTATTAAAGCAATTATGCTTGTATAACGCGCGATGTAAGGAGGCAGCTATGACGAAAGCGGAAGTACTTGCTTACTTCGGTTCGGTGGCGAACGTCGCCAAAACGTTAGGAATCACCACCCAGGCTGTTTATGAGTGGGGAGACTCGGTGCCTGAGCCGCGACAATGGCAATTGCAGGTTCTGACCGACGGCGTTCTAAAGGTTTCATCGAAACGAAGCAGACAAGGTAAATCATCCACTCAAACTCTAAAGAAAAATGTAAAGGTTGGACAAAAAGCCAAAAGCGACAAAACCGGCGATGCGGACAAAGTTACCAAGGGAATATAGAGGAATAGCAAAGGGAGGCCCATGCTGTTATTAAGCCTGACCGGAGCCATATTGATTATGACTGCATTGTGTTTGCTGTTCTTCATCAGAAATGCGAAAGCCTCGGAATTGCGGCTGCGCCTGATGAAAGAAAACTACGAAGCATTCAAGAAGCTCCCCAGCTATGAAGACATGCTTTACCGGTTTTGGATTCCCCTCACTCGATTTGAGGAGAAAGCGACAGGCGAACAAAGGAAGGAGGAAAGTTGAACCCAGATTTATCGACCTGAGTCATCGACAGATATTTTAAAAGAAGGTGAGCGTAACGCTCACCTTCTTAATTTATGACCGGCGTTATTTACGAGGAAATTTAAACCGCAACCAACCCAGCGCCGCCAGCATCAGCCAAACTGCGCCGCCACCACCTGAGTCACCACCACCTGAGTCGCCACTACCTGAGTCGCCACTACCTGAGTCGCTACCACCTGAGTCGCTACCACCTGAGTCGTCGCCACCAGTCGGCTCTTCATCATCGTTTGCGATAACACCTGAAGCCGTCGCCTGGCCGAGAATTCCAGAAGATGGATTGCTTATTGTCAGCGTGAAAGATTCATCCGTCTCAAATGTCATATCGCCAAAAACATTAATCGTAAATGTCTTGCTGAACTCACCCGCGGACAAACTCACTGATCCAGAAGGCAATGCGCCGCCAAAGTCGGTCGCATTGGCTTGATTAGCGCCCGACCCTGCTACGCTGTAATCCACTGTCATATCGACAATCGCGTACTGACGGGAAACTTGGAAAGTAAAAGCAGTCTGACCGCTATTCCCTTCAACTTGGTTCGCACTGACCGCGCTTACAGAAATGGCCCCTGAAGTGTTAATTGACTCTATAGCGAAATTTGTGGGCGAAATACTGAAGAACACATTGTCGCTACATTTTACCCGAATACGGCCACTTAATGTGTCCGTATTCGGGGCCGCAACTCTTTCAAACCCATCATTCTCCACGCCGGTTTTAATAACTGTAGTAAATGAAGTTCCGCCGTCTTTCGATAGCTCGATGTCTACCTGACTACAGTTTACTGGCGCTAGATCGGTGTTCGCTACATTCCAGGACACATCCATCTGCTGTCCACCGGTATATGTGCCGGCGCCTGGTGCCGTTACTTTAAATGGCCCTGAGTCGCCATCAACCGTTAACTTGACGTCGTCCTGGTTCACGCCAAAATCGCCAGAGCGAACGGTAACCCTGAAATTAAGATCACGGTCGGTCGTAGGCAGAGTTTCCCCTAGAGAACTGCTTAGATCACCGGAAAGAATTGCATCCAATTTGGGGAAATAACGCGTAGATGAAGTCGTTCCTTGAAAAGAACGGAACAAAGGACGCTTTCCATCATCAGTGGCCATTTCAACCGCATCAGAGGTTCCACCGCTATCACTTCTGTCCTGCTGCTCCCACGTATAGGTTAGTCCAGATAAATCGCCTGGATCAGTATCATTAGCCGTCGCCGTGAGCATGAAAGGCGTCCGGGCGGGAATCGTGTAACTCGGACCTGCATTCACAGTAGGAACTGCATTCCCTGTATTTACCGGCGTTCCGCAGCTAGCTCCACTACCCGTAAGATGATTGTGGATTTGCTCCAGACTGCCCCCGTTAAAGTAGTCGTCGGCGCTATTTTGTATATTTTGAGGAGAACACAATCCCGAGTATGACATTATCGTCGAACCAGACCCAACTTCCCATGCGCTACTGGACGACCGGTTATCTTTACAACCGCCGCTTACCGCATTGAATGTATGCCCAGCCCCTAACTGATGACCTAATTCGTGGGCTAATAAGTCAGTGACAAAATACTCAAATCTACCATCAGGATTGCCTAGCCCAGTCCGCCCTTTAGCTTTGTAACCACTGCTGTTGCAAAAGACGCCAACAAACGCCAGACCACCTCCAACCTGATTGAGCAAATGGCCAACATCGTAATTTTCGGAACCAATGACACTGTCTAACGTCGCTTGATTCTCATTAAGCAGGATATCTGATCCATTAGCCGCCCTACCGCCTGTGTAAGGGTCAGTTGTTGAGTTGGTATAAATTATTTTGTCGTTGTTCCCAATCAGTTGTAAGCGAACCGCGACTTCCTTTTCGTAAATCTGATTCAGACGGTTAACCACAGAAACAATAAATGCCTGAGTTTCCGCAACAGAAGGATTGCTTGAATCACTGCTAACAGAAGCTGAAAATTCACCGGTAGCAGCCATAGCCAGACGATATACCTTATAACTATCGCCAAAACTTGCTCGCTCGGCCATTACAGGCATTTCAAGAGACTTCAGATAACCATATTCATTACCACTCTCTACGGAGTGATCATGCTCCGCCGTTTCACACTGCAAAGGCTCTTTACTTGGCATGTCCTCTTTGAAAAAGCCGCGATATTGGCTCGCGCTGTCTGTCTCACTGAAGCTGGACTCCGGCTCGATGACCATGGTGGCTTCAGGGGTGTTCACATAACCGTGGAATCCACGGGGCGTTGTATCAATACGCCCGCTGACGCCTTTGTCCTCAACGCCAAATACCTTGTAGGTGCGCAGCTCTGGATACTTGGCCTCTAACTCTGGAGCCATGACAGGAGAGTAAAACGCCTCCAGCAAAATAAAGCCGCCATCAGGTTTAGGATAGTAAAACGGCAAACCTTCTAACGCGCCCTCAAGGGGGGCGTCTTGCAGATAGACTCTAAGGCGCTCAATATCCGCCGCTATTCCGCGATAATGGAACGCCGACTCAGTCTGCGCCTGCGCCTTACCCGCCATGTCCAGCCACAATCCATCGGGAGACTGGGCATGGGTAACACTGGCGATAGCCAGCGCCAACTGCGACGCCACAAAAAATGCTGCTTTATTCATGCTCATCAACTCAAATACCTGATAAAAATCTCTGACGCCTGTCCCCTGAAGGCGGGGACTTTGGCTAGTTCACCGGCGGTTAAAACCAGCTTTTAATAGATCGCCACATCCGAGAGAAGAACCCCGATTTCGCCGTTTCTTCATGGGGCTCAGCGTCATTCCCGGCTTGTTCCGGTACGAGCGCGCCTTCCGGCTCAATGGGTTTGGGGATATATGGCAGATCCTGTTTGAAGAAAACCCGGTAGCGATCCTCCGTCTTCCTGTCGGAAAACCGGCTTTCAGGTTCTATCAATACACTACGGCCATCCATGGTGAGAAAAGCCTTGAAGCCTGCGTCGGTATAATCGATGCGGCCAGACAAGGTGGGAATATCCACGCCATGAACTTTGTAAGTTCGGATATTGGGAAACTTTTCAGCAAGCTCAGGGACCATCACCGGCGAGTCAAACGCCTCGACAGCAATGAAGCGCCGGTCCGGCATGGGCAATGTTAATTGCAAGCCCTCAGCGGCACCTTCTTGGGGGGCGGCTCTGAGGTAGGCGCGAAGCTCTTCGCCTTTCAACGCGACAGCGAAATACGGAAATTCTTGCGTTTTCTGCGTCTCCACAATCGGCGACCAGAATGACGTCTCAGCACTTGCGGTCTGGGACATCAAAACGATTCCTCCAATCAAAGCAAACTGCTGCGCTGACTTTATGGACTTGCGTAACTGCACTATACCCCCGAGAGAAACTGCGGCTAGTTGCGATCAAAAAACGAACACAACCAAGTTAATCCTCAATATATAAACGGATTCGGGGCGGACTACTATATAGTTTTTGTAAGAATGAGAAGGAAGACCGCCTCTAATCACAACAGGTCGCTGCACCTCAAGCATGTCATGCACTGTCTAATATCGACTCATGCTTAAAGAGGTGCGACAACCTATTGAATTTATAGGCAGTTTAATGGAAAAGAACGATTGACGCGCCGGCCATTTGGCTTAGTTGTGAGTTAATTGGGACTCAGTTGGCGCCGTTACAAAAGTACTGTTTTCTTTCCGTAATTCTCCTTTTAACGCTCGGTTCACCCGCCAGTTGAACAGTGTGGTAAGACATATTGCTGTAAATCCAAGTCCAACGCCCAATCCCATCCAGACGCCGACTATTCCCCACTGGCCTTTCAGCAGCCACGCCACAGGGAAGCCTACCAACCAATATCCAACCACTGTAATCAAGGTCGGAGCCGCTCCCATGCGCAAGGCTCTCAAGGCGGTCATCATGATGACCTGAGCGCCATCCACCACCTGGAAAATAGCAGCCACCGCAAGCAGACTGACGCCTAGCGTCATGACATCCTGATCCAACGCCCCTTCACCGCCCAGGGTAAAAAGACCCACGATCTGCTCAGGAAGTAATAAAAATACCAATGCGGACACCAGACAAAATATCCCGCCCAATGAGAGACCGGTCCAGGCGTAGCTCTTCAACTCTCCCATACGGCCTTCACCGTAACACTGCCCTACCCGGATCGATGCCCCCTGCGCGAATCCGATATAGATATTGAAGGACATGGAAGCCGCTTGTAGGGCAATCTGGTGCGCCGCCAGCGCTACCGCGCCCATAGCGCCCGCCAATAAAGTCGCCGCGGTGAACAATCCCGCCTCCATGGTCCAGGCCAGCATGATTGGCAGCCCCAAAGTATAGAAAGGTTTGAAGTCCACCAAACGGGTTTTGATTTTAGTCAGGCCGCCCAGCACTTCGCGGACTTCCGCATAACGGTTCAAGTCCAATACAAGCATGACGCACATGAAGACGCACACCAACGCCGTGCCAATCGCTACGCCGGCGATGCCCAGTTCAGGGAAAAAGCGCCAGCCGGTCATCAGCGCATAACTTAGCGGGACGTTAAGCGCGACCGCCGCCAGACTGATGCGCATGATGGAGGTCGTGCGCGACATGCCAGCGGCCAGTCCCCGCAGCACCATGAAGGTAAACGCCGGCAAACTGATCCAGGCGGCCTGTCCCAGATATTGTGAGGCATACGCCACCGCCTGTGGTTCCTGTCCCATGCTTAACAAAAGCGCAGGCGTCACTTTCATCGCCAGCGCCACCGTGGCGGCGATAACCACAACGAGGATCAGGCCCGCTTTGACGATACGAATGATATCCTGCCGCGCGCCGCGGCCGGTATGAAACGCGACCTCATTAGCGACCGCTGCGAGCAAACCGCTGATCACCACCAATATGAAGTTGAAGATAGCCGCGCCCAACCCGGCGCCCGCCAACTCTTCCACTCCCAAAATCCCAAACATAACGGAGTCGCAGAAAATCATAGCTGACTGCGCAACCTGGGCCGCTGATAACGGAAGGGATAATTTCAGAACTTCTCTTAACCTGCTCATTTTTCCTTGCTCACTCTTCGGCAACGTCTCACGACGAGCCTTCGCCACACACCTGTTAGTTAGTTTCACTTAATAAATTAAAGCTGTCGTCTGGAATCTGTTTCCCGCAGGTCCATGTTCATTCCAAACGAAGCCAGTTAAAGGCTGCCGATAGTGGAGCCTTAACAAAGCTGTTGCCTAAATTAGGTTGGAGCGGCAATATTCACAAGCGAAACATTCGCCTTTATACATGAGTTTTTTTCATGCCAATTCGTCCTAGAAAGTTACCGCCGCTAAATGCGCTAAGAGCCTTTGAGGCCAGCGCCAGACTACTCAGCTTCTCCATCGCCGCGCACGAACTGAATGTGACCCAAGGCGCGGTCAGCAAACAGGTAAAATTACTTGAGGAATATTTTGAGCAGCCTCTTTTTCTGCGACGGGCGCGTCATATCAAATTAACGGAAGCGGGAGAAAAACTCTTTCACAGCCTGGGAGATATTTTTGATCAGTTGGTCAAAGCCTGTGACGCCGCGTCTTCCCATCAGAAAAACATTTTGCGCTTACAAGTAACGCCGTCCCTCGCCGTCCGTTGGTTGTTCCCTCGCCTGCCTCAGCTGCAACGAGAACTCAAAGATGTCCAGCTGAAAATTACGACAATGTGGCTGTCTGCGGAGAAAGAAGCGGACCTGGATCTGGATCACTACGACATCGTCCTGCATTGCGGACGCCGCCGGGATAACGGCTCAGCCAACCTGCTGCGGGAAGAGCAGCTTGTACCGGTATGCCATCCCTCTTTGCTGAAGCAGCACGGGAATGACTGGAGCCGCCTTATTCGCAACTTGCCGCTATTACACCCTTCCGTCACTCATGAAGATTGGCGCAATTGGTTGGCGAAAAACCCTGTTCCTGGTGTAGACCCGTCTTCTGGGCTGATATTCGATACCTTGGATATGCCAGTGACCGTCGCCATCCAGGGGCATGGCGTCGCCTTGGCGGACCCGCTGTTTATTATGGATGAGCTGAAAAATGGAATTTTGACCACGCCTCGCAATCACAGTCACGACAGCGGCTGGGGCTATTATTTTGTGCATCAGAAACTGCGCGCCTCCGACCCCAGCATTCTTACATTCAAGCGCTGGCTGATTGCAGGTCTGCAGGAAGATATGGAGCGGCTGGAAACAATCAGGCTGCTTCCTGCATTGACACCTTTGAGCAAGTAGATTTACAGCTCGGTTTCATAGCGCACACAGGCTGGTTCACGCAGTCCTGAGGCGTTATCCTTGGGCCATGTTAACGCCGTTGAGGCCGCCTGCAGACAGGCTTTATGCGAAAAATCATCCACATTGACGCCGACTCATTCTACGCTTCCGTAGAAATCCGCGATAATCCGTCACTGCAGCATCTGCCAGTGGCGGTGGGCGGAAGCCCTGACAAGCGCGGCGTCATCGCCACCTGCAACTACAACGCCCGCGCATTTGGCGTGCGTTCGGCCATGTCCTCAGCGAAAGCCGTCCTGCTCTGTCCGGATTTAGTGTTCATTCGTCCCCGCTTCGAGGTCTACCGCAGCGTATCCAAAGACATTCACAAGATTTTTCGCGACTACACCGACCTGATCGAACCACTGTCACTGGATGAAGCCTATCTGGATGTATCCGAATGCAAAGCCTGTAAAGGCAGCGCCACGCTTATAGCCGAAGAAATTCGCGCACGCGTGAAGCAAGACTTGCAATTGACCGTATCGGCGGGAGTCGCCCCGAACAAGTTTCTGGCCAAAATAGCTAGTGACTGGAATAAGCCCGACGGCATCTTCGTCATTCGGCCACAAGACGTTAAAGACTTTATCCCCCAGCTTCCTGTTCGCAAAATAAATGGCGTCGGCAAAGTGACTGCAGCGAAAATGGAGGCCTTGGGCATCACCACTTGCAGCGATTTGCAGCAACTATCCAAGGAAGATCTGCAGCGTCACTTCGGCAGCTCCGGCGAACGCCTCTACAACCTGTCACGCGGCGTAGACAATCGTCCCGTGCAGACAGAATGGGTGCGTAAATCCCTGTCCGTCGAGCATACCTATAATCGCGATCTGCAGAATCTCGACGCTATTCTCGATCATTGCGAGCCTTTGTTCGAAGAGCTACTGGAGCGCTTCAATCGCATCAGTGACGCCTACCTGGTCAGTAAGCGCTTCGTCAAAGTCAAATTCGCTGACTTCACTCAGACCACCCTTGAAGAACTTCTACCGGGTTACAGCGGCCAATGGCGAAGCCTTCCCGACTACCTGCGCCTCATGAGCGCAGCCTGGGCGCGCCAGAAAAAGCCCGTGCGCCTGTTGGGCATGGGAGTCAGACTGAAAGATCCTAAAAATAACAATATTGGGGAGCAGCTCTCGCTGTTTTGAGGCCTCTATGGCGTATAAGAAAGTTTCTCTCCATCGTGTTCAAGTGCGGCGAGAATTTCCTCTTTTGATAGCCGTATAGTGTTGGACACCAAGGATTTGGGCAGTCCGACACTCGGTGCAGCAATGGACAATGTCATATAGGAAAAAGGCTGTTTGCGAATGTCTACAGACTGTTCCTCATGACTACCAGACAAACGCCCTCTTACCCTGTAATTTTTTACCAGAACCGTAGCATACTTGTACTCACTGCCCGGTTGGGTGTTTACGATAGCCTTTACGTGACCTAAGTAATAGCTCACCAAGCTCGTACCACTGAGAACTTTCTCGTTTTGAGCGCTATACAGGGTAAAATCCGACCTTAAAACAGGGGCGCTTTCAAGAACCTGCTTCTGGTCAGACTCAAACAGCACCACCAAGCTATGAGGAAGATCCATTCCATCACTGGTAGAAATGTTTACATGCCGAATTTCCTGCTGACTGATATTGACTGACCCAGCACAACCAAATAATGAAAAGCATACAACAAGAAACACTATTTTCTTCACTATCGAACCCCCATAGCTTTGGGACTTGTTGGTGCTTTCTCCAACAAAGATAATGCTTTTTTATACATTTCTCCTGCATTTGCATGTGAGACATCCATTTCATAATTATACGCGCCATTTTCATGCCCCAACTGACTACCTATGTTGGCTATATAGCCACCTGCTCGCCCATTTGCTGTTAATAAAGTGGGAAGCGAAGCAACACTGCTGACAACTTGATTTACCAAAGGAAGCTTCCCTATAGTATTATCCAAAATAGATTGACGAATGTAGACATTAACCCATTTCTCAGCCTGTGGCCTTGCTAATGGGAGCATTGAAACAGGGTCAAGTGTAATTAGCTCCTTTACAGGTACTCCTTTGACAAACAATTTTTGGGTAATATTCATTACAGCCTGGCCACCCCAGCTATGTCCCGTTAGGCGAAGATTATTAAACTTATATGACTTCCAGTCCCTAACTATTTCCTCCAACAACTCCTTTTCTTCTTCATGCCCTCGATAATATACTTCCCTATCACTAGAATTATACAAGTTAAACCTGTCTATAATATCAACTTTAACCAAGTTTGTAGAACCTACAACATGGCTAAGTGCATCATTTTTATCTGCCCCGCCCCCCACAATATATTCACGATCAATCAAGCTTCGCCTAATATAAGATTGTATATGTTCAGGTAAAGTGGTAGAAGCAGGCATAATTCTTCCTTAAAACAGAGGTGAGTTAGATATACAGGCACCAACTATATGCCATACCCTCCCCCCTATGAATATACCAAAGAGACTACCCCCTCAACCCCTTTGACTATTCCCACCCTCCTTGACCAGCCAACTGCCAGCGCATATCAGCACGATATAAGTCCAGGGGGTGAACAGGATAGTGTTGCCGAGCAGGCGTCTCAGCAGAGGGGGCCAGTTTTGGATCGCGTCATTTTCCATGACTTCAAACAGCAGCATGACGCAGGCGACGCCCAGTAGGGTGATGGAGGTCAGTTTGACCAGCGCATCGTGCAAGGGAGGCGTATTCTTCAGATAAGGATGAAACGCCCAATAGACGCATCCACCGCCAATCAGCGCGCCAACCGCGATGCCGGCCCACTTCAGCGTGGCAGAGACTTCCATGGACGTTTCGCCCATGAACAAAGCGGTGGCCCATCCAAGAAATATTTTGCCGCTGATTTCCAGCGCGCCCTTACCGCTCACCGTATCAAAACGCGCGATCCAGGCGATGATCGCCAGACTCAGCATCAGGCTGGGCCCCAGGCGAAACAGGTGATAGTAAGTGAAGTCCCGTCCGATCACGTCATCGATCAAAAAACAGAACAGGCCGTTTCCCAACCCAACGCTTAACGCCAATGCCAGTGGCGACAATAATAAGGATGAATGGGAGACGCCAGCCGCATATTTTAAACTGTGCAAGTGTAAGCCCATGCACTGCCCTCCATGTGAGCTTAACCCAACTTTTCTTTATTCTAATTATTGATCCGACAAACTATGACGGCCTCTCATCGGTCGTTACTCCCTGTATGCTTGCCGG
The DNA here is from genome assembly GCF_029813005.1 of Hahella sp. CR1. Lineage (NCBI taxonomy): Bacteria > Pseudomonadati > Pseudomonadota > Gammaproteobacteria > Oceanospirillales > Hahellaceae > Hahella > Hahella sp. CR1. The sequence continues at coordinate 488,019 of NZ_JAPELK010000003.1, forward strand.
GACCTTTACAGGATTGTATATCACGAATAGCAACAAGAGGTTATCCGCCGATTGTTTAAAATTGTTTCTCAAGCCACCTTAAAATTAGAAACCATCTCTTTCAATTGCGCCGCCCGGTTGCTGAGATTTTTGGAAGAATCAAACAATTTGCTCACTACCTGCTCGGTATCTCTGACCGCGTCCCGCACATGAGCGAGGTTAGCGGTCATCTCACCGGCCACGCTGCCCTGTTGTTCCGCCGCAGTGGCGATTTGCAGGCTACGGTTGGTGATTTCTCCCATTTCCGTCACGATGCCGTCAAACATTTCTCCTGACTCGCCCACTTTGGAAGAGCCGGTTTCCGCCACTTCAACGCTGGCGCTCATCAGTTCAACTGCATCCCGCACCTGCTTCTTCAACGCCTCAATAGTGCCGTTTATTTCACCCGTGGCGTCCCGGGAGCGCATCGCCAGTTGCCGCACTTCATCCGCCACAACCGCAAAGCCGCGCCCGCTTTCTCCCGCTCTCGCCGCCTCAATCGCGGCGTTAAGCGCCAGCAGATTGGTTTGTTCCGCAATACTCTCAATGCTATCGGTGACGGAAGAAATCGTATCCACCTGATTGGCGATGTCCGTCACCGCTTTAGAACAATTATCAAGGTTGCGTGACAGATTATTGATGACGTTAACCGCATCCCCCACCAACTCATTACCGGTAGCCGCGCGTTCATTGGTGGCCTGGGTTGCGGCCGAGGTCGTGCTGGCGTGCTCCGCTACTTCCCTCACCGTCGCCGCCATCTCTTCCATGGCGGACGACAATTGCTCAAGCTGAGAAGATTCATCGTCTATCGCCCGTTTAGCCGTCGCCATACGGGAGGAAAGCTCTTTTGACTCATCCGATAGAGAGCGACTGATCTCCATCTGTTTGCCAATCAGATCCGCCAAGGAGCGCCGGGTGGATTCAATGGCGCGACTGATGTGGGACACCTCATCGCGCCCGATACAGTCCAGATGAAAAGTCAGGTTGCCCCGCGCCAGATTCTCCATCGCCGCCACCACTCTTGAAAAACTGCGCTGCATCGCGTTAACAACAAAATGCGACGCGGCGAACATGACGACCAGCACGCCAATGCTGACCCAAACCAGGCGGGTCAATGTCTCCTGATACAGCTCATCCGCATCGTCAAGGTATATCCCCGAAGCGATAATCCAGCCCTGCTCGGGCCAGGGTTCGATGTAAGTGGTCTTATCGACCAGCTCGTCTTTTCCCGGTTTACGCCATTGGTAGGTTACAAATCCGGACTTGCCAGCGCGAAACCATTGCGACGCCACATCGCCAAAGCGCCCGCCTTCATTAAGGTCAATGTTAGGAACTGGCTCCCCCACCCATTCCGGTTTAGGGGGGAACGCGACAAACTTCTGGTCGACGGAGAAGGCGTAAACATAGCCGTCCAGGGACTCTCCCCAGCGCAGGCCGCCAAGCATCTCGCCAATATACTGATTCAATTCGTCCGGGTGCTGCGCTTTATACTGCTTCAGGTTATGAAGGGCCGCCTCCACCATATTCATTGCGCTCTCGCGCAGAGCGTCACGTTGCGATTCACGGGTCAGGCTGGCGTTATACCAACTGGACGCGATAAACATGATCATGATGACCACACTGAGTCCCAGGAATTTTTGTCTCAGAGTCAACTGGGCGAAGAAACGGTCAATAGCGGTGGCAGGATGCGCTTCCCTCATGAAATACTCCCTTTTCGCGGATGCTTGCGTCGCAAATCAATTCAACGGGGCTTAGACTTTAAAAGTGTAGTCAAGATTCAGGCTTCCGCAGGCAGTCCGGCTCAGGAATTTTTCATTCAACCAAAATCCCCTTCACGCCAACCCTGGAATCCCATACAAAGCCCCTCGCCGTCTGGCGCCAGTTCACTTTCTTCCAGCAACACGCCCTCATTGTCACGCACACGCTGAATCAGCGCATATTCAGCCTGATGTTTCTCATCAATTGCGTTAAGGAAAATCCCGTCCAGCAACTGCATCATGGCGTAAAGCGTCGCATCCACCGTCTCCTCCACTAACTCGCGGTCTCTGTCGCTCTCATACGATCGCATGCTATACAACGCTTCTTTTCGAACTTTGTTGAACAGGTGCTCGCCAAAGGCGTGAGACGCCGAAACTTTGCGACTGTATTGTTCTTTCGGCCAGCTTTCATAGGGCTCCATAGCTCTTTTCCTTGTATTTACAGGTATCCGTTACGGCTCAAACCATTTTATCAATGAACAATTGAACCATATCGTTGCGACAAACTAATGTTAACTACTGCGCCGCTGTTGAACTCGATGGCGTCGCTGATCATGCCGTCACTGAAAATAACGCCGTTTTCCGGAACGCGGGATTTGATAGTCAGCGCTTCCCCGCCAGTGATTTCTCCAAACACCAGTTCGGTTTGGGTCGTATTGCTGGGGAAAGGTTCACGAACGGAGAACAGCAGCTTTTGCGCATCCCATGAGAGTGGTTGATAGGCGTCCGCGCTGTCGCCTTGCGCGCCGCGGGCTCGCGCCAAACCCAGGGAGCCGGCGATGACGCTGCGCATCCATCCGGTGGAACCCAGTCCCGTAGAGACGATCACGCCGCTTGAGCTGTGCATTTCCGAAGCTTCGCGAAAATCGATTTCATAACGTAAAGAAGTATGGTTTTTCGGCCCGATAAAGAAATCGTTCACCGCCACCATGGTCTGGCCATCGTTGAGGCTGGCTTCCGCCATGGACACCCGTTTGATCGGCCGCTTCGCTTTTAGCAGCTCCCTAAGCACCGCATCCAGGTCCGCCACCTGGAATGGCAGCAATACGCCGTCGATGCGGGCGGGATCGGGGTTGACCGCCACAACGGGTTGACCATGCAAATACTTCAGTGTATTCGCCACCAGTCCGTCTTGTCCGAGCACGACCACCACATCCTGGGCGCCGAAGATAAAATTGCTAAGGAAATCGCGATCAAGGGTCTGTACGCGTCCTATACGTGACAGCGTTGTTTCTACAGCGGCCAATGATGCGCGATAGCTTTGGTCCTCGTGAATATAGACGTCAAAGTCCTCGCCCCGGCTCTCAATGTAAAAGCGCGCCTGTTCTTCGGTGTTATGCCGCCAGGCCAGCTCCTCCAGCCGCGTTCGGCGTTTCACCAGAATCAGTTTGGTTTCCGTAGCGCGATCACTCATCGTTTTTTACCCAGCAGCTCACGCATCAGATCCGGACTGATGTTCAACTGACCAATTTTATCAGCGCCAGTCGCCAACTGGCGGAAGGCTTGGGCGATTAGCTGCTCAGGATTCATCGAGCTGTTGGTGATCGCCTCCAGAATACGGTTATCCACTTCCGCCATGGCTTTCATGCTGGCGGCTATTGCATAGGCTTTCACATCCGCTTCCTTACGGCTGTTCTCCGCGCTGACCGCCACCAGTTCCTGACGTTTGTTCTCCTGCTCTATTTCGTTCTCCAGCACTTCCCGCTGCAGTTCTTGAGTTTTGCGTTGCACCGCCATGCGGGCGTCCATTTCCGCTTCCTTGACCTGCTGCTTCTTCTGTTCGACGGAGATTTCCGTCTCCAGCTCGTTTTCCTTGATCTTACGCTCCTGCTCAATGGCTGCGTTACGGCGCGTATAGGCCGCCTCGTCCGCATCCTTCATCATCTGCTCACGCACCGTGGCTTCAAGCGCGCGGGCGGTTTCTGGATTAGGCTTGATCGCCAGAATGGAGACATCCAGGATTTCCACCCCCAGTTTCTCCAGCACAGGGGCGGAATCAAGCGCGCTGGCGAGGGTCGCGGCCAGTGTTTCCGAAGCCAGCAGGCTGTCTTTCAAGGACAGATTCTGGATACTGTTGCGAGTAATGGATTGCAGCAAATTGAGAACGCGCGCCGGCAGCTTCTTCGGCGCGTCCGAAACATAGGATTTGCCGTTATCAGCCAGGGTGAAGTTCATGGTCGCCGCCAGAATTTTGGGGCTCTTTACACGGTAAACCACCTGCCCCTGCACCGTGACTTCCTGGAAGTCGCTGGTGCTTTCTTTGAATATGAAAGGCAAGTCCGCCGAGCCAATGGGAATCGAAACCAATGACGTCGTCGGCGCAAAGTAAAAGAAGCCCAGCCCCGCGCCCTCCCGCTTAAGCTTCCCTTTGTTGAATTGCATGATGTAGGTGGTGGGTTCGGTTTTTATATATCTGAACATCTGTGACCTCTTCCTTAATGTTAAATAGTGGCTCAAAGCCACCAAAACAATTAAAGGCTCTGAGCCACTATTTGTCAATCAATAATTCTCCCTGACATCGCTATGCCTGTCGTCCCGCCACTTTGTAGACTGTTTCCGCATGCACTATCTTTAATACAGTTACTCTCATCGATAGAGACTTCAACTATACATGCGGCGCCGATTTACCCGGTTTGTACTTGCGCTGTTATGGCTGCTTATCGTTCAGGACGTCTATGCGGCGGAGACGGAGCTGTCCTTCGTGAGGATTTGCGACGACGCAGGAGAATGGCCGCCCTATACATTTTATCGAGTGGAGAACGGTAAAAAGGAGATTGCCGGTTACGCAGTGGATGTGGCGCGGGAGATTTTGGAAAGCAACCATATCAAGTATTCCATTGAACTTCCTTCCTGGAAGCGCTGTTTGCTGGAAGTCAGAAAAGCGCGGCAATTCGACATGCTGCTCAATGCGTCCTATACCGAGGAGCGCAGCAAACAGTACCTGTACTCCCTTCCCTATTATTGGACGCACCTTTACTTCTTTTACCTGCAACAGCGGTTTCCCGAGGGCTTGGGCGAAATGGAAAAAAGCCTGCTGGACACTTACGTCATCGGCGGACTCTCCGGCTACAATTACACCTATCTGGAACACCCTGGCGACTCGATGGATACTGACTCCGTAACCTATGACCACCTGTTCCTGAAGTTGCGTAGCGGTAAAGTGGACCTGATTACCGCCGACTACGAAATCATGCAGGGCTTCGCCCATAAAGGGCTGGATTTGATCGCCACGCCGGGGATGCAGTACACCCCCATACCCAACTCTCCTCCGCAGGGCTATCACATGATGTTTCCCCGCACTCCAGAGGGAGAATATCTCAAGGCGCTGATGGACTCAGGCATCACCAAAATGCAGAAAGATGGACGCTTACAAGAGATTCTGGACAGCTATATCAGCCCGACCGAGCAGGTCAGGAGCGACCCCTGACATGGCGATACGCCTCCTCGTCGGATGCTGGAGCGAAAAATGGAAAAAAGCGGGTCGATGTTGTCGCCACTGGGCCGCCGTTAGCGTCATCGCGCTCACGCTATCGTCGTCCGCCACCCTCACCTTCGCCGCCGGCGTCACCGTGCGTCTGGCCAATGGCGAGTGGCCTCCCTATCAATCGAAAACGCTCAAGCATTATGGCGTGGCCAGCCATATTGTTACGGAAGCTTTCGGCATCGTAGGCGTGAACGTGCAATACGTCTTCTTTGACTCCTGGAAACGCGCCTATGCGGAAGCGTTGTCGGGAAATCTGGACGGCAGCCTGCTTTGGAGTCCCTCCGTCGACCGGGAAGCGCAGTTTTACTTCAGCCAGCCGGTGGTTATGGGCGAGTCGGTGTTTTTTCACCGCGTGGATTCGGATTTCACCTGGAGCAGTTTCGCCGACCTGAAGCACTACCGGGTTGGCGGCACCCTGGGTTACTCCTACCAGTTTGAAGGCACGGAAGGGGTGCAAATTGAACGAGTGTCCAGCGATGAGATTAATTTCACCAAACTACTGCGTAAAAGAATTGACGTCTTTCCGTCCGACAAAGACGCAGGCTATGCCTTGCTATATGAGCTGTTCTCGCCGGAAGACGTAGCGCAGCTGACTATTTCTCCCCATGTTTACAACAGCACCACCTATCATCTGATACTGACCCGCGCCCTGCCGGTGAACAAGGAGCGCGTCAAACAATTCAATGAAGGTCTGCGACAACTGAAAGAAAGCGGTCTGCTCGACCGCTATCTGGAAGACTCACGGCGCGGCGCCTATCGACTGCCGCAAGCCGTTACTGAGGAAGAAATCGAAAAAACCGCCTCGCCTTAACTGAAATCGTGGTGAATGACTTCCGAATCCACCGGCTGGCCGTTTTCATCGAATTTGAAGATTTCTTCATACATCAGCGTCTTCTCGCCAGGTCGGCCAAAACTCATCTTTTTGATAGGGCGTCCTTCGGCGTCAAACACCATACATTCAGACACCACCTGCACGCCTTTCAACGTATAGACAGAGCTGTGCAACTTGGACTGCCCGGCCTCCAGTGGGACCGCAGCAGTTGATTCCTGTGACAACGGCTCGTAAAGCACGACGTAATGGGTCGCTCTCAGGCCATCCAGAGAAATGGCTTCCTTACTGGCGTGAATCCGGCGCAGATAAGCATGCAACGTTTGTTGATGCAGTTTCTGCGGCACATTGATGATTTCTGTGTGGGCGATGCCCCGCGCCGCGATCAGCTCGCTCATCGACAAAGTTTGATCGTTATGGAACCAGTGACGTCGATAGTCGGAATGCTCCATGATTTGATCATGCTCAATGGGAACGCCTTCGAGATCAACAAAGGCCACCAGCTCCGGGGTGACGAAACGCAGGACTTCCTCCAGTTGCGCCTGACAGTCCACCGGGAAAATGACCTGTCCTTCCTCATCCCAATCATCGTCCTCATCTTCAAGTGAGCGCATGGCCTGAATACCTTGCTCGGAAAGCTCCACAAAGGAAAACGGGCCGCTAAAGCCATATTTCTCATCAAATCCCAACAAGGGATACTCTATACCCAGTATGTCCTTATCTTGATTGAAGAAAACATGTTTCACCGGGATAGGATGGGGGCCACGATCAGTGACCTCCATACGGAAAGCATTATCAGGGTTCGGTTTGAGCGCCGCTTCGCCAGTTTCCAGATTCACGTCGACACGGTATTCCGCATGAACCTTATACGCTTCCAATTCGCCGATGGGGATATTGTGTGGGAAGGTTTCATCGGGAATTTCTACTGTGACGACTACGTCAGGGCTAATTTCCGGCCCGTTCTCCAGCGTGGACGCATGCTCCCATATCGCCACCGCTCTGGCGGCGTAATCACCATCATCAGCAGGTCCGAGAATACGAAATACTGTGTTGTGCTCACAGAACATCATGTACTCAGTAACTTCTTCGTCATTGAGCAGAAAGCAGGTGTATTCGGCCCCGGCCGGGATATCGTCGGCATCGACAGGCGCACCTTGATAGAAATAAACAATGGAATGGACGTCTATAGAACTGCTCGAATGGCTCATTGGATACCTGACTGAATTGCAAAGCGGACTTCAGCGCGTCGTTCATTGCAAACGGGACACGCCGACCAAGCCCGATACCCTACCCCATATCCGCGTTCGGGTCAGCCTCGTGTTAACCCTTTGGCGTCAATTTCGCGTTTCAGGAACTTTGCGCGAAATGCGGGATCTCTTCCTGCAACGGATGCCAGGGCGCTTTCGAATCACAATAGATCTGCCTGGAAGGCTTTACGCCGGGATCGTCGTCCAAAACGCCGGCGGCGACGCCAATGTCATCCCACCCATCGCGGATAAATTGAATATTCGATCCACAGTCGCCACAGAAGGTCCGGCTGACATGGGAGGAGGAGCGATAACTACGCAGGCTCTCAACGCCTTCCAACACTACAAAACTGTCCTTGCCGGTCACAATATAGGCGCCAAAGGCCGAACCATGCGCCTTGCGACACAGGCTGCTATGGCAGTAGGTCAGCGCCTTGATTTCACCTTCGATCTGGAATTTCACCGCTCCGCATAAACAAGAGCCCTTAATGTCAGCCATATCCAGTCTCCCCGAATTTCTAAGGAACCGTTTTTTTCTCCACGTCCTTCGACAAGGCGATCACCCAATCGCCCAATGCGTCAAGAAAGCCTTCTACAAAGGCGTCTGGCCCCAGTATTAGAAACATCGCTTCAGCAGATAACGTCCACTCCGCAGGCGTTTGGAAGTCAAAGTATTTCGCCTTTAACAGACTATGCGTCGCGCCAGGAAACAGCTTCAATTGGTAATCCCGCCAGTTTGAGGATTGAAAAGCGCTGTCTATTGTCTGGATGCTCTCCTGAACATCCACATTACGATCTTTCTCGCCGAATAGCCCCAGAAAAGGAACCTTGACGCGGACCAGCCCCGCACTCATGTCAGCCTGCATGTTACGCATGACAAAGCGGTAGCGTTCAGGGGACATGGGCTCAGTTAATACGCCGGCTGGCGGGGCGCTATTGCGCAGCCACGTCAGATACTGGTCATAGGTGAGATGATTCTGCGAGAGATAGCGGTCCGATTTTTCGCTGAACGCCAGCGCCATCGCGATTTGTTCTTCGCTATATCCCTCGCCAAGCATGCGTTGGCGCTGCAAGTAAAGCGACTGGCTGCGCCAATTGACGGCGACGCCAACCGCCACCATAAAATCGACGTCCACGCCTTCTGCGCCTGTCGCTAATTCCGACAGCACCCAACCCCCTTGCGAGAACGCAATGACGCCGACCGCGCTGATATCAACACCTGCCTGCCCTCGCAGTGCAGCTATGCCCGCTTTCACCTCATCCGCTCGCTCCGGCATGCTTTGCGACAGCCAATCGCCGCTGGACTCGCCAACGCCCTGTTTATCCCAACTCAGACAAGCCACGCCGCGCTCCAGCAGGCGGTTCATGATAGCCACGTAGCCGCCATTAGCGAAACGGTCCACCGGGCCATCGCCATGCACAAACGCGAGCACAGGAAAGGGGCCGTCGCCTTCCGGCGTCAGCAGGGTCGCGCCCAGCTGCTCGCCGCCATAGGAAAAAGTAAAATCGCTTCTTTGCGCATATTTCAGGCTATGTTGGTCCAATATCCCCAATACCGCCACAACGACCAAAACAAACGCAACCAGCAGACCCGCCACAACTTTCATCTTCTCTCCCTAACCTATTGTGAAGTCCGCTACATTAAATCCGGCGCGACCTTAAGATCGTCTTAAGAGTGCGATGTCGGCGACCAAATCACGTTTACTTGCGCCCCATCCCCTGTCAGGTCGACAGAAAAACGCCATTGCAGCTTGTCGCAGATGCGCCGCACCAGCTCCAGCCCCAGACCAAACCCTTCTACATTGGCGTCAGCGTCTTCAGGATTAATCGGGTTCGTCAAACGCAGCCCCTCAGAGTCTGTGATCACGACAATCTCACCCTCGGAGGAATGCTGGAAGGCATTGCGAACAAGATTCGCCGAAACGATGTGCAACAGGCTTTTTTTAATTTTGATGATGTCTGAGCTCAGCTCCAGTCGCACCGCAACATCCCTGCCCGTCAGCAAATATCGGTGATCTTCAATGATCGCCTGGAAAAACGTATCCAGAGTCACCCGCTCTCTCTTTAACGCTTGCGGGGACTCCCGCGCCAGCCATAGCAGCGCGCTGGACAGCAGCGCCATGTTCGCCCCCGCCAATTGCGCTCGCCGCAGCGACGCCTTACCCGCCTCGCCGGTTTGCAATTCCAGGGTGTCCAGGCTGGCCTGGATAATCGCCAGAGGGGTTCTCATCTCGTGGCTGGCGTGCTTCAGAAACTGTTTTTCGCGCTCATTAAACGCCTCTATGCGGGAAACGCCTTCCTGCATACGCTGCGCCAGTTGATTAAGTTCTTCGATTTCAAAATGCGGCGCATCCACCCGCGCCCGGGTTCCCAGGGTTTGCGCCCAGGCGCTAAGCTGGGCGATAGGCTGCGTAGCCCGCCGAATCAACCAGAAAAACAGTGCAAACAGTAAACCGAACACCGCCAGGGTGGTGAGCAATGAATGCATCAATGCAGCGCTGAAAAACTCCTCTCCCAGCGTTTCAATATCCGCGCGGTTATGGCGACTTAATAAATACCGGCGCTCTCCTGTTTCAGTCTGAAAGGGCAGCAAATATAAAAACGCCTCTTCTCCTGCGTTTCTAACCACCGCTTCCAGTACTTCGCCATCGCGGGCCGGTTCAGAACCAAATTGCGACCGCACTTGTTCTGGCACCGCCGCCCAGCTTTGATAGAGACTCAAATACCCATCACTCGTTTGCTGAGCGCCTCCCTCTCGCAGGGACTGCCGCAACAGAGCCTGCGCCTCCAGTTTCATCAGCGTATCGCCTGCCCAGTCCATATTGTTCCAGGATGAGATAAAAGCCAGAGTGAGGCACCCTAATAGCAATCCCGCTCCCATCCAACGCAATTGATCCCTGAGACTTCGAGCCAATGTCCTGGCGCGAGCGCGAGGTCTTTCCCTGTTTGAGTTAAACATCATGTCATTCTCTGGAGACTATATTGCTTCAAACAATACCTGTTAATCATTCTCATTATTAATAAGCCAAAGAGATCAGGTATTTATACCTATTTTTTGAGGTGTTATCCAATTATTTGACGCCTTTGCAAATAAGTCGACGTCAAACCCAACTGAACACCGACAACTCTAATAATTATTTAAACTGAACATCATCCCGTTTCGACCAATCAGAATCATAATCCACAAAGGAACAAGGATACTATAATGACCATTATCAACACCATTTCTTTACATGAAGCCATGAACAATGAAGTTAAAAAAGGCAGAAAGAAACTCGCATTATTTGTCATAGATGAACAAGGAGGGCAGGCGCCCAGGAATCATGCTTCACTATTGGCGACTATAACTAAAGCGCAAACTTTGCGCATGCCCATTTACTTAATAGAAATTGATCACGCGGCGCTCGGACAAGGAGCGCAACCTATCGTCATTGGCGGAGCTCCGCCGGTGGGAGTAAGAACATGGAGAGACTATTGCGTGCGCGGCGCCACAGTGGTTAAGAAGCCGCACATTAGTATGTTCAACCCCGAAACAAATCTGGATATCGCAGCTGAAATCAAAAGACAGAATATTACTGGGGCCGTTATTATCGGAACGCAAACAAATCAATGTGTAAAAGTAAATGCCGTAGGCGGCTATGTGGACAGGCTTAATACAAAGAAGTTTGATGGACTAAATAAACTTTGTAAAGTTTATACATCCGGCGCAGTATTGAGAGGTACGGAGGAAGCCACTTGGAAAAATGAACCTAATGTTTTCTATTACAATCATTTAGAAGTAGCTCCCCGCCCTCATCGATAGGTTTCGCTCCTATCACCGCATCAGCCCCAACGCGTCAGCCCCGAACCTTGCAGAAAGACGGCTGACGCCTAGACGCTAAGGGTCCGGCCAATCCGGGCCCGACGCATGTATATCAATCTCCAGACCGGCTCCTATTTCCCCCAGCAAAGCCATCTGCTCCGCTGACAACGCCACCCCTCCCATCCAGTCTTTGTAGCCGTCATACCACACCATGACCCTAATATTCGCTGACTCTCCGAGAGTGCGTAGACTTTCTCTTTTTTCATCGATGACGGATATTAATTTATCCAGCTTTTGCTCCAGGGAAGCCGGAGTGTCTTTATCCAATTCAAACGCCCATCCATGTTGACGATAGACGGAATTTACAGATTTATTTCGTTTCTCCCCTTGCAAATAACTTTGCGTTGGGTTTAGCCCAATAAAAGAGGATATTTTGTCAGGTGTTATCAAGGAGGATTGAATGACTAATCTTACCCTGACATGAGGCTCAATATATGTCCAATTAACTCGCCATTGCTCAGCCTCCTGCTTCAAGGCAAGCACAAAATAATAAGATTCATCTACTAAAGAATAATAGACATTACAGCAATCCATTTGTGCATTCATATCTATTCTTATTGGCGTCGGCGCAACTTTATGACTGGCTAAAACCTGGTCAGTAACGCCCAAGGAAGGCATATTATTTCCGCAGCCCCGATACCGACAATAAGTTCACTCAAATCCTGCACTGAACCTCCAATATGAGCATGGTCGCCGCCGGCTTTTTTTGTTTAAAGCGTCGTTCAAAGGAAATCCCCTTTATGGAACTTTTTTAGGATCTGATTATCAAATCCATTAAGCATACTAATTATGCCAAGGACACTGCAGATTTTATTGTTACATGCCAACAACAGACGGTTTTTAACATTCATCTTTATAATGCTTTCTCAACGACACTTCAGGACTATATATGGCGAAGAAAATCCCATTAGGCGACAAACTGTATTTATTCACTGACGCCACCGGCATGATAGCGGAAAACCTGCTTATCACCTCTCATGGGGGCTATATTTCACGCCCGGATTTCGGCAAGCAGACTGGCTGGGCGCGCAACATTCCCGGTCTGGGCGGCTGGATCGGCGTGCCGGAATGGACCCAGCTTTATTTCTACGGCCCACACACTCAAGCATTGCTGGACCCGGGCCTGAGTTCCGTTATCAGCGGTAAAACCAAGTTTTTGCAACATCTGCACCCCAATACAAAAGTCAGAAATTACAGCCTGAGCAAATACCAGGGGGATGATACCGGAGAGACCTACGACAGCATCAGTCGGGATATAGACAGCAACCGCACATTCATCACTTTGCGCCAGGACGCCCTGAACAGCGGCGACGCGCGAATGATGGCGGAAGTGCAGCGCCTCTGTCCCAACCCGTTCCCCAAGTTTGACGTACTGACCGTACGCAATCGGAAACTGATGGGCGGCGTCAATCTCAAGCACGCTCTCGACATGCTCGCCAGCAACGGTTATCGCTACAACAAGATTCACTGCGTATTCTGCCGTTCAAGAATGATCGGACCAAGCGGCAGTTGGGACGCCCGCAACAACCCTTGATCAGTTCCCGACTATGATGCGCCGAGCAGGGATGCTCAGGCGCCGTCTTCCCGAATGCATACGCCGACGCCGACAACGGTATGTATCAACGCCTGCGCAAAGGGCTTATCCACGGCTTTACGTAGCTGATGAAGCTGGACGTTGAAATTGCCCGGATCGACGTCTTCACCGGGCCAGGCGGCGGCTTCCAGCTGCTCTCGGGAAACGACGTCAGGACTGCGTCGCATCAGCGTCACCAACAGCCTCCAGCCGGTTGGCGTCAGTTTTAGCTCCCGCCCTTCTCGGGTGGCGCGATGTTCCCCCAGACGCAACTTTAGCGGCCCCACTCGCAATGCCTCACCCTGCTTCGACGCGCGTCTCGCCAGCGCCTGCAAACGCGCCCACAGCAACGGCATCGCACAGGGCTTGGCGACATAGTCGTCAACGCCACTGCGAAACCCCTGCAGTTGTTCTTCATCCGTATCGCAAGCGGTCAGCATCAACACTGGCGTATATATCCCCTGACGCCGCAGTTCCAGGCACAGATCAAAGCCGTTCATTTTCGGCAGCATCAAATCCAGAATGATGGCGTCGAACCGGTCCTGCGCCGCGCGCTGCAAACCGACAGCCCCATTGAAGGCGAAGTCGCACTCCGCCTGCTGCAGCTCAAGATAGTCGGCGATGGCCGCCGCCAGGTGACGGTCGTCTTCAATGATCAGTATGCGCATGGGAGTCCGGTTTCCAGCCAGGGGGGTTGATCAAAAACTGTAGCCGATCCCGCCATGACAGCGCGGCTCGGCAATCCGAATATAACGCCGCCGCCTCATGAAACACCACTACAAAGGGGTTGCGGGACGCCAATGGCTCAGTCAAACCATAACGCACCGGCGAGATCTCAGCCTGATAAGTCCCAAACAGGCGATCCCAAAGCATCAGCACGCCGCCGAAGTTTTTATCCAGATAGGGATGATGAGAACCATGATGGACCCGGTGCGCAGACGGCGTATTGAAAACGCGATCCAGCCAACCCAGCGTCTCCACTTTTTCCGTATGAATCCAGGATTGGTAAGCAACAACAACCAAAAACGCCACCATCGTCTGCGCCAAGTCAAACCCGAGCAACATCATGGGAACCAGAAAGATCCACTCTACCGGGCCCTCCAGCCAGGAAAGCCGCAAGGACGTACTGAAGTCAAAACGCTCCGAAGAATGATGCACGCTATGGATGGTCCAGAAAATCCTGACCTTATGTTCGATTCGGTGCATCCAATAATAGCTCAAGTCCGCCGCCAGAAGCGCCAGCGCCCAGGTCCAGCCATTTATCGGAATACGCCACAAAGCCAGAGGCTCCACCAGCCAAAGCGCAATCAGAAAGACCGCGCCATACAACGTTCTCTCCAACAGAGTATTACCGATGGCGACAGCGATATTGGCGAGCTTCTCACGTAAAGGCCCCCATCGCTTTCGCGCCATATCCCAGCACACGCCCGCCGCCACGACGCACAGCGCGGCAAGCAAACTCAAGTCAATCAATTCCAGCCAGACACCCACCGCATCGAAACGCGCCTGCAAATTCTCCATTCTCGCCTCCCACAACGATATTCACCGCCACAACCCATGCTGCGACCAACCTCATTGCGGGAGAGCTTAAAAAAGGCGGGATTAAGAGCGTATTAAGACAGCAGATAGTGACGCACCAGCGCCGCGTGAGACAGAGGCTTATGCGGGTCGTTTACATCCCGCCCAGACGCAGGTCTCCAGAATAGCTCATTAGTTTTCCCAACACGGGAAGGCTCAGGGTCACGGCAAACCGGTACTGGTCGCCCACTACGGTTTTATAGGCGTCCGTCCGTGGAACCAGCCATAAAGGCAAAGGGATTCCACGCACTTTGCAGCGTTGTGGGACCCAGCGCCAGCCGCCTTCGCGAATATCCACGCCCAAATGCAGCTCTACGCCGCCGGTGGATTCACTCCAGTAACCGTCAGGAAACGCGCCATGGGGGCGAAACAGCGAGCGCATCTGTGCGCCGGATTCAAAGGTGCGACTCCACACTAACGCATCGCCCGTATGACGAATTTCAACACAAAAACCGACCATTCCTGTCGTCTGCGGGGCGCCGGTCTTCGCCGCGATACGACGTCCAATCCAACCCGCTATCCCCGGCCCGTATTCAACCTGCACTCGTCCTGTCAGCGTTCCTCCCTCGCGGTGCAGTTGTTGCAGCAGTGGGTGTAGGAGCGAGAATGCGTCACCGAACCATTGTGTCACAGCATTTCCCATTGGCTTCAAGCCCTCCTACCGCTTTCGCCAGTCATGACCGCCGAGACGATAATATGCGCCAACCTCAAAGCCTCCGGCACTCGGCCTTTGGTGGTCAGTCGCGCCAGGGCTTGGCTAGCGGTTTCTGGGTCGCAACCCGCCACCTGATAGTGACAGAAGTCGTTACTAAAAATGGTTCCCGCTGCACGAATCAGGTCGCGTCGCCGTTCATAGTCGTCAAAGTTGCGCAGCGCCTTGTCTATAGCCGGTAGATCTGGGTGCTTGCGCATGACTGCGATGCAGGGACGCTGCACACTTTCGCATAACCTCGGCAGATCAATGACATTAAATCCGCCGATGGCCACGCCATCCGTCAGCACGACGCCGACCTGATCATAAAACTTGCTATTCATCAGCATAGCGATCAGGCAGTCCGTCGCGTCATCGCCGTCTTTGGTCGCCGTTCCCCAGAGCATGCCTTCAAATTCACCATCTGCGCAGATGATTCCCGCCACGTTGACGGGCGATCCTCTCCGCCGCGCAAAAGGCGCATCGTCAAATCCGGCGACGCGAATACGACGATTGCCTTTCACCAATTGATCCAATGATTTCATTACGCCGTTTCCAAACTGCGGTTAATCCGTCTCGCCATTTTCAGTTTTACTCGTCTCCTGAGCGCTCTCTTCATTCTCCCGCCCTTTCTCCATTGTTTCTTCGAAAAACACCGGCAGATAAGGATGCCAATTCCATAGCGCAGGACGTCCGCTGTTTTCTGGAAGATAGGCCCCATCGGTTTTACCATGACGCACGAATTTACCCAAAAACAGCACCTGCTCTCCCCGCTCCAGACGCCACACAGCGCCTTCCGGTGCTTCCACGCTTCCGTGCGCGCCATGCCCCAATAAACGCAGGGTCTCATCAATGGAACAGGGTTCGCCGATATGGAGGACCTTGGCGGGAGTAAACCCAGCCTGCGTCACTCGTCGCCTGAAAACCGCATAGGGCAAACGTCGATTGTCCGCGGTAAAAATATCAAAGGGCGCAAAGGGTTCATGCGCCAGCCGGTAATGGGTTCCATGCACGAGGGCCAACCATTCGCCGACCAACCTCTCACCAGGCTCCAGCACATCAAGAAAACGAGACTGATGCTCTTCCACCCATTCCGCCCACAGTCTTCGCGCCGGATTGGGAGACTCATCCGCCAGATCGCCATCGCGACCCAGCGCCAGAACCCGGTCATCCGTTCGCAATGCCGCCACGCAGGAGCCATCCAGCTTTTCTTGCACGATAACCACATCGTCAGGATAGCGTTGTCGAGAGGTCAACATGTCCGCCTTATTGGCGTCTATGTGTTTGTCCGCAGGGCCAGTGCGCGACCCCGGCAGATGGGGAATGGAGGTATAGGCCTTGTACGGCAACAGCTTGCGTTTCTGCTGCAGGGTGCGCAGCTTTTGGCGCGCGGCTTCCGAACCGTCTTCCTTCAACAGCTTCACGCGATAGGTGATCACCTCAGACTGGGTCAGCAGGGTTCCATCATTCTGCAACGGCAATATGGGGTTGAGATATGCTCGCAGCCAGTCCAACACCGACTCCATAGGTTCAATTTGCTGATGCGGATACTCCGACATCAAGTTGCGCCAGTTTCTGCGGGATTTTTTGCTGCGCCCGAAATCGCCGTATAGCAGACGACGAAGGATCGCCAGCGGGTCCATGCGGCTTTCAAAGGCGACCAGAATCGCTTCTCGCAGCCGCATGGGGTCCAGCGCATTGTGTTTGCAGAACAGATACAGATCCCACAACGTCTTCGACATCCAACCGCCGTTCATATGCTCAAACAGCCCATGCAACTTCCAGGCGGCGGCAATCTCAACAGCGACAGCGGGTACGGCGATCATTGCGCCGTCCTCCAGCACGGAGGGTAGCTCAACCATTCGGGGTGGAATCGTCAACGGATCGCCGACAGCGATATCCACCTGCAGCGTCCCTTCGACATCGAAAACCACATAGCCACAGGTGAAGCGAATACCGGGAGAAATACTGTCCTGCCAGATTGGGTTGACCTGCATAGCATCCGAGTTAAAGCGGCAAGGAGAGGCGTCCGTCTGCGTCATGAGCTGACGCATCAAAGCAGTGAAATAGTCCGGGGCGTAATCACCCAGATACAATAAATCCAGGTCCTTACAGGCTCGCGGCTGCGGCCCGCTCCAACAGCGCGAGACATAGCTGCCTCGCACGACGAAGCGATCAGCCTGCGCCAGACTGTGTAAACGCGCCAACAACGTTTCAATAGCGATCAGCGTTCGCGTTTCTTCCGTCAAAACCTTCGGCGTCTCCGTCATGGGCGCGTTCCTGTGTCGACCCCATCCCAACCGGCGTCAAGCCCAATGTTGCTGTCATAGATATTGAACTCGCGAATGTCCTTCACAATCTCTACGCCATTGTCCGCTAAAAATGTACGCAAAACCTCCAGCAACTTGCCCGCCTTCCCCAACCCTCCGCGAATGCGTTGAGTGACGAACTGCTCCCGATGCTCCTCATCGCGCCAAAATGCATTGGAGGAAAGACGCCCGCGATACTCGCGCACCTTTGCACGCAAGACGGTTAAGTCATAATCCGCCGGCAACCTGAGCTTCAGATGATGTTCGAAGTAACAATATTCGGGCAGTTGCGTCGCCGCTTCGTCATGCTGGGGGATGTTGGCGTTGCTTATCGCCGCCTCGATTTTCAAGCGTTCGACGGAAAATCCCTCACTCGCCATCCCGTCGCACAGCTCCTGAATTTGCTCCCAAACCTTCTCCGGCGCGCCGCTCAAACGCTTGCACAACATGGGTTGCGTACAATGCTCACCGGAGGACAACTGAATAACGATAGCTTTCGCCTCTTTCACCGCGCAAAAGTCGACAAAGCGCTGCAGCGCGACTTGATCGCGAGTGACGACGGTAATATGGATTTCATACTTTCCAGGAAACGCCTTGAGCGCATCCAGCGGCGTGTGGAACCGATACTTCATGAGATAAAACTGCCTACAGAAAACCCGATGGTACAGATAGCGGACGGATTGATTTCAAGTGCGCATCCATCGCGCGATGATTAATTGATGAGATATGTTTGGAGCCGGCCTCAAAACAGGAGGTCAAAGGATACCACAGATATCCCCTCCTCCGTGCGGCGACTCGCCACCTTCTGAAACCCGAACCGTTCATACAGGGCGATGGCGGGCGCGTTTACTGCGGCGGTGGACACTCGCGCTCCTTTGGGACGTCCAAACTGATCGCGATGAGTAAAAACATGCTCCAGCAAACCGCTGGCGTATCCCCGCCGAAACATACCGGGGGCGACTACCAGACTGTCGATACTCAGCCACTCGCCCTGGCGGTCCAACTCCATCGCCGCTACCAGCCTGGCCTCCCGTCGATATCCCAGGAACTGGGTGGAACTCGCCATCAAATCATCGGGTGTTCTAAACAATGGCGAAAACAGCTCCACGCCAATTAAGTCCGCTTCCACCCGGTAAGCGGATTGAAACAGATCAAACAACTCCTTGGCGATATCCGCATCCGTATGCTTCAGACATAAAAATTTCATCTGTTCAGCTTCGCCGCTCATATTTCTTTATCCGACTTTTTTATCTGACATTACGCCGCTTAACGCAATAATGCGCCCCGTATTTTTTGTTCAGGTATTTCAACCGGATTGCCGGATTTTTTTATAAATCCTAGTCTTTACTCCAGTGCAAAAAAGGACGCTTCAGCCTAACGATAAAATGAACGGCTAAGAGTTTGAAACCATTCCCAACCCGCGTCCCACACTTGCAACTGATCATTTTTTAGTCTTCATTTATAACTGTCTGAGAGTTGTTCTCATTTGAGAAACAGACCGCTCGACTGCGCTTCCTACCGCGCAGCATTTAAACCGGCCAGCCATTCCGAGCCGCGTTCAACTCATTAACTTTAAAGGGAATTTATATGAAAAAGAGTATCGGAACTATCTTCGTCTGCGCGCTTTCAGCACTCCCCCTCCTGGCGCATTCCGACGATAGCAGAGATATCATTTCGGACGAGCAGTTTATCTATTCTTACCAAGAGATGCTGACCTTCGATGTCGCCGCCTACCTGAAACGGAATGCTCCTCATTTACTGGATCAGACCGAAGTCATTACGCACTGGGCCGGTTATAGCACCGTGAGCCCTAAAGTGTTGTTAACCCTGATAGAAATGCAGACTGGCCTGGTAAGCGGCGCACGCACCGCATCCCTGCAACGCCCCCTCGGAGATTTGTCCGAACGGGATGGCTTCAGCGCTCAAGTTGAAGATATCGCCATGCGACTGGCCAAAGCTTATTACAGCACGGTAAATCAAGAGCAGAAAAGCCTGTCTGTCAGCGGCGAAGACATCGCCACACGCGCGCTCTCCCGCGCCTTGATGAACAACGCCGCAGGCGACGCTGATGAGTTCGCAACGGTCTACCAGCGCTTGTTTCCGCAAGAGCAGGAAAGCGCGGAACCTCCCGGCGTCAGCCGCTTCTCCGCTTACTCCAAAAAGCTGGTCCCTCCGGAAAACTTGCTGCAGCTCCCCTTCCCGATTGATCAAAGCTGGTGGTTCGGCGGCGCGCATACCAACACCGGCAGCGGCAACTATCCGTTGTCTTCCCTGGACATGAACAATGGCGGTGGCTGGGGATCGGATACATCCACTAAATGGGCGGTGGCGTCCGCAGCGGGCACAGCAGTGCGACATTCATCCTGCTTCGTGGAAGTGCTGCACGACGGCGGCTGGTCAACCACTTACTACCACTTGGACAATGTGCAGTTCCAGGACCGCACCACCGTATCGCAAAACCAGAAACTGGCGAACTACGCCAACAACCGCTCTCAGGCGCTATGCAACGGCGGCAGCTCCACCGGCCCCCATCAGCACTTCAGCCTGAAATATGACGGCGGCTTCTATCACCTGGACGGCGTTTACCTATCCGGCTACAAGGTGAAAACCGGCCGTTACAGTTATGACGGCGACTGCAATTATTTCTGGATGAGTAAAAACGGCTCGAAGTACTGCACCAACAATAAACTCTATAACCCTGGCACATCCGGGCCTACCGATCCTGATACGCCGGATAAGGAACTGGAAAACGGTCAGGTTCTCAGTAATCTGAGCGCGGACAAAGAGGATAAAGACTACTACGTTCTGAAAGTCGAGCCTGGCGCGAGTGATCTAGTGTTCCGCATCTCTGGCGGCAGCGGCGATATGGATATGTTCGTCAAGTTTGGCGAGCGTCCCACCCTCGCTTCCTATGACTGTCGACCTTACAAAACCACCCAGGAAGAAATCTGCACCTTCAATTCGCCCCAGGCGGGCAATTACTACGTCATGCTGCATGCATTCTCCAGCTATTCCGGCATCACTTTCGAAGCTGGCTATAAAGCTAACTCCGACAGCAGCCAAGAACTGATGAATGGCGAGGCGGTGACGAAACTTTCCGGCAGTAAGGATGAGATGGACTATTTCTACGTCGACATCCCGGAAAGCGCCCGCAACTTGCGTATTGAAATGTCTGGCGGTCAGGGCGATGCGGACATGCATGTTCGCTTCAGAACGCCTCCGACGTTAAACGAATATGACTGCCGCCCTTTCAAAACCACACAGGAAGAAACCTGTTCCTACAACACGCCGCAGACCGGGGTTTATCATGTGATGTTGCACGCCTTCGATCCTTATTCGGACGTACAGCTGGTGGCCCGTTACGATGATCGGGTTCAAGGCAAAGAAGTGGCTGTCGTGCTGACGCAGGCCAGGCAGGAATAATCCCGCGCTCGCACCCTAAGCTGTTTTAACGAACGCGGGGCTCGATCCGCCAATACGGCTGCGGATCGAGCCCCGCTTGGACATCTCAATTCGAGATTATTTTTTCCGCGCCAGACTGACGCCGTCCGCGATGGGCACCATGGAGTAATCAATACGCTTGTCGCGCATCAGCTTCTCATTCAAAGCGCGAATCGCACAGGTATCGTCATCCCGCTCTCTGGGGTCGGCGACTTTGCCATCCCACAGCACATTGTCGACGGCGATCAACCCTCCCGGGCGCAACAAGCGCAGGCAGGCTTCGTAATAGTTGTCGTAATTGGTTTTATCCGCATCGATAAAAGCGAAGTCGAAAGTGCGCGCATGGCCCTCACCCAACAGCTTGTTGAGGGTTTCCATCGCAGGAGCCAGACGCAGGTCAATGCGGTCAGTCAGCCCCGCCAGACACCAATAGCGTCTGGCGATACTGGTCCATTCTTCACTGACGTCGCAGCAGATGAGTTTGCCGTCTTTGGGCAAGCCTTCAGCGATGCAGATGGAGCTGTATCCGGTAAAGGTGCCTACTTCGATGGCTTTGCGGGCGCCCGTCAGCTTCGTCAGCAAGGTCAGGAACTGCCCCTGCTCTGGCGCAATCTGCATACGCGCCATTTCATGTCTGTTGGTTTCGTCCCGCAATGCATGCAGCACTTTGCTTTCCCTGACGCCGGTGACTTGCAGGTACTGATAGAGGCTGTCGTTCATATTTAGAGTTTGTTTTGACATATTGTGTGATCTCTTTCAAATCGCCGCCGCGCCGATCACCCCAAAGGGGCTGCCAATTAGCGGGAGACTTACCTATCCTTGAGTTTACCAAGGTCTGTTGAGGTTTCGTCATTCACAGCGAAACCTCAACGGAGCCCAGCGCAAACAAAATAACAAAGATATTTCGCAGGGGGTAGCTCATGAGCGAAGCGGCGCGTCACCAAGTCATCATCATCGGATCTGGCTTTGCGGGACTCTGCATGGGAATACGGCTAAGGCAGGCCGGCATTGAAGACTTTGTGATTCTGGAACAAGCCGACGACATTGGCGGGACCTGGCGCGACAATACCTACCCCGGCGCCGGCTGCGATGTTCCCTCCCATCTGTATTCCTTTTCCTTCGCGCCCAATCCGGACTGGAGCCGCATGTTCGCCTCGCAACCGGAAATCTGGGCCTACATGCAACTGTGCGCAGACAAATTTGGCCTGCGGCCCTTTATTCGCCTGAATCAACAAGTCACCCGCGCGGAGTTTGATGAGACCGAGGATCAATGGCGCGTACAAGTAAACGGCGAAGGCTGGTTGCAAGCGCGCTTCCTGGTCTCAGGCGTCGGCGCGCTCAGTCGCCCGGCGCAACCGGAGATACCAGGGCTATCATCCTTTACTGGCAAGCTTTTTCATTCCGCCCGCTGGAACCACAGCTACGACCTGACGGCTAAAAAGGTCGGCGTCATCGGCACAGGCGCCAGCACCATTCAGCTGCTGCCGAATATTGCGCCGCAGGCCGCCCATACCACCGTTTTTCAACGCACGCCGCCCTGGATACTGCCCAAGCCGGATCGCATGATCAGTCCAATGGAACGGTCGTTATACCGCCGCTATCCCTTCTTACTGTGGTTCAGTCGTCAGGTGATTTACTGGGTGTTGGAATGGCGCGTCATGGGGTTTGTGCTGCATCCCGGCATCATGAAACTGGTGGAGAAAAAGGCCCTGTCGCACTTGGCGCGCCAAACGCCAGACCTGGCGTTGCGGGCCAAATTAACGCCGCAATACACCCTGGGCTGTAAGCGGGTGTTGATCTCCAATGACTATTATCAGGCGCTGGGGCGACAGGACGTCACGCTGGAGACCACGCCCATCGACGCCATCACCGCGACTGGCGTCAGAACCCAAGACGGGGTTAATCATGATTTCGACGCCATTATCCTCGCCACTGGTTTCCAGGCGGCGGAGGCCGTCATTCCTTTTGATCTCATCGGGCTCGGCGGCGTCAGCCTAAATCAAGCCTGGGAAGACGGCGCGGAAGCGATGTTGGGCGTCACCATCAGCGGGTTCCCCAACTTCTTTATGGTGGTCGGCCCCAATTCCGGCCTCGGTCACAGCTCCATGATCTTTATGATCGAGTCGCAGGTTAATTACATTCTCGACGCTATGAACAAAGCCCGTGAACTGGGAGTTAAACAGATTCACTTGCGCTCCCGCGCGCAAAGACTGTTCAACGAATCGTTGCAACAACGCCTGCAGCGTTCCGTGTGGAAATCCGGCTGCCAGAGCTGGTATCAAACCAAAAGCGGTAAAATCACCACACTCTGGCCCGGCTTTACGGTGGAATATCGTCGCCGCACCCGCAAGGTGAACGAAGCGGACTATGAGTGGCTGTAACGTCGCCTATTCCGCGATTCGCACCACCGCTTTACCCACCAGCCTGCGCTCCGCCATATCAGAGATGGCCTGCGCCGCCTGCTCGAACGGATACACTTTGCTGACCCGCGGCTGCAAGCGACCCTCTTGCATCCACTGGAACATGCGTTGGAAATTCTGCAGATTGTCCTGCGGCTGACGTTGTGTGAAAGCGCCCCAGAAGACACCCACAACCTCGCATCCTTTCAGCAGGGTCAGGTTCGCCGGCAGCTTGGGAATCTCACCACTGGCGAAACCAACCACCAGATGTCGTCCGCCCCAGGCCATGGAGCGCAGCGCCTTATCCGTCAGAGCGCCGCCGACCGGGTCATAGACCACATCCACGCCGCGCCCCTCCGTCATCGCTTTTATGGCTTCCTTCAAATCCGTTTCGGCGTAATTAATAGTCGCGTCCGCCCCTGCCTCCTGAGCCGCCGCCAGCTTTTCCGCTGAGCTGGCCGCAGCAATCACCTTAGCGCCCATGGCCTTGCCGATTTCCACCGCAGCCAGCCCAACGCCGCCGCCCGCGCCCAGCACCAACAGCGTCTCACCGGCCTGTAGTCGGCCGCGCTGAGTCAATGCATGCATGGAGGTGCCGTAAGTCATGACAAACCCGGCGGCGACGATATCGTCTACGCCCGCAGGAACTGGAATCAGGTTGGACTCGGGAACCGCTACTTTTTCCGCAAAGCCGCCCCAGCCGGTCAGCCCCATGACGCGGTCGCCGGGTTTTAGCCGCTTCACTTTATCTCCCACTGCACTCACTACGCCGACCACTTCTCCGCCAGGACTAAAGGGCATGGGAGGCTGAAACTGGTATTTCCCCTGAATGATCAGGGTATCGGGAAAATTAAGGCCGGCGGCTCTAACGTCCACCAGAACGTTAGCCCCACTTACTTTGGGCTCGGCAGTGTCTTCAATGACCAGCGTATCCGCCGGTCCATGCTCTTTGCACAGCAGCGCGCGCATGATGATCCCCTTTATCTGATGAATAGATTCAACAACCGGGGTTTGATTTGCTCATTTTATGATTTTGTCGCCGAGTGAATAGGCGCGGCTCTTGCGGCCTTGGAGAGTATGAATCAGGGAAGGAGGTAACTCAACCGCATTGACCTGGGCGCGGTTGAGTTCCAGGAAAGCGTTCGTGCATCTTGTCGCAATGATAATCAGATAATTTGGTTGTCGATCATGAAACAAAGGTTTTGTGCGCAGATAATCGCGGCGAAGGTCAGCAGCGCCAAGCCATAACGCATGGCTTTCGATTGTGATGGCGCGTTAGAGGCGTTTTGAAGTTTCTCGCTCATAGCGTATCTCCTCTTGGGTACAGCAGTGATGTTCCGGTTAAGCGACTGCGGGACACTCAGACTGTTTCTGTCAGTTTAGTAACCGTTTTGTTGCAGTCGTTTTACATTTCACTCAAGAATTAAGCGGTTTATCTGCTAAAAAACCGTCAAAGCGTCGATCAAAAAATGACGAATTGTGGCAATGCGCCCCGCTTCTCTTGAGCAGAGAAATTCAGGCGTGCTCTAATAGCGCCATTCTTTGTCGATAGGTGTGAAATGACCCGCAGAATTGCCTTAGTTGAAGACGAGCCTCTGATCCGCGCCAATTACAGTGAAGCGTTGAAGAAACACGGCTATCAGGTGGAAACCTATGATTCCCGTCCCTCCGCCATGGAACGCTTTCGCGTGCAACTGCCGGACCTGGTGATCATTGATGTGGGTCTGGGTTCCGATGTGGAAGGCGGTTTTGAGCTGTGCCGCGAAGTGCGCGGGCTGTCCTCCCAGGTCCCCATTATTTTTCTGACTGCCCGGGACAGCGAGTTCGATCAGATATCCGGACTGCGCCTGGGCGCCGATGATTATCTGACCAAAGACATCAGCATTCCCTACCTGCTCACCCGCATCGTCGCCCTGTTCCGTCGTCTCGACGCCTTGCAGGCCGCCAATCAGAAGCAGGACGAACTGATCACCCGTGGGCAACTTAAACTCAACATCGACCGTATGCAGGCGTTCTGGAACGATGAGCCCATCATGCTGACGGTCACTGAGTTCTGGATCGTGCACGCACTGTCGCGACACCCCGGGCACGTCAAAAACCGCACCCAATTGATGGACGCCGCCAACGCCGTTCTCGACGACAGCACCATCACCTCGCATATCAAACGCATCCGCAAAAAATTCCAGGCGGTGGACCCGGACTTCCGGGCGATTAACACCGCCTACGGCATGGGATATCGCTGGGATTCGACACAACCTTAGGCTGACGCATGAAACTACGTCGCCAGCTTATCCTGATCGCCTGCGTCATGCTGTTGCTGCCGTGGGCGGTCATTCAGTTCGCCAAACAGATCGAACAGAGCCTGCGGGAATCCCAACAGCAGAATCATATCCAGCTGGCGGGTTTTATCGCCTCCCTGCTGCGCCCGGAATGGCCAACGCCGGCTTCGATAGGCGGCCGCATTCTCAACGTGCGCCAGTATGATACGCCTATCTATCTGGACGGTTATCAGGACGACTGGGCGGAAATTCCCGCCTTATCAGGCCCGAAACCGGATTCCATCCGTGCAGTCAAGGCGGCCACCGACGGGCAGGACCTGTATCTGTTGGTCGCCGCCAATGACGCATCCATTCAATACCGACAGCCCAGCGCCCGCAGCCAGCCAGCGGACCATTTCGAACTGATCACCGGCTATCTCGCCGGCGGCAAGGCGGTGACGATGCTGGAAACGGAGGGGCCCGGCCAAATCAAAGCCCGTTTGGCGGGATCATGGAGCAGCGTGCATGGCATGTGGCAAGAAGACGGCCCGGGCTTCATCCTGGAATTACGCATCCCCCTCGCCTCCTTGCAGGACGGCTTCAGCCTGCGCTGGATCGATATAGACAAGTCCGCCGCCTGGGTGTTCAACCGTAATACGCTGGATGTTCTGGGCAGCGACGCTGAGCCCATGTTGCTGAACTTCGCGCCGCCAGCTCTGATCCATAAGGCTCAGGAATTAACCCCTGAATACACCCGTTTACGCCTGACCGACGCTCAGGGCGCAACCCTGCTGGAATACGATAACGACCTGATGCGCTACATTGGCATGCAGGATGACGTCTGGCGCATGGCCATGCGCCGCCTGCTGCGCTGGGCGGTGGACGGCGTTTCACAGGCGTCGGAGTCGCAGCCCCACGCCGCCGACGCGCCGCGCTCCACCTGGGACGCCAGCGCCACCTCGGAACTCGCCAACCTGATCACCCGCTATCCCGTTAAGAGCGAAACCGGGAAATTACTGGGCTGGGTGCAGTTGGAGCAGCGTACGCCGCAAATCGCCGCCGTAGCCAATGACGCCCTGTTCGCAGCCGTCGGCGGCTCTGTGGCGCTGTTGATCGTCATCATGCTTATCTTGTTCGGCTACGCCTCCTGGCTCTCCTGGCGCATCACGCATTTGAGCAAAGGTATCGTTTCCGCACTGGATACGGAGACCAAGTTCAGCGGCCGCTTTCAGGCCTCGCGGATGCCGGACGAGCTGGGCGACCTGTCGCGCAGCTTTAGCGAAATGCTGACCCAATTACGCAGTTATTCAGAGTATATGGAGTCCTTCGCCAGCAAGCTGACCCACGAATGTCGCACGCCGCTGGCTATCGTCAGTTCCTCCCTGCAGTTACTGGAAAGCGCCGACAATGAACAGGAAAAGCAGGAGTATCTGGGTCGGGCCCGCGCCGGGGCCGAACGCATCAGCGCCCTGCTTACCGCCATGCGGCAGGCGTCGCGTCTGGAAGCCACGATTCAGTCGCAAAGCCTTGAAACCTTTGATTTGAGCGAGCTGATCAGCGAGTTGCAGCAGTCTTATCGCCCCCTCGTGGAGCCGCGCCGACTGGAGCTTGAATTGCCGGAAGCGCCAATTGTGGCGGACATCTCCGCCGAGCTGATAGCCCAGGCGGTGGACAAATTACTGGAGAACGCCAGGGACTTTACCGCACCGGACGGGGCCATTTACATCGGCGTCGAAGAAACTAAACAGGAGCGCTGGATCTACGTTGAAAACGAAGGCGCCCCCATTCCGGAAGACATTAAGGAGAAGCTGTTTACGCCGTTTATGAGCGTGCGCCAGGACGGCGGACAGGAATTACACCTGGGCCTGGGCTTGGTTATCGTCAAACTGATCGCCGAATTCCATCAGGCGCGGATCAAAGTGGAGAACACCGCGCGCGGCGTGCGCTTCGCTATTGGGCTGCCTCGCTCCTGAGCTTTTAGATCAAGCGCGGATTTCCCGGCAACGGGCGGGTAAACGCAGTGTAAAACAGCTGCCTTTGTGCAGCTGTGACTTGACGCTGACCCCGCCGCCCATCTGCTCGATCAACGCCCGCACAATACTGAGCCCCAGTCCCGTTCCCGCCACGGCCTGACGACCGGAAGGCGGCGCCTGGAAAAACTTATCGAAAATGCGCGCCTGATCTATTTCACTGATCCCCACGCCTTCATCCACGACGTCAATAAACACCTCGCCGCCGCCGGACAATCGACTGCGAATCGTCACCCTTCCCTGCGCAGGAGAGAATTTGACCGCATTGGAAATCAGATTGCTCATCACCTGCTGGAAGCGGCGTTTATCCACTCCAACAATAACATCCCCGGCGCCATGCTCAAGCTGCATCGTCACATTACGGGCCTTGGCGTAGGGTCCATTCATGCTCAGCGCCTGCTCCAGCTCGGCCAGCAGTTCGGCTTCCTCCAACGCCATGTCCACGTGGCCCGCTTCCAGCTTCTCGATATCGAGTATATCGTTCACCAGCGCCAGCAAACGTTCGCTGTTGTTTGAGGCAATCGACAGCAACTTCGCTGACTGTTCGTTCAGCTCCGGACCCAAGGTCGCCGAAAGCAGTCCCAAGGCGCCTTTTATGGAGGTCAACGGAGTGCGCAATTCGTGGCTGACCACCGACACGAACTCTTTCTTCATGGCCTCGGCGCGTTTGCGATCGGAAATATCCGCCACACTGCCAACCCATCTCATTGCATCGCCCATTTCCATCTGGCGGAAGCTGAGCTGCGCAGGAAATGTCTCACCGCTGCTGCGGATCAATTCCACCTCCAGGCGATGAATGCCGTCCCGGACGTCGGCGTCGCCTTCTTGCCCACGCTGCAATAACTCCAGCAGAGGCGCATCGTTTTTCAGCCATTGAGAAAAATGAGCGCCATTCAGCTGCTCGCCGGAGACCCGCAACATCTCCTTCATCGCCTGATTGGCGGCTTCAATCACGCCGTCGGCATTTACCGTCACAATCCCTTCGACAACCGCTTGCAGTATGGAAGTGAGATAGGCTTCCTGATGGGCGTTCATGTGCGAAAGATCCGCCAGACGCAGCATATGCAGCTCTCTTTCGACCCAACCAGCCAAGTCCCGCAAGCGCTGCAGTTGTTCCTGGTTAAAACGACGGGGGCGAACGTCAATCAGACAGAGCGTGCCAATACGGTGGGTCTCATCCAGACTCAGCGGAGCGCCGGCGTAAAAACGAATGTGAGGAGGACCAGTAACCAGGGGGTTATCGGAAAATCGGGGGTCTTTCAGGGCATTGGGCACATAGAGCACTTCCCGCTGCAAAATAGCGTGCCCGCAAAATGAGATATTGCGACCGGTTTCCGACGCGTTGAGCCCCACCTTCGATTTGAACCACTGGCGTTCGGCGTCGACCAGAGACACCAGCGCAATGGGCACATTAAACAGCGAGGCCGCCAGCTTGGTGATGCGGTCAAAACGCTGTTCCGGCTCTGTGTCCAGAATGCACAGCGAGTGCAGACAGACAAGCCGCTGCGATTCATTCTCCGGGATGATGGGTTCCTGCATAAATTATACGCGCCATTGGCGAAGATAAGTTCTGCTCTCGCGGTTCCGCGTCCCGCTGAAAACCGCCCTCCCCTGATAAAGATAGCAGCCCGGGAAGGAATATCATCCTTCCCGTATTCGCCTGCGCTCAGAAAATCCCTCGCACGGACGACAATTATTGCAATTTACGCATTTTCTCCGCATTCGGACGTAATACCACGCCGCGCTCGGTGACGATGGCGTCGATCAGCTCCGCCGGCGTTACGTCGAAGACAGGGTTGAAGGCGTTGGCTTTTTCCGGGGCCAACGGGGTCCCCTGCACGAACTTCAGTTCATCGGAAGTGCGTTCTTCAATAGGAATATCCGCGCCGCTGAACAGTTCGAAGTCAATGGTGCTGGACGGCGCCGCCACCATGAATTTGACGCCATGATGACGCGCCAGCACCGCCAGACCGTATGTGCCAATCTTATTGGCGACGTCGCCGTGAGCGGTAATGCGGTCGGCGCCGACAATCACCCATTTCACCGCGCAGGTTTTCATGACATGCGCCGCAGCGGAATCCGCGATCAGTTTGACGGGGATATCATCCTGGCATAACTCCCAGGCGGTCAATCTTGCGCCTTGCAGCCAGGGGCGGGTTTCATCCGCAAACACTTCCGTCACCAGATCGCGACGGTAGGCTGATCGAATCACGCCCAGTGCTGTGCCATAGCCGCCGGTGGCCAGACTGCCAGTGTTGCAATGGGTCAACAACGCGCCGCGACCGCTTTCTGCGATCAGATCAGCGCCCAGCTCACCCATGGTCAGGTTGGCTTGCAGGTCTTCTTCGTGGATGCGCGTCGCTTCTTCCACCAGCAGCGGGAACAGATCCGTGGCGGAAGAGGCGTCGATCAGATCCCGCATGCGACGCAGGGCCCAGAACAAATTTACCGCCGTCGGTCGTGAATCCGCCAGCGTTTCCAGGGCGCGATGCATGCGATCCCGGTCGGAACTGAACTCCGCCGCCGCCAACGCCACGCCATAGGCCGCTGCGATTCCGATCGCCGGCGCGCCGCGCACCACCATCTGGCGGATGGCGTCAGCCACTTCAACGTGAGTGACGCAGTGAACATACGCTTCCTGCAGCGGCAGTTTGCGTTGATCTAGCAGAATAAGTTGATTGTTCGCCCAGCGAATGGCGGAAACGGAAGATTGCGACATGTGGCGCGCCCCAATAAGTTGATCAAATGGTCAGAAAACGGAACCGGGCGAAAATCTGCTGGTCCGGGCCGGCATTATACGTCATTTAAGCCCTGCGCCCTACTTATCCCCTTGTATTATAGGTATACTTGGGCGCTGATTTTGAATAGATATAGGAAGTGTAGCTGTGGCTCAAGAAAGCGTTGATTTATTGATAAATGCGCGTTGGGTTATCCCCGTCAGACCAGCAGGAGTCGTTCTTGAAAACGCCTCCGTCGCCGTATCCGAAGGCAAAATTGTAGGCGTTTGCGACGCCGCCGAGGCGACAGCGCGTTTCGCCGCCAAAGAAACAGTCGACCTGCCCAACCATGTCGTGGCGCCCGGCCTGATCAACACCCACGGCCACTTGGCCATGTCCCTGTTCCGCGGGATGGCGGACGACCTGCCTTTGATGGAGTGGCTGAGCCACCATATCTGGCCTGCGGAAGGCAAATGGGTCAGCGACGAATTCGTTCGCGACGGCTCCAAACTGGCCATGGCGGAAATGCTGTTGGGCGGCACCACCACTTTCAGCGACATGTATTTCTATCCGGATGCCGTGGCCGAAGAAGCCACCCGTCTCGGCATGCGTTGCCAGATTGTGTTCCCGGTCATCGATTTCCCGGTTCCCGGCGCGGCGACAGCGGAAGAGTCCATCCACAAAGGTCTGGCCCTGCACGACGAATACAAGCACAGCGATCTGGTTCGCATCGGCTTCGGTCCCCATGCTCCTTACACCGTCTCCGACGACAAGTTCGAACAGGTGGTGACGCTTGCCAACCAGCTGGATATGCCTGTACAGGTTCACCTTCACGAAACCGCCGGCGAAGTGCAGGAAGGCCTGGAGAAAACCGGCAAGCGTCCGACCGAACGTCTTCACGAGCTGGGCCTGCTGACGCCGAACACGCAATGCGTACACATGACCCAGATTAACGATCGCGATCTGGAGATTCTGCAGGAAACCGGCGCGCATGTGGTTCACTGCCCGGAATCCAACCTGAAGCTGGCCAGTGGTTTCTGTCCTCTGGACCGTCTGCTGAAAGCTGGCGTGAACGTGGCTCTCGGCACCGACGGCGCCGCCAGCAACAACGACCTGGACATGCTGGGTGAGCTGCAAACCGCCGCGATGCTGGCGAAAGCCGTGGCGCAGGACGCCGCCGCCGTCAGCGCATTCCAGGCGCTGGAAATCGCCACCATCAACGGCGCGAAGGCGCTGGGCATGGAGTCCGTCACAGGCTCTCTGGAAGCTGGCAAGTGGGCGGACATTATGGCGGTAGACCTGAGCGGCATCGAAGTACAACCGGTGTATCACGTCGCTTCGCATTTGGCTTATTCCACCAAATCCAGCCAGGTCAGCCATGTCTGGACTTCCGGCGTGGCCCAGGTGAAAGAGCAGAAGCTGATCAATATGGACGTCCGCGAGCTACGGACAAAGGTTGACGCCTGGCGCGAGAGAATCGCCAACACCGCCGAAGCCAATTAAAATAGCCCGCCGAAGCGAACGCGTGGGGCCGCATCACGGCCCCTTCCGACCAATTCAGAGGAAACGGATACATGACTCCCGTTGAGAACGTCGATCTGAGTGAAGTGAAAAAGTTTGAGGATCTGGCCCATCGCTGGTGGGATGCGGAAAGCGAATTCAAACCCCTGCATGAGATCAACCCGCTGCGACTCGACTTTATTGACGAGCGCGCCGCCCTGCCCGGCAAAAGAGTGTTGGACGTAGGCTGCGGCGGCGGCATTCTCAGCGAGAGCATGGCGCGTCGCGGCGCACATGTGGTCGGCATCGATATGGGCGAAGCGCCGTTGTCCGTGGCGCGTCTGCACGGACTGGAGTCTGGCGTCAGCGTGGATTATCGCCGCACTACTATCGAGGAGCTGGCGGAAGCCGAAGCGGAGTCTTTCGATGTGGTGACCTGCATGGAAATGCTGGAGCATGTTCCCGATCCCGCCTCAGTCATCGCCGCCTGCGCTCGCGTCGCCAAACCCGGCGCTGACCTGTTCTTCTCCACCATCAATCGCAATCCCAAGTCCTTTCTATTCGCCATCGTCGGCGCGGAATACGTGCTGAAAATGCTGCCGCGAGGCACTCACGAATGGAAGAAGTTCATCAAGCCCAACGAGCTGGCGGCCTGGTTGCGTCGCACTGATCTCGATCTGTGTGAAATGCGAGGCATGACCTACAACCCGTTACTGAAAGAATACAAGCTGGGCGACGACGTAGACGTCAACTATCTCATGCACGCGGTCAAACCGCTCAAGGACGCCTGATGACGGATACGCGACTTTACCGTCCGGAGGCCGTGTTCTTCGATCTCGACGGCACCCTGATCGACACCGCCCCCGACTTCTTTCGGGTGATGAACATGCAACGCAGTCAACGCGGCATGCCTGACATGGCGTACGAAGCCGTGCGTAAAACGGTGTCCGATGGAGCCCGCGCCATGGTGAAGCTGTCTTTCGCCATGGAAGAGACGGACGCCGATTTTGAGCCGCTGCGTCAGGAGCTGCTGGACCTGTATCTGCGCCACATCGCCGTCGACAGCCGCCTGTTCACAGGCTTTGAAGCGCTACTGACGTTGATGGAAGGCCAAGGAATTCACTGGGGGGTCATCACCAACAAACCCAGACTGTACAGCGAAGCGCTGCTGGAAGCGTTAGGGCTTAGCTCCCGCATGGCTGCACTGGTGTGCCCTGACGATGTCTCCCGCACCAAGCCGGACCCCGAGCCCATGTTGCTGGCTTCGCGCCTGGCTGACTGCGACCCGCAGAAATGCTGGTATGTCGGCGATCATATACGCGACATTCAGGCGGGCGCCAATGCAGGCATGCTCACCATCGCCGCCGCTTACGGCTATCTGGATGAGCCCGAGGCAGCCCTGGCCTGGAATGCGGACCACGTGGCGCACTCTGTGGAGGAAGTCGCCGCCCTGCTGAAACAAGTGCTTTGATTTCCCCTCGGGCGTTATAATCGAAAGTCACTGCACATTAAAGACAGATCACGACGAGAGAAAACACGCATTATGTATTCTTATCAAGCCCCCGCCGACCTTCTGCACGACCGCGTCATCCTGATCACAGGCGCGGGCGCTGGGATCGGCCGCGCGGCGGCGAAGACCTTCGCCCGACACGGCGCCACCATCATTCTCAGCGGCCGCACCACCAAAAAGCTGGAAGACGTCTACGACGAAATCGAAGCGGAAGGCGGCCCGAAACCCGCGATTTTTCCCGTCAATCTGGAAGGCGCGGTGGCGAAGGATTATGACGATCTGGCCAACGCCATCCGTGAAGAATTCGGCCGACTCGACGGACTGCTGCATAACGCCGCCATTCTGGGCCACCGCACCCCGCTGGAGCACTATGACCCGGACAGCTGGGCCCGCGTAATTCAGGTAAACGCCATGGCGCCTTTTCTGCTGACCCGCTCCCTGATGCCGGTGATCCGCGAGTCCGAAGACGCTTCGATCGTTTTCACTTCCTCCAGCGTCGGCCGCAAAGGCAAAGCCTACTGGGGCGCTTACGCGGTCTCCAAATTCGCCGTTGAAGGCATGATGCAGGTGCTGGCGGACGAACTGGATGACGCCGACAAACGCATTCGCGTCAACAGCGTCAATCCCGGCGCCACCCGCACCGCCATGCGCGCGCTGGCCTATCCGGCGGAAGACGCCACGAAAAACCCAACGCCTGAAGAGATCATGAACGTCTATCTTTACCTGATGGGTAAAGACAGCATTGGCGTTACTGGTCAGGCATTCAACGCACAAGGCGACTGATCTTACAGCTGTATTTCACGCCTTAATCAAGGTCTGCGCCAGTGCGCAGCGGAGAAGGAGCGATGAGCAACACAGCAAAATGGACAATCTTTGTTATCGCCGCAGGCCTCAGCGCCTGCGGCAGCACGCCCCCGGCAGGACTCGGGGCCCATGACGGACGCCTGACGCCCTGCCCCGAAAGCCCTAACTGCGTCAGCAGCTTCAGCGATCCCAACGACGCGGAGCATTTCATTACACCCCTTTACAACGACAAGGCGACGCAGATGTGGGAACGGCTGCCCACTGTTTTGGAAAATGCCGGCAATATCCGCATCACCCAACGCAAGCCCGATTATATCCGCGCGGAAGCCACATCATTCGTATTCCGCTTTGTGGACGATGTAGAGTTTCTATTAGATCGGCAGACAGGCGTGATACATCTGCGCTCGGCGTCCCGGCTGGGCTATCGGGATTTCGGCGTCAATCGGGAGCGGATGGAGGAAATCAAGGCGGCGCTACTTAGTGAGTAACGCCGCCGGCGCATGAGCTATTGCACCAGCTGGTCAATCACCAGATTGAGCGGCTCGTTTTGCGCGCGCAGTTGGATTGGGCCTACGACGCCCTGCAGGTCGCCTGGCTGAGGTTGCGGCGAACCGGATTTGGACACCCGCGCCACCACTTCCACCGTTTCAGCGGAGGACAGCTTCGCCATCGGCCCCATGGCCATGGAGTCATCTAATGTGACGCTGACAGGCAACTCGCCCACGGTTTTACGCACCACCGCCAACGGCATACGCGTACCATCCGCTGGGCGCGCAAGGATAAATACAGTGTCGCCAGGCTCAGCCTGACCATTCAGACTTTCACCCAGACTGACTTGCAGCTGCAGACTGGCTCCGCCCGCCGCCTGCGCGGGCTGCTGATTCGCCTGCTCCGCCGCCAGTTGCTCCGCTCTCGCTACGCCATTGCGAATCGCAGCGGCGTTAGGGTCATTTGGATTCAGTTCAATAATGCGACGCCAGAACTTAGCGGCTTCGGCGTAACGTTGCTCCTGGAACGCCGCCACGCCAAGAATACTCAGTGAACTCCCTTCGTTGGGGTCGGTTTTCAGGGCCTGCTCCAGAGCCGCCCTGACCGGAGCGCTCAAACGTCCTTCCTTGAAGAACAGCGCCTGTGCGCGCAATCCGTGAGCGCCGGCGGGGTTTTCGCCTTCCGCCGCAAGCAACTCCGCCAGGTGACGAAACGCTTCTTCCGCTTCCGCGTAGCGCTGCATGGTCATCAAGGAGCGCCCCAATAGCGCCCAGCCTTCCACA
Organism: Hahella sp. CR1; assembly: GCF_029813005.1. Taxonomy (NCBI): domain Bacteria; kingdom Pseudomonadati; phylum Pseudomonadota; class Gammaproteobacteria; order Oceanospirillales; family Hahellaceae; genus Hahella; species Hahella sp. CR1. The sequence continues at coordinate 523,297 of NZ_JAPELK010000003.1, forward strand.
TGGTCCGGCTGCTCCAAAAGACGATCGCGCAAGCGGCGCAAAATCTCTTCCGGATCATTGCCAGCCAGAGCCAATTGCAGGCGAGTCTCTTTCATCCACTCCACCTGACGCAGGCCTTTATAATCGCCAACCTGCTGATACATCACCAGCGCCGTCACCGGCACTCCCACAACTACCAGCACCAGCACCAGAATCTGGCGCATGCGGCTACTGCGGTACGCGGTATTCTGCGCGCCCGGCTCCGCGTCGTTCAACAGTGACTTTTCCAACTCAATATGCAGATCATGAAACTCCGCATCGCTGATTTGTCCGGCTTTCAGCTCCGCACGCAGCTCCGTCAGACGGTCTTCAAACAACGCCACGTTGGCGGTATCGCGACGCGCGCCAGCGCCCTGCGGACCGGATTTCAGGATGGACAACAAAGGAACGGCGATGATCGCTATCGCCAAAACCGCCAGAAGGACGATAGCCAGCCAGAATACTGTCATTCGGAATGCCTGTTATTTCTGCTCAGATTCTTCGGAAGAGGTTTGCTGCAATAAGGCCCGCAAGCGCGCCTGCTCTTCATCGCTCAATTCAGCAGACTCTCCCAGAGAGCGACGTCTGCGACGAGCGACGTACAACAAAATAGATAAGCCCAGGGTCACCACCGTCACCGGTCCCAACCACAAAGCGGCGGTTTGCGCATTCAGCCGCGGCCGATACAACACGAAATCGCCATAACGAGCCACCATGAAGTCAACGATGTCGTCATCGCTCTTCCCTTCTTCAATCATTCGATGCACTTCACGACGCAAATCTTTGGCGATGGGTGCCGTGGAGTCGGAGATATTCTGGTTTTGACACAGGGGACAGCGCAGCTCGTAAGTCAGTGTCTGATAGCGCTCGCGACCTTCGTCACTGCTGAACTGGTAATCATCAATCGCCCAGGCGGCAGAGGACATCCACAGCGCAGTCAGGCAGATCAGTAATCTTTGCGCGATCATGAACCAGGCTCCTCAACCGCATTGGCGTTCGCCATCTTCAAATTGCGCAGCATCGGCGCCAGGGTCTCCCGCCAGACTTTTTCGTTTACTACGCCCACATGGCGATAACGAATCACCCCAGCGGCGTCGATCACATAGGTCTCAGGCGCGCCATACACGCCCAGATCCAGACCCAAACGTCCTTCCTGGTCGAAAATCACAAAGCGATAAGGGTCCTGCAGCGTCTCAAGCCACTTCTTCGCCGCATCGCGATCATCTTTGTAGTTCAAGCCAATGATCGGAACATTGTATTCCTTGGCCAATTTAAGCAAATAAGGGTGCTCGACCCGACAGGAAGGACACCAGGTCGCCCAGACGTTGAGCAGCATGGGCTCGCCCTTAAGATCCGCAGGAGTCAGCTCCCGGCCAGGGTTGTACAGTTCGCCCAGCTTAAATGTCGGCACAGGCTGATCCTTGCGCGCCAACTCCAGCTTGGAGGGATCGTTGTCCATGTTCTGATTAAACAGAATGACTACCGCAACAAAGGCCAGCAGAGGAACAAATAAGAATAACCGCTTCATCACGCCTGCTGTCCTCCGAGCGCATCGGCGTCGCCACGAGGTTGCGCCTGTGCGTCGCTGCTATCCATGGCTTCCGCCGTTGACAGTTTGCGTTTCAGCTTGATGCGATAACGTCTGTCCGCCACCGCCAGGAAGCCGCCCCAGGCCATAAACACGCCCCCCAGCCACAGCCAGCGCACGAAAGGCTTATATTGGACGCGCATGGTCCAGGACTCATCTTCCAGAGACTCGCCCAGAGAAACGTAGAGATCCCGGAACAGGCCCGGATCGATGCCTGCTTCCGTCATAATATTACCGGATACCTGATAGCGGCGTTTTTCCGGATGCAGAACATGCAGCACGTCGCCGTCACTGTCGAGAATTGAGACTGTGGCGCGATCGCCGATAAAGTTAGGGCCGCGACGCTGGGTTTCTTCATCAAAACGGAAGGTGAAGCCCGACAGCTCAACCGACTGCCCTGGAGCCAAACGCACGTCCCGCTCCACGGTGTATTGCGACACCATGGTCGCGCCGACGATAGTCACCGCCAGGCCCAGATGCCCCAGCACCATGCCTTTGTAGCTCCGCGAGGTGCGCAGCCAGCCGCGCATACGTCCCTGCGAGGAGGCGCTTTTGAGCCACGCGTCGCGCAGGGTCGCTGCAAACAGCCAAACAGCGATGAAGACGCCAATAACCGCCATCAAATGAATTTCCCCGTACATCCAGGGAACCACAACGGAGGTAACGGCGCTGATCACCAGAAACATAGGGACAGGACCGAGTAGCTGCGCCGCCTTGGTGTCCTTCCAGTGACTGTACATGCCCACACCCATCACGATGACCAACAAGGGAACCAACAGGGAGAACATCAAATTGAAATAGGGTGCGCCGACGGAAATTTCTTTATCCATCCATTCCGCCACCAGCGGGGCCAGCGTACCGATTAACACGGTCAGCATAGCGACCACCAGAATGATGTTGTTGACCAGCAGGAACACTTCCCGGGAGGTTTCACTGAAACCAATGCGGCTTTTCACCACGGGCGCGCGCAGGGCGTACAGCAGCAGTGAGCCGCCAATGACCACGCCCAGCATCATGAGCACGAAGCGGCCCCGTTCAGGGTCTGCGGCGAACGCATGCACCGAGGTCAGAATGCCGGAGCGGACCAGGAAGGTGCCCAGCAGACTGAGTGAGAAGGCGAATATCGCCAGCAAAACCGTCCAGCTCTTGAAAACGCCACGCTTTTCCGTCGCCGCCAGAGAGTGAATCAAAGCCGTTCCCGCCAACCAGGGCATAAAGGACGCGTTCTCAACCGGGTCCCAGAACCACCAGCCGCCCCAGCCCAGTTCGTAGTAGGCCCACCAGCTGCCCAAGGCGATGCCTAGAGTCAAGAAGGCCCAGGCCACCGTCGTCCAGGGACGCGACCAACGCGCCCAGGCTGCGTCCAGACGACCGCCCATCAGCGCAGCCACCGCAAAGGCGAAAGCGACGGAGAAACCGACATAGCCCATATACAGCATGGGCGGGTGCACAATCAGCCCGAAATCCTGCAACAATGGGTTCAGGTCAGCGCCATCCTGCGGCGAATTCGGCAGGTAACGTAAGAAGGGATTGGAGGTCATCAGGATGAACAACATAAAGCCGATGCTGATCATGCCCATGACGCCCAGTACGCGCGCCACCATTTCCAGCGGCAACTGCTTGCTGAACTTGGCCACGGCGGCGGTCCAGCCAGTCAAAATCAGCGCCCACAATAACAGTGAGCCTTCATGGCCGCCCCACACGGCGCTGAATTTGTAATACCAGGGCAGCAGGCTGTTGGAGTGGCCCGCCACGTAGCGGACGCTGAAGTCGTCCCGCAAAAAGCTGGCGGTCAATGCGGCGAACGCCACAATCGCCATCAGAAACTGGGCGCCCGCGAGAGGGCGAGACAAGCGCATCCAAAGTCGGTCGCCAATCCAGGCGCCGGTGATAGGCACAAACGCCAACAGGATAGCGAAGCAAAAACTTAAAATCAGTGCGAAGTGACCCAGCTCAGCAATCATACGTCATTCCTTCAGTAAGTCTGTGCGGGCGCGGCGTCCTGCGCCTTGTCGAGCGCGCGCTGCACTTGCGGCGGCATGTATTTTTCGTCGTGCTTGGCCAGCACTTCCTCCGCCTGGAAAACGCCTTGAGCGTCCAGTTTGCCGGTGGCGACGATGCCCTGCCCCTCTCTGAAGAGGTCTGGCAGGATGCCGGTGTATTTGACATTAACGTTGTTGTTGTAATCCGTCACGGTGAAAGCGACCGCCAGGGATTTCCCATCTCTGTTCACGCTGCCGTCAACCACCATGCCGCCCACGCGAATGCTTTTATCGATAGGAGCGGCGCCTTGCACCACTTCGGTAGGGTTATAAAAGTGATTCACGTTGTTGCTGAGCGCGGTCATGATCAAACCGACCGTCGCGCTGACGCCGATCACCAGGAATGACACGATAATTAAACGCTGCTTGCGCTTGGGATTCATTGGGACGCCTTCTCCCTTCTATACTGCTGGGACAATCTTTTGACGAGGCTGCCGCGTTTTAGTTTCGGCGCAGCCAGGTTATACAGGAACACCAGTCCACCCGCGCCGTAGGCCAACCAGACGTATAGACCATGGCCGCCCATTGCGAAAAATTCATTGAGGCTTTCGAAGTTCATACTTTCCCCTCTTTCGCCAAGAGCTCGCGGACCCATAGGGTACGGCGTTCGCGTTCGATTATCTCATTACGACTTCGTAAGAAAAGCGAATAGCCGAAGAAGCAGTAGACCCCTATCACCATCACCAGCAACGGCGCCCACATTTCCACTGGCATATCGGGCTTTTCCGTCAGTTTGAAGGTGGCGGGCTGATGCAGGGTGCGCCACCACTCTACGGAGTATTTGATGATGGGAATATTCACCACGCCTACCAGACTCAGCACCGCCGCGGCTCTGCCTGCGGTGATCTTGTCTTCGATAGCGGCTTCCAAAGCAATAACGCCAAAATACAGGAACAGTAAAATCAACATAGCAGTGAGGCGCGCATCCCACTCCCACCAAGTACCCCAGGTCGGTTTGCCCCAGACCGCGCCGGTAAATAAAGCGAGAAAACAAAAAGACGCGCCAATCGGCGCCGCGCATTTCAACACCACATCCGCCATTTTCATGCGCCAGACCAGACTGACAAAGCCGGCGACCGCCATGATCATATAACAGGACTGCGCCAGGATGGCGGCGGGCACGTGTAGATAGATAATGCGGAAGCTATTGCCCTGCTGGTAGTCCTGAGGCGCAAACGCCAGGCCCCAGACAATACCAATAGGCAACAGGATCATGGCGCCCCAACCCAGCCAGAACGACCACACCAAGCTGCGCTCGTAAAACCATTTGGGCGATCCCCACCGGTGAAACCACTGTTTAAATGCTTCCCACATAATCGCTTCTGTTATCTGTATCCAAGCCATTCAGTCCGCCGCCGCATCGCCTATACAAGGCGTCGCGCCAGCCTGTTTTATTGTCTCAGTTGGAGACGCTGATTTTAAGCGCAGCCGCCGCGGCGAATGGCGCCAACGTCAGCGACAGCGCCAGTATCGCGCCCAACATAGCCAGCGTGGCGGTGTAATCCATACCGGCCGCTGCGCTCTGCACCATACCGGTTCCGAAGATCAGCACGGGAATATACAGGGGCAGCACCAACAATGAAATCAAAACCCCGCCTACGCGCAACCCCACAGTCAGGGCCGCGCCAATGGCGCCAATCAGACTGAGAACCGGCGTGCCCACCAATAGCGACAGCATCAGAACGCCGAGCAAGCTTTCATCCACATGCAGCATCAGCGCCAGCACCGGGCTCAGCAATATCAAGGGCAGCCCTGTCGTCAGCCAGTGCGCGAAGACTTTCGCCAGAACCAGAATAAACAGAGGCTGAGGCGCCAGGGTCAACTGCTCCAGCGATCCGTCTTCATGATCCGCCCGAAACAAGGCATCCAGAGAAAGCAAGGTCGCCAGCAGCGACGCCACCCAGACCACGCCCGCCGCCGCCGGGGCCAAAAAGCTCTTTTCCGGTGAGACGCCAAGCGGAAACAGGCTTACCGCCATCACAAAGAACACCAGCGGATTGGCCAGCTCTTGAGGACGTCTGAACGCCAGCATCAAATCCCGTTTCACTACGGCGCAAAAGCCCGCCCATACGCCTACTTCCGTCAAGACGCAGCCCCCAATTGAATGCGACGCACTTCGCCGGATAAATGCAAACTGTGGTGAGTAGTCAAAATCACCGCGCCGCCGATGTTGGCTTTTTCACGCAGCAACGCTTCCAGCTGGGCCACCCCTTTTTTATCGATGGCTGTGAAAGCTTCATCCAACACCCATAAAGGCGCAGAGGAGACATGCAAGCGCGCCAGGGCGGCCCGCCGCTGTTGGCCAGCGGATAAACTATTGCAGGGTGAATATTCATAGCCAGCGAGGCCGACCGTTTCTAATGCCGCCATCATGCGCTCTTCATTCACGTCTTCACGTTGAGCGCACCAGGCGCGGAGATTTTCCAGCGGGGTCAACAACTCCTTAACGCCGGTTTTATGGCCCAGGTACAGCAGTGAGGAAAGAAACTGTGGGCGCGCCTGCGACATACGTTCGCCACGCCAGAACAACTCGCCCTGACGCAATGGAGCCAGTCCGCATAGAAGTTTGAGTAAGGTGGTTTTTCCAGCCCCGTTGGGGCCTTCAATCTGCACGACGTCCCCGGGATCGACGGAGAAGGACAGGTTTTCGAACAGGATACGGTCATCTCGCTCGCACTGGAGATTCTTGGCCTCAAGCAGAGGAGTTTGACCTGTCATAATTACTAAAGCAGCCTCTTGTGTGCGCCTCTGGCGTGCAGAACAACGCGGAACAACCGGAAATAAAGCGGCGCAAGAATAACAAATTGGCGCTTTTTCCGAAAAGTCGTCAACAATAACGGAAAAGAGTTAGAAAAGTGGCCCGCTCGCGCTTAAGCTTTGTAAAAACGGGCGCATTATAGCCCAGCTTTCCCCGGATGGTCAGTGCATAGCCCTGATTAAGATCATTTTATTGTGGGAGAAATGTTAAAAAGCGATGAAAGTTCAGCCCGACGCCGCGGCGGCGCCCACTCGCACCAGCTCTCTCCCTCCTAAGATACAGGCGGAACTGTCCGCTATCGTGCAGAAAGTCGGCAACCTATTCTCCGCTCGCATCACCGATATCTCTCCTTCTCCCAGTCCTACAACGTCCAGTCCTACCCCCAACGCGCAAGCCTCCGCCACGCCGTCCTGGCGTTTGATAATGAGCGCTGAAGGCTTGCCGCAGCCACTGCAAACTGACATCCGCATGGCGCAACTTCCTCAGGACTGGCTGGTCGGCAAGGTGCTGCAACTACAGGTCACCGCATTGGGCCTGAAAGTCGTCGACGCTCTGGCTCCGCCGCAAACAGAGCCCGCGCAGGCGCTGCTCGCCACGACATTACAAACGTTGTCCAAGTGGCTGCCCTTACAGGGAGATCTTCGCCGTAATCTGGAGGCGTTAGTGCGACTGTCCTCTGATACGCGGTTGCCGAGAGACCTCGCGCAAACGCTCGATAAACTGAACCAGGCGCTACCAACGCCGCCGCGAGTCAGCGAAGCTGGGGGGCTGAAACAGGCGATTCAGCAATCCGGCGCGGGGCTGGAGCGTCATTTACTACGAACGCTGGCGGAAAACCGCGCAGCGACGCCCGACAAATCCGTCACACCCTCTGGCGCTGAGCCACGCCTGTTGAGCGTCGCGCCCCAGGACATCAAGGCATTGCTGACGGTAGCGCTGGGCGCCACGCTGGCGCAACTCAATCGTCTTCCTGATAGCCCGCTTCCCGCCAACTGGGAACAACTGGTTAGCTGGCTAACCCGACAGACAGCGGAGCAACCTGGCATGGCGACCGGTGGACATCCACTGCAATTTCCGCCGCCAATGGGACGCGAAGGCGGACGGCCTCCCCTGCCCGCCAACTTGGACGCCGGCGAAATGTTGCGCGCTCTGGCGCAGGCCACCGCACGTCTGCATAGTCACCAATTGAACGCCTTGCAACAAAATCTCAGCGCGGGGCCTGACCAAACCGGGGCGCAAGTGTGGTTTGTGGAGGTGCCTGTCGCCGCTCCACGCATGGATAGCATTCAGATGCGCTTTGAAAAAGAGCAGCGCAACGGCGCTAAAGACAACAAGAAAAGCCGCTGGAAAATCGTACTCGCCTTCGACCTGGAGGGACTCGGCCCCATGCAAAGCCAGGTCCTGTATACGGAAGGAACGGTGTCCGCCACATTCTGGGCGGTGGAGCAAAAGACTCTGGGACTGGTCACGGAAGAGTTGCCGCGTCTGCGCAAAGGTCTGCAAGACTGGGGCCTTGAAGTGGGCGACCTGGCGGTGCGTAAAGGCGCGCCGCCAACGCCTTCCGCACCGATTTCCCGCCAACTGATCGACGAACGCGCATGACAAAAAAACAACAGGACACGCAAGACAATCACTCCCAGGAAACGTCTCAAAACGACGTCCAGCAGGCCATTGCCCTGTTTTACGATGGCAAACAAGCGCCCAAGGTTTCCGCCAAAGGCGAAGCGGACCTCGCGGAGGAGATCATCGCCATCGCCCGGGAGCATGGCGTTCCCTTGTATGAGAATCCAGAGTTGGTGCGTTCTCTGGCGCAACTGGATCTCGGCGATGAAATACCTGAGTTGCTGTATCGCGTTATCGCGGAAATTATCGCCTTCGCCTATCACATTCAGGGCAAAACGCCGGAAGGCTTTCAACCGCCGCCCAATGCTGACAGCGACGCGCCATAATACACTGGGACCGCGATCTTGCTTCGTCAGCTCTCAACGCAGCGGAATCAATCGTTTACACTATCAACCCTGAGGACACATAGCTTTCTTCTGCTTGTCCGCTATTTGTCCGCGCATATTTTCTGCAAACCGTGGTTTATCTAATGGATATTGATCTGCGGCTGAACTTGCCAATGACTTGCTGAACCGCCATTTCGATGGAGGCCAAGCAAATGGGGCGTTGGCAAGTACGTTTTATTTCACTGAGAACAAGGCTGAATTATGGACTCTAAAACCCAAACCGAAATTGAAGCAGCGGTGTTTCGCCGACTGGTCAAACATCTGCAGGACAACACTGAGGTTCAGAATATCGATTTAATGAACCTCGCCGGCTTCTGTCGCAACTGCCTGAGCAAATGGTATCGCGCCGCGGCGGAAGAACGAGGAGAACAGGTGGAAGACGCCGCAGCCAGGGAAATCGTGTACGGCATGCCTTACGATGAGTGGAAAGCCAAACATCAGAAACCTGCGAGCGAAAGCCAGCTCAAACAATTTGAGCAAAATAAACCCGAATAGCTTTCCTCGATTCAGGCTCGGGGCGACGCCAATGAGCCTGAATCACCCTCCTTAGAGAAAGTTTTGCAAAGCCATTGCAAAACTTGCAGTCGCAGTGTTCTCTCTTCTGAACAAAACTTACTCTCCCAATGTCCTTATACACACATAACAATTTGATATATAAGCAATTTTAAAATATTTTCAAAACCTGGCCCGGTTTCTGCTGTATTCAGGGAAAGCAACTAAACCTAGGAGAGGTTATGAATCAGCACGCTAAAAAACTCGACCTGACTGCTACATCCCCCGATATGGGCATTAAAGAGAACAAGGCGGACTCAGTCGCCGACAAACTGGCGCGCGTGCTCGCCGACACTTACAGCCTGTACCTCTACACCCAATACGCCCACTGGAACGTCCGGGGCATGAGTTTCTTCGCACTGCATGAGTTGTTTGAGAAGCAATACAAAGAGCTCGCCGAAACCATCGACGATATCGCCGAGCGCATGCGCGCCATCGGCTACAAAGCTCCCGGCACCCTGTCCCGCATGGCGGAATTTTCCACGATTTACCCCAAAGAAGAGCGGACAGCGACGGCTTTGATTAAAGAATTGATTTCCGCCCATGAGGGCACAGTCGCAAGCTGTAGAAAGTGTATCGCCGCGGCGCAAAAGGCCGAGGACTTTGCGACGGAGGACCTTATGGTCAATAGACTGACTTCCCACGAACAGGCTGTCTGGATGTTGGGCAGCCTTCTCGAGGAGTAATCCTCGCCCTATCCCACCCAAACGATACCCTCCACATTTATCCTACCTTCCTTTTTTTGGCCACTTCGGTGGCCTTTTTTTATGAGAGGACGGTGGAGCGCTACGCCGCCCGAGGGTAAAGCCGGCACGATTTCTGCGTTACCAGTTCCAGATACTCAGACGTAGAGAGGGTTCGCCCACATCGTCGTATTTGTTGTATGAACAGATTAAGGATTAAGCAATGGACATAATAGAATTTGAAAAAGCCGTCGACATTGTCTGGTCTTCCATTCAGGAATGGGCGGAAACCGCACTGGCCAACCTGCCTAGCGCCATCGTGGCCCTGGTGTTTTTCTTCCTGTTTTTATACATAGCCAAAGCCGTATCCAACCTCACCCAGCGGGTGCTTGTGCGTTCGTTGGATTCAGTGGAAGTCGCCAATCTGCTTTCCACCATCGTGCATATTGTATTGGTTGCAATCGGCGTCTTCGTCTCACTGGGCTTTGTGGGATTGCAAGGCACCGTCACCTCACTCCTCGCCGGGGCCGGGATCATTGGTCTGGCGTTGGGCTTTGCGTTTCAGGACCTCACCGAGAACTTTATCGCCGGGATATTCATGGGCGTTCGCAAGCCATTTCGGGTGGGAGACATCGTGGCGACGGCAGACATTATGGGTACTGTAGAAGCGATTAATCTGCGCAATACCCATATACTGACGTTTTCAGGACAACGGGTCATTCTTCCCAATAAAGCCGTCTTCACCAACAAACTGACGAACTTCTCCACCACCCGTCAACGCCGCCTGGAAATCCAGGTCGGCATTTCTTACGCCGACGACATCGACAAAGCCGCCAAGGCCATCACCAAAGCCATCGATGCTCTGAATTTCAACCGCAACGGCACGGAAACCCAGGTATTCGCCACCGGCTTCGGCGACAGCAGCATCAATTTGGTTGTGTGGTATTGGATCGATTATCCCACCGGAAAAGTGGACTTCATGACCGCCCAGCACAAAGGCGTCGTGGCCGTGAAGAAAGCGCTGGACGAAGCCGACATCCTCATCCCCTTCCCGATTCGCACACTGGATTTTGCGGCGAAAGGCGGCTTGCAGCTTGATCAGATTATCAGCACTCGTACTGAAGAGGTGGAGTCTTCGGCAGCTTAAACCAGCATGCAGGGAGCAATTCAAAATAATAGCCGTCCTCTTGCGCCGCTAATTCAGAGATATGAGGACGGCCCACCTCAGAAATGAAACTCAAGAATGTCTTCACTGCCTTGATAGATTTGTAATAAGCCCGATTTCAATTCCTCGAACCTGTTGAAGCCTTCCTTGAAGTAAAAGTACATCGATTTACCATCTGTCATCGCCACACGAATACCATCGTTGCCGACCACGCATTTCTTTATGCAGTTAAAATCGCCATTAATTTGGTCATCAAACTCAAAATAGATTCCATCCTCGGAACCAGTATCCTCAGTCAACCCTCTCTGCCAGAGCATATATCCATCATCACAACCTTCTACGCCCACAATGAGGACATCGTTTTCAATCGTTACAACTTCATACTGGTTGCTCATGTTGTAGCTCGCGTTAATTTTATTGATTTACTTCCAACAATCTGCGCAATTTATGCTCCATACCCCGATTATATTTATCTGTGTATGTCTTAAACTCCTGAATATCGGCGAGCCATTTCGCTATATACTCTGCATGAGCCTTACTGGACTCCGTCTCCAGCAGCCACAGCCGCTCATACTCACGAATCCTTCCTTTCAGTGAATTATATTTTTTATAGCAGGGCTCACAGAGAACTTTTCCGTAATACACTTTTCAGTACTTCTGCCTCGTGCTTTTGTTGTTCCGCAGACCAGACAGCCTCCTTCTTACATTTCCGGCACACGTACTGAATGTCGTAATAAAAATCAAATAGTGGGTCATGAAAGTCATGAGAGTTTTTAACAGCTTCAGGCCAAAGCTCTTTATTGGCCTTTATTTTATTTGGTTTTATTTCAGACATACGATCTACTTAATCATTATGCAGGACATCCGCGAACACCTTTCACTTTCCTTTTGAGGTTACCCACAGCGACCTGTGTTTGGTAATAATCGCGTCAATCTTACCTTCTTGCGCCAGTTGCTTTAAGCCATGATTGAAGTCCTGTGAGGTTTTCAAAAAATTCTTCGCTTTCTTGGAAAACATCAGGTATTGGTTTTCCACTTTGATCGGAGGGTCTAGCCAGATGAACTTGTTGACGGAATCGGGAAATTCCGTGTTGATAATATACTGCCCCATAAACTTATCAATCAGCACAAGATCAATCCAACCACGGGAAAGGCTAAGGATATTCTGGCGGTCTTCGGTGACTTCAATGGTATTCAATCTGGCCTGTTCAAACTCAGGCGGATTCACGTATCCCCGCACCACGCCTATTTTGTATGGCTGTAAATCATTCAGTACGACATAAGAAATATTACGCTCCCTGAGAGCATAGAAACCCAACTCATTGGCTGGAAGAGGATCTGAAAACTCAAACCACTGCTCCCGGTTTTTGCGATACCACCCAGTGTAGACCCCATCAAAATCACCAGCCTGCGCCATGCCATAAGCTCTTTTCCAGGGCAAAAATTTTACCTCCACGTCATACCCGACTCGTTGAAAGGCCGTAGAGATGATCTCCGAGATAAATCCCTTACTCTCTAAATGCTCGCCGTAATAAGGAGGATACTCAGTCGCGGCCAGTACCACCTGGCGCTGCGCGGCCTCTGCGACGTTGAGGATGTCCAGGCATATAAATACCGCAATGAGGCGATAGAAAAGCTTCTTGGCCCTACCTCGATCAAAACAACGCGGCCAGCAAGAGCTTCCTATACATGAGAAAGGTTTACAGTAGCGCTTGGTTTTCCGCTGATTATTATGTGGAAGGGTCATACCAGAGGGCGTTTTTCGCTTATGGTTATTATCAGCAAATATAGCAGCAGTGACGATTTTTCGTACGCAGAAAAGACCAGCGTGCACAGGTCCATCAAAGCCACACCAAACCTCGACACCGACCCAAATTAAACCAAACAGACCTGAAAAGGCCGCCCGGCACTGTAAATCAGGCAAACCCAATACTTTGTAAGTTCTGCAAGCCTTTTACCCAAGATTACCAGCCAAACGGAAAAAACGTACAAATTTACGCCAAAATGCGCATAAAAAGCGCTAAATTCGGTAAAAATAACTTGGCACGCTTCTAGCTATCTCTTAAGTGACAACGAGGCATAGAGACCTGTTACCCGGTCTCGATAGAGATCCGGGACTTTAAAAGATAGAAAAGGAGATCGTTATGAAAACGCCAAAAATTTTTATCAAGAAACCTGCTTATGCTGCTCTGATCGCTGCGACTCTGGCTGGCGCTATGACCGTGGCCCCTGCTTACGCGGCAGGCGACAAAGTTAAGAAGGAAGAAACTGTCGGTCAGAAAGCGGAAGAAATGAGCCAGGATGCGAAGAAGTATTTCAAGGACGGTTGGACTGAAGGCAAGATTGAAACCGCCATTCTGTTCAACGAAAACCTGAGCACGTTCGAGATTGACGCTTCCGTGAATGGCTCCAACGCGACGCTGGTGGGAACAGTCAGTTCCGAAGTGGAAAAAGAGCTGGCGGAACAGATCGCTCTGAGCGTAGAAGGCGTTAAGGATGTGGATAACCAATTGCAGGTAGCCTCCACGCCCGCCAAAAAGGAAAACGCGGATAACGACAGCTTTAAAAGCTCCGTGGCTGACGCCACTATTACCGCTAAGGTGAAAATGAAGCTGCTGGCCAACGAGTCCGTCGCCGGTCTTGATATTGATGTGGATACAGAAGGCCGTGTGGTAACGCTAAATGGCGCGGTGGATTCAGAAGCAGAGAAGGATCTGGCGGAAAAACTGGCCAGCAATGTTGACGACGTGGATTCCGTTGAAAACAAGTTGATGATCAACTAATTCATCGCACTCCATGCGCATGGACATCAGCAGGGCCCGAAGCCTCACGGCTTCGGGCTTTTTTTCGCCAGTGTAAGGATAGCAAGCAGGTCTACTTCAGGGAGTTCAACGCGGAATAACAACACTGAACCCGGCTTACCACCGGACCATGGCTCCCCGCACATCCACATGAATAAATGGACCGTGATAACTATTAGCGGAATATACGCCCAACCCGCCGATGAAGGATTTGTACTCCGGCGTTTCAGCAAATTTCTCAATCAGCTGCGCCAGATACTCCGCGTCATCTTTGTCGACTTTGCCGTCCTTGTTAAGGTCGTCCATTTTGCCGTCTTTGGGGTCCTCGTCGATAAAGACATCCGCCGCCCCGCCCCATTGATGACGACTATACATCGCGTTGCGAATGGATGTGTTGTAGTACGGGGTGCGAAAGCCGCTCATAATAACGAAAGAAGAAACCGGCACACCTGCGGCATTCACCTGCTCCGTCAAATACTCCAGCTTAAGCAGCAGCTTTTCCCGCAGCACCAGAAACTTGGGGAACTCCGAGGGTTGCCGACATAGAAACTGCTCCAAACGGTAATTGGGCGTCAGCTCGATATCCAGCATATCCTTGGTGACTTCGAGGTAGCCGGGAGGCGGAAGATAGATCGCCTGGTTGAGGTAGGCCTCACTGGGATAATGACCTATCTGATAGCCACTCAGCATCCCCTCTTCGACTTGGTTCGCCGGCACCAACACAAACAGGTTTAGGGTTATCTGCGCCCCGGTGGAAGACCTGCGAATAGTCAAACGACTCACCCCAGGATGCGCAGGAGCGGTCCAGCGATAACGATCGCCGGGCTCCTTGACGACATCGCCCTGGCCGCTTATTTCAATCTGCTCGCTCTCCGGCAGATTAATTTTGAAGACAAATTCTTCTGACGCCTGCAAAAATACGGACATAACCCGATAATCACTGGTTTCGCCTTTGAAACTGATACTGAAGTCGACTTTACCGGGTTCAAATCCAAAAGCACGGGTCATCAGCAGACAGAGCGCAATGACCGTTAGTGCTCTAACCATTCATTATCCTCCGGCGCTAGCGTTTTGCCTTCAAACGCCATTTGCAGTCGGGCGTCTCTTCCGTATACATCCTTACGGAATTGCGCCACGCCGGAGTCATCCATCCAGGCGGTCCAATATTGCAGATGCACTGGAACCGGGCTCGGTAAACGCAGTGTGGTCGGCTCCCCCGACGCAAGTATTTTGTCCAGCTCGATGCCGGTTCTTTTCTTACTGCCGATCAAGGCTGCAGCCAATTCCAGGGGCCGCTCCAGACGGATACAGCCTGAGCTGAAGGCTCGCTGTGATTTGTAGAACAAGCTTCTGCTTGGCGTATCGTGAAGATACACATTAAATTCATTGGGAAACATAAACTTGATACGCCCTAACGCATTCATGGGGCCCGCCGCCTGTTGCAGGCGATAGGGAAACTTGCCGCCTTTGACTTCTTCCCAGTTGATAGTTTCAGGGTCCAGGGCGGCCTCTTCCCGTCCCCAGCCTTTGTATACCCTGAAGCCCATTTTGCTGATAAATTCCGGGTCTTCGATAAAACGCTCCAGCATATCTTCTTCCGCGATCTGGGTGGGGACTTCCCACAGCGGGTTCACCACCAGATAAGTCATCAACCCACTGAAAGCAGGCGTACGACGATATGGCTTACCCACCACTACACGCATACTCAGTTCGGTGCGGCCGTGATCCACCAGATCCAGGCGGTAATCGGCGATATTCACCACCACATAACGGTCGCCCAGATTCGTTGGGGTCCAGCGGCGACGTTCCAGATTACTGCGCACCTGTTCGATACGCTCGGAAATTGGCGTATTCAGCATCGCCAGAGTCTCTTTTCCGACGATAGCGTCAGGCTTCAGGCCATGACGCTCTTGGAAAAAGCGGACGGCTTTTACCAGGGCTTCGTCAAAAAGGGTCTCATCATCCCCCGCGGAGGTATCAATCATCGGCCGTTCCATGTCGCCGCTGGCGATTAAGCGACGGCGCAATTCAATGACTCGCGAATCGGACTGGCCGGGTCGCAGCGTCGGACCGTAAGACACCATAGGCCAACCGCCCTGGGCTTCCGTTTCGCGCAGATCCGTCAGCAGTTGCGACAGGCCCTGGTAAACTTCCGGCGTCGGCACCATGGCGCCCATGTCCTCCAGCAGACGATCCTCGGCAATCGCCTGATACAGACGAGGAGCCAGCTCGCCGCTAGTGCGCTCTTCACGCCAGACGGAATCGATCGACCTGGGGTCAAAGCGGCCGGTCAGACGGTCACTGGACAGCGCCACCATAGCGTCGGTCAGCAGCAGCTCCAACTCAAACGCGCGCCCGAATGTTTCAGGTCCCGCCCGGTATTGTCCCAACAGCTCTGACAAAACCGCAGTGTGATATCTTTGCGACGGCAAGCCTTCCTGATCGGTATGCTCAAGCGTCCTCACTAATGCATAGGCGCGCTCCGTCAGGGTTTCATCCGCAAACCAAACGGGCTTGTATAAACTCATGTCGTAAATCTGCCGAACTTCGGCGGGATGCAGCATTTTTTGCTGAGAGGGAAAAGATAATGGCTGGCCGGCGGCGGCCCACTCCAATAATTGCGACGGCAAGCCTGCGATCGGGCTCGCCTGGGTCATCGTCACCCACAGGGACAAGATGCAACACCAAGTCCAGCGTGGTAATACAGACGTCACTTGGTTCTACTCCTTAAGATTCAGCGGTCTTACCAGATAGATATTAAAAACCGGGGCCGGCTTTATAACGGGCGCCATTATAAGCGGTTGTATGAATACTATCTATATTAGCTGATTCAACAGGAGGTCGCCTGCACCTGGCGGGAAGGTTCGTTAGCCCAGGGGGAAAACTTCAAAGCGACGCGAAAACGCCCTGTCGCAGCGTCATAATCCCAGCGCTCAAGGAGCGTTAAACGACGGTCTCGCTTAACAACTATACGATTGAAAGAATTAGGTTTTCCGCTGCGCACACGGGTCGACGTCGCCGTCCCCGCCTGCATGACGAAAACACCCGATGGAGCCTCCGGGAAGCTCTCCCGTAAAGGCAAAATGAAGGGATAGTGAATGTGGCCGCCAAGCACCAGATCCACCCCTGCTTCGATCCAGGCTTTCAACGCATATTCGCGACCAATGAGCAGGTTTTTCTGATCGGACGGCAACACTACCTGACAAGGGTGGTGCGCGACCACAACCCGCAGCTTGTCTGGCGCGGAGGCCAACCGACGGGCCACGGCGTCAGCTCTTTGCGGACTGATCTCTCCATCCACATGGCGATACTTATGGGTGGTGTTTACACCCACGACCAGCGCCAGATTATTCTCAAATTCCGGCTCCAGATTCGCCCCAAAAATTTCACAATATTTTTTATATGGCGCCGTCAAACGGGTCCAAAGATTAAACAGAGGGATATCATGATTTCCCGGTACGGCTAAAACATGATCAGCCTGAATTCTCTCTAAAAAGTTCCGTGCAGCGGCAAACTGAAGGCGTGTGGCGCGCTGGGTAATATCGCCGGAGAACAGAAGCAACTCCGGGCGCATGTCATTGAGAGCCTGCACCAATGCTTCCTGTACATTCCAGTCCTCCGTACCGAAATGGAGATCAGACAGCTGAATAATCTGCATAACGAATCAATTGACGTTTTTATCTGGGTCTGGCAGAGCCACGAATAGAGCGGCGCTTGGCAGCGCCCGCATCCTCACGGGCGTAGAGACATTACGAATCTCACCGTCCACTACAACCCGCAGCGACTTGCGGTGAGAGTCAATTTGCAGCTCTCGACAGACTATATGTTCATAGTACTCCGGGCTCTCCGGCATGCCCAACGCCATGCGCCCCAGCAGCTTCATCAACTGCAGACGCTCCTTGGCTTTAAGCACAATGGCGACAAAACCCTGATCATCCGCCGCTTTCTCATCCTGCAGGTTTAACAGCTCCAACTGCATACGACTGATGGTGCTAAACAGCAGCGGCGTATTAATGGCGCGGGAGAATCCTTCTGAGGTTAATTTCATTCGCTGTGGCCTGGCCTGAGTCAGACAGGTCCATATGCCGGACAAAAACGCCACCCAGCGAAAGCGTCCAAACCGTTTTTGATGCGACTCACGCGCCTGAATAATGCGGGGATACAGTCCCAGACTGGCGTTTACCGCGAACAGTATGTCGTTGACCTGGTACAAAGGAATCGCCTTAACCACGCCATTGAGCGCAATGTCCAAGGCCTCCGCAAAGTTCTCCGGCAACTTATGTTCTTTCGCGAACAGGTTGAAAGTGCCGCCGGGAACAACAGCGAAGGTCACCCGATGCTCCAGAATGTGGGGTAAGGCGGCGTTAATCGTGCCGTCTCCGCCAACCACAACCAGCACAGCCTGGTTCTCCTTTGCTTCCTGCGCCGCCCTGCGAATAGTTTCCTGCAGACCGATGCCCTGACGAATGCTGTGCGTAGACAATATTCGATCTCTCACACTGGCTGGCGCTGACTCCAGTTGCTCCATTGAGTCTCCGGAACGTCCCTTGCCGGAGCCGAGGTTAACCAGCATCACTAGCTTACGCTCTACCGTAGGAACGTTATGTCTTTTGATTTCAGCTACTTGCATAGTGGTTACCATTTATAGCGCCAAGGTTGCGCCTCCTGAAAATTCCGTTATTCCATATCCGTTTTACAACCATAAAAAAGGGCCGCCGATCAGCTCTCTTACGAGTTCATCGGCGGCCCCACTCCGCCAGGACTCTTTACTACGTCAAGGGCTCTTAACAATCCTGGTCTCTTGCGTTGACGCCCTCTTTAACGCTTTCACATGCGTCTTCAATGCTATTGCCGGCGTCGTTCAGAGCTCTATCCACCTCTTCGCCGATTTGCTCCGCTTCGCCATCGCCCGCATCACAAGCGGTCAGTGAAAAAGCTAACGGGGCGGCTATAACCATTGCTTTCAACAGGTTGGTGAATGTAGTCATTGTCATCTCCTCGTTTCCTAACAGTTGTTTTGTTTCATTGGCGGCGTCCTACCGCTGCCTTTCCTCTGGATCTCAATTACAGCTCTATAATCGGTTTCTGCGGAATCCTCCGGCGATGATGCTGATTACGAAAAGCACCAGGAAGATAACGAACAGAATCTGTGCAATATCGGCAGTCGCTGCTGCAATGCCGGTGAATCCAAGTACGCCTGCTACCAGCGCTACGACAAAAAATACAATTGACCAATACAACATATCCTTTCTCCTTACTTGTTTCCGAACTCAACAGGTAATAATCAGAACTTGGACCAACTTTATTTTTTATCTTATTTATCAATGAATTAATTTAAAAATAAGGCGTTAATGGAGGAGACAAGTCGAGGCGATCACATGTAAAGCTTACAAACCCACTGCAATTATGGGTGAAGCGAGTGAGTCCAATGGGCACAGACGTGAGAAAGCACATCTAAGCGCCCACAATCGCATGCGCAGACGGAATGAACAGCGCTAAACAGTGCAGATAGACGTGTGTAGGAAGGAAAATATAGCGTGCAGAAAAAGGCGGGGCCGTCTGCGGTCACTAACAGACGGCCCCTATAGCAGAACCGGACTAACGTACGGAGCGGCTAATAAGGCGCAGCCCGAAGGCTGCGTAAATCGCTTTTCTAAGGGGATGGATCAGCTTTCGACGAACGCCCGCTCGATAACATAGTGTCCAAGATCACCTTGACGGGCTTCAGTGAAGCCGCGGGAATCAAGGATGGAGCAGGTGTCTTTCAACATGCTGGGGCTGCCGCACACCATGAAACGATCATATTCAGGGTCCATCTCCGGCAGACCGATGTCGGAAAACAGCTTGCCGCTTTCCATCAAGTCTGTGATACGGCCCTGTGTGGGGTAATCTTCACGGGTAACGGTGGGGTAATAAATCAGTTTTTCCTGCACGAGTTCACCGAAGAATTCGTTCTGCGGCAGTTCGTCGCGAATCAGCTCCTGATAAGCCAGCTCGGAAACATAACGCACGCCATGGGTTAGAATGACTTTATCAAAGCGCTCATAGGTTTCCGGGTCTTTGATAATGCTCATGAATGGAGCCAGGCCGGTGCCGGTGCTGATCAGGTATAAATTGCGCCCCGGCAACAGATGGTCCACGACCAGAGTGCCAGTGGGCTTGCGGCTCATGATGATCTCATCGCCGACGCTGATTTTCTGCAAACGGGAAGTCAAAGGACCGTCTGGCACTTTGATGCTGAAGAATTCCAGTTCTTCTTCGTAGTTGGCGCTGGCGATGCTGTAGGCGCGCATCAGCGGACGGCCGCTGTCTTGCTCCAGGCCAATCATAATAAAATGTCCGTTTTTAAAACGGAAAGACGGATCGCGACTGGTGGTAAAGCTAAACAGAGTGTCGTTCCAATGACGCACGCTGGTGACCGTTTCTTTACGCATTCCTGACATAATCTGCATTGACTCCTGATAAAGGCGCTAAAGTTTTCATTGATCGATATTTAACCCGAGTATAATCTATCTGTAAAACAGGATTATTCAATAACTCTTATCGGATTTATCGATAATGCACTACACCCTGCGACAATTGGAAATATTTCTGGCCGCCGCTCACTTTGAGAACATCACCCAGGCCGCCAAAAGCCTGTCCATGTCTCAATCCGCCGCCAGTGACGCGCTGCGCAATCTGGAGTCCCAATTCAATATTCAATTGTTCGACCGCATCGGCAAAAGCCTCCAGCTCAACGAACTGGGGCGCATGCTGCGTCCCCGGGTGGAAGCGCTGATAGAGCGCGCTCGCGACCTGGAATTGGACTTTCAACAGCATACGGATATCGGATCACTGAAAGTGGGCGCCACGCTGTCCATCGGTAATTATCTGGCGGTCAGCATCATGGCGGATTTCATGCAGCAACATCCCGGCGCCAAGGTATCCCTGGAGGTGGCCAACACCACCACTATCGCAGGCAAGGTGCTTAATTTTGAATTAGATGTGGGCTTGGTGGAAGGGGAAATCAATCACAATGAGCTGGAAGTGATCCCCTGGCGCGACGATGAACTGAAAATCTTCTGCGCGCCCGACCACCCGCTGGCGCAAAAGAAAGTCCTGAGCGACGCAGATCTGGTGCGCGCCAGTTGGATATTAAGAGAGCGGGGTTCGGGAACCCGACAAGCGTTCGAGTGGGCGATGCACGGCATTCTTCCTGACCTGAAAGTGTCCATTGAGTTACAGCACACCGAGGCGATAAAGCGGGCTGTAGAGGCCAACCTGGGTATTGGTTGCCTCTCGCGGGTAACCCTGGTGGACGCCTTCAAGCGCGGCAGTCTGGCGCCGCTGGAAGCGCCGCATCGAAATTTCCAGCGCCGCTTCTACTTTATTCTGCATAAAGAAAAGTACCGCAGCGCCGGTATCGAAAACTGGCTGGAGTTATGTCGCCAGCTTACTTGAGACAGACAGGAGCACTGGACGTCTCAGGTAAAGTTAACCCCATACAAAAACAAATCAACATCGTCATTGGGAAGTCGGGTGGTCTTCTCCATCGCCATACCGATCTTCTCTAAAAGCCGAATTGAGCTGGCGTTGCTCTGGTCCACAATGCCGACAATGCGGCTCATACCCAGTTTAGTCGCGCCAAAATCCAGCACCGCCTTGGCCGCCTCGTAGGCGTATCCCTGCGAACGAAATTGCGGCATGAACGCGAACCCGATATCCACATCGTCCAGCCCTTCGCGCTTGATCAATCCGCACATTCCTACTGGAGCGCCATCCTGCTTAAGCTCAACCAGATAGAGACCGAACCCTTCCCTTTCATACATCGCCAACGGACCCTTTTGGATATACTGACGCGCGCCCTCCAGCGTTCTTATCCCACGGTCGCCGATAAAACGTATCCATGATGGGTCGTTCAACAGCGCCAGAATGAAATGGTCATCCTCCAGTCGCAGCCAACGGAGCGTTAAACGCTCTGTCTCCAATACCTTCATAGTTATAACCGCCTGTTTATTATTTATTCTATCCAGATTCTTTCAGTGCACGGTTCAATGACACTATTGGACACTGACCAGTACCTTTTCCACCCACCCCGGATCGTCAGGAGCGACGATTACAGAGCGACACCCCTGACGCTCACATTCAATTCCCACACCGGGCAAGTCGTCAATCATCAGATCAATGCCAAACAGCCTGGGAGCCTTGCTGAAGCGAGAATAACGCTGATTAGCGGCGACGGCTTCACGATGATCATCCTGATTAACCACCTCCCCTATTCTGACGCCCCATAAACGAAACCAGGCCTTGACGAGCCAGGGTTTACGCAGAGAGGTGGTATATATCCAGATTTCATGGTCTTTGGCCAGTGTTTGCATGAGCGCCGGTGCACCTGTGCGCAAGGCT
This sequence comes from Hahella sp. CR1, assembly GCF_029813005.1. Lineage (NCBI taxonomy): Bacteria > Pseudomonadati > Pseudomonadota > Gammaproteobacteria > Oceanospirillales > Hahellaceae > Hahella > Hahella sp. CR1. Next base: position 545,298 of record NZ_JAPELK010000003.1, read on the forward strand.
TCACGGAACCATAATCCTGCCGGCGGCCCTAGTCGACGCTCTCCGACCGCAAAGGGGCCCGTGGTGGGAATCAAGGTGTCATCCAGATCAAATGCTATACGCACGCCATTGCCCCGCTGCAATAAAACTTTTGCGAAACCCCTGCGGAGTCACGCCTTTATGCTTCTTGAACAGACGGTTGAAGTTGGAAAGATTATTAAACCCGGTCTGTTCCGCGATGAGCGCTATCGGCGCTTCGCTGTTGATTAATTTTGAACAGGCCTGCCCCAGGCGAATCTGGGTCAAATACTGATTAAAGCTTTGATTCATATGCTTGCTGAAAAAACGGCTGAACTTACTGACGCTCATGTTGTGCCGTCGCGCCATGTCTTCGACCGTCAGCTTATCAGCGAACGCCTGATGAGCAGCGTCCAACATGCCGTCCAGAATATCCTGTTCCCGCCGATTGGTGACGCCGGAATAAAAATTCGCCGACGCCAGCGGACGATAAGGCGTCTGCGCCAGATCTCCCAACAATGAAAGCAGCGTAAGCAGACGGCGCCGCGGGTCTTGCTCTGGAAGCCCTGTAAACAGTCGATCCACCGCTGTGTAGTCAGTTGGCCGAAAACGCAAACCACGTCGACTTTGTCTCAGTATCTCGCCCAGATCGCTATACTCGGGAAAGCTCTCCAACAAGCGATCCACCCACTGCTGATTGAACCACAACACATACACCGTATGCGGCGCTTTTTCGTCAGGACGCTGTGAGGAGCGCCAGCTATGGGGCAGATTAGGACCTATCAACACCAGATCGCCGGATTCATAGCGATCCACATGATCGCCCACATAACGCTGACCGGCGCTGTTCAGGGTGTAGGTAAGCTCGTATTCAGGATGGTAATGCCACTGAAAGGGCAGTTCGTCCAGTTGACGCAGAAAAAAGCGCCAGGACGCGTCTTCTGGATATCTGACTTTTTCATATAGCGCTTTCATAGCCTTTCGCCGCACCGCTGAATTGTCTGGCCATCATCGCAAAACCCTCATCAGAGTCATACTATTCTGGCTACAGAATCTATAAGAATGACCGAAAAGTATCATTCTCCGCCCTATTTCCACAACCTGCCCCCGGTTACGCCAAGCAGAATAATCCTGTTCCCAATCAGCATCAGCGCAGGCAAGAACAGGAGATAACAATATGAACCAGCGTTATGAGTATAAAGCTCCCGGTAATCGCAGCGTTTCCGATCCCGGCGGCGTGCAGTTGAAAGATATCCGCAAACAGCTTCCTTTACGCGTGCTCAGTGAATCTGATTTTGCGTTCTGGCGCACCTGGGGGTACATCATCATCCCCAATGCAGTGGATGCAAAACAGGTGCAAGCGGTGCAGTCATTGCTTTGGGAGTTTACGGAAATGGACCCGAAGGACGCCGCCACCTGGAGTAAACCGCAATTGCGTCAGCATGAAATGAAGGAACTCAACAACAGCGGAATGGTGGAGTGCTACCACCATCAGACGCTATGGGACAGCCGTCAGACGCAGCGTGTTTATGACGCATTCGTAGATATATGGGACCGCGAAGATTTATGGGTCACCATTGACCGCGCCAACCTGAACACGCCAAACCGCGACGGACGTCAATTCAGCGGGTTCATTCATTGGGATGCAGACTCGACAATGAACCCGCCTCCTATTGGCGTGCAAGGCGTGCTGGCCCTGTCCGATACGGACAAGCATTGCGGCGGCTTTCAGTGTGTACCACAACTTTTTCACGATTTTGAGAAGTGGAAACAAAACCAGCCCGCCGGGCGCGATCCCTGGGTTCCCGATCTGACAGGCTATGAGCCGGAGTTTATTAATATGCGCGCGGGCGACCTGCTTATCTTCAACAGCCTGTTGGCCCATGGCATTCGCCCCAACCAGTCTGACCGGGTGCGTATGGCCCAGTACATCTCTATGGCGCCGGCGAATGAGTCCGATGAGGAGATGCGGCAGTGGCGAGTGACCTCATGGCGTGAGCACACGCCTCCGCAGGGATTCGCATTTCCCGGCGATCCCAGAGAGTGGGAGAAAACGCGCTATCCGCAAGCCCAGCTAACGCCGCTTGGCGAGAAGCTGCTGGGCCTGAAGTCCTGGCGCGAGAGTTATGTCGAGCCGGCTTAATCCGCTTTGGCGAACTCCGACGGCGGCTTGATCAACTCAAAACCGCTGTCGGCTTTGCCTTCTTCAATAAAGAAGTCATCACTGTCCTGCGGGAAATTATATTGAAAGGTATTCTCGGTAATGGAAATCACCCGGAACGAGTTGGACTTGCCGTCGTCATGCGTCTCCAGATACATGCCGCCTTCGTAATCCCATGCGCCTTTCTCAAGCACCAGCGTGTACTTTTTCGCAGACATATCCATGGACAGATATTCCTGTTCAAAACGACCATCCGCTGTCCGCGTGATTTTCCAATACTCCTCCAGGCCCGAATAATTGCCCTCATCATCCGCACTGCCGTCGCCCTGCCAAACGCCCACCAGAGCCGCTTTCGCTTTGGTGGCGTCCGCCTTCAACTCAACATCCGCATGACATGCATTCAGCGACAGAGACGCCGCCAAAAGAGAAATGAAATAGATCCGTTTCATAAGGGAGAGCCAATCTCTTTGTGATGTGTTCTTGTCATAACCGAGGCCGTCGCCATCATCCTGAGCGACCACGCATGCTTACGCACACCCTATTCTTAGATGGCGATAGGGGGAAAAGCAAATTGGCCCAGCTATTAGTCTCTCACAGCGGGTCTGTCAGATTCAGATTAGCCAACCCTATGCGCTAAAAGGCTTTTTCGAACAACTTCCAGGCCATCTCAGAGCTCATCCCAGCCTAATCCGTGAGGGGATTAAAAGCTTGGAGCGCCAAACTCACACCTTAAACAGGATTACCTATATTGAGCGTCCGTCGCAGTGAAACCAGCAATATCATTTTCTCCCAGACCTTCACGAATCTCGGTCATTAGTCCGTTGGCGGCCTTTACTGCATCAATAGAGAATGCCCTGTCGTCTATGCCAGGAAACGAAAATCTGAGTAAATCCAAACCGGTAAGCACTTTATCAAAAGAACCAGATCCAGAAATCTTATTGTACAGCCGAGCCGCAAGGTTTCTTCGGTAGGCTATATTTATGTCCGATACAGGCTCAACAGCTTTATCACCAACTATTACAAGACCTTTCGGTGGAAGCTCGCGATAATCATGGTCTTTTTTTGTATAAATCAGAGCTCCATCTGAAGAAACAGGACTATAAATTCGAGCTTTTTTAGGTGATACACGTACAATATCAGAAACATTTCCATCACCCACTAATAACTCAACAATCTCATCACTGCCTATTGTAACGAGCTTATCTAGTGGAAGATCGACTGTTAAATTCACTATATTACCCCATACCTTATGATCTTTACCTTCACAGATAACATCCTCAACAAATTCTTCTAAATGAATTAACTGAGATTGATCACAAAAGCGCCTCAAATACTTGCATATGGTAACAACAGAGGTATTCTTGGAAATCTGGCGTAAATCGCCAACAATATCATCTGGGAGTAACCTTAAGTCAGATATACAAGGCAACCCTCTCATTTCCTCAAGAATTTTTTCGACTTTCAACATATTCTATGATTACCTAAGAATTGACACCAAAATGAATCATAACCAGGTCAGCACCACATCCATCTATCGAGCTCCTTCTCAAAACGATTCTGCTGCCTGCCCCTTTTATAATTACGACTTACTTTTTAAAATCAGATCTTTGGCTTTCTAAAAAGTGAAACCCGCCTCTCATTTAATATTCTTAATGCCATTCGCGACAATGAAAAAGCATTCTCGTTTTCTCTATATTTACATTTATTTTAAATTTTAAGCCACCCAGATCTTTCCTTTTCCCATTCTCCTATATTTTGCCCTTTACACACAACACACTCTATGAAATAGAGTATTACGCTTATGTTATACCCAATCAACTTTCGCTTAAGGAAATATACCGCCAGTGTTTTATTAACCTCCACCAATCTTAATACTCCCTCATAATCATTCAAGTCCAACTCCCTAAAGTCACCATACCTATCCGCCGCTTCAATTGGAAACGTCACCCCTATTATTTTTTCTATATTTTCCTCAATATTATAGTCACTCACACTTTCACCTATTGCTTTTTCGCCTTAATCTCAACCTTAGATGGAATATTAGGAACTTTCACTACACCCTCACTTCCTTTAAGCTTAACATCCATATCCTTATGACTGATCCTACCCACAAAGATTAGACACGTCATTAAGCGACTTTCGATGCTTCATAACTCTCTGGGCTGAGATACCCATTTGTACTGTGAAGGCGAGTTCGATTGTAATCCACTTCGATATACTCAAACACGGCTTCACGCATTTCTTGTCGGGTTGCGTACCGCTCTCCGTGAATCGCTTCCACTTTCAGGGAGTGAAAGAAGCCTTCCACACAGGCATTGTCATAGCAATTGCCTTTGCCGCTCATGCTGCAACGAAGCCCGTGCGCCTGAATCAACGTCTGATAGGCTTCTGAGCAATATTGGGAGCCTCGATCTGAATGGACGATCACCCCTTTGGGCTGACGTCGACGCCACAACGCCATGCGCAAGGCGTCGCAGAGAAGGGGCTTTCTGCCGATGGTGCCAAACGTAGTAGCCGCTCCTTGAGACCTGAAGCGTTCCGCCATGCAAGTGATGCGGAAAGGCCTGTGTGGGAGTGCATAAAGGCGTACCTCACTTCACGCTTTTGGCGAAGTATGCCGCCGCCTTTTTTAACACGGCAAGCTCTTCCGCCTGTTCAGCCAACTGACACTTCAGGCGGACGTTTTCCTGCGCCAGCTGCTCTGTTTCGCCACGATCCTGCGCCAGCCGCGCTTTACTGCGCCAATTGTAAAGTTGTGACTCGTGCAGACTCAATTGCCTTGCGGCGGCGCTCACGCCGATACGTTGAGCTAGCGCCAGGGCTTCCGCCTTGTACTCGTCGGAATAACGTTGGCGAGATTTGGAGTTTGATGTTTTCTGTTTGGTCATAGTTCACCTCTGTAGCGTAGAGTACTCGCTTAGCAGGGTGTCTATCATTGGCGGGTAGGATCAGATCATTCTCTAGCTTAAGATTGCGTCCTAGACTCTATTAAACTTCTAAAGCTATCATATTCCTCCTCGGTCATCCAATCACCATTAGAATCAAATAAAAATGAAAGTCCATTCTGTAACTTAACTGTATTTGATATTTCCTCAAGGTTTCTGGATAACAGCAGTTCATATGGAATGCTCTCAGTAACATATAAGCACTCCCCAGAAAGAAGAGAGTTATCTTTATCATTGCTCTCTCTCAAGGAGTATTCCCTAACTCCATCTTTATTTTCTAATAAAGCTAAAAAATACTCTTTTGATGAGTCTATATCACACACTTTCCATATCTTCTTTCTTTTAGGAGCTGAATTCTTAGCTACCTGAGTTTTCTTCTTTATAGATTCTTTCATTTCTGTTGAAAGTTTCGATTTCATAAGCAGCAGCTCCTTAAAACTTTAATTCTGGAAAATATTTACTAGAACGCCCACCTGATAACCAAGGCCGATGGTCATAGCTATCATCCATATCAGAGAGTACTTGTTTAATCGCCGCCCTATCTATCTTAACTCCTTTACTTCTCAACTCTTCAAGTCTAACTAGCGCCTCTGCTCTTCTAGATCCGCCAACACCCATAGCATGCAACCCCTCATGAAGCCCGATGAGAGCCGTACGCTCCATTCCATCTACAGCTATATCCAACTGATCCCAATAATAACCATTTTCAGTATTTCTCAAAAACACTTTACCAAATCTACCTGCAGTCTGCCCAGCGATATAAGGGCTTTTTACATACTCGTCAGTAAAATCCACAAACACCTCCCTTTTATCTAGGGCCTCCAATAGCTTTTTCCCAGCATCGGTTCTTGACATATAAGAACGGACCGCATCGTATTCATTTTTGTTAAGGTCACCCCAATGCTTATGTACATAATCTGGATCTCCCTTGGCAATAGAGTCGACTACTCGTTGCATCATTCCTTTGGAGGGAGGTGGAAGCATTGATGCCTCCAATGAATCTGAACTATCAACCTCGGACAGCTGTTCCCTTGATAGATTCAGTTCCCTATTTAGTGGCGCAGCAGCTTCGACAGACTCGGGTTTATTAAGCTTAGCTTCGACAGAGCCGTTTGTACTGCCTTTCTTTTTGATAAAGCGGTACTTTTTCTTAAGCTGTTTGGCTAGATTACGGAGTAACTCACCAAGCTTGGCGAGTTTTGGCATTAAGCGCACTTTACTGACAGCCATCCCTGCCGCCCCCACACCACCAGTTGCAGAAGCTAATAGAGCGGCCAGTACAATCTCAAACGCGCCCCCTCCAGCGAACTCAGCCAGCTCGGTAATATGTTGTGAAGTGGCGAACTCTTTTGCAAAAGACGCCAAAATAGCCTGTGTTTCTGCATCTTCGTATACAAAGGAAGCTATTTCCTGAGCCTCTGCTATAAGCTCAGGAGTGACCATATTTGGATCAAAGCCTAATGCTTTAACTAAAGCGTCATGATTAGATTTATCAAAATTCTTTATAAAGTCAGACTTCCAGTCATCAGTTTCTGTGTTATAAGACTCCCATGAGGTTTTAATTGCCCGATTGAGCATCTCGGTGGGACTAACGAGCTCAAGTACGTTGTCAAGGAACTCCAACATTCCAACGCCAGCATCAAAAACGCCCTTTACAACACGATTCTCCAATTCTGCTTTCTTCTGAAGAATATTCAGTTTCGAAAACGCCTCATCCCTCTTGGCAGCATCTTCCCTCTCTTCTTTAAGAATTCCCTCAAGCGCTGAAGCAATCTGACCTCTAGCTGCGGATATAGCAGCTTCATCCGGCGCCTCGCCAAACTCGGCTTCAACCTCACTGGCAGGCAGATCTGAGAGCTTAGCTGCGCCATCGCTGCCTAAAACGCCTGTGTGTACAGAGCCATCTGCAACTACTGTCACTTTATACGGCAGACCTGCAGCAGGCTGTGAGTTTTGCAGTTCACATAACAAGTCGAGAGTATGTTTATCCTCCAAGGCTTTTTGCAAAGGGCAGGCGCCCGCCAAGTCATCCACATTGCCCGACTGGCTCTCCGCCTTGGCATCTATTGCATCGCTCTTTCCACTCATGAAGCCAAGTCCTCTATTTGCATATTTGCGTTGCGCCAGTAGTCGTAAAATGCCTTAAATCTGTCGCTGATGGAGCCTAATGTTCGTTTTTCCAGAAAATCCCGTTTGATCCACTGGGCGTCTGGTTTATCCAGGAAATCCCATCCCAGAAAAACGCAAGTTTTTATGTAGTAATAGGCGTCACGACGCGCCTGCAGGCCCAAGCGCTTAAACTGAATAAGGGCGTCGCTTATGCGGCTGCGCAGCTCAAGTTCTGAGTAGTGCTGTAACCTTTGCGGGTAGGCTTCGCGAAAGTCGGTAGCCAAGGTGCGAATGAAAGACTTATAGACAGAGCTACGTAACCTCTCTACTTGGTCCCGCCTGATTTTAAATGTAGAACCTGAGAAATATTCTACATGCTGCCGCTGCACATTGGTCGGCGCGGAAAGGGAGCGCGTGAGCTCGTCATCCTCGATAACAGGAGTCCGACTTGTTATAACTTCAGTTCGATCCCGTTCAAATTTAAGCCAGAAATTCGTATCTTCGTCTTCCATCCAAAACTCGCCAATCTCACCCATCAGTTTTTCGAGCTGCCCCTCGTCACATGTGGGAAGAAACTCACGCAGAATGCGAGGGTCGTAATAGCGAAAATACCAATTCTCATGATTGGGTCCACGTACTTTTGAAATTCGTCGAAAGTGGCGGACAATTTCTTGTAAAGATTTATCGGAAGCGAGGTATATGCCCCACCCTTTTCCCCATCCCTGCTCAAATACCCATGAAGCGAAACGGCTCGTTAACGTTACAACATGAGGCGAGGCGGATAACAACGTTTCACTTGCGTGTGGCCAAAACAGGCTGGAATGCTGGCAGCCACTACGCTTAATGGCTGGATAAAGTCGAGTATCGATCGCGCAATCAAGAATCGCATAGTAGTAGCAGAATTGCGGACTGCGCCATCTGAGTTGCTGCAAATAGGGTTTAGCCGCCATTAACGACCACCAAACGTAAAAATCAGGCGCAACATAGCGACTAAGTGATAAAGCATGCCGGATACATCCCTTGTGATACTTCAATTCCGGGCCAATCTCGGAAATAGCGGCTCTGGGAAGAAAAGCGAACGGTGTACAAAAAGATACAAACCGCGAAATTGTATTTTATTTAGCCACCCAGACAATTCTCTGATTGGACTACGCCAAATGGGACAGTCACCCAACTACTACACACCTACTCCAAGCATTGCATCCCTGCAAAGCTCAATCAAAGCCTGATATCACCCGCCATGATAAATAGACAACGCCATACGGCGCACATGAGCTGGGAATTCCGTGGCGTAGTTGCTCCAGTCTTTGTATTGGTTCAGTTTCAGTTCTTGCGACCAGCGGGGGATATTGTCCATGACCGCTACGGGGCCTTTGGTGGTCATGATTCTGTTAATCTGCGCAGAGACCAGTTGAAAGAGATCTTCCCCGAAGGTTACGTTTTCCTGCAGGGCCTGCACGGAGGTGGAGGTTGAGTGTGCATTGACCGCGATCTGTGGTTTCAGGTCCTGCATCAGTTTGAGGGCTTTTCGCACGCCCAGATAATTGTCGTTGTCCATCCATACGCCGGGGATAATGTACCGGTCTGCATATAGATCCGCGCTGTAGACAATACCGTCTTCGGGCAGGTGAATGATGGTTGATGCGAAGCCGTCTGCAGGCCCAACGTGAATCAGCGTCACTTTGCGTCCGCCAAACCGGAAACTATGTCGGTCATCGAATACCGCATGCACCTTTTTCGGAGCAGCGCCAGTGACATCCAGATCAAAAACGGCTTTGCAGGAAATGTGACAAATTACTTCCGCGCCGGGAAACACCTCCGTACCGCCGACATGGTCCAAATGCTCATGGGATAGGACGATGCGGGTCACCGGGCGAGAAGTCAGCCTGGCGATTTCGGCTTGCAGGACCTTCGCTCTTTCAGGATTGGCGGGATCGGTTATTAACACACCATCCTCGGAGAGCAGCGCCAGGCTGGTGACGCCCGCTTCAGAAATTGCGTAAGCGCCCTGCTTCAACTTAACGACTTCCGCCGCCTCGACATCACCGGTCATCAGCGTCGCCGCCAATACCCAAATAATAATACTGTGCATATCAGTTTCCTTAGTTACGTGGTTTTATCGCTCCTGTACGGCAAAGCGTATTCGCCGAATAAGAAAGCGAAAGGCTAGGAATCAAGTGGTTAATGCCGGGTTAACGCCTATTTAAATCGGCAAAATGAGGCCGCAGGCGTTTAGCCTCGCATTCAGGCATTTCCTGTGCTTTAATGCGCCCGTTTAAACCCACGTAAATATGAGGAGACTGCCATGGCACGGGCTAGCGCGCGTCACATCCTGGTAAACAGCGAAGATCAGTGTAACGATCTGAAAAAGCAGATCGAAGACGGAGCGGATTTCGCCGCTCTGGCCAAAGAACACTCTCAGTGCCCCTCCGGCCGCAATGGCGGCGAGCTGGGTGAATTCGGCCCAGGTCAAATGGTTAAAGAATTCGATCAAGTGGTTTTCAGTGCGGAAGTCGGCACTGTTCAGGGTCCAGTCAAGACTCAGTTCGGCTACCACCTGTTGGAAGTCACCAAGCGCACTGACTAAGAGCGCCGAGGGCGATGTTCATAACGTCGCCCTTCTCTCCCCCTCCACCTTCTTTATTCTGTAATCAGCGTCTCTTTTTCCACTTTCCCTCTTTAAATTTCCCAACTTTCCCTCCATAAATAACTTCAACCCTTTATCCGACCACCCCACAACGGTCCGCCCATGCAGCAAGACGTTTCTACAGCCCGCATCGGGGCGCTCAAAGCTACGTTTGAGTTTATTCTTCCTTACAAACGACAAATTGTATTCGCACTCTGCGCGCTGTTTTTCACCGCCGGCATCACTCTGTCCATTGGACAAGGCGTGCGACTGCTTATCGATCAGGGCCTGGCGACGCAGTCTGAGCAGATGCTGTCCCGCTATGTGCTTATCTTCCTGGGTCTGATCGTCGCGCTGGCGCTCGGCACCTTCACCCGCTACTACTGGGTAACCTGGCTCGGCGAGCGTGTGGTGGCGGATATCCGACGCAAGGTGTTCGATCACCTGATTGAGCTGCATCCCGGCTTTTTTGAAAGCAATCGCGGGCTGGAGATTCAGTCCCGCCTGACCGCTGACACCACGCTGCTGCAATCGGTTATTGGTTCCTCCGTCTCGGTGGCGCTGCGCAATATCATCATGATGATCGGCGGGATCATCTGGCTGTTCATCACGAATGCAAAGCTCACCGCCATCGTCATGATTTCCGTGCCCCTGGTGGTGTCTCCCATTCTGATATTCGGGCGGCGGGTGCGCGGTTTGTCTCGGCGCAGCCAGGATAAAGTGGCGGATGTCGGCTCTTATATCGGCGAAGTGCTTGGACAGATAAAAACCGTTCATGCCTACAACCATCAAAAGTTGGATAAACAACGCTTTTCAGAGCACGTTGAAGACGCCTTCAATGTCGCCAAGGAGCGTATCGTGCAACGCGCCATCCTGGTGACGGTTGTCATCGTTCTGGTGCTGGGCGCGGTAGGCGCCATGCTGTGGATCGGCGGGCTGGATGTCATCGAAGGACGCATCAGTGGCGGCGAACTGGCGGCGTTCGTGTTCTACAGCGTGTTAGTGGGCGCAGCGGTAGGCTCTGTCAGTGAAGTCATCGGCGAATTGCAACGGGCGGCAGGCGCAGCGGAACGCATCGTGGAGCTGCTGCAGTCGAAGAATGAAATCACTGCGCCGCAGTTCGGCGTGAAGAGTCTTCCTGAGCTGATCCCCGGCAATCTGTCTATTCGCGACGTCAGTTTCTCCTACCCGGCGCGGCCGGACGCCAACGCCATCGATCACCTGAATCTGGATGTTGCGCCGGGAGAAACCCTGGCGCTGGTCGGCCCATCCGGCGCTGGCAAATCCACTCTGTTTGACCTGCTGCTACGCTTTTTTGATTGCAAAGCTGGAGAAATCCGTCTGGAAGGCGTGGATATTCGACAGCTTGAGCCTACAGATTTACGCCGCTGCTTCGCCCTGGTGTCACAAACGCCAGCCCTGTTTTTCGGCTCCATTGAAGACAATTTACGCTACGGCAAACCAGACGCCACGCAGGAGGAAATCGAAGCCGCCGCCAAAGCCGCGAACGCCCATGATTTTATCGCCGCGCTCCCACAGGGCTACAAAACCCGCCTGGGGGACGCCGGTCTTGGCTTATCCGGCGGTCAGAAGCAGCGCATCGCCATCGCCCGCGCCATACTCACTGACGCTCCCATTCTGTTGTTGGACGAAGCCACCAGCGCGTTGGACGCACAAAGCGAATATCTGGTGCAACAGGCTCTGGAACGCCTGATGGAAGGGCGCACTACGCTGGTGATCGCTCATCGTCTGGCGACGGTCAAAAATGCGGACCGCATCGCCGTGTTGAATCATGGTCGCCTGGAAGCTTTAGGCTCCCATAGCGAGCTGATCCGCGACAGCGAACTCTACGCACGTCTGGCGGATCTGCAATTCAATACAGAATGGGAAGAGCCGGTTGTCGAGTAATTCGCGGCCGGTTAGTTAACCTGGGATTCGGGCTCGCCCGCGTCCTCTTCACAGGTCGGCAGACGACACAGATATAAGGTAGTGCAGGCGCCAATGCCGCTGAGCATGATCAGGCTCCATAATTTGCCGACGACCACCATGGAAATGGCGAGTCCCACCCACAGGCAGATTAACGCCCGCAATCTCACCTTGCGGGTGACACCGCGCCCTGACTCAAAGTTCTTTACGATTGGTCCCAAATGGCGATGAGACACCAGCCAGTGATGGAATTTCGGCGAAGAACGCGCGAAGCAGGCGGCCGCGAGCAGAATAAAGGGCGTGGTGGGCAATAACGGCAACACAATGCCAATGACGCCAAGCACAACGGAAGTCCAGCCAACGACGACCAGCAGTATGTGAAGAGATTGTTTACGCATGTCGTGCCAGTCATCCAGAAATTGAAATCCAGGAAAACTCCGTAAAACGGCAGCCAGCTCGTTTTCAGGAGGTCTACAAGGCCAATGCTAGTTTCAAATAGGATGCAAGGCAAATTCAGACGCCAGGCATATTGACCTGCGCCAACGAGCGGTACACTCTGTTGCGGGCCGTTGTTAATATCAACGATTCTCTAAACGATACAAATAGTTAGCCCGTCTCTACGGGGGCTGACGCGAACAAGCACAGAGCAAACCCATTCCTTACGCGCAGCGGAGAGATCCATGAAACAAGAGACCATCGCCATTCACGGCGGCTTTGCCGGCGACCCCACCACGCATGCCGTCGCGGCGCCGATCTATCAGACCACCTCCTATTATTTCGACAACACTCAGCATGGCGCTGATTTGTTCGACCTGAAGGTGGAAGGAAATATTTACAGCCGCATCATGAACCCGACCAACGCCATATTGGAGCAGCGTATGGCGCAGCTGGAAGGCGGTATCGGGGCCTTGGTGATGGCCTCAGGTATGGCGGCGATCACCGCCACAATTCAAACGCTGACCCGCGCCGGCGACAATATCATCAGCGTCAATCAGCTCTATGGCGGCACCTACAACCTGTTTGCTCACACCCTGCCGCAATCCGGCGTCACCGCGCGCATGTTCAACAGCGACGATCCCGCCTCCATGGAAGCGTTGATCGATGAAAACACCAAAGCGGTTTTTTGCGAGTCCATCGGCAACCCCGCCGGAAATGTGGCCGACCTTGAAACCCTCGCCGCAATCGCTCACAAACATGGCATACCAGTGATTGTCGATAACACCGTCGCCACTCCCGTGTTGTGCCGCCCTTTCGATTTCGGCGCCGATATCGTGGTGCACTCATTAACCAAATACATCGGCGGCCATGGCACCACCATCGGCGGCGTGATCATAGATTCAGGCCGTTTTCCCTGGAAGGACAACCCCCGCTTTCCGCAGCTCAACGAGCCTGATCCCTCCTACCACGGCGTGGTGTATACCGAAGCCCTGGGCGACGCCGCCTTTATCGGTCGCGCGCGAGTCGCGCCATTGCGCAACATGGGCGCTGCCCTGTCGCCATTCAACGCGTTCCTGATTCTGCAAGGCGTCGAAACCCTGTCGCTGCGGATGGAGAGACACGTGGAAAACGCCATGGCGGTATGTCAATTTCTGGCGTCCCACCCCAGCGTCAGCTGGGTGAAATATCCCGGTCTGGAGAGCAGCCCTTATTACGAGCTGGCGCAGAAGTACATGGGCGGCAAACCTTCCTCTGTACTGAGTTTCGGCATCAAGGGCGGCAAGGAAGCAGGCGGCCGTTTCATCGACGCCTTGCAGATGGTCAAGCGATTAGTGAACATCGGCGACGCTAAAACTCTCGCCTGCCACCCCGCGACCACCACGCACCGGCAGTTGGATGAAAAAGAACAAGCCGCCGCCGGCGTCTCTCCGGATATGGTGCGCCTGTCCATCGGCATCGAGCACAAGGACGACATCATCGCGGACCTGGAGCAGGCGTTGGCACAGGCGACGCTATAGCGGTTTTGTCGTAGCAGGTTTGTAGAAAAGAGGTACAAGAGGCCAACGCCAAGTTGGCCTTGTCCCGCTTTAATTGGTGAGAGCGACTTTACTCAAGTACTCAAATAGATTCGTGTAGCCGCTGCTTTGCCAGCACTCATGCGCGTGATCCCAGAAACACAGCTCAGACTGACAAACGCCGTCCCGCACATCAAAACCGAAGAAGTCCCCATTGCTGTTCTCTGAAATCAACACGCGGCCTGCCCGAAGATGGGCGAATTCAGCATTGATATCAATCAGATTCCACTCGCTGCCTTCCTCCAGGGAAAAGACATTGCCGAAAGCGAAATAGCCGCCGCCATACTGCAGCAAAAAGTCTTTGTATTCCTGCGGCAACCTGGCTTCCAGCATTTGCTCGGCGCGAATGAGACTATCCTGGTCCGGCGCGTCGTCCGGCTCAAAATCAAACCAAAAAGGATGCGCGCTTTTCGCCTCACAGACACACTTTTTAAAGTCTTCAAAATTCATTGTTTTTATTCCTTTGAAGTCATGAAAAGAATGCCGTTGATAATATCTCAGCCTTCACGGCAAAGCACCTGGTCCTGGATAGCGCCCTGACGCGAGCGAACGCGGTACCTATTTCCTTTCGGAACCTGACTGGGGAATCAAGCTATTGAGAGCGAGAGCGAATAACGCCACCTCCACCAGACAAAATTCAGACAGCAGACAGCCACTTGTCTAAAAGGCGTTCATACGAAGTTAGTTTCTTCCTGTATTGATGCTGATTTTAACTCAGCGTTGGTCATCCCACATTTGACCACACTCTCACATCGACTTAGATTGAAAGATTGTATGACTGTACTCAAGCGTGTGAAAAATGAACCATACCGCCATCAATTTAAAAGAAAAATTCTCCAAGTTCAGTGAACGCTGGTCGCCGCGGGTGATTGCGGAGATGAATGACTATCAATTCAAGGTAGTTAAGATCCAGGGTGAGTTTGTGTGGCATCGCCATGAAGACACGGATGAGGTCTTTATGGTGATCGAAGGTGAGATGTGCATTGAATTTCGAGATGGAAAAGTGAAACTGGAGGCGGGAGAAATGTTTGTCGTACCGGCGGGCGTGGAGCATAAGCCTTTCGCAGAGAACGAGTGTCGGGCCATGCTGATTGAGCCCAGAGGCGTGGCGAATACCGGCGACGCTGGCGGAGAGCGAACGGCGGAGGATAATGTCTGGGTTTGACCCGGACACCGTCCCCACGTATTCCATTGCAACGAAAACAAAGACTGAAGCGAGCGCCATGATTCAGGACATCACCGCCAAGTTGTACTCAGACATACCCGTCGACACGCTGTACCACTACACCACGTTCTCCGGTCTGTTGGGCATAGTGGAAAGCGGTAATCTGTGGGCCAGCGATATTCGCTATATGAACGACTCCGCCGAGTTGAAGCATACCGCCGACTTAATCAGCGCCGAAGTAGATCGCCGCATCGCCGACAGTCATCCCAAACCCGGCCTGTTGCACCAGTTCCGGGACTGGATCGCTCATCGCATCACTAATGGACATATGCTGTTCGGGGCCTCATTTCGCTCCAACGGCAATCTGTTGAGTCAGTGGCGCGGCTACAGCTCCATGGGCAAAGGCGTCAGCGTGGGCTTTCCCGCCGCGCATATTCTGGAGTGCGCCAGTCAGCAATCGTTTCAGGTAGGCAAGTGCATTTACAGCCACCAAGACCAAACGACTCTCATTCGCCAGGTGATGGATGTGGTGGAGGCGCTGGCTGAGCAACACGGCGAACATGCAGGCCCCACACATTTTCCGCCATCGCAGTCTTACCATGGCGTGTTTGAGATGATCGAATCAGACCTGTTGCGCATCGCCGCAATATTGAAACACCCCTCCTTTCAGGAAGAGGAGGAATGGCGCATTGTCTCCCCTGGCGTGACGGACTACCTGAATTCGCCAGTGAAGTTCCGGGAAGGCGCTTCCATGCTGGTGCCCTACTTCGAGTTCAACCTGACCACCCGCAGCAACGACAACCACTACCTTGAACACATTTATCTTGGGCCGACGCCCAACATCAACCTGTCCATGAACTCACTCAACATGTTCCTGACCAAACACCGCCTGAGCCCAAAACACGGCATCACCTACTGCCAGATCCCCTATCGGCAACGGTGATTGGTCGCGCATTTAGTACTGCATGCACGTAAACAGCAGCATACTGTCGTATAAGTAGCTGTTTTGGGGATAGGTTATTAACTCAATTCGAGCCTGTTTTTCATCAGAATTAAGCGCACTGGGAGAGCGCACTATTAAGCCCGTAGGCAAATGCAGTTCCGTATAAAAACTACGCTGCGTCTTCCCATTGCTATTTACTGTAGCGGCGGACACCAGCCAGAACTCATAACCGGCTTCACTATGAAGTTTAACGTGGCCATTCTGGGTTCCTTGCACGCCATCGAGCACAGCCTCCTTGCTGAAGACATTGTCGTCATTAAACCCTTTGATATTTTCTGCTGTTGCTGAGCACAAGATGTCTCCCCTCGCTACGAAAGACATTGCGAATAGCGCTAAAGCACCTAGATATCTGAACCGCATGCTGAAATATCCTTCTTAAATACTAATTTTGTTGACCTATAACCGGGTTCACTCTCGCTATAGCACTCTACATAACCTTTTTCCTGAATAGTAAGTAGCACCTCCCTCTCAGCCATCTCACCTAGAAAAACAACAACGAAAGCAAAAAAACCAAAAAGAATGCCAGCTCCCCTAATATTTAAAGAGACATTAAATCGCCTCAAAAAAACATCAACCAAATAATATAAGGCAAAAAAAACAGGAAGAAAAAGAAAATACATATTCGTAGAAAACACTACAACATCAACTCCCACCCTAATCTCTTCAAAATATCTAACATAAGAGAAAGCGTAGTAAAATGGAAAAAACAAAGAAGCAAAAATCAAAAACAAAACACTTTGTTTTTTTGTAAATTCTATGTTAGCAAAAAACATCCTTCCCCAAAGGAACTCCATTTTTAGCTTGCCATACAAATATGTTTTCAAATTTTGATAAAATTCGATCTAACACACCAACAGTGTTATCATAACTATCATCAATAAGCTTAACTAGAGCGTCTGTCAAACCAAACTCATTGTCAATATGTTCTAAGAAAAGCGATACTGCCACCCCAACTACTACCGCCGCCAGTAGCGGGCCAACCGCTATTGTAGTGAGAGTACCTGCAGTTACGGCGGCAGCAGATGCAAATACGCTAGAGATCCCTAGCTTTACCAAATCAGATGCAACCGTGCCAATAAGTCTAGAAATCGTACGCTGCTCATCAATCAAATACTTTATAACGCTTATTGGGACCGTAAGAACAATTGTAAGCTTAGCACCCTGAACAATACTTTTTTCGACCCCCAAGCGACCAATAGCCATAGATACAACTCTTGGGCTGCTTGACAAATATTTTGTTCCTTTAAGTATATCTCTAAAGCCAGCATATCCCTTTATTATTATATAGCGCTCACCATTAATTACTTTTTCTACTGCCCTTCCTTTAGCCCCCAGCTCCGAAAATACTTTTTTTACTGTAATTAAGTCGTTAGTAGGCGCAACGAAACCTGCTGCAGTTTTTACTCGATCTAACGTGACATACGAGTTTATTTTTTCAGCAATATCTTGAAACTCTCCAACTGTCATCACGTACAATTCGTGAGAATTATTTTTTGCCTTTTCCAAAAATAAGCTTTTATTATCCGTCATAGCTAATCCAGAATTAGTTACCAAAATTTAGAAAAGCAAACAGTATCACAAAAATAAACCAGCAAAACACAAGACCAATAATAAAATGAAAAAAACGCAACCAAAAAGCCTATCCCTTTTTAAAAAAGGATCATGTTAATTTAGACATTTGTTGGCATTGGTTGCATGAGGAGTAGTTAGCAACTATCAATTACCCAGCGCTTTTTGATAGTAGCAAACATCTAATCAAACAAACCTCTCAGCAATCGCAAGCGCTTTCTCGCGGTTTTTGCGATTAAGTTTGAGTAGCGTCGTCAGGTAGTCTCTGTGTGGTTGTTCTCGGCAGAGCGTTGGCAACATTTCCAGCAGGTCTTTTCTGGTCAGTTCTGCGCCATTGTACTGAGGTATGGATGCGTCGAAGTTGGAGGCTTCGATATCATCGAATACGGTCACTTCCAGTGGGTCCGCCAAGGTGACGGAGAGTTGTGGCAACTTTTCTTTGCGCAGCTTTGCGGCGACCAAGTGTAGGGCGCTATAGATGATGAACTCATTCATTTCTCCCTGGTCGTCGCTGACGTCGTCTTCCTCTGCAAATGGCGTCCAGTCAATCAGCTCGTAGCGGATCATGTCCAATAGTTCGTCACCGCGGGATCTGTCCTTATTCAGGTATTCCGCTGCGTTGGCCAGATAGCCGCGAACGGAGGTGTGCTCGGCGATAGCCTCCCCGCAGGCGAAGTTCAGATACCAGTTCTCCTGTTCTTGCCCTATCGCAATCCAGTCGAGCCTGTCAGGTTCGCTCCATAAGCTTCTCATGCTCTCTGGGACGGGAAGCGCATTGGAGAATGCGTCGCTGTATAACGCGTACATGGCGTCGAGGATATCTTCGTAGGTTTTCACACTCGTCTCTCTGTTGCGTTGCAGGAAAACGGTATTCATAACAAACGCAGAGCGACTATCCAAGAAAATAACGTTCAAGACATAGCGGAAGCCTGAGAAAAGCCGGCGCAAGGTACGCCGGCCTGGGACCTGGTATGGAGAAAGGTTAGTCGGATTGCGTTACGGGCAGTTCGTGAGGGTCAAAATGGTCGACCTGAATGGCGTCGTCCACCGCTTCCTCCGCTTCGCGATACCGCTCCGCCTCGTCTGTAGTGAGAATTTTCTTGTTCACCGCCGCCTCCAACATGGCGTATAGATCGTCATCCGGTATATCTCCGGCTTTAATCGCCTTCTTGATGCGTTTCTCCAGGTTGGCCACACCGACTTTCTTCAGGAAGGCGTTTTCGATTCGACCTACCGGATCATCCGGACGGGTGTTACGGTAGACGCCGTCCACCAATCTGTCGCGGGCTTCAGAAGGTTGTAGCAACATCTCCGCAATCTCACGGCAAATAGCGTCGTCAGCGCGCTCGAAGTGGCGTCCCAAAGGAAACACCAGCGGTCTCAACAGCAGACCCAGCGCCTTCACCGGATAGTTGCGCAGCACTTCATGCAACGCATTCTGAATTTCATATTGGCAGTAGCGCATCGCCCAGTGCATCAGCGGAGCATCCGATTTAGGACAGCCATCATCATGAAAACGCTTCAAGACACTTGAGCCCAGATAGAGGTAGCTTAGACAGTCGCCCAGACGCCCTGAAATCATCTCGCGCCGCTTCAGTTCTCCCCCCAGGGAAGCCAGCGTCACGTCGCTGACCAGACCAAACGCCGCCGCCAGACGCGTCATATCACGGAAATAGGGTCTGGTTTCCCTCGCCGATTCAGGCGCTGATGCAACCGTGCCGCCAGTAAAAGCCAGCACCAAAGATCGCGCCGTGAGCTGCATGTTGCGCCGCACATGCTTGAAGAAGAGATGATCAAAGTCATCCAATGCTTTTTCTTTGTTCGGATTCTGCGCCGCTTCCATTTCCTGCAACAGATAAGGGTGCGCTCGAATGGCGCCCTGCCCGAAGATCATCAGACTGCGCGTCAGGATATTGGCGCCCTCCACCGTGATACTGATGGGAATCGCCTGATACACCCGCGCGATGTAGTTGCGCGGCCCCTTGATAACGCCCCGTCCGGCGTGCACGTCCATCGCCGCGCCGACCACAGCGCGCATTTTTTCAGTGTTGTGATATTTCAAGATGGCAGAAGGCACCGCAGGTTTTTCGTGATTATCCAGTAACCCCGCCGTCATCACTCTGGCGCTATCCATTAAATAAGTCAGCCCGCCAATTCGCGCCAAGGCTTCCTGAACGCCCTCGAAGTACCCGACCGGCAGGTTGAACTGCTCACGAATACGGGCATAGGCGCCGCTGGTGAGGCTGGACAGTTTGCCAGCCCCGGCGCTCAATGCCGGCAACGAAATAGCGCGTCCCACGGAGAGACAGTTCATCAACATCGCCCAGCCTTTACCGATGTATTTCTCGCCGCCGATCAGAAAGTCCATGGGAATAAAGACATCTTCGCCCCAGGTCGGCCCATTCATAAACACGGTGTTCAGGGGCAAGTGGCGCGCGCCGGTTTTTACGCCCGGAGTGTTGGTGGGAATCAGAGCGCAGGAGACGCCCCGCTCGACTTCATCGCCAATCAGATGATCCGGGTCATAGACTTTAAACGCCAATCCCAACACAGTGGCAACCGGCGCCAGGGTGATGTATCGCTTGTTCCAGGTCAGACGCAGACCAATGACTTCCTTACCTTCCCACTCGCCTTTGCAGACAATGCCCTTGTCGGTGATAGCGCCGGCGTCTGAACCCGCCTTGGGCGCCGTCAGCGCAAAGCAGGGAATTTCTTCACCTTTGGCCAGACGGGGCAAGTAATAATCCTTCTGCTCCTCTGTGCCGTAATGCAGCAGAAGCTCGCCAGGCCCTAACGAATTGGGCACCATGACCGTCACTGCGCCAGTGATGCTGCGGGTAGCGACTTTCATCACCGCAGTAGAATGCGCCAGCGCGGATAGCTCCAGCCCGCCATACTTTTTGGGAATGATCATCCCAAAGAAGCCATTTTCCTTGATGAATTTCCAAGTCGCCGGACTCAGATCATAGCGTTGGTGCGTGATCTCCCAGTCGTTGAGCATTTCGCACAACTGCTCTACCGGTCCGTCGATAAAGGCTTTGTCTTCTTTGGTCAGGGTAGGTTTGCTCATCGCGAGCAGCTTGTTCCAATCGGGCATGCCGGTGAACAAGTCGCCGTCCCAACTAACGGTGCCCGCTTCGATGGCTTCTTTCTCGGTATCGGAAATCCCCGGCAGCGTCTTGCCCACCCAGGCGAGGATCGGCGCAGTGACATAACGCCGCCGAATGGAAGAGGAGTTAAGCAACACCGCCGCCGCAATAAACAGCCCCCAGACGACCAACAAACCGGCGAAGCCGGGATCGGTGAACGAGAAAGCCAGAGCGGCGATAGTGAAAAGGACTGTCCAGGACAACGCGCCAGCGCCGAAATAAGCCAACGCCAACGCCGCCAATAACAGAAGCAAAACGGTCATGTTCTCCTCCTTGGGGTTTGCGAACTCAACCAAGGACTGAACGCCGGCGGGATGGGTTATATATCCGCCATGGGAACGATGTTTATGCCGTTCATAGCGCGTTCAACCGCGTCCTCTAATCTGGAAATAATCCGGAAATTCATTTAAAAACCTGCACTTCCGAATAAATCCTATGTATTAATTACCGTAACACGTAATACTCGGGAGATAATGTTTTAACTATCAATATTTCCTTACAGATAGGTAATATACGCGGAATTTTCATGGATAGAACCCGAGATTGAATAAATATAAAACATTGTGGAAATTGCGAGGTCACTATGCAGTCTTTGACTGGATACAAGGTTGGCGGTGAAGGCCAGCCTATATTGCTCCTGCACAGCTCAATGAGCTCCAAAGCTCAATGGAAAATGCTCACCAGCCAACTGCAGGAAAACTACCGCACCCTGGCGGTGGATCTATGGGGATATGGCGAGGCCCCCTACCCGGCTCATCTGGCGGAGCACTTCTGCTTACAGGACGAAGTGGATCGCGTCCTCGCTGTATTGGAGCAGGAACAGCAGGACAACGCCCCGCTGCATGTGGTCGGTCACTCCTATGGCGCAGCCACGGCGTTGAGGTTTGCGACGCAATACCCCGAACGCATTCTCAGCCTGACCATCTACGAGCCGGTCGCGTTTCATCTGCTATCGCCCGAGGAGCCGGCATTTCTGGAGATTGTGGAAGTCGTAAAAGGATTGGAGCGGACCCTCGCGCAAAACGACGAGATGTCAGCGACTCAGCAGTTTATTGATTACTGGTCCGGCCCTGGCGCATTCAAACGCTACCCTGCGGACATTCGTAACGCGCTAAGCGGACAGATCAGAAAAGTGGCGCTGGACTTCAAGGCGCTAATAGAAGAGCCCACCCGACTGCAGGATTACGCCAGCTTTCCATTCAACACCTACCTAATGGCGGGCGAGAAGAGCCCACTGTCATCCCGACGCATCAGTGAACGCCTGAAGGAAAATCTGCCCAACCTTGAATTCAAGCAGACGCCCTGGGGCCATATGGCGCCGATTACTCATGTGGCGGAAATCAACGATCTGATTCTGGCGCGCTTTCTGGACTAAGCGTTTATCAACCGGGTTGCTTTGCTTAAGACAAAAAAATCCCCGCATTCGCGGGGATTTTTTATAAGGCTTAGCCAGATGAAGCTTATTGGCCTGCGCTGGTAATAATCCAACGCTGGTTATTAGCGCCAACCCAATCCCACTGACGCAGTCTTGCGCCATTGTAGGTGCCGCCCGCAGCGTCAACGTCCAGCGCTTTGCCGCTGTGAACCGCGATCAGACGATAAGTTCCGTCGCTGTTCTTGAACGCCTGCCACTTCTGGTTGTTGGAGTTGTTACAGGTCCACTGACCCGCATACGCGCCGTTGTATTGGCTCGCGCCGAACAGATCGAGACACTTGCCGCTGTTCACAGATTTGATCTGATGAACGCCGTTACCCAGGTGAATAAACTGCCAGCGCTGATTGTTGCCACCGTGACAGCTCCACTGGATGACGGAAGCGCCATCACGACGATCGCCGCCGTAGACATCGGCGCACTTGCCGGAGTTTTTGGCTTTCATGGTGTAAATATTGGAGCCGCCATTGTTGTTGTCGCCGCCGTTATTATTGTCCCCACCATTGTTATCGCCGCCGTCGGGGTTGCCGCCGCCGACCTTTGTCGGCATGAAGCCCGCCATTTCGCTACGCACGTTGTTGATAGCGCGTGCTGCGTCCGCCTCGTTGGAGTTGCCCGCCGCAACACCACAAGGCAAACCGTTGCATTGCAGGTTGGGGTTGGAGAATTTGGCGATTTTAGGTGCGTTGAACAGCCACTCATAAGTCATGATCGTGGCGAATACGCCATCAACGCCATGACCCAGGCCATAACGATAACGCGACCCGCTCTGATCGCCCTGACGGCGGGAGTGGTTCAGGCCCATGGTGTGGCCGAGTTCGTGCGCCAACGTAGTGGGTCCGCAGCTTGGTCCAACCACGCCGTATGACCAGTTGCGGTCGACAGCGACATAAGCCACGCCGCAAGAGCCGGTGCGATGCAATTGAGTCACATAGTCCGCGCCCACTTCCTGACGCTTCTGGTTTACCCATGAGTCCACTCTCAGGTTGCCCAACACTTCCGTCATGTTGGAGCCAGTCTCTTCGTGGGCGTATGCGCCAACCAGGCGCAATTGCACGTCAATCTGGCTGTTGGTGTACATATTGTTCACCTGACTGACCCAGTTACGCACAGCGGTGTTTACATCGCCTTTGAAGTAGCTTGAGGTATAAGAATCATACACCACCATCAGATCGACGGTGACGGCTTGGGAAGTGGATGCAGCCGTCGCGAGAACGCCAGCGGC
This sequence comes from Hahella sp. CR1, assembly GCF_029813005.1. Classification (NCBI taxonomy): domain Bacteria; kingdom Pseudomonadati; phylum Pseudomonadota; class Gammaproteobacteria; order Oceanospirillales; family Hahellaceae; genus Hahella; species Hahella sp. CR1. The sequence continues at coordinate 568,617 of NZ_JAPELK010000003.1, forward strand.
CAGAATTTTTTTGAGGCTGTTTTTCATTTTTTATACCAACTTTCCTGCTCCATTTATGGGAGTTTCCCGATAACGAACTTCGTTATTATCCGGATAGGACTTCCGCAGCGTGGAAAACGGAAAATAGATCACAAACCAGAACTCGACGGAACGTCAACGGCGCAGAAAATCTATCATTGCAGCCTTTTAACCACCATCGCCTAAAGCAGCTAGTACTTAGAGCCTACGAATAATTCAAGCTATTGATTAACAATGAAATAAATCACATAAATCTATATAGGCCTATTAATATTTACGTTACATAAAAGTCAGTAAAATCGTTAAATTGAGGAGACAATCACAAATAATAAGTATTTGCCGTTTTTTTAGACAAAACGACGCGACTTAGACCCGATCGATAGTGATGCTTTAGAGTAAACGTTAATCAGGCTCATCGACCTATAATGACAAGTACTGGTTGGTTAAAATATGGATAAAAGGCGCACTAACAATGTTCGAATTCTTTAAACGCAAAAGTACAAAGAAACAGCCGGAGAAAAAGAGCGAAGCCGAGCATGTGGATACCCGCTCTCTTGAACAGCCGGTTTGGATCGAAGTAGGCGAAGGTAATCCATTTGACGCGCCTATTTTGGATATTCGCTGCATCACTTTAAAAATTATCGCCACTACTGCCGACAAATCCATCGCGGAAAACTATGTAGCCAGCCGTGCCGACGATGGCAGGCGGTACATTGACCAAGTTATCGAAGGCGGCAAAGAAATTCCTTGTGACATCCACTACCGACATGGCGGAGAACAGCTCGAAGGAATTGTGTCGAAAGCCGAGTCCATGGACGTGAAATGGGATATTTATGCTTTCGGCGAGTGGTTTTATTTCGTAAGGAGCTGGACCTCTGTTCTCATGTACAAGGTCCACTATCAGAACACCGGTTCAGAATTAATACTCGATCGCATTGTGGCGGCGGATACAGATGATCCCAACCTGCTCAGGCAAAACATTCACTCCCTGATAATGACCCACGCCCTGAACAGCCCCTGGCCTTACACTATTCCAGCAAGCTTAAAATCGGCCAGTGCGAGTGACATCGCCCTCATGTTGTTTTCTCAGTTTGGATGCAAAGCCACTCTTGCGACCTTCGCAAACTCGATGGACATCCAGCTAATTGGAAAGTAACTCCCATTTCGAACAATCAGATAAACGCACACTCCATAACGAAAATCCCCCAGCCGCCAGTCAAAGCGCGCCAGGGGATTTCTTCAATAACTGAATATCAAAACGCTTACTTCACGCGCTTCAAATACCAGCGTTGGTTGTCGCCGCCAACCCAGTCCCACTGATGGATAGCCATGCCGCTAGCCGTTGAGACTTCTTTAACATCAAACACTTTGCCGCTTACGCCAGACACCAGACGGAACGTGCCGTCGCCGTTGTCCACTGCTTTCCATTGCTGAGCAGCGCTGCCATTACAGGACCATTGTTGCACCGTGGCGCCGTTGCTTCTGCTTGAGTTGGAGACATCCAGACATTTGCCGCTATGCACCGCTTTGACTTCATAGTACCCATCTTTGATATGGGTGAAGTTCCAGCGCTGGTTGTTACCCTGGTGACAGCTCCACTGAATGACAGGCGTACCCGCTTCCTGCTTGCCGCCGTATACATCTGCGCACTTGCTGGAGTGTTTGGCTTGCAGCATGTATACGCCGTTATCAACTGGTTGCGCTCCACTCTGACCGCCGCCGCTGCTTTTCTTGACGATAATCGAGGAAGTCGTGTCATTCACGCCGGATAGCGGGAAGCCAGATATATCTGAGGTATAAACGGTTTTCGCGCCGCCGAAGTTATCGTGCTGATACAGTTCCAATACCATGCCGGGAGGCACGCGGGCTGAGGACAGATCATCATTGCGAACGCCGCGGGAGGTCAAGTCGCTCAGGCGATACTGGCCTTCGCCCAACGCAGCGCTGTAACCCGCGTAGTTGTAATGCTGGAATACAGACACTTTGTCGCCGGAAGTGTTGCCGCCGTCGGTTTTAGTCGGTTTAAACGCAGCAATCTCATTACGCACATTGTTGATCGCCTGAGCCGCATCCGCCTCTTGCGCCTGACCGGCAGGAACGCCACAGGGAAGCCCGTTGCACTGCACTCTCGGGTTGGAGAATTTGGCGACTTTCGGGGCGTTGAACAACCACTCATACGTCATAATGGTGCCGAAAGCGCCGTCAACGCCATGGCCGAGGCCGTAGCGATAACGCGATCCGCTTTGATCGCCCTGACGACGGGAGTGGTTAAGACCCATGGTGTGTCCGACTTCGTGAGCCAGTACCTGAGGCCCGCAATCTGGACCTGTGACGCTGAACGCCCAATCCTTATGTACAGCGACGTATGCAACGCCGCAGGAACCGGTTTTATGTACTTGCGTAACGTAATCCGCGCCGACTTCCTCACGCTTCTGGATAACCCAGTTATCCACACGCAGGTTTCCAAGCACTTCTCCCATGCTGGAACCGCTTTCTTCATGAGCGAAAGCGCCGACCAAACGCAGTTGTACGTCTACCTGGCTGTTTTGATACATGGCGTTTACTTGGTCTACCCAGCTACGAATGGCCGTTGCCGGTTCGCCGCCAAAGCGTCCTGCGGAATAGGCGTCGTACACCACCATAATATCCACTGTCACCGCCTGCGCGCCCAGGGGAGCAGCCGCCAGAGTCAAGCAGGACAACCATTTAGACATACTTCCGGTTAATTTCCTTTTCATCGTTATTACTCTCTCTGTCTGTTTTTTTTTAGCCAGCCACTGTGCGACCTGGCCTCCTACCCCGGGCGCTAACACTTATCCTTATTGAGCGATAGGCCCACCGGTGCTTTGATCCGGAGACGCCGTTCCTTCATCGGCTTTGTTCACATCCGCCAATTCGGGTACTTCAACGTGCAAATCTTCACCTTTGAACAAGGTGCCGCTATTGACGATCCATCCTTTGTCGCCACGGGCCTCAACGACATACAGCCCTTCCGGGGTGGTAACGCCGCCATAGGTAAGATTTTCTCCGCGGGTAAAAGAAACCTGATTATCCTGTTCGAAATCCTTCAAATGCCCGTACCAGGTGACGTTGCCGTCGCCATGGGACTCCACCCGATCCACCACCATTTGATAAGTCGCGTTTTGCGGCAGCACAGGCACTTCCATCTCATCCCCTGGCATCAGGGACTCCAGCTTCATCGGGCTGAAGCGAATAAACTCCCGACCGTCGAAACGATCCGCATCGCTCAATTCGAGCTGGTCGGCGATACCGTCATCGCTCTTCCATGCAGAGGGCTCCCACATCGCACGTACGACTTCTTCCTGATCAAAAGCGCGACCATCGCGGCGTGCTTCAATTTCCGTCATGCGAAATTCAATGGAGGGATATTCTTCGTTGTTCATGGCGTAATCGGGGAGCTCCGGTTCGGAGTACTTCGCTGCGCCCGGAGCCGACTTAGAGGCCGCCTGTTGTGAGGATTGAACTGATTGCGCAGGCGACGCTGTAGCGGGATTCTGAGCGCCGGCGGCGGCTTGTTGCTCCTGTGTCGTCGACGCGCTTTCCCCGCCTGGCATGAATTGGTATGTCACAGCGCATAAACCGCCGATTACCGCGCCCCAAACTAATAATTGTGTTTTTTTCATGGTCGATTGACTCCTGATCAGTGCGCACAGCCTGTAACCGAAATGACAACGCCTCCCCGTCGGGAGGCTTGCGGTACAGGACCAAAAACCTTTTAAATCAAAAATTTGCGACGTGCGTCACACCCGCTTTTATGAAAGCGCTTTCATATTATGATTCAAAGCGGGCAGATGACCTAAGTGAACGGGGGGATGCACTCGGAAATCTGCCGCAAGAACACATAACAACACTCGCGCAGTCGGGATGCCGTCGTGATACGGAAGAACTTATCACTGGTCTGAGAGGATGAATATCACCCAAATAAGCTAGGACTTGTAGGCGAACCTCTTTGGCCTAGACCTTACGAGTGAAAATAGAAAGGTGATTTCTGTGGGGAGTTACAGGCTTCCAGGATGAGCCAAATGACAGGACGCTCCGTCCCCTCTTTCGACTTGGACGGTGCTATGGCCAATACGGAAGCGCTCGTTCAATTGAAACGCCAATTCGCCGAGAAAGGCGTCATCCACAGATTGATGGGGAATAAGTAAATGAACGGTTAACGCAACTTCCGTGGTGCTCATCGCCCAGATATGAAGATCGTGGATATCCGTCACGCCGGCATAGCTGCGCAAGAACGCCTCCACTTCATCAGGGTTGATATGAGAAGGCACTGTGTCCATGGCGAGATTGAGCGAATCCCGAAACAGCCCCCAGGTTCCAAACAGGATAATGGCGACAATGACCAGACTGATCACCGGATCAAGCCACAACCAGCCGGTAAACATGATAACGACTCCCGCCGCCGCCACGCCAAATGAAACGCCGGCATCCGCCGCCATGTGTAGAAATGCGCCTTTGATATTGAGATCGTGCTTTTGACCACTCAGAAACATCAACGCAGTCGCGGTATTGATAACCACGCCAATGAGCGACACGACAATTACGGTCACGCCATCCACCCTGACAGGTTGATTGATTCGGTGGGCGGCTTCCCAGGCGATCGCTCCCAATGCCAGCAGTAAAAGAATCGCGCTCAACAGGGAAGCCAGAATCGTTCCTCGACGAAAACCGTAAGTACGTCGGGAGGTCGGCGTACGCGTCGCCAGATAAGAGGCGCCCCAGGCCAGAAGTAAACCCAGCACATCGCTTAAGTTGTGCCCTGCATCAGTGATCAGCGCCAATGAGTCGGCGATAAGTCCATAAATCACCTCCACCACGACAAACCCAAGATTCAGCGCCACGCCCCAGGCAAAGGACTTGTTATAGTTCGGGGCCGAGGACGGTCCGTGAAAGTGGCCATGGTGATGCGCATGACCAGCGTGATGATCATGCTGATGAGAGCTTGAGTGCGACATATCCTTTCGCCTTGGCGTTGTAGAGAAATCCTGCAGCCAACATCAATTCGCAATGGGCTGACAAGATGACAGCGACTGAACCGGGATAATGCCATTCGACACAAGCAAATCCAACTACTTACCCTCACCAGATATAAGCGGGCACGCTCTAGAAGAGAGGAATACAGATCTTTTGAAAAGTGTCTAGTCCTGAAATAGGTTGACACCTATTTCGTCTCAAACGCCCGATGCACT
>NZ_JAPELK010000030.1:0-19864 GCF_029813005.1 Hahella sp. CR1
TACTAAGCGTGATGACGTAGAGCGCGGTCAAGTATTGGCCAAGCCAGGAACTATTACTCCGCACACCGTATTTGAGTCAGAAGTATACGTGCTGAGCAAAGACGAAGGTGGGCGTCATACTCCTTTCTTCAAAGGCTACCGCCCTCAGTTCTACTTCCGTACAACGGATGTGACTGGTGCGTGTGAATTGCCAGAAGGCGTAGAGATGGTTATGCCTGGTGACAACGTAAAAATGAAAGTTAGCCTGATCGCTCCGATCGCGATGGAAGAAGGTTTGCGCTTCGCGATTCGTGAAGGCGGCCGTACAGTTGGCGCTGGCGTTGTTGCTAAAATTTTCGAGTAAGACTAGTCAGTCATAAGGTAAAGGGGGAGCTCGCTCCCCCTTTTTTATTGAGCTGTTTAAAAAGTGCTCTTGACAGGAAATGGCCAGCTGCTTAAAATGCGGCTCCTTTTTGTAGGGTATGGCTGTCTTCCGTCGTTGGATTCGGAGTAAATAAATGCAAGGCCAGAAAATTAGAATCAGGCTAAAAGCGTTCGACTATCGTTTGATCGATCAGTCTACGCAAGAGATCGTTGATACGGCAAAACGTACTGGTGCGCAAGTTCGCGGGCCAATCCCTTTGCCAACCAAAAAAGAGCGCTTTACGGTGCTGATATCTCCGCACGTAAACAAAGATGCGCGCGATCAGTACGAGATTCGCACTCATAAGCGCTTGTTGGATATTGTTGAGCCTACAGAGAAAACTGTAGACGCACTGATGAAGCTGGATCTTGCAGCGGGCGTTGATGTCCAAATTAGCCTAGGCTAAGCAAGGTTGACGCATATGGCGTCGCTTCATTGGTGTAACACTTTTGTATGTGGCCATAGAGGGTGAAAGCCCCGTGCACTAAGAGGTGAAAAATGGCGATTGGTTTAGTCGGCCGTAAGGCTGGCATGACTCGTTTGTTTGAAGATGACGGCGCAGCCGTCCCGGTCACTGTGATTCAGGTCGAGAAAAACGTCATTGCTCAGGTTAAAAGTCTTGAGGTTGACGGTTATCGGGCAATTCAGGTGGCTTCTGGTTCAGTGAAGGCGTCGCGCGTAAATAAGCCCATGGCGGGCCATTTTGCTAAAGCTGGCGTTGAAGCTGGACGTGTTGTTTGTGAATTTACTTTGGACGCCACTGACTCTGCCGAGTACAAGGTTGGCGACGAAGTTCCCGTCACTATCTTTGAAGCCGGACAAAAAGTTGATGTGTCTGGGCGTTCAAAGGGTAAAGGTTTTGCTGGCGTTATCAAACGCTGGAACTTCTCTACTCAAGATGCCACTCACGGTAACTCTCTTTCTCATCGCGCTCCTGGCTCTATTGGTCAGAACCAGTCTCCTGGACGAGTGTTCAAAGGCAAAAAAATGGCTGGCCAGATGGGCAATAAAAACGTCACTGTGCAGACTCTTAAAATTGTAAGAGTCGACGAAGAGAAAGGTTTGCTTCTGATTAAGGGCGCAGTTCCTGGAGCGACCGGCGCAGACGTGGTTATCAAGCCCGCGGTTAAAGCATAAGAGGGGTGAGAGATGGAGTTAACGATTAATGGTGCGGGTAAGGGTACTGTTTCAGTATCTGACGTGGCCTTTGCAAGAGATTTTAACGAAGCTCTGGTTCACCAAGTAGTTACTGCTTATTTGGCTGGTGGTCGTCAGGGTTCAAAAGCCCAGAAGACACGCTCCCAAGTGAGCGGCGGTGGAAAGAAACCATGGCGTCAAAAGGGTAGTGGCCGTGCTCGTGCGGGTACTATTCGCAGCCCTATCTGGAGAGGCGGCGGTAAAACATTCGCTGCTACGCCGTTGGATCACTCTCAGAAAGTGAACAAAAAGATGTACCGCGCAGCAATGCAGTCAATTCTGTCTGAACTTGTTAGACAGGAACGCCTGGTTGTTGTTGAGGAAATGGCTGTAGAAGCTCCAAAGACCAAGCAGTTCAATGCGAAGTTGAAGGACCTTGGGCTTGAGAATGTATTAATAGTAGCGGATGCGGTTGATCAAAACCTGTATTTGGCTTCCCGTAACATTCCGCATGTCGATGTGTGTGACGCTGTTGCTATTAACCCTGTCAGCCTTATCGCGCATGACAAGGTGCTAGTTACTGTCTCTGCGCTTAAGAAAATTGAGGAGATGTTGGGATGAACCAAGAAAGGCTCTATAAGGTTTTGCTTGGGCCCCATATTTCGGAAAAGGCCACATTGTTAGCGGAAATCAACAATCAAGTGGTCTTCCGTGTGGCGGCCGATGCCAAAAAGCCCGAGATTAAAAAAGCGGTTGAAGCTTTGTTTGATGTTAAGGTTGAGTCGGTGCAGGTTGTGAATATCAAGGGTAAAACCAAGCGCACCGCACGCGGTATGGGTAAGCGCAATGATGTTCGTAAGGCATATGTTCGTCTTGCCTCCGGTCAATCTATCGATTTTGTAGATGTCGAGTAAGGGGGGAGCGAATAATGCCAGTTGTTAAAACTAAACCAACATCTCCCGGTCGTAGACATGTAGTGGCTGTTACAAATCCGTCACTGCATAAAGGCGCTCCTTTGGCGTCGTTGACTGAGAAAAAACGTAAGAACGGCGGACGCAACAACGCAGGTCGAATTACTGTACGCCATCAGGGCGGCGGCCATAAGCAGTTGTATCGTGTTGTCGACTTTAAGCGCACCAAGGATGGCATTCCTGCTGTTGTTGAGCGCTTGGAATATGACCCTAACCGTACCGCGCATATTGCTCTGTTGAAATATGCCGACGGAGAGCGTCGTTACATTATTGCTCCTAAGGGCGTATCTGTAGGTGACGCAATCGCTTCCGGACAAGAAGCTCCGATTCGCGTGGGAAGCTGCCTGCCTCTGAGAAACATTCCCGTAGGTTCTGTCGTTCATTGTATCGAAATGAAGCCAGGCAAGGGTGCTCAGATTGCTAGAAGCGCTGGCGCTTCGGCCCAGGTCGTTGCTCGTGAAGGGGCATATGCAACAATCCGTTTGCGCTCCGGCGAGATGCGTAAGGTGCTTGTAGAGTGTCGCGCTACATTGGGCGAAGTATCCAATAGCGAGAACAACCTGCGTGTATACGGAAAAGCTGGTGCTAAACGCTGGCGTGGGGTAAGACCTACCGTTCGTGGTACTGCGATGAACCCAGTTGACCACCCGCATGGTGGTGGTGAAGGGCGTAACTTTGGTAAGCACCCGGTTACTCCTTGGGGTGTTCCTACGAAGGGTTACAAAACTCGTAAGAACAAGCGTACAGACAAAATGATTGTGCGTCGTCGCAAAGCTAAGTAAGGGGGTCTCTCGTGCCACGTTCCTTAAAGAAAGGTCCATTTATTGATCTTCACCTTCTCAAGAAAGTGGAGACAGCGGTAGAAGTCAAAGACAAGAAGCCAATTAAAACTTGGTCACGTCGTTCCACCATTTTTCCGGAAATGGTTGGTTTAACTATCGCAGTTCATAACGGTCGTCAACATGTTCCTGTCTATGTGACTGAAGACATGGTCGGCCATAAACTGGGTGAATTTGCAGCCACACGTACTTATCGCGGACACGCTGCAGACAAGAAAGCTAAACGGTAAGAGGGTATAGAGATGGAAGTAGCGGCAAAATTATTTGGTGCTCGCTTATCTGCTCAGAAAGCTCGTTTAGTTGCAGATCAGGTGCGCGGTAAGCGGGTTGAAGAAGCGTTGGACATATTGACCTTTAGTCCCAAAAAGGCTTCTAGCATTATCAAGAAAGTGCTGGAGTCAGCTATCGCCAATGCTGAGCATAACGAAGGGCTGGATGTTGATGAGCTGAAGGTGGCCACTATCTGCGTAGACGAAGGTCCTACAATGAAGCGGATTAAGCCTAGAGCGAAAGGTCGGGCGGATCGCATTTTCAAGCGGACTTGCCATATCACCGTCAAGGTAGCCGAAGAGTAGGAGATAGCAGATGGGTCAAAAGGTTAATCCAGTCGGTATTCGACTGGGGATCGTTAAAGATCACAATTCAGTCTGGTACGCAGACAAAAAGAACTATTCAGATCATTTGCTGACTGATATCAAGGTTCGCGAGTTTCTGATGAAGAAGCTTGAAAAAGCTTCCGTGAGCAAGGTCATCATCGAGCGTCCACCTCAAAACGCCAAGATTACTATTCATACAGCCCGTCCGGGTATTGTAATCGGTAAAAAAGGTGAAGACGTAGATAGACTGCGCCAGGAAGTTGGCGAGTTGATGAAAGTGCCTGTGCACATCAACATAGAAGAGATTCGTAAGCCTGATTTGGACGCTAAACTGGTTGCTGCTGGCGTTGCCGGCCAATTGGAGCGCCGTGTTATGTTTCGTCGTGCAATGAAGCGCGCGGTTCAGAATGCGATGCGTCAAGGCGCCAAAGGTATCAAAATTCAAGTTGGCGGCCGTTTGGGCGGTGCAGAAATTGCCCGTACTGAATGGTACCGTGAAGGTCGCGTGCCTTTGCACACTCTTCGTGCTGATATTGACTACGCTACGCACGAAGCGCATACCACTTATGGTGTGATTGGTGTGAAGGTATGGATCTTTAAGGGCGAAATCCTGGGTGGTATTGAACAGGTTCGCGCTGAAAAGAAAGCAGCTAAAAAGAAAAGTTCTAAGTAGGGGGCAGTGAAATGTTGCAACCTAAGCGTACGAAATTCCGCAAAGTCCACAAAGGCCGCAACACTGGCTTGGCGCAACGCGGAAACAAAGTAAGTTTTGGTGAATTTGGTTTAAAAGCGACTGGACGTGGACGCATAACTGCCCGACAAATCGAAGCAGCGCGTCGTACTATGACTCGTCGTATTAAGCGTGGCGGTAAGATCTGGATCCGTATATTCCCGGATAAGCCGATTACCAAGAAACCTCTAGAAGTCCGTATGGGTAAAGGTAAAGGTCCAGTTGAGTACTGGGTGGCGGAGATTGAGCCAGGCCGTATGCTTTACGAGATGGAAGGGGTAAGTGAGGAATTGGCCCGCGAGGCGTTTGCGCTTGCAGCGGCTAAACTTCCTGTCGCAACTACTTTTGTGACAAGAACGGTGATGTAAATGAAAGCTGCAGAATTGAGAAACAAAACTCAGGAAGAGCTCAGTAATGAACTGATCTCTTTGTTGAAAGAGCAATTCAACTTGCGGATGCGCAAGGCGACGGGCCAATTAAATCAAGTCCATCTTCTGCGTAAAGTGCGTCGCGACATTGCTCGTGTCAAGACAGTCTTAAATCAGAAGGCAGGTGAGTGATATGACCGCGAACGAGAAAAGCGTGCGCACTGAGACCGGTAAGGTCGTTAGTGACAAGATGGATAAGTCCATTGTGGTCTTGGTTGAGCGTCGCGTGAAGCATCCCCTGTACGGCAAGTATGTTAAGCGCTCAAGCAAGCTTCATGCTCATGACGAGAACAACGAATGTCGCATTGGCGATACCGTTCAAGTTCAAGAGTCTCGTCCTCTTTCCAAGACTAAGTCGTGGAAGCTTGTGAACATTGTTGAGCGGGCCGAAAAAGTCTAGTCAAGCAAAGCTGTTAGGTGGAGATAACCGATGATTCAGACGCAAACCGTGCTTGACGTGGCCGACAACAGCGGAGCCCGTCGAGTAATGTGTATTAAAGTGCTGGGTGGTTCACACCGTCGTTACGCAAGTATCGGCGACGTGATTAAAGTTTCTGTTAAAGAAGCTATTCCCCGCGGGAAAGTAAAGAAAGGTCAGGTTCTTAAAGCTGTCGTAGTACGTACCCGTAAGGGCGTACGTAGACAGGATGGTTCCTTGATTCGTTTTGATGGCAATGCCGCTGTTCTTTTGAATAACCAGGAACAGCCCATCGGTACTCGTATCTTCGGGCCGGTGACACGGGAACTGCGTGGCGAGAAATTTATGAAAATTATCTCGCTGGCCCCGGAAGTGCTATAGGAGTCAGACCAGATATGAACAAGATCAGAAAAGGCGACGAAGTTGTCGTCATAGCAGGTAGAGATAAAGGGAAGCGCGGTAAAGTAAATCGCGTCCAGAAAGACGGCAAGCTGGTTGTCAGTGGCGTCAATATGGTTAAGCGTCATACCAAGCCAAACCCTATGCTGGGTACTGCTGGCGGCATCGTCGAGAAAGAGGCGCCCATTCAAGCTTCAAACGTGGCGATCTTTAATTCAGCCACCGATAAGCCTGATCGTATTGGCTTTAAGATTCTTGAAGACGGTAAGAAAGTGCGCATCTTCAAGTCGACAAACGAACTTGTCGATAACTAAAGGTTAGGTGGTTGATTATGCCAAAGTATAAAGAGGTATATCAGAAAGAGGTTATTCCTGCGCTGATGAAGGAAATGTCCTACAGCAGCGTTATGCAGGTGCCTCGTATTGAGAAGATTACCCTTAACATGGGTGTCGGCGAAGCTCTTGGCGATAAAAAGCAGATCGAAGCGGCGGCAGCTGACTTGGAAGCTATTACCGGTCAAAAGGTTGTAGTAACTAAAGCTCGCAAATCCGTAGCTGGCTTTAAAATTCGTCAAGGTTTTCCTATCGGTTGCAAAGTTACTTTGCGTGGCGATCGTATGTGGGAATTCTTTGAGCGTCTGGTTGATGTAGCTATTCCTCGTGTACGTGACTTCCGTGGTTTGAACCAGAAGTCATTCGACGGGCGTGGAAACTACTCTATGGGCGTGAAAGAGCAGATTATCTTCCCGGAGATCGATTACGATAAAATCGATAAAGTCCGCGGAATGGATATCACCATCACGACCTCCGCAAACACTGACGACGAAGGCAGAGCGCTGCTTAGCGCGTTCAGCTTCCCGTTCAGAAAATAAGGTGAACTGATATGGCAAAAGTTGGAATGCGCGAGCGTGAGCTCAAGCGTGAAAAAACCGTAGCGAAATACGCTGAGAAGCGCGCTGCGTTGAAGGCCATTATTGCAAATCCGAACGTCTCTGATGAAGAGCGTTGGGAAGCGCAGATGAAATTGCAGCAGCTGCCGAGAGACGCTAGTCCCTCAAGACTGCGCAATCGCTGCCAAGTAACTGGTCGTCCGCATGCGGTATTGAGAAAGTTCCGTCTGTCCCGAATTAAACTTCGCGAAGCCGCAATGCGCGGTGATGTGCCAGGTTTGAAAAAGGCAAGCTGGTAACGCTCGACCGTTGGTAAGCGTCTTTCGGCCGTTAGGCCGAAAGCGCTGCACAACTAAAATGTTTGGAGCTATTAAATGAGTATGCAAGATACCTTAGCGGATATGTTTACCCGTATCCGTAACGCACAGATGGCGGAAAAAGAAACTGTGCGTATGCCCTCCTCAAAGATGAAGGTCGCTGTGGCCAACGTCTTGAAAGAAGAAGGTTTTATCACTGATTTTCAAGCTAGTGAAGAAGCGAAGCCTGTTCTTGAGATCACACTGAAGTATTACCAAGGCACTCCGGTTATTGAGAATATTAGCCGAGTGAGCCGTCCAGGTCTGCGCCAGTACAAAGCCGCTAATGACCTGCCTACCGTAAATGGTGGCTTGGGTATCGCGATCGTATCCACTTCCAAAGGCGTTATGACTGATAGAGCAGCTCGTAAAGCCGGCGTTGGTGGTGAAGTTATTTGTACCGTCTTCTAGGAGTGAATCATGTCTAGGGTAGCAAAAAATCCAGTACAGATTCCCGCTGGCGTAGAGGTTAAGTTCGACGGTCGGCTGGTTAATATCAAGGGCGGCAAAGGCGCTCTTTCTTTGTCTGTTCATCCTTCTGTTGAAGTGAAACAGGAAGATGGCGCATTGACGTTTGGTCCAAAAGAAGGCTCCAACCAAGCACGTGCATTGGCTGGAACCACGCGTGCGTTGATCAACAACATGGTTCTCGGCGTTACTCAAGGTTTTGAGCGCAAGTTGGAACTGATTGGCGTAGGTTACAGAGCGCAGGCTCAAGGCAAGGCGATCAACCTGACTCTTGGCTTTTCTCACCCTGTAGTATTCGAAATTCCTGAGGGAATTACAGCTGAGACTCCCACCCAAACTGAAATTGTGATTCGTGGTATCGATAAGCAAAAGGTTGGGCAGGTTGCTGCTGAAATCCGTAGTATCAGACCGCCTGAACCATATAAAGGAAAGGGTGTTCGCTACTCCGGCGAGCAAGTTCGAGTTAAAGAAGCTAAGAAGAAGTAGGGCGCGGCTATGAGTGACAAAAAGATTTCTCGGTTACGTCGGGCTAAGAAAACCCGTTATAAAATTCGTGAACTCGGTGTCGACAGATTGAGCATCAATCGGACGCCGCGTCATATCTACGCGCAAATTATCAGCGCGGATGGAAGCAAGGTTTTGGCTACTGCTTCCACTTTGGATAAAGATTTGCGTGCAGGCACTACCGGCAACGTAGAAGCTGCAGGTAAAGTTGGCGCAATGATCGCGGAAAGAGCTAAGGCTGCAGGCATTACCAAAGTGGCTTTTGACCGTTCCGGCTTCAAGTACCATGGTCGTGTAAAAGCGTTAGCTGATGCTGCGCGGGAAAACGGACTCGAGTTTTAAGAGGTTGAATATATGACAAATAACGAGCAGCAAAAAGGAGCAGAGCTCCAGGAGAAGCTTGTTCAGGTCAACCGCGTGGCTAAGGTTGTTAAAGGTGGTCGTATTTTCGGCTTCACAGCTTTGACCGTAGTTGGCGATGGGAACGGTAAAGTAGGCTTTGGTCGTGGTAAAGCGCGTGAAGTGCCTGTAGCGATCCAGAAAGCTATGGACGCCGCCCGCAAGAACATGATTACCGTAACTTTGAACGGCAATACCTTACAGTATCCAGTCAAGGCGCGTCATGGCTCCGCTAAGGTGTTTATGCAGCCTGCTTCTGAAGGTACAGGTATTATCGCAGGCGGCGCAATGCGCGCTGTATTGGAAGTCGCTGGCGTACAAAACGTATTGGCTAAGTGTTACGGCTCAACCAACCCTGTTAACGTCGTTCGTGCCACGTTCGAAGGCTTAAAAGCCATGCAAGCTCCTGAGGAGATTGCAGCTAAGCGTGGTAAGACTGTGGAAGAGATTCTGGGGTAAGTCATGGCCAATGCAGCAAAGACTATTAAGGTAACTCTGGTAAAGAGTACTATCGGAATCCTGCCCAAGCACAAGGACTGCGTTCGCGGCTTGGGTTTGAGAAAAATTAATCATACCGTGGAAGTAGAAGATACTGCTGCTGTAAGAGGTATGATTAACAAGGTTAACTATCTGGTGAAGGTGGAAGGAGAGTAATATGAAAATGAATACTCTCAAGCCGGCCGAAGGTTCCAAACAGTCCCCTAAAAGGTTGGGCCGTGGAATCGGTAGCGGGTTGGGTAAAACCGGTGGCCGTGGTCACAAAGGTCAAACTTCCCGCTCTGGCGGAACTATCAGACCTGGCTTTGAAGGCGGTCAACAGCCTTTGCAGCGTCGTCTGCCCAAGTTCGGCTTCACCTCAAGGGTTGGCCGTTACTCTGAAGAAGTTAGACTGAGTGAAATCGACAGCCTTGGTACTGATGTTATCGATTTGGCGGCTTTGAAAGCGGCTAGCATCGTTGCTCAACAGGCTAAGCAGGTCAAGGTTATTCTGTCCGGAGAGATTACCCGTGCGGTGACTGTTAAAGGACTGAAAGTGACCAAAGGCGCGCAAGAAGCAATCCAAGCCGCAGGTGGCAAAGTCGAGGAATAAATGGCCAAACTAAACGCATTACCCGCAGGTGCAGGTAAAGGCCTTGCCGAGCTTCGTGCTCGGCTTTGGTTTGTACTGTTGGCGATACTTGTATATCGAGTTGGTGCCCACATACCTGTACCAGGAATTAATCCCGATAGACTCGCGGCGCTCTTTGATCAGAATCAGGGCACTATCTTGAGCTTGTTTAATATGTTTTCAGGGGGAGCCCTGGAACGTATGAGTATTTTTGCTCTGGGTATCATGCCTTATATTTCTGCATCGATCATTATGCAGTTGTTGACTGTCGTTAGTCCGCAACTGGAGCAACTGAAGAAAGAGGGGGAAGCGGGTAGGCGCAAGATCAGTCAGTACACTAGATATGGTACAGTGCTGCTTGCGACCGTTCAGGCGTTTGGTATTTCTGTCGGTCTGGCGAATCAAGGTGTCACCTTTACAACCGGACCGAGCTTCTTCTTTGTCGCTGTCGTTACCTTCGTCTGTGGCGCGGTATTTTTGATGTGGGTAGGCGAGCAAATTACTGAGAGAGGTATCGGTAACGGGATTTCGTTACTGATCTTCTCTGGTATTGTTGCAGGTTTGCCTGGTGCGGTTGGTCAGACATTCGAGCAGGCGCGTCTCGGCGAGTTGAGTGTTCTGACATTAATTGCTGTTGCAGTATTCGCAGTAGCAATTATCGCGTTCGTGGTTTTCATGGAGCGCGGGCAACGCCGCATCACCATCAACTATGCACGTCGTCAGCAAGGGCGCAAGGTATATGCTCAGCAAAGCAGCCATCTTCCCTTGAAAGTGAATATGGCTGGTGTAATTCCTCCTATATTCGCCTCTAGCATTCTTTTGTTTCCAGCATCGTTGGGGCAATGGTTTGGCAAGGGCGAAGGTATGGAGTGGTTGCAGGTTGTTTCGCAGGCACTTGGTCCAAGCCAACCGCTATACATTATTCTGTTTGCGATAGCAGTTGTGTTCTTCTGCTTCTTCTACACAGCATTAATGTATAACCCCAAGGAAGTCGCCGACAATTTGAAGCGTTCTGGCGCATTTGTTCCTGGTATTCGTCCTGGGGAAAACACTGCTAAATATATTGATGGCGTTCTTACCCGCTTAACGGTGTTCGGCGCTTTGTATATTGCAGCTGTGGCGTTACTGCCACAGTTTTTAGTGGTGTCTTGGAATGTTCCTTTCTATTTTGGCGGAACTTCCTTGTTAATTGTTGTAGTTGTGGTCATGGATTTCATGGCCCAGGTTCAGTCGCACCTCATGTCGCATCAATATGATTCGCTCATGAAGAAGTCGAACCTGAAGAATTACGGCAAGAGCGGTTTGGTCCGATAGTCGAGCAAGTTTTAAAGTAATCGGCGTGAGACTGGAGAATAGCAATGAAAGTTAGAGCATCAGTAAAGAAAATGTGTCGTGGGTGCAAAATTATCCGTCGTAATGGCGCGGTAATGGTAATCTGCAGCACAGAACCAAGACACAAGCAGAAACAAGGCTAATATTTAGCTCTGTTGCTTGATTTGTATACACGAAGGCGCTATCATTCTGCGCCTTTTAATTTGTTGGTAATTATTACCAATAACATTTATGCGGAGTAAGATGGATGGCACGTATAGCGGGTGTCAATATCCCCGATAACAAGCACACAGAAGTGTCCCTGACCTATATTTATGGGATCGGGCGCACCACTTCACGTGGCCTTTGTGAGAGAACCGGCATCAGCCCTCAATCTAAGGTTAAAGACCTGTCTGAGGAGCAGCTGGACGTACTGAGGAACGAAATCGCCAAAATGGTTGTTGAAGGCGATTTGCGTCGTGAAGTGCAAATGAACATTAAACGGCTGAAGGATCTCGGCTGCTATCGCGGTTTACGTCACCGTCATAGCTTGCCGGTACGAGGGCAGCGCACTAAGACAAATGCGCGCACCCGCAAAGGTCCTCGTAAGCCTATTCGTAAATAAGTATCAGGAATAGAGCATGGCAAAACCAGGTACACGTACCCGTAAAAAGGTGAAAAAGACCGTTGTTGACGGCGTAGCGCATATCCACGCTTCATTCAACAACACTATCGTAACCATTACCGACCGTCAGGGTAACGCTCTAAGCTGGGCGACTTCTGGTGGTTCAGGATTCCGTGGTTCCAGAAAGAGCACACCTTTTGCTGCGCAGGTAGCAGCTGAAAGAGCCGGTAATGCGGCTGCTGAATACGGCCTAAAAAACCTAGATGTTTTGGTTAAAGGACCTGGACCCGGTCGCGAGTCCGCAATTCGTGCATTGAACGCATGTGGGTATAAGATCACTAACATCACTGATGTTACTCCGATCCCACATAACGGATGCCGTCCTCCCAAAAAGCGTCGAGTTTAAAGAGGAAGAAGTCTAATGGCTCGTTATATTGGACCGAAATGTAAATTGTCTCGCCGTGAAGGCACAGACCTGTTTTTGAAGAGTGGAGCTCGCGCGCTTGATAGCAAGTGCAACATGGAGACCGCTCCTGGGCAACATGGCCAACGTCGTGGTCGTCTTTCCGACTATGGTCTACAGTTGCGTGAAAAGCAAAAAGTACGTCGTATGTACGGAGTTCTGGAAAAGCAATTCCGTAACTACTATAAAGAAGCAGCCCGCATTAAAGGCGCTACAGGCGAGAACTTGCTCCAGTTGTTAGAGCGTCGTCTGGATAATGTTGTATACCGTATGGGATTCGGCTCCACCCGCTCCGAAGCCCGTCAGTTGGTGTCACACAAGGCGATTCTGGTGAATGGTAAGGCTGTAAATATTCCGTCCTATCAGGTCAAGCCTGGCGATGTAGTAAGCATTCGCGAGAAATCAAAGAATCAGCTTCGCATTAAAGGCTCTCTTGAGTTGGCCGCACAGCGTGCAACTCTGGAGTGGATTGAAGTTGATGCTGCGAAGATGTCTGGAACCTTCAAATCAGTTCCTGAGCGTACTGATCTGTCTCCAGATATTAACGAAAACCTGATTGTGGAGCTCTACTCTAAGTAAGGCCAGCAACTAATTCAGCCAGTAGGGGCGTCTATGCAGCGTTCATTAAACGAATTTCTTACACCTCGTACTATCGAGGTGAATCAAATCAATGCGACTCACGCAAAGGTGACCCTGGAACCGCTCGAACGCGGTTTCGGGCATACTTTAGGAAGTGCATTACGCCGCATTTTGCTGTCTTCAATGCCGGGTTGCGCTGTCGTCGAAGTTGAGATCGACGGCGTTCTTCACGAGTACAGCACCGTTGAAGGTGTGCAGGAAGATGTGATTGAGATTCTTCTGAACTTGAAGAATCTCGCCATCAAAATGCACAACCGCGATGAAGCAACGTTGTCCCTGAACAAGAAGGGCGCTGGTCCAGTATTGGCTAGCGATATCCAACTTGATCATGATGTTGAGATTGCTAATCCAGATATGGTCATTTGCAATCTTAACTCGAATGGCGACGTTAAGATGAAACTGAAAGTGGCTCGTGGGCGTGGTTATGAGCCTGCGGATCAGCGGAACTCAGCTGATGACGAAACAAGAGCAATTGGAAGATTGCAGCTTGATTCTTCTTTCAGCCCAGTGCTCCGTGTTGCTTATAACGTTGAAAGCGCTCGGGTTGAGCAGCGTACCGATTTGGACAAGTTGGTTATCGACTTGGAAACAAACGGAACGATTGATCCTGAGGAAGCAATCCGTAGGGCAGCGACAATTCTGCAACAGCAGCTTGCTGTCTTTGTAGATTTTGATCAGCAAAATGAGCCAGAAAAAGTTGAAGAGCAAGAAGAAATCGATCCGATTCTTCTGCGGCCGGTTGATGATTTAGAACTGACTGTGCGTTCAGCGAACTGCTTAAAAGCTGAGAACATCTACTATATCGGTGATCTCATTCAACGCACTGAGGTGGAGCTTCTGAAGACTCCTAACCTAGGCAAGAAATCATTAACCGAAATTAAAGACGTGCTTGCTTCACGCGGCTTGTCTTTAGGTATGCGTCTTGAAAACTGGCCTCCCGCCAGCATTCGGGGCGATGATCGGGTATTAGGCGGCTAATGCGCGCCAACAGTGTAGTTGAAGGATAAAGAAGATGCGTCATCGTAAAAGTGGTCGTAAATTTAACCGGACTAGCGCGCATCGCAAGTCGATGTTCCGGAATATGGCGGCATCGTTGGTAGAGCATGAGCTGATCAAAACCACGGTGCCCAAAGCGAAAGAACTGAGAAGAGTGGCTGAGCCGCTAATCACTTTGGCTAAAAGTGATTCTGTAGCTAACCGCCGTCTTGCTTTCTCTCGTCTGAGAAGCAGAGATGCAGTGACCAAGCTGTTCGAAGAGATTGGTCCTCGTTACAAAGATCGCCCTGGTGGTTATCTGCGTATTCTCAAGTGCGGTCTGAGACCGGGCGACAGTGCTCCAATGGCTTTTGTTGAGCTAGTGGACCGTCCGGTAGTTGAAGCCGAAGGCGACAACGAAGAGTAAGATCTTCTCGGATATTAAAAAGCCGCTTTTAGCGGCTTTTTTTGTGCCTGCGCCATACGAAGGCCTTTTTCGAGATAAGGAAGCGTTGATTTCTCGCGGCTTCCTGATCATTTTCTGCCAGCTAGCTTTCCAGAATGCGTTTCAAGAAATGTGCGGTATGAGACTTGTCATTGTCTTTAACTGTTTCCGGAGCGCCTTCGGCGATAATCAATCCGCCCCGGCTTCCTCCCTCTGGTCCAAGGTCGATAATCCAATCCGCTGTTTTAATCACATCAAGGTTATGCTCAATTACTACAATGGTATTTCCGTGATCACGCAGGCGATGCAGTACCTTAAGTAACTGATCAATATCAAAGAAATGCAAGCCAGTCGTGGGCTCGTCAAGGATGTACAGGGTTTTACCTGTATCTCGCTTAGACAGTTCTCGTGAAAGCTTAACGCGTTGAGCTTCGCCTCCCGATAAGGTGACTGCGCTTTGGCCGAGGCGGATGTAAGAAAGACCGACATCAATCAACGTCTGAAGCTTTTTGGCGATGGCTGGAATTGCGTCGAAAAACTCTCGGGCGTCCTCAACCGTCATCTCCAGAACGTCGTGAATTGACTTGCCTTTATAGGTAACTTCAAGAGTTTCGCGGTTATAGCGTTTGCCTTTGCATACATCGCAGGGGACATAGAGGTCGGGCAAAAAGTGCATTTCTACTTTGATAACCCCGTCACCCTGGCAGGCCTCACAGCGTCCTCCCCGTACGTTAAAGCTGAATCTTCCCGGTTTATAGCCGCGAGACCTGGCCTCTTGAGTCGCCGCGAAAAGTTCTCTTATCGGGGTGAATATACCTGTGTAGGTCGCGGGGTTGGATCTTGGCGTGCGTCCGATCGGGCTTTGGTCGATATCAATGACTTTATCGAAATGATCGAGTCCTTCAATAGACCCATAGGGCTCAGGAGTCAGAGTTGTCGCCATGTTGAGCCTGGTGGCGGCAATTGGATAGAGCGTACTATTGATCAGCGTGGATTTACCGGATCCTGACACCCCTGTGATGCAGGTAAACAGTCCCACTGGGACTTTAAGCGTGACGGACTGCAGGTTATTCCCGGTAGCTCCGGTAATAATGAGCTGTTTGTCTGGATCTGGCTGCACTCTTTGTTCTGGAACAGCAATGCAGCGCGTTCCCTTCAGATATTGGCCGGTGATGGACTTATCACTTTCCATGACCTGTTCAGGAGAGCCCTGAGCGACGATTTCTCCGCCATGGACTCCCGCTCCAGGCCCGATGTCTACGACATAGTCCGCCATACGAATGGCGTCTTCGTCGTGCTCAACCACGATTACTGTATTGCCGAGATCTCGCAGGTGGGTCAGCGTGGCCAACAGACGATCATTGTCTCTCTGGTGCAGGCCAATAGAAGGCTCGTCGAGCACGTACATGACGCCAACCAGTCCAGCGCCTATCTGACTGGCTAATCTGATACGCTGGGCTTCTCCTCCAGAAAGAGTTTCTGCGCTGCGATCCAGAGTCAGATAATCCAGTCCCACGTTAACAAGAAATTGCAGGCGTAGCTGGATTTCTTTAACGATCTTCGACGCGATCTCTCCTTTACGGCCAGGTAGCGATAAATGATGAAAGAAGTTGGAAGCGTCGCCGATGGCCATGCGAGATGTATCCGGCAGGCTCTTATTATCAATAAACACATGACGAGAGGAGCGTTTTAGTCGGCTGCCGTGGCAGTCTGGACAGGACTTCTGGGTGAGAAACTTGGACAGCTCGTCTCGCACCATTTGCGAGTCCGTTTCCCGGTAGCGACGTTCAATATTGGGCAATATGCCTTCGAATGGGTGCTCCCTGAAGACTATGTCTCCGCGGCTATTCACATATTTGAACTTGATATCGGTGCGTCCGCTGCCTTTTAACAGCGCATTTTGGAAAGACTCTGGAAGTGATTCAAAAGGCGTTTCAATGTCGACTTCATAATGGTCCGCAAGGCTGGTCAGCATTTGAAAGTAGAATACGCTGCGCCTATCCCATCCTTTGATAGCGCCTTCAGCCAATGTCAGCTCTGGACGCTCTACGAGTTTATCGGGGTCAAAATACTGCTTTACGCCAAGTCCATCACAACTTGGGCAGGCGCCAGCTGGATTGTTAAAAGAGAAGACTCTCGGTTCGAGTTCGCTGACGCTGTACCCACACTCAGGACAGGCGAATAGTGCTGAAAAGATCAGTTCTTCGCCGTCTCCGTCCATTGGCGCGGCGATAACGACGCCTTCGGCTAACTCAATACAGGTTTCGATAGACTCGGCCAACCGTGTCTGAATATCTGCGCGGATCTTGAGTCGATCAACCACAACCTCAATGGTGTGTTTACGCTTTTTATCTAACTGAGGTACGTCGTCAAGGTCTGTCACGATACCGTCGATGCGCGCACGAATGAAGCCTTGCGCGCGTAGTCCCTCGATCACATGAAGGTGTTCGCCTTTGCGATTACGTATGACTGGAGCCAGCAACATCCACTTGCTTTCCTGAGGCAACTCAAGGATTCGATCAACCATCTGACTGACTGTTTGGGCTTCGAGAACGATGTCGTGGTCCGGGCAGCGAGGCTCTCCAGCGCGTGCGAACAGCAGACGCAGGTAGTCATAGATTTCTGTAATGGTGCCGACAGTGGAGCGAGGGTTATGGGAGGTGGACTTCTGCTCGATGGAAATAGCGGGTGAAAGACCTTCTATATGGTCAACGTCTGGCTTCTCCATCATGGACAGGAACTGCCTGGCGTAAGTAGACAGCGACTCCACATAGCGCCGCTGTCCCTCCGCGTACAGCGTATCAAAAGCCAGGGATGACTTGCCTGAGCCTGATAGCCCGGTAATGACGATGAGCTTGTCTCTCGGCAAGTCCAGGTCGACATTCTTAAGATTGTGAGTTCGGGCTCCGCGGACTTGGATCGTGTCCATAAAATTCTTTTTCACCTCCGGAATTTACAGCCGGTCATTATATAAGTACGGAAACAGGATGAGCAAAGCGACAGCGAATCGATTAATAAGTGGCTGGTCAAATGCTACAATATGCGCTTTTTGATGGACTGGTACGGTAGTTAAATGCAAAAGACGCAGAGGTTTATGCCCCAGGAGCGCCGCGCTGTCTCCGCGCTGGCTTCGTTGTACGCCATGCGAATGCTTGGGCTGTTTATGGTGCTGCCGGTTTTCATGGTGCTGGGCAGAGAGCTTGAAGGAGCAACGCCAGCGTTGTTGGGCCTCGCCATAGGCGTTTACGGCTTGAGTCAGGCTGTCATGCAGGTGCCTTTTGGGGCGCTGTCTGACCGTTTTGGCCGGAAGAAACTGATCTTGATCGGTTTGGGATTATTCTGCCTTGGCAGTGTTGTCGCTGCATTAAGCGACCATATTTATGGGGTTATCTTTGGTCGTCTATTGCAAGGAGCTGGCGCCATCGCCAGCGTATTAATGGCGTTGCTCAGTGATTTGACGCAGGAAGAGAATCGCACCAAGGCCATGGCGACTGTGGGAATGACGATCGGGCTGTCATTTGCGTTGGCGCTGGTGCTGGGGCCATTGATTTCAGGCTTTGCAGGATTGTCTGGACTGTTTTGGGCGACGGCGTGCATGGCGTTGTCAGGAATGGTTTTGTTGTATAAAGTGCCGACCCCGTTGCAGCAGCGGCGCAACTTGGAAACGATAGTGCTTCGTTCCGCCCTGCGGGATGTCTTTCAGCATAAAGAGCTGATGCGTCTAAACTGGGGAATATTCTCGCTGCATATGATATTGACGGCGATGTTTGTCGCAATGCCGGTTACATTGGCGGATAAATTTAATATGGCCGCGGATCGACATGGCTGGTTTTATCTGACGGTGATGGGCGGAGCCTTCGTGTTCATGATTCCGCTGATCATCATTGGCGAGAAAAAGCGCCTTTTGCGACAGGTTTTCACTGGAGCTGTCTGGTTAATGGCGGCGGCTCTCATGATTGTAATGAAAGGGGTGAACGACTTTATCGGGTTTACCCTGGCTGTATTCGGCTTTTTCTTGGCTTTCAACTTCTTGGAAGCGACTTTGCCTTCTTTGGTCAGCAAGGTGGCGCCCGCGGGAATGCGGGGAACAGCGATGGGAGTGTACTCCAGCTCGCAGTTCTTTGGGGCCTTTCTAGGGGGCGTCCTAGGTGGACTGGCTTATCAGAAGTTTGGTTTGATGGGAGTGTATGGTCTTTGTACAGTGATGGCGGTAGTATGGGGCGGAGTGTCCCTGTTCATGCCTGATCCTCCCTACACAGCGAGTTATGTGCTGTCGCTGCAGCCGTTTAATGTGGACGCGGCGGACAAGATAGCGCAGGAACTGACGCAAATTCATGGTGTTGAAGACGTCACTCTGGTGATCGAAGAACACTTGGCGTATTTAAAGATTGATAGACAGCGCTTTGATGAGAAAGCGCTGGTAAATTACCCTCTCACCGCCCAGGTTGAGGGATAACGTTTGGAGAGCGATATGGCGCGTGGTGTAAATAAAGTAATTCTAATTGGTAATTTGGGTAGCGATCCGGAAACACGTTATACCCCCTCCGGCAGCGCGATTTCCAACCTGAGGTTGGCGACTGACGAGAGTTATAAAGACAAGCAGACGGGACAACTGGTGCCGCGTACAGAATGGCACCGGGTTGTGCTGTTCGGCAAGCTGGCGGAGATTGCCGCTCAGTACCTGAGAAAAGGCTCCAAAGTATATATTGAAGGTCGTCTGCAAACGCGCAAATGGCAGGACCAATCTGGACAGGACCGCTACAGCACTGAGATTGTTGTAGACATGCAAGGTCAGATGCAGATGCTCGACAGCCGTAGTGGCGGTGGTGGTATGGATAACTCGCAAGGTTACAACGATGGTTGGCAGCAATCGGCTCCTTCCGGCGATAACTACGGCGGTGCTCCAGCAGCTGCGCCTGCGGGTAACTATGGCGGCGCTCCTTCCAACAACAATTACGGTGGCGCTTCCAATAACAACTATGGCGCCTCAAGTGGCGGCTATTCCGCTCCGAATCAGGGGCAACAACGCCCGCAACAGCCTCAGCAACCAAAGCCGCCCATGCCAGAGCCTATGGACGACTTTGACGACGATATTCCATTTTGATCTGAATAATAAATTAATTGTAAGCTTATTGTTTTAACGAATTATTTAACCTGTTGACTTAATTGGTTTGAATCTATTTGAAAGCCTTCAACGACTGTAATGTTGCTGAAGGCTTTTTTGTTTCTTGAATTTTATGAGCGGATAAGAGTTTCGAGAAAATATTGATTGTAAAATTAAATGTGAATTTAATAGCTGTTTAATTAGAAGCTGCTTAAAATTCAGGTGAGGATGATCTCGCATTCTTATGGTGAATTGATGCCAATACTATTAGGTAAAGATGATCTTGCAGTTTGTATGGGAAATGAATTCATTCTGGGCCGAAGAGCTCTTGCTTATGATGCATTAATTAGAGACTTAAGGGAAGTGGCAATGTTGCATGAGTGGGCTGAACTTCATGGAATGGATATGACGAATTTTATTTCAGGTGGCTCTGCTTTTAATTAGGCGTTTGTTAGTGGAAGATTGGTCGAATCAAAAGCTGTTGGCCCACATGGTTTTAATTGGCGATTGACAACTGTCTGGCAATATTTTTCATGGTTGCGAGATCTTCGTTTATCGAATTCGAGTTTGCCTGGTAATAGTTATGAAATAGTATGGTGAAGAAAAAATAGTATATGTAAATGGTTGGGATCCTGTTTTATTTACAGGGAACTGGTC
>NZ_JAPELK010000031.1:0-17171 GCF_029813005.1 Hahella sp. CR1
CAACATCCTGAGCGGAGAAAGCGATAGCGCGGTGAAAAAAGGCAACCGCCTGCAATTCCATGGCGACCGCCACTTCGAGTATGACGACGCCGGCAACCTGATCCGCGAACGTCGCGGCAAAGGCGGCAAACTGGAAACCCGCTACGTCTACAACAAGCAGAACCAGCTGATCGCGGTGGAGAAAGACGGGCAGCGCACCGAATACCGTTACGACGCCTTAGGCCGCCGTATCTCAAAACAGGACGCCTTCGGCCAGACGGAATTCCTGTGGAACGGCGACGTGCTGCTGTCCGAACAACGCCAGCACCTACGCAAGCTCTACGTTTATGAACCGGACTCATTCCGCCCGCTGGCGTTCATTCAGGACGAAAAAGTCTACCACTACCATCTGGATCACCTGGGCACGCCCCAGGAAATGACCGACGCCGAAGGAACCCTGGTCTGGTCCGCCCGCTACAAAGCCTACGGCGCCCTGGCCCTGCAAGACGTAGAAAGCGTCCACAACCCGCTACGCTTCCAAGGTCAGTATTACGACGAAGAAACCGGCTTCCATTACAACCGCCACCGGTACTATGATCCCCAAAGCGGCCGCTTCATCAACCAAGACCCCATCGGCCTCCTGGGCGGCGCCAATGCCTACCAATATGCGCCAAATCCGGTGGGATGGGTTGACCCTTTTGGGTTGACCTGTAAGGAGAAAACAGGTTTTTTTGCATCAATAAGGAACTTCTTTTCGAGGAATAAAAGGCAAGATCCTGCTCTAGAAAAAGAGCTGAATGTCGATCCTCAAGAAAAAGTTTTAGGGGGGGGAGACAAAGCTGTACCTCTAGCCATTATAAATGGCCAATCCTTTGAGCCAACAATGATGCACGGGCAAGGCTTCCATGGGATGAGGATTCCTAATGGTATGACTATTGAGGACTTATTTGAAAAAGGGCTACCGAGAAAAGGTGACAATTATGATTTGGTAAACCACGCGAAGGGAGGGCAAGATACTGCTTTTCGAGGAACCTCTCCTTTTATCATTAGTCCCGACAAAACGTATGGCGGCCCCCTTGAATGGGCTGATGACGGCGGAATTTTAGTAGAAATCGATGGAGCGCCTATGTTTAATGTCAATGAGTTATTGGATGGAAGGGTTCAAGGTCCAAACGGCGAATACGGGGGGAATCCTTTCCCTGCGGAGGCGGAAAATGCAGTATTTGCCGAGGTGAAGCCCGAGCATATCAAGCGAATTGCTGTGGTTGAGAAAGGAGAAAGAGGTTTGCAAAAGGGAGATTGGATTGATAATCCAAATTTTTCGGGAAATAAGACTGATGAATGACTTTATAGGTTTCTGGAAAACTCCTCCAGGGCTTAAAACAAAAGAAGAGACTATATTGGCATTAAAGAATAATGGGGGGTTGCCTGATATTCCATTTAAAGGCGAAAAAGTTAGTAATTATGATAGAGATGATAGATATTTCGATAAATTGCACGATATAAGAGGGATTTCTGTAAATAGTGAAAGTTTTCAATCATCTGATTTTAGCTATATAAATTTAAGTTACTCAAATTTCCATGACTGCACGTTTGAAAATGTTAACTTTTTTTGCTCAAGATTTCATGGAGCAAGATTCTTTGGTTGTAAATTTTCAGACTGCTCCCTTGAAGGAATATATGGGAGTGAGTTGCATTTAGAGAGTTGCAGTTTGAAAAAGGTTTGCTTAAATTCTGCCTTTCTCATCAACTTAAAGGTTAAAAAAAGCAAAATGTTGGATGTGGACTTTTCATCAACTCGAATAATCTCACCTGAGTTTTCTCAGACATTATTAGAAGAGTGTGATTTCAGGTGGGCGCGAATTGCTTCAACAAGGAGCTTTACAAAACTAATTAAAAAAAGTAAACATTCAATTTCCTTGGATAATACACAGTGGTTAGGCAATGATGGAAAGCCAGTTCCCAGCCCTATTAAAACAAGAACTGTATGGAATATTTTTAGGAAAAATTGAGCCTGTTTTCATGGTAGGAGAAAGATAAGGACAGCTGATAAAACTTATCGCCCCTTTGGATGTCTTTACAATAGTAGCCAAATAAAAATTTCCTAATAAAATAGGCTAATTACAAACACCCGATCTGGTTAAATTCCGCACAGTGAAGTACGTTAATCATCTTAAACCTGCTGAAATCAAAACGCTGACCGATGGATTCCGTTACAGTCCGAACACCCGTTTTCGTATTCGCAGTTAAGCTATATTCTGCCGGCATAGGATGGGCAGGATGGAGAACGGCGTCTGGCCAATCTGCTTGCTGAAATATTCGCCGAAGCTAAACCTGATAGAGATCTTGTGGCGAAAGGTGAAGTACAGCTGGCTGCCTTTGGGTTCGTATGAGCCTTTCGACAGGCTGAAAGAGACAGTGAACGACACCCTGTCAATTAGATAGGAATATAAGATTAATTTCGCTTAGGTGCTTAGAGTATTTAGCAAAAAATGGAGGACCATGATGTCCACCTCGATTTATTTGGTTAGTAGCGATAAAATTTACCCCGAAGATGCACTGGCTTTTTTAGCAGACTTGAATGCTGTCAATATTGATAAAGAAAGGGTTAGTGGTTTGATTGCTGAGGGAGACGCTAGTATCTGGGTTAAATTCTTAGGAGCGTCAGTGCTTGAAGAGAGTGACGAGGAAGAGCTTGAAACTTGGTCGAATTACTTAGGTAAAAATGCATGCTCATTTTTTGAACTAACAATAGGTAAAGGCGAAGGAGGTATGCAGCTTGCAGTAAAAGTGGCAAGAGAGAGCATGCAGCGATGGATAGTGGTAGTGGATGATCTTTATGACTTTGTTTATTGCGAAGAAAATTTAGATGAGATATTAAATCCATGACTTCAATTTTTGGGAAGTATGTGAGTTTTTGGCCATTATAAATAGGTGGCAATCTACTTGGCGCACAAAAAAATATTAGCGAAATTGCTAAAGGCGTAACTCTATGAAGACTCCTCACAATTAATCAAATGGTCATAAATCATGTGGCAGCCATTAAAAACAAATTTATAATAATACACATTTAGGGATGAGAGGGCGAAGTCGGAATTCTTACATTTAAAGGCTAATATCTTGCATATGGATAGAGATTTAAACTCCAACATTTATTTTTTTAGTGGTGAATATTTTGTCGACACTATAATGAAGGCGCAAAATATATTGGATAAGTTGGGTGTAAGAATAGATGAAAAAAGCACTTTATTTTTATACGATCCCGAAATGGAAGAAGATTTTGATATTGAACGCGCCATAAGTATATCTAATATTATAGATAGATTTAACACTTGGCCTCAGCTTGGATGTGTAGGTCTTAGATATAAGAACGGGAGCATAGATGTCTCCTACCTAAAAGAACCAAAAGAAACATTTTTGAAATGTGTGCAAGTGTCATTTTCAGAAAATATTTATACACAAAACAATGAGATTTCGTTTGTTGTGAAAACCATAGTCGCCCTCCATGAGGGGTTGAATGCCTTTCGAACAATTTCTGACATCGAAGAGCAGGCTTTGAGTCATGAAAATGTGACTACTTCTAATAAAATGTATTGGCTGGATGTAATGTCAAGAGAAATGAGGGACGAATGTGGCTTTACCCCTTCAGGAAGGGGGCACGAGCTAGAAAGTGGCAGTTTTGCCTTTGTAGTCGACAAAAATTATATGCCTAAAATAGCCACAGTAGAATCGCTGAAGTTTTAAAATAGCTATGCTGTAGGCTTGTTCTGGTCAAATCCTACCGTACACTCCTTGGATGAATGTTGGAATAGAAAAAAGTCAAAAGTGAGCGGGTATGGCTTTATAGGGTTGATAGGAATTGAGGCAAGGAACGATATTTATGACACTTTCGATAGGATAAAATCCACTTTTTCACTTGTGGATTTTCGTGAAATGGATCGTGATGATGTGGTCTAAGATAGAGCTATCACTATCATACTTGGCTCGCTGCTGGCGTAGCGCCAATATAAGTGGAGATGAAGAGGAAAAGAAGATAATTCAAGAACAATATCATGACTTATTTTCCTTCCCGGTAAAATGGGGTTGGCAAGGCTACTTAGATCCAGACTCTCAGTTGCCTGAAGAATATATGCCGAAGGAGTTTTTGGAAAACGACAGGTATGGATGAAATGCCGGAGTAATGTGTGTAATAGCCGATATAGGCTGCTAGCATACATCCAGGGCGAGAAGGCCTCCCGCTACTACTTTGATCACGAGCGCACGGCAAGGAAATGACTGTTACCGAAGAAATCCAAGTCTGGTCTGCTCACTGTAAAGCTTTCAATGCCACAAATGAATAATGAAGATACTGATATTTCGAATATTTTAGATGCCATAATTGAGGGCCATATTAAGCGAGATGAAGCCGAAGGCGTTATTGAAAAATTAATATTTAATGGTGATGGATCTAGTTTATGTGCGCTTGGTCAAGCGGCTTTGGATGTAATAAGGTACATCAACTATCCTGAGCTGATAATTGAAGGCTGTGCTTCGCTGAGCTACTTTTTTAGAGAGCTGGACTTAATAGAATGGTCTCAAGCACTAAGGATGAAAGAGCTTTACAAGAAAACTAATATTACTTGCTTAAGCCAGATACGGATGCATCAAGTAGTACGTCAGAACTACCAAAAAGTAGACCTTGGAGAAAGCCGCATAGATGTAACAGAGGAAGTGCTTGGCGTAAGTTCTATAAGACTCAAGGAAGACCATGACTTCCTAGCTCAGATCCTGCTTGAACATACTTCGGGCGCCCAGGCTTGCATAATTTCATCAGCTAGGGACGGATTTCGCTCCTCATATTTGGAGTATGGAAATGGCTTCCCGTTGGAGGTGCTTGGTGAGCTAGTTAGTGTGAATAGGGCTTAGATGAAATTTTAAGTATCTTAAGCAAGTAGAGGAATGCATGCCTGCATATTTTAACATTATACTTCATCTCCCTGAGAATAATATTAGCAGGGAGTCTACGATCACGAGGTTTAATGAACTAATAACAGCATCCGGTAAGATTAAGTTTGGAAATGAGTGTATATTGAGCGATCCTGATTTTGACTATGACTTTGAGTATACTGAGTCTGGCACTATATCAGAAGCAGCAGCTGCTTTATCTGGCTGGAAGAATTTGGGATATATTACATACCTGTATAATGACGCGATGATTCAGGTTGGATTTATGAGCTGCGATGGAGACGGCTCTATTCGGGGCATTGAGGTTATGATAGATGACTATCTTATACCCAAAAATGAGAACTCTGATATTGTCCTTTCCCTGGTGGGAGATATACAAGAAGTACATGCAAAACTGCCTGCTTCTCGGACATTGATGGCGTGGCAGGTTGAAGAGTGTGGATATGACTTTGAGCAATGTGTGTCTGATATTGACAGGCATGAAATTAATGGAGTCTATTGGCTTGATATCATTTCTTCAGAATTTGTAAATGAAGAACTGATTACAGTGCTTCAATCTAACCTTAAGGAAACAGGAAGAGTTACTCTGAATAATGATGGCTCGTTAACGTTTACCAGATCTAGTAGCCCTTTTAATTCGTAATCACTCCTTCCTGTAAATCAAAATTACGGTGGTGAATGGGTAGACTGCTGGTGAACCCGAGAAGGGGTGTCTAAGAGGCTTGCAATGGGTGAGATATATTGGGATTTGGGCGGATTCAATATATTTATGGATAGTAAGTATAAAGATCTATACCAAGTGGAGGACGATTTTTATAATTTAATAGGTAGTGAAAATTTTAGCGGGCTCTCTGCCAATGACTGGTTTCTCGTTGACAAAGAAACTAAAGAGCTATCTTTTTTACTATTAACAGTTCCCTCTCTATTCTACCCTTTGCTAGATGAGGAAGTAGAGAGAGTTGGCGTGCTTTTTCCTGTATTCCTCGAAGACTTGAATGCAGAAGGAATAGTGATTCCTATGCAAGAGAAGGCCTTTTATTCATGCGAGAAGGATGTTCTTTTTGTAACTAATTCGCGTGAGGGCGCATCGTATCTTGTGGAAATCTCGCAGGATTTTTATTTGGTCTTAGATAAATACAAAAAATATATCGGCTATTTTTTAAAAAATGCAAGCAGACATATTCCAGAATCTTCACCAAATATGTATCAGACAGGTTTTATGAATGCGTTACGTGAAATTCTGTTATTTTGTAATGATGATGCGTATGGGCTAATGGAAGATAAGGATAAAGAAACTCTAGCTTCATTAAAAAAACTCTACACGCATTGCAAAGAGTTAGAGAATAATGAACCAAGGGTAAGTGGAATATTGCATTTTTTAGAGAATGCATTGTATACATTCTACGATATAGATGTTGCCTCATGCTAATGCTTGCTATTTTGGGTTTTTAAGGTGAGAAAAACAACTAAATATATACCAGTAAAAAACTTGATGAATGGAGAGCTGAAAGATTTGGCGCTAGAGCACGATGGTTGCTCAATCAATATGACGTCTCAATTTATAGATAGCTGCTCATTTTCAGGGATAAATCTTTTTGACAGTTTTAAAAAACTGAATGTTTATCTTCAAGCCAATGGGTGGCTTCCTCTGTGCAATGGCGCACGGGGCGATGTGATGCTTTCTGGAGGACTTGCCGATGTTTCAGGTGGCGCTATGCTATATGTTGATAATAAGGAAGAGGGATATCCATTAGTTTATATATTCGACACAGCTCAAGATAGCGACATAAAAGTCTTGGCATGAATTATATGGGTACAGATTTCGCTCTTCATATTTGGAGTGTGGAAATGGCTTTCCACAGGAGTTGATTGGTAAGATAATATAACTCTTTTCTATCTTTAAGGGCTCTTGTATGGAGAAAAAGGACGTTGCTGTGACCTATAGCGAAACGAAAAAGGTTGGCGCATATCAGGCTCCCGATCAAGAGGGCTGGCTTGTCCAACATCGGGCCAAACAGGCCCAGGAAAGGAAGGAGATGCTTGAAGAAGCAAAGGCGAAAGCCAGAGATATTGGAAAGGAGCCGTTTTGTTTAGAGGAGTTGGAAAAATATTGGGCATATCGATATAGAAATAGAATCACCAGGGATGAGTATTTAGATGATATGCATGAGTATGAAGAAAAATATTACCTTGCAGGTGAGCGTTTTATGACTATGGAGGGATACGGAAAGTTTCTTATGGAAATGGAACTGTATCGGTAGCAACGCCATGAATCGCGAAGACTTATTTCGTCAAGAATTTGAAAGAAAAGAGCTGGTTTGTTCTCACATACATAGCGCAAAGGAAATGGGCTCTTTGGATGGAAAAGAGGCCTTCCCCCTGTGTGTGCAAATCTATGAAGATGGTTTTAACTTGTTTTGGTATTGTGAAAAGTGTGTCGAAATGTATGGCTTATCCAGGCAGGGAACATACGTCTACGATGCCGAAGACGAGTTCTTTGAAAGGCTAGAAGATTTAGACGACTTCAAAGCAGGAGAAAATTTGGATTTAAATCCATTCTCCGACTATCTGGAGGAACAAAAAGGCTTTATGTTAAGTAAGCATGATTTCTCCAAGCTCAGCGTAACATTTGATACAGAAAAGCCGATATCCGAGGCTAACATAATGCGAGTCCCTTTTGGCGCGAAGTTGAAGAGGTAATAGATATCTGGTCATTAAACCAAAACAGCCGATGCAGGCTTTCGGATTAAAACCTCTTACCTGCAACCTCCTAACTCTCCAACCCAGCCACCCACTTCAACACTTCCGCCACCGGCTCAATCAACTCTGAAGGGATGTAATTCTCCAGTTCGGCCTGGGCGTATAAAGCGCGGGCGAGGGGGATGTTTTCCATGATTGGAATGCCTTCTTTGGCGGCGATTTTCTTTACTCTTTGGGCGGTGGTGTTTTTGGCTTTGAGGATGACAGTTGGCAGGCTGCGTTTATCGCCGTCGTAGTAGATGCCGATGGCGATGTGGGTGGGGTTGGTGACGATGACGGAGGCTTTTTTGATTTGGCTGATCATGCCGCCTTCCAGCATTTCCCGGTGAATCTGTTTGCGTTGGCCGATGACTTCCGGGTTGCCTTCGGCGTCTTTGTATTCCCGTTTCACTTCATCCTTGGTCATGCGCAGTTGCTTTTGGTGTTCATGCTTCTGATAAAGAAAATCCAGCACCGCTACGATCACAAACGCGAACATGGACACCATCGCCAGCTGCAGCATCAGGTGGCCGATAAAGGGCATGACGCAGTCTGAGCCGCAGTGGGGGAGTTTGCTGATGTCGTTGAGATTGGCGGTGATCACCCAGTAGATCAGGATGGACAGGAACAGGATTTTTACGATGGACTTGAGCAACTCCACCAGGCTTCGTATCGAAAACAGCTTCTTAACGCCTTCCACCGGGTCGATTTTCTTCAGATCGAACTTGATCGATTCCATGGCGAACAACGGGCCGACATGCCCGACATTAGCGACCACCGCAGTGACGATCACCAGCAGGATAAAAGGGAGCAGGATGTCCAGACTCTTCTCGAACACGCCATTCAGCACCGCCTGTAATGCTTCCCTGAAAGGCTGACCGTAAAAGCGTGGGGGCAAATCGATCAGGCTTTGCAGCGCTTCCACCAAACCATAACCGGAAGCGAACAGGAGTCCGTACATGGCGATCATCATGGCGGTGGACACCAGCTCCTTACTGTGCGCCACCTGACCCTTTTTACGGGCGTCGCGGAGCTTCTTCGGGGTGGGCTTTTCGGTCTTTTCACTCATTGCTTTGGTCTTCTTACATTTATCTGTATGGGTGGTCGTGAAGGATTAAGCTAACTGAGGGTTGTTCAAGACAATAGGTTAAACAGTGGTTGCAGCAGACCGTCGATATCCGCCAGCAACTCGCTGAAATAACGGATTACAAAGCCTGCGTAGACACACAACAGCGCCAGTCCCACTGCGCTTTTCAGCGGCATCGCCAGGATGAACACGTTCAGTTGCGGCGCGAAGCGGCTGATCAGCGCCAGGCCAAACTCGGTCAGAAACATCACAATCACCACCGGCGCGCCCAGCAGCACGGTAAGTCGCATCAAGGTGTCCAGTTGCGCCAGGAAGAAGCCAGGGCCGTCCAGTGAGAGAGAAGGGAAAAATGCAAATACAGGCCAGACCGCGTAGCTCTTGTACAGCACATAGAGCATCAGCAGAAAAGAACCGCTGATAAAGAACAGGGTAACCAGGGACTGCGTCAACAGAATGCCCAGCGGCGATGTTTGTGACCCAGACAGCGGATTCAACGCGCTCGCCATTGTCGCGCCGCGCTGGTTATCAATAAAAAATCCCACTGACTCAATCGCCCAAAACGGCATCACCAGTACAAATCCCATCGCCAGGCCAATACCGACTTCTTTGACGATGATCAGCAGCAGATGCAGTCCGTCCAAAGCTTGGGCGTCCATACCATGCTCGACAAGCGGATAGGTGATGAGGGAAAAACTGGCGACCACGCCGTTGCGGATCATTGCGTTGCCCAAAGACTGTTTGGACAGAAACGGCAGCATCATAAACATCGCCAGCATGCGCGCGGACGACATAAAGAACACAAACAACGTGTGGGAGATCAGTTCAATATTCATCAGTCGTTCTTCGCTTGCATCGGCTCTTCATTTGCATCAACCGGCCACATCGGGAATGGCGTCGAACACCAGCACCGTGTACTGGTACATCTCGATGCCGAGCCAGCGCGCGGTCAGGTAAAGGGTGGCGACGATGGCCACCAGCTTCACCGCGAACCCCAGGGTTTGTTCCTGGATCTGCGTCACCGCCTGCAACAGGCTGACCAGCACGCCGGTAAAGGTCGCCACCAGGATCGGCGGCATGGAAAGGATCAGCACCAGCATCAGCGCTTCCGTGGTGTATTGAATAACGTCGGCTTCGGTCATAGCTTCACTCTCTGTCATCCGGTTTTATCGATCTCTACTCAAGCGCTTGTCCGTACTTGCGCCTCTTCTGCGGCGGTTCTGTGTGTGGGATGAATGGCTGCCGGCTATTGATAGGCGAGCACCAACCCATGGATAAGACGCGTCCATCCGTCCATCAGCACGAATAACAACAGCTTGAAGGGCAGGGAGATGGTCATTGGGGAGACCATCATCATGCCCATGGCCAACAGGATGTTGGAGATGATCAGGTCAATCGCCAGGAAGGGCAGATAAATCAGAAACCCGATTTCAAAGGCGCTGGTGAGTTCGCTGGCGGTGAATGCGGGAATCAGCACGAAAAAGCTGTCTTTTTCCAGGCCTTTCGCGACGTCTTCCGGCCAGATTTCCGCCGCCGTTTCATGAAAGAACGTCTGCTCATCCTCCGAGCCGTGCCGTTGCAGAAACGCCTTGTAAGGTTGCGAGGCGGTGTCCACGAGCGCTTTCAACTCCTGCGTATTCTCCAGGGAGATCGGCTGGCTGCTGAGTTCGTTGTAGGCGCTGATGCCCACCGGCGCCATGATGTAGGCGGTCAGGATGATGGACAGCCCGTAGAGCGCCATGTTCGGCGGGATCTGCTGGATGCCTAAAGCGTTACGCAGTAACCCTAAGACTACAGCGATCTTCACGAAGGAGGTGGCCATCACCGCAAAGAACGGGATCAGAGCGATGCCCGCCAACCCGAGGGTCAGGTAAAAAGGATCAGGCAACGTCATGCTCATTCTCCTGTTCTTTCTGTTGTTCGCTCTCCTGTATAGGCCCAGTCTCAGCAGAGACGGCAGGCGTGAGCGACAAGCGTGTGACACGGGCGCCGATCTGATCGCCCACCTGCACCAGTTCGGCCTCCGCTATGGCCTGACCCTGAACCAGCAGCGTGACGGCGCCGGATAAAGGCTTGTCGAGGGTGAGCGTTTGCCCGGGCGCCAGAGACTGAATCTGGCTAAGGGCGGCGGTGCGTCGGGCGACCTCAAAGACCACCTCAACAGGAAGGTCATACAGCGGCTGCAACGGCGTGTCGTTGTTGGGAGTCGTTGTGTGTGTCATAGGTTGATCCGTGTTGATATGGGTGAGAGTGATATCCTGACGCTGCAATGTCCCGTAGCCCAAACGCCTGCCGCAAACGCTGAGTGCGACGGAAAAAACGCCAACGGCGGGTGAATCGCCGCTTGAATTGATCGAGTCCGGCGGCAGCAGAACTATGTCGTTCAACTGCAATTGGCGGAGTTCGTCATAGGTGAGTGTGGGACCATCGATGCACGCGCTGAGCGTCAGAGGCAGATGAGTGATGGCCAGCGTCGAAGACGATTGCGACCCGTGGCGTGGCCACCTTTCCTGCACCAAACCGAAAGCGCCTTGCACCAGGTCGAGAGTCTCATGAGAAAGGGTGACCGACGCCCAGCCTGTTTGGCGACCATAAACGCACTGGCAAAACAGGCTGACGGAATCCTGATCCTGAACAGGATGGGGTAGCATCGTCTCGACCTCTATGTGCAAACCGCTGGCTGCGGATACCTGATTAATCAATGGCGCCAGCACAGCTTGCAACAACGCCAGTTGCAGCATTTCCGGGATTTTCTCAAACGGCAGCGACGCCAATGTTCCGTCTTCGGGCTGGCCTGCACGCTCGTCTAACGCTGAAAGCAGGGCGTCCAGAAGGCGTTGGTCGAAGCGTAACAACGCTGAAGATTGATCAAGTCGAAGTCGTACGCCGAAGGCGAGAGGACGAGTTTCTTTTGCTGCGGCGAACTGCACTTCAAGCGGCGTCGCCGCCAGTTCAAATCTGGTTCCTGCGCCAATAGGAAATAACGACTGCAGTCGCAGCGCTACCGGGTCTACCTGGGGGAGCGCCAACCGCTGCATGGCGACGCAAGCTGCATGTATACGCAAGGCAGTCACAGCGGCCTCCCGATAAATTCAGCAGACTGGGAAGAGGCGTTGACCATCGAATCCGTATCGCGTCCATGCACAATGTCCACTTTGACCTTGACGCCGTCTTGTCCGTAACGACGTTGCAATGATTGCAGCAGGCTCGCCCGACTCTGATGCAGTTGCTGATAACTGGCGGCCGCGGCGCTGG
Organism: Hahella sp. CR1; assembly: GCF_029813005.1. Classification (NCBI taxonomy): domain Bacteria; kingdom Pseudomonadati; phylum Pseudomonadota; class Gammaproteobacteria; order Oceanospirillales; family Hahellaceae; genus Hahella; species Hahella sp. CR1. Next base: position 12,002 of record NZ_JAPELK010000031.1, read on the forward strand.
CGAACTGCACCGTCAAAACGCCGTCCACTTTGGCGATGCTGAGCTTGGTATCCGGCAGTTGCGGGCTTTTCAGGTCCATCCTGACTTCTTGCAGCCCAGGCGTTTCGGAACGCTTCACGTACATCTGGTCAACCAGCTTCGCCACCAGATCCGCGAGCTCCTCCGTCGGCGAAGTTGGCGTCGCTGCGTTTGTCATGGCGGGTTGATAGCGGGGATCATGCAATGGCGAGAGATAACCGCCTTGCAGTAAGCGAGCGGCTTCGTTTCCCTGATCGGAACTTTCCTGTTCCCCTTGTTCAAACTGCCGCTGAAAACGCGCTAACGCTTCTTCGTCCACCGTTGGTTTTCTGTGCTCATTGCCGCGGTATTCGGACGCGTCATGTTGCTCTTTTGCGGCAGTCCTGATTTCCCCTTGCTGGCGCTGCGCATTCATATCGACGCCTCCCTCCCCAAACCGAAACCTGCAGTAGCCCCGGCGGGAAATCGAAGGCTGTCCGCCGCCATTTCTTCCGCCTGCTGCTCTTCAAGGCGAATGCGATCCTGCTGCAGCGCGCCCTGAAATTCCTCGGCCAGAATGGCGAACTTTTCCTGCGCTTTTTGCGCTGCTTTTAATTGATCCAGTGCGGCTTGCAGCTTTTGTTCGGCGGCGGCTTCTTCCGCTTGAATCTGTCTGAGCTGGACCGCCAGGTCGTTACTTTGAACTTTGAAATACGCCACCCGACTGTTGTAGTCGTCCACCTCTTGCAGGCTGGCGGGTTTACCGGCCAATTCCGCAAACAGGCGGTCGCTTTCGCGGCGACGCCATTGCTGGAAATCGGTGAATGCGTGAGCGGACTGACTTCTGCGCTCGCGCAGGTCTGACAGTGCAATTTCGAGGCTTTTGACTTGTCTGGCCTGACGGTTAGTCCGGTGCTGTTTGATTTCGGCGATGCTGGCGATCATGGCTGAGTCTCCGTTAGTGTTGGGCCAGGGATTGCAGTTGAGCCAGCGTGTCCGCCATGGAGCTGGGGGCGCCGTCATGCTGTCTCAGGAACTGGTTAATGGGTTCGATGGCCTTGATCGCTGCGTCGGCGAGCGGGTCCGTTCCCGGCCGATATTCCCCGATCCTGACCAGCAGTTCGATTTCCTTGTAGCGGGCCAATAGCTGCCGCAGCCGCCGCGCATGTTGCAGATGTTCCTGCGTGGCGATGTCATTCATCAGGCGGCTGCTGCTGGCGAGAATATCCACGGCGGGAAAGTGGCCGGATTCCGCCAAGGCGCGGGATAGCACGATGTGACCGTCCAGAATGGAGCGCACTTCGTCCGCCACCGGCTCGGTCATGTCGTCGCCTTCTACCAGTACGGTGTAGAGCGCGCTGATCGCGCCCTTGGCCCCGGGGCCGGCGCGCTCCAGCAGTTTGGGCAGGGTGGCGAATACGGTGGGGGGAAAGCCTCTGCGCGCCGGCGGTTCTCCCGCCGCCAGGCCGATTTCCCGTAGCGCCCGGGCGAAGCGGGTGACGGAATCCATGAGCAGCAACACCCGTTTGCCTTGATCGCGGAAATATTCGGCGATAGCGGTGGCCACGTAGCCCGCCTTCACCCGCTCCATGGCGGGTCGGTCGGAGGTGGCGGCCACCACCACGGCGCGCTGCATGCCTTCCGCGCCCAGATCCCGCTCGATAAATCCCCTGACTTCGCGACCGCGTTCGCCGATCAGGCCGATGACGACGATGTCGGCGTCCGTATGGCGGGTGATCATGGAGAGCAGGGTGCTCTTGCCGACTCCGGCCGCCGCGAACACGCCCATGCGTTGCCCCTCGCCACAGGTGAGCATGCCGTCAATCGCGCGCACCCCGGTGGTCATGGGCGCTTCCACCAGCCTGCGGGTCAATGGGTTAGGGGAGGCGTTGATAATGGGATAAGGGACGCCGCCAGTCAGGGGCTCGCCGTCATCAATGGGCGCGCCGAGGCCGTCCAGCACCCGCCCCAAAATACCCTCGCTGATCTGGATCTCATGGCTGTGGCCGGTGGGAATCACTTCGGTATGAGCGGACAGACCTTCCATCTCACTCAACGGCGTCAACAACGCCTCCTGCCTGGAAAAACCGATCACCTCCGCAAGAATGGAACGCTGCGACTCCGGGTCCACCAACTCACAAATCTCACCGATCCGCACCCCATTCACAGAGGCCTTAACAATCGTCCCCACCGCCTGCGTCACCCGCCCCCGCACCTGCGCAAAATCCGCCTGCTCCACCAACGACCGCAACAACCTGGTCCTGGACGCAGAAAACGCGCTATCACTGAAGACTGTCTGATCCATAGCATCCACACCCTGAAGAAACACCGCGAAAGCGGATTGATGTTTGGTTTAGGGGCAGATTAAAGGGGTAGAGGGAGGGGCTGTATCAGCCGGGGGATCTAATTTTTGGGGATACGGACTTTTGGGAGCGCGGGCGGCTCGCCCGCACTAAAGCCATCTAAATGAAGAGGGCTTATGGAATTACGAGGGATACTCTCTTACTTGTCTGGATGAATTGCTCGAATTTTAGTCCATACTTAATCTGAGACTGGATGGCCGGTGGTGTCTGGTACAACGTCCTTCATTAACTTAAATGAAATTACTAATAGAGCATATCAAGTTGATTTCTTTTGGGTCTTTGGGTGGTTGTTCATCTTCTCATGGAGTATTCAATTATGGCTGCTACGCTTCTGCTTCGCTTCCGTGACTTATCATGCCCGACGGATGAGACTATAAAGCGTCACAGAAAAATAATAGAAGAGAAAGGCTACGTCTGGTGGGGGTGGTGGAATAAAGGACATGAAAAGATTCCTTTAGAAACAATAAGAGCCCTTGGCCTTAATGGCGCAAGAGCGCATGAAGTGTATCTTTTTGATAGTGCGCAGCATAAGTTTTATAAGGCTGGCCTGACTGAAATAAGTCAAGATTTAGGTGAGTCAATACCGTCTCCCGATTCTGAATTCACACCTGATTACTATATAGACAATACTCATCAAGCCTGGTTTAAGTTTGATAGTATAGTCAATATAAAAGAAAATGAAGTTGTGACGAATATGGCATATGAATCAATGGATGATCTCTTTACGGATTCATCGAATTATACGGTATATAACAATAAAATAGTTGCATCTTCACAGGAGCTAAGCGAACAAAATCGCACGATATGGAAAATTAGAGAAAAGACTGATTATGACAAAACTAATGAGATTCTACTAAGAGACAGAGCTGAGTTGCAACCTAGAAATTTTGATGAAGTTTATCGGCCGACGAACAAGAAATGTATATTATGGCTTTCTGATCTTCATTTTACTAACGAAAAATACCATGGATTTCCATTAAACGATAGCGATCCAAATAACGCGCATCTCGGGAAGGTTATTAATAGGGCATATTTTCCTAATGATAATAATGATATAGCAACTCTATTAATTTCCGGAGATATGACTTGGAAGGGTGTGGTAGAGGAATATGAGTTGGTTAGTAAATTTATAGAATATATATGTAGCCTTAATTCTCTGGATAAGGCTTGGATTTCATTATGTCCGGGGAATCACGACCTATCTTTTTTTAACGGCGCAGGTGTGAAGGAAGTTGTAAGCGATGAAATTATAGGGGCTAATGCAAGGGCTTCTCGTGAAGCATATGAGTCTTTTTATAAAAAATATTTTTATATTAAGCCAAATGAATCAATGACATCAGGTCGCCGTTTTCTGTTGGGAAATTCTATTCCTGTGGAAATTGTCATGTTGAACAGTGTAACTCTACAGCAAACTAAAGAGAGTTTTCAGGGGCATGGGTTTATTGGTAATGAGCAATTGGATGAGGTTACCAAGTCTATGAGGTTTGGCGACAAAAAGCCGCGAAATGTGGTTCGTATTTGTGTTATGCACCACCATCTAATTCCGGTATCCTTTTCACAGGATGCCTATCACAATGCAAAGTATTCTACTGTATTAGATGCTGAAAGATTGTGTCGATGGTTAACAAAGTACGAGTTTGATTTTTTACTGCATGGGCATATGCACCAGAATTTTTGTTGCACACTTGAACGAAGTGAAGTCACTCATATTTGCGATAAAAAGAGAAATAGACTGCACATTTTATCACTGGGAAGTACCGGGGTGTGTGCGTCTCATACAGGAGAATCAAGTGGAAATTGGGCTTGCAAAATAATTTTTGGTCAAGATAATATTGTGTTTGAGTATGCAAAAATAACGCCTCTTAATTCAGATCTTACAGAAAAATATTCCCTAGAGTTTAGCTATAATGAGTAAGCTTTTAATCACTGACCTGGATAATACCTTGTATGATTGGATTTTTTATTTCTCTCAATCTTTTGAGTCCTTGCTGAATGGTATACAAAAAGTAACGGGAATTAACAGATATGCTCTTTTGAATGACTTTAAGAAAGTTCACCAAAAGTACAAGAACTCAGAAAGACCTTATGCATCACTGGAGCTAGATTCGCTCATTAGCTATTTTGGAACTGATGATAAAAAGCTAATAGAGAAAGAGTTGGATATTGCCTTTTCGCAATTTTCGGAAAAAAGGAGAAAAACTTTAAAGCTATATCCAGGTGTTTTAGAAACACTGGATAAGTTGAAGGCACACGGGGTAAAAATCGTCGGCCATACAGAATCTTACGAGGTGAACTCTGTGTACAGGGCGAAGAAGTTAGGCCTAGATAAGTACTTATCTCATTTATATACAATTTGCTCGACCTCATCTTCACACCCTAATGATCGAAAACCTATATTGGATGATTGTGATATGGAGTGGGTAGTTAGACTTCCAGAGTCTGAAAGAAAGCCAAATCCTAGGCTGGTTTTGGACATTTGTGAACGAGAAGGAGTTTCTACTAAAGATACTTACTATGTTGGAGACTCGATAGCTAAAGATATATCAATGGCAAATGCTGCGGGTGTCAATTCTGTATGGGCAAAGTATGGAAGAAATATAGCTAAATCTGATTGGAGTCTCCTTGTTAGCATCACACACTGGACCGACGAGGATGTCAAAAGAGAGGAGCTTCTGGAAGGGATGTATTCTAATGAGAGACCAAAATATGAGCTGTCTTCATTTTCTGACTTACAACTGATACTCATTGATTAGATTGCTTTTATAGAGATCATGCCAGCGAGCCGCCCGCGCTCCCGGTTCGGTCTCTTG
>NZ_JAPELK010000032.1:0-15575 GCF_029813005.1 Hahella sp. CR1
CGGCTTGCTGCGTTCAAACTTTTCTTTTGCCACAGTCAGTTCCTCTCTAAATCACTATTCTAAAAAGTTTCAACTACGAATGATTAAACTATTTGCTACGTGCGCTAATAATAGCTTCAGCAACATTGTTTGGAGCCTCTGCATACTGAGCAAACTCCATAGTATATGTCGCACGACCCTGAGTCGCTGAGCGCAGATCAGTGGCGTAGCCAAACATTTCAGCCAAAGGCACCTCTGCATTCACAACCTTACCAGACACGCTTTCATCCATACCCTGAATCAAGCCGCGACGCCGGTTCAAATCACCCACTACGTCACCCATATTTTCTTCAGGAGTGACCACCTCAACCTTCATAATAGGCTCAAGCAGTACGGCACCACCCTTGCCCGCAAGCTGCTTGGTAGCCATGCTGGCGGCAATTTTAAACGCCATCTCGTTAGAGTCAACGTCGTGGTAGGATCCATCAAAAACAGTCGCTTTCAAAGCCAACAAAGGATAGCCAGCCAGAATACCGTTTTGCATCTGCTCTTCGATACCCTTTTGAATTGCAGGAATATACTCCTTCGGAACCACACCACCCACAATTTCATTCACAAATTCCAGCCCCTCGCCTTCTGCGCGCGGCTCAAACTTGATCCAGACGTGACCATACTGACCACGACCACCTGACTGACGAACAAATTTACCTTCGATTTCGCAAGTATTGCGAATAGCCTCGCGGTACGCGACTTGAGGCTTACCAATATTCGCCTCAACCTTGAACTCGCGACGCATACGGTCAACGATAATATCAAGGTGCAACTCACCCATTCCCGAGATAATAGTTTGACCAGTCTCTTCGTCAGTCTTAACGCGGAAAGACGGATCCTCTTGAGCCAACTTGCCCAGAGCAATACCCATTTTCTCTTGATCCGCCTTAGACTTAGGCTCTACTGCAACAGAGATAACTGGATCCGGGAATTCCATACGTTCCAGAGTAATGATGTTATCTGGATCACACAAAGTATCACCAGTTGTAACATCTTTAAGACCAATCATCGCAGCAATGTCGCCAGCGCGAACTTCTTTGATCTCTTCACGGTTGTTCGAGTGCATTTGCACCATCCGACCGATACGCTCTTTCTTACTCTTAACGGGGTTATAAACACCCGTACCCGATTCCAGAACACCTGAATAAACGCGAATAAAGGTCAGCGTTCCAACAAACGGGTCCGTTGCAATCTTAAACGCCAGCGCAGAAAACGGCTCGTTATCGTCAGACTTGCGAACTGCGACAGTCTCCCCGTCATCAAGAATACCCTCAATCGCCTTAACTTCTGTTGGCGAAGGCAGATATTCAATTACAGCGTCAAGCACGGCCTGAACGCCTTTATTCTTAAATGCGGAACCACCCAATACAGGAACAATCTCGTTAGCTAAGGTGCGAGCACGAATGCCAGCCTTGATTTCCTCCTCAGTTAACTCGCCTTCTTCCAAGTACTTATTCATGTAGTCGTCATTAGCTTCAGCAGCAGCTTCAACCAATTGCTCACGAAGCCTGTCACACGTCTCTTGAAGATCAGCCGGAATGTCCTGATATTCAAAAGTCATACCTTGATCAGCTTCACTCCAGATGATCGACTTCATCTTAACTAGGTCAACCACACCCTTAAATTCATCTTCAGCGCCAATGGTCATCTGAAGAGGAACCGGAGTGGCGCCTAAGCGATCTTTCAGCTGTTTAACAACACGCTCAAAGTTAGCGCCCGCACGGTCCATTTTATTCACGAACACCATGCGAGGAACTTCGTACTTGTTGGCCTGACGCCATACAGTTTCTGTCTGAGGCTGAACACCAGAAGAGCCACACAGCACAACTACTGCGCCATCCAGAACTCGCAGCGAGCGTTCAACTTCAATCGTAAAGTCAACGTGCCCTGGGGTATCGATAATATTGACACGGTGCTGATCAAACTGCTGCTGCATACCAGCCCAGAAACAAGTCGTCGCCGCGGAAGTAATAGTAATACCGCGCTCTTGCTCCTGCTCCATCCAGTCCATTGTTGCCGCGCCGTCGTGCACCTCACCAATCTTATGAGAAAGACCGGTATAAAACAGAACACGCTCCGTTGTCGTAGTTTTACCTGCGTCAACGTGAGCACAAATACCGATATTACGGTAGCGCTCTATGGGAGTTTTACGTGCCACGATTAATTACTCCAAATATTAAAAACGGTAATGGGAGAAAGCCTTGTTAGCTTCCGCCATACGATGGACGTCTTCACGTTTCTTGACAGCAGCTCCACGACCTTCAGCAGCCTCCAGCATCTCAGCCGCCAGACGTGCAGCCATGGACTTCTCACCACGCTTACGGGAGTACTCAACTAACCAGCGCATGGATAGCGCCATTTGACGAGATGGACGAACTTCAACAGGCACCTGATATGTGGCGCCACCTACACGACGGGATTTAACCTCAACCAGAGGCTGAATGTTTTCCAGAGCAAGCTCAAATGTTTCAATAGGCTCTTTTTTGGCTTTGTTGGACACAATATCCAGAGCACCATAAACAATACGCTCCGCCACTGACTTTTTACCACTTTCCATTACGTGGTTAATAAACTTAGCCAGCTTCTTACTTCCGAACTTAGGATCCGGCAGGATTTCACGCTTCGCAGCGACTCTTCTTCTTGGCATGATAAGCCCTCAAAAATAAAAAAGGTCTTCAGGTAAATCTGACATGACTTTATGCCAGTCAGCCTTACTCTTATCCAACAACTATGATCAAGACTTAGGACGCTTGGCGCCGTATTTAGAACGACCTTGTCTACGATCGTTTACGCCAGCAGTATCCAAAGTTCCACGTACAGTGTGATAACGTACGCCTGGCAAGTCTTTTACCCGGCCGCCACGAATCAGCACTACGCTGTGTTCTTGCAGGTTATGACCTTCACCACCAATGTAGGAGGTTACTTCATAGCCATTTGTTAAACGAACACGACAAACTTTCCGCAAAGCTGAGTTCGGCTTTTTCGGGGTAGTCGTATACACACGGGTACATACTCCGCGACGCTGCGGACAACCTTGAAGCGCAGGAACATCGCTTTTCGCGACTTTGCGGCTTCTAGGCTTGCGTACCAATTGGTTAATGGTTGCCATTCAAGCTTACTCCGTTAACAACAGATAGATATTTAGTGCCCAACTATAATAAGGGCGCCAAGTGTACTGACGCCCATTCAACGAGTCAAGGCGACTGAGGCTAAAAAACCACCAGCCGCCTTCGACATTGCAGATTATTTATTCAGTTCTGCGCTCAACGCCTGAACAACATCCGCCGCGCTAACGCCGCCTTCCTTCTGCATACGCTTGCGTCTTCTTTCTTGATGGTAAGCAGACCCGGTTCCAGCAGGAATAAGTCGACCTACAACCACGTTCTCTTTCAAACCACGCAGGTGATCCTGCTTACCAGTTACAGCCGCCTCAGTAAGAACTCGGGTAGTCTCCTGGAACGATGCAGCGGAAATGAAGCTTTCTGTCGCCAAAGATGCTTTGGTTATACCCAGCAATACTCGCTCGTAGCGCGCTGGCATCTTCGTTTCTTCTTCTGCTTTCTCGTTTTCTTCCAGAAGTTTTACCAGTTCAACCTGATCGCCTTTAATGAGAGTGGTATCTCCAGAGCTCAATACATCAACCTTACGAATCATTTGGCGCACGATAACTTCAATATGCTTATCGTTTATAACAACGCCCTGGAGACGGTATACGTCTTGAATTTCGTTAATGATGTACTTGGCCAGCTCACCTACGCCCAGCAGTCTTAAGATGTCGTGCGGATTAGATGGGCCATCAGAGATAACCTCCCCTCTCTCTACGCTCTCACCTTCAAATACGTTCAGCTGACGCCATTTAGGAATCAAAATCTCAAACGGATCAGTATTATCGGTTGGCGTAATAACAAGACGCTTCTTGCCTTTGGTTTCTTTACCAAATGAAACGATCCCTGAAATTTCAGCGAGAATTGACGGTTCTTTAGGCTTACGTGCCTCGAACAAGTCAGCAACTCGAGGCAGACCACCCGTAATATCGCGCGTCTTAGACGACTCTTGCGGAATCCTCGCAATTACATCACCAACTTCAATAACATCCCCATTCTTCAAGCTGAAAAGTGAGTTTGGAGGCAGGAAGTACTGTACCGGCGTATCGGTGCCTGGGAATTTCATCTCCTTACCATTAGCATCCAGCAATTGAAGCATCGGACGAATATCTTTTCCAGAAGCAGGGCGATCTTTCGGATCCATTACCTCAATGTTAGACAGACCTGTAATTTCATCTGTCTGGGTCTTAACAGTAATACCCTCTTCAACGCCAACAAAGATCGCTTTACCGCCAACCTCTGTGATAATCGGGTGCGTATGCGGGTCCCATTTGGCGACGATTTCGCCTGCTGCAACCTGCTGGCCTTGCTTCACGCTCAGCTCAACACCGTATGGAAGCTTATACCACTCCCTTTCACGGCCAGCTTCGTCCGCAATCGCCAAAGCGGATGATCGAGAAACAACAACCAGATTGCCATTCTTTCTCTCGATGTGCTTAAGGTTATGCAAGCGGACGGTTCCGCCATGCTTAACTTGAATGTTATCGACTGCAGAAGCTCTCGATGCCGCACCACCGATGTGGAAAGTACGCATCGTCAGCTGGGTTCCAGGCTCACCGATAGACTGAGCAGCGATTACCCCAATAGCTTCACCGACGTTAACCAAGTGACCACGCGCCAGATCACGACCATAACAGCTTGCACAAACGCCATATTTGGTTTCGCAAGTAATAGGCGAGCGAACCAGAATCTCGTCAACACCAGCCTTTTCAAGCGTTTCTACAGTAGTCTCATCAAGCAATGTTCCCGCAGGCACAACAACATTTTGGTTGTCGGATGCAGAGTAAACATCACTTGCCGTGACACGCCCCAGCACTCGATCACCCAAAGGAACAACAACATCGCCCCCCTCAATATGAGGAGTAACCAGCAGGCCTTCGGAAGTACCGCAATCCAAATCAGTTACAACCAAGTCTTGGGCGACGTCAACCAAACGACGGGTCAAGTATCCAGAGTTAGCAGTTTTCAATGCCGTATCCGCCAGACCCTTCCGCGCACCGTGCGTAGAAATAAAGTACTGGAGAACGTTCAGACCTTCCCGGAAGTTAGCCGTAATTGGCGTCTCGATGATGGATCCATCGGGCTTCGCCATCAGACCACGCATACCAGCCAACTGACGAATCTGAGCCGCAGAACCCCGCGCACCAGAGTCAGCCATGATATAAACAGAGTTAAAGGAGTCCTGATCGACTTCTTTACCGTCTTTATTAATGACTTTTTCTTTTCCAAGACGATCCATCATCGCTTTGGAAACTTTATCGTTGGCCCGCGACCAAATATCGATAACCTTGTTGTACTTCTCACCCTGAGTTAGCAGACCGGAAGCGAACTGCGATTCGATCTCTTTAACTTCATTTTCCGCAGCGTCAATAATCTTCGCCTTTTCATCAGGAATAACGAAGTCGTTCACACCAATCGATGCACCGGAGAGAGTCGCGTAATAAAAGCCGGTATACATGATCTGGTCAGCAAAAATGACCGTTTCCTTTAGACCAACTCGACGGTAGCAAGCGTTAATAAGACGTGAAATCGCCTTTTTGGTCATGTTCTGGTTAACCAACGAGAACGCGAGGCCTTCAGGGAAAATATCAAACAGTATCGCTCGACCAACAGTCGTATCCAGCACAGACACAGTGACTGTCTTATTGCGATCTTCGTCAATTACGACGTCGCGAATCCGCACCTTGACCTTCGCCTGAAGATCAACTTTCTTAGCTCCGTAGGCGCGCTGAACTTCCTTGATATCGGAGAAAACCATTCCCTCGCCTTTCGCATTAACTCGCTCCCTGGTCATAAAGTAGAGACCAAGAACAACGTCCTGCGAAGGAACAATAATCGGATCCCCGTTAGCTGGCGAAAGGATGTTGTTTGTAGACATCATCAACGCTCGCGCTTCCAACTGAGCTTCCAGCGTCAGAGGCACGTGAACAGCCATCTGGTCGCCGTCAAAGTCAGCGTTATATGCTGTACACACTAACGGATGCAGCTGTATCGCCTTACCTTCGATCAGAACAGGTTCAAAAGCCTGAATACCCAACCGGTGAAGAGTTGGCGCGCGGTTCAACATAACAGGGTGTTCCCGGATAACTTCGTCCAGAATATCCCAAACCACAGCCTCTTCACGCTCAACCATCTTCTTAGCTGCTTTAATCGTTGTAGCCAGACCACGATGCTCAAGCTTGGAGAAGATAAATGGCTTAAATAGCTCAAGCGCCATTTTCTTCGGCAAACCGCACTGATGCAGACGCAACGTCGGCCCCACAACGATTACGGAACGACCAGAGTAGTCAACCCGCTTACCAAGAAGGTTCTGACGGAAACGACCCTGCTTACCTTTAATCATGTCAGCCAAAGACTTCAACGGACGCTTATTAGAACCAGTTATCGCACGACCACGACGACCGTTATCCAATAGCGCGTCCACAGACTCCTGCAACATCCGCTTCTCGTTACGCACGATGATGTCGGGAGCATTCAGCTCCAATAGGCGCTTCAGACGATTATTTCGGTTGATGACACGACGATACAGGTCATTCAGATCGCTTGTAGCGAATCGACCGCCGTCAAGAGGCACCAACGGACGCAAATCCGGTGGCAAAACCGGCAACACAGTAAGGATCATCCATTCCGGATGGTTTCCAGACTCTGCAAAAGCCTCCATAAGCTTCAAACGCTTGGATAGCTTTTTGATCTTAGTCTCGGAGTTAGTATTAGGAATTTCTTCACGAAGACGTTCAATTTCGTCCTCTAACTCCAAATCAGCCAGCAGCCCTTGGATTGCTTCGGCGCCCATACGTGCGTCAAATTCATCTCCGAACTCTTCCAACGCTTCGTAATACTGCTCATCCGAAAGCAGCTGCCCTTTCTCAAGGGTAGTCATGCCTGGATCAATGACGATAAATGATTCGAAATACAAAACGCGCTCGATATCCCGCAGGGTCATATCCAGCAGCAAACCGATACGCGAAGGCAAAGATTTCAAAAACCAGATATGCGCAACTGGCGAGGCCAACTCAATATGCCCCATGCGCTCACGACGAACATTGGCCGGAGCAACTTCTACGCCGCACTTCTCACAAATAACGCCTCTATGCTTGAGACGCTTATACTTGCCGCAAAGACATTCATAATCTTTGATTGGACCGAAAATTTTGGCGCAGAAAAGCCCATCCCTTTCTGGCTTGAAAGTTCGGTAATTAATAGTTTCAGGCTTTTTGACTTCACCAAATGACCATGAACGGATCATATCAGGCGACGCCAAGGAGATACGAATCGAGTCAAATTCGTGAGCGTAGTTCTGATTTTTAAGTAAGTTCAGCAAATCTTTCATTGGCTAAGGCCTCTGACTGATCAATAGAAGCGATCTTCTCGCCCCTTAGTTAATTCGGTTCGCAGCAAACACCCGCCCCTCTCTCCGGTTGCGGGTGTTTGTGAAGGTTCATGCCGCGTCTTAGTTGGCCTCGAGCTCGATATCGATACCCAAAGAGCGGATCTCTTTAACCAATACGTTAAAGGACTCTGGCATACCTGGCTCCATGCGGTGATCGCCGTCTACGATGTTTTTGTACATCTTCGTACGGCCATTAACGTCATCGGATTTAACCGTAAGCATTTCCTGCAACGTATACGCTGCGCCGTATGCTTCCAGCGCCCAGACCTCCATTTCCCCAAACCTTTGTCCACCGAATTGAGCTTTACCGCCCAACGGCTGCTGCGTAACCAAACTGTAAGAGCCAGTAGAACGAGCATGCATTTTGTCGTCGACCAAGTGGTTCAACTTCAGCATGTACATATAGCCCACTGTGACTTGACGTTCGAAGCGCTCGCCGGTACGACCGTCATACAGCCAGACCTGCCCGCTATCATCCATGTCCGCAAGACGCAGCATCTCTTTGATTTCTTTCTCTTTGGCGCCATCGAAAACAGGTGTAGCCATAGGCACGCCCTTCTTCAGGTTGGCCGCCAATACCAGAACTTCAGAGTCGGACAATGAGTCCAAATCTTCGTTGCGTCCGCCGATCCCGTTATAAATCTCGTGCAGGAACTTGCGAATTTCTGCAGCTTGCTTCTGCTCCGCCAACATCCTGTTGATCTTATCTCCAAGTCCTTTCGCCGCAGCGCCCAAGTGAGTTTCAAGAACCTGTCCCACGTTCATACGGGACGGTACGCCCAACGGGTTCAATACGATATCGACCGGGTTGCCCTGCTCATCGTAAGGCATATCTTCAACTGGCTTGATCGCAGAGATAACACCTTTGTTCCCGTGTCTTCCCGCCATTTTGTCACCAGGCTGAATACGACGCTTCACAGCAACATAGACCTTAACAATTTTCAAAACGCCTGGAGCCAAGTCATCGCCTGACTGCAGCTTGCGCTTCTTATCTTCGTAACGGTCTTCGATACTCTTGCGACGCTCTTGCAACTGACCTTCAGCCTTCTCGAGCAGTTCATTTAGCTGCTCGTCCGCCATGTTCAGCTTGAACCATTCCTCTTTCTCGAATGCGTTGAAGTGAACTTCTGTCAGCGCGTCCCCTTTCTTCAGGCCGGGACCACCAATTACAGACTGCCCCAGCAGCGCAGACCGCAAGCGTTCGAATGTCGCGCCCTCAACGATTTTATATTCATCGTTAAGGTCTTTACGGAATTTATTCAGTTCGGTTTGCTCGATTTCCTTCGCACGCTGATCTTTCTCAACGCCATCACGAGTGAAAACTTGCACATCGATAACGGTTCCACGCATCCCCGTCGATACGCGAAGGGAAGTATCCTTCACATCAGACGCTTTCTCACCAAAGATAGCGCGCAACAGTTTCTCTTCTGGAGTTAACTGCGTCTCGCCTTTTGGCGTTACCTTACCAACCAGGATATCGCCTGGTTCAACCTCAGCACCGATGTAGATAATTCCGGAGTCGTCCAACTTCGCCAATGCACTTTCACCTACATTGGGAATATCAGCAGTGACCTCTTCTGGCCCCAGCTTGGTATCCCTTGCAACGCAGGTTAATTCCTGAATGTGGATCGTGGTGAACCGGTCTTCCTGTACAACTCGCTCAGAAACAAGGATGGAGTCCTCGAAGTTGTAACCATTCCACGGCATAAATGCGATACGCATGTTTTGACCCAGAGCCAGCTCACCCAAATCAACAGAGGGGCCATCGGCAAGTACGTCGCCACGTGCAACTTCATCACCTTCCATCACCAGGGAACGCTGATTGATGCAGGTATTCTGGTTGGAACGCTGGTATTTGGTAAGGTTGTAGATATCAACCCCAGCATCTCCAGCCTCAGTTTCATCATCACTCACGCGAACTACGATACGAGCAGCGTCAACGCTAACAACAACCCCACCGCGCCGTGCAACCACGCACACGCCAGAGTCCTGAGCCACGTAACGCTCCATACCTGTACCAACCAAAGGCTTTTCCGCCTTCAGTGTAGGCACTGCCTGCCGTTGCATGTTCGATCCCATCAAAGCTCGGTTAGCATCATCGTGCTCCAAGAACGGGATCAAAGACGCCGCTACAGATACAACCTGACGGGGAGATACATCCATCAGAGTCACTTTTTCCGGCGGCATTACGGTAAATTCATTCTTATGGCGAACTGTTACCAGCTCATCAATTAAACGACCGTTTTCGTCAACTGCAGCGCTTGCCTGAGCAATGACGTAGTCGCTTTCTTCTATAGCCGACAGGTACTCAATGTCGTCAGTTACCAAGCCATCAACAACTTTACGATACGGGCTTTCCAAGAAACCGTAAGTGTTTGTGCGGGCATAGGTCGCCAAAGAGTTGATCAAACCGATGTTTGGACCTTCAGGCGTCTCGATAGGACAAACACGCCCGTAGTGAGTCGGATGTACGTCGCGCACTTCAAAACCTGCACGCTCACGAGTCAAACCGCCCGGCCCTAAAGCAGAAACCCGGCGCTTATGCGTCACTTCAGACAGAGGGTTATTCTGATCCATAAACTGGGACAGCTGGCTGGATCCAAAGAACTCTTTTACAGCTGCAGCAACCGGCTTGGCGTTGATCAAGTCTTGAGGCATAAGTCCTTCAGACTCAGCCATGCTCAGACGCTCTTTCACAGCACGTTCAACGCGAACCAATCCTACACGGAACTGATTCTCAGCCATCTCGCCGACGGAACGAACACGACGGTTACCAAGGTGGTCAATATCATCCACCACTCCCCTACCATTACGGATATCTATCAACGTCCTCAAAACATCAATGATATCTGAATGACTCAGTACGCCCAGCCCCTCTGTTTCCTCGCGCCCCAGTCGGCGATTGAACTTCATGCGTCCAACAGCGGAGAGGTCGTAGCGCTCTTCGGAAAAGAACAGGTTGTTGAATAGATTTTCCGCCGACTCTTTCGTCGGTGGCTCACCCGGACGCATCATTCGATAAATTTCGACCAAAGCCTCCAACTGAGAGCGCGTTGCATCGATTCTCAAAGTATCAGAAACGAATGGTCCGCAATCCAAGTCGTTGGTATAAAGCGTCTCGATTCTCTTAATGCCTGCTTTTTCGAACTTCTCGATAACGTCGTCAGTAATTTCAGTATTACACTCAACAATAACTTCCCCAGTTGAAGGGTCAGCAATATTAGTTGCGGTAACTTTGCCTAATAAATAGGAGCTTGGAACGCGCAGACGCTTCAGGCCCGCCTTTTCCATTTGCCGAATATGTCTGGCCGTAACCCGACGCCCTTCTTCTACAATGAGGTTGCCTTCGTCATCTTTTATTTCAAAGATAGCGATATCGCCGCGCAAACGGCTAGGAACCAAATCCAAAAAGTATTCGCCGCCTTCTACTTCAAACAGGCTGTTCTCGAAGAACATTTCGAGCATTTCGTCAGCAGCATATCCCAGAGCGCGCAAAAGTATTGTCGCTGGCAACTTTCTACGACGGTCAATACGAACGAACACGCAGTCCTTAGGATCGAACTCAAAGTCAAGCCAAGAGCCGCGATAAGGAATGATGCGCGCGGAGTATAGCAACTTGCCTGAAGAGTGGGTCTTACCTTTATCGTGGTCGAAAAATACGCCTGGAGATCTATGAAGCTGAGATACGATGACACGCTCAGTTCCATTGATAACAAAAGTCCCGTTTTCAGTCATTAACGGAACTTCTCCCATATACACTTCTTGTTCCTTGATATCCTTAATCGCCTTGGTGGACGACTCTTTATCATAGATAATCAAGCGAACTTTAACTCTTAATGGCGCCGCATAGGTTACGCCTCGCAGCTGACATTCAGCTACATCAAATACGGGCTGGCCCAGCCGGTAACTTACATATTCTAGGGCCGCATTTCCCGAAAAGCTGACAATTGGAAATACCGACTTGAACGCAGCATGTAAGCCGACTTCCTGCCGGTCTTCAATTGCTACGCTTTGCTGTAAAAAATCATGATAGGAGTCTAGCTGTATGGACAGGAGGTACGGAACGTCCATTACTGCTGGAAGCTTTCCGAAGTCTTTACGAATTCGTTTTTTCTCGGTATAGGAGTATGTCATCGATATTCCCCAGCTTTCTTCAAACTGACTCTGGTGTGCTCGAAGGAGTTCGACAACCGCAAATGCTTATTACGGTTCGTGCGAAATTTAGGTCGCAAAGTTATAGCTTGCACAACGGAAAACGGCTGACGTTGAATAAACGCCAGCCGAATTCTTCTTTAATAGCCTAAAGCTAGCAAAGTTTTACTTGAGTTCAACCGTAGCGCCGGCTTCTTCAAGTTCTTTCTTAGCTTTTTCTGCGTCGTCTTTGGAAAGAGCTTCTTTAACAGTTGAAGGCGCGCCGTCAACCAGATCTTTAGCTTCTTTCAGGCCCAGACCAGTGATGCCGCGAACTACTTTGATCACGTTCACTTTCTTCTCGCCTGCTGACTGCAGAATTACGTCAAATTCGGTTTTTTCTTCAACCGCTGCTGCTTCACCAGCAGGAGCTGCAGCAACTGCAACTGCAGCTGCGGCGGAAACGCCGAATTTTTCTTCCATTGCTTCAACAAGCGCAACTACGTCCATTACGCTCATTTCTGCGATTGCATTAAGGATATCGTCTTTTGACAGAGCCATTTCTAAAATCTCCTAAAAGCCAAAAATAAAAAACCGTTATGCCGCTTCTTGCTTCTTGTCGCGAACTGCCGCAACCGCACGAGTCACTTTCGAAGGAATTTCGTTTAGTGTACGTGCAAGCTTGGTGACAGGAGCCTGCATTACGCTCATCAACATCGCCAGAGCCTGATCCCTTGTCGGGAGTTTAGCCAGACGATCAATTTGATCAGCGCCAAGCATCTCACCACCAACAGCAAGAGCCTTGACTTCAAACTTGTCGTTTTCTTTTGCATAATCCTTGAGCAGACGAGCTGCCGCTCCTGGATCTTCCATTGAAAACGCCAAGATTGTGGGGCCAACAAAGGCTTCACGCGCGCACTCATACTCAGTGCCTTCAACAGCACGGCGAGCCAGAGTGTTACGCACAACCCTCAGAGAAACGCTTTCTGCACGAGCTTTAGCGCGCAGTTCAGACATTTTATTTGAGGTTACGCCTCTATAGTCGGCAATCACCAATGACAAGGCCTTACTGGCAGTCTCATTGACTTCAGCGACAATCGCTTTCTTGTCTTCGAGTCTAATTGCCACCGGATTTCTCCTATGTGTACCGGCCATGCCGGTTAGTCGTACTATGTCTCAATGAGACGTTTACGGCTTTTAAGCAGGAAAACTACTATCAGCCGTCTGCGCAGGAACTTTTAATTTTCCCGACTTACGCCGGGAAAAGCCTGCGGTCTTGGACAGCCTACGGCTTATGCCGAAAGACCACCAAAATCTTCATATTCATACTGCCAAGCTGTTTTGATCAATCAACAGGCCTGGACCCATTGTTGATGAAATAGTGACCTTCTTGAGGTAAACACCTTTCGCTGAAGAAGGCTTAATCTTCTTCAGGTCAGCAATCAAAGCTTCCAAATTCTGTTTAATGTGCTCTGCTGAGAACTCAACATTGCCCAGGGGAGCGTGAATGATGCCATTTTTGTCAGTTCTGTAGCGAATCTGGCCTGCTTTAGCATTCTTAACCGCCGACTCAACATCGGCAGTTACGGTGCCCACTTTAGGGTTAGGCATAAGACCGCGAGGGCCTAAAATCTGACCCAGCTGACCAACAACACGCATAGCGTCCGGAGTCGCGATAACAACATCGAAATCCAGGTTGCCTTTCTTAACTTCTTCAGCCAAGTCGTCCATACCTACGATGTCAGCGCCGGCCGCTTTTGCTTTATCGGCGTTTGCACCTTGAGTGAACACCGCAACGCGAACAGTTTTCCCTGTCCCGTTTGGCAATACAGTAGAGCTACGAACCACCTGGTCTGATTTACGCGCATCTACGCCAAGGTTCACAGAAACATCAATAGATTCTTTAAATTTCACAGAACCAGACAGCTCAGCTAAAAGAGTTACCGCCTCTTCTACACTGTATGCCTTGCCAGCCTGTACTTTTTCACGAATCGCCTTTTGGCGCTTAGTTAACTTAGCCACGTTTTACTCCTCTACGTTCAGACCCATGCTTCTAGCTGTGCCAGCGATAGTTCGAACAGCAGCGTCGAGGCTACCCGCAGACAAGTCAGGCATTTTAACATTCGCAATTTCTTCTAATTGCGCACGATTCACTGTACCGACCTTTTCAGTATTCGGACGGCCAGAGCCGCTCTTAATACCAGCAGCTTTCTTAAGCAGCACTGAAGCAGGTGGAGTTTTTGTAATAAACGTGAAGCTACGGTCACTGTATACAGTAATTACAACCGGAGTCGGCAAGCCAGGCTCAAGATTTTGCGTCTTGGCGTTGAATGCTTTACAGAACTCCATGATGTTTACACCGTGCTGACCCAATGCAGGACCAACAGGCGGGCTTGGATTAGCCTGACCGGCTTTTACTTGCAACTTTATATAGGCATTAACTTTCTTAGCCATTTTTCCTCCTAATGGGTTTAGCGCACTCAGTGCTCCCCGAACAGACACAAAAAGCTCGCCCCACCTAAGGCGAAGCGAGCAGTCGTCATACAGACATTAATCTTTCTCGACCTGACTAAACTCCAAGTCGACTGGCGTTGAGCGCCCAAAAATAAGAACCGCCACTTTCACCCGACTCTTCTCGTAGTCGACTTCTTCAACTACACCATTAAAGTCTGCAAAAGGACCATCGATAACACGAACAACTTCACCGGCTTCAAACAAAGTCTTCGGCTTAGGCTTATCTGCGCCACTTTCAACACGACGAAGAATTGCCTCAGCCTCCTTATCACTTATTGGAGCAGGCTTATCGGGAGTGCCACCTATAAAGCCCAACACACGAGACGTAGACTTAACCAAATGCCAAGTGTCGTCATTCATTTCCATTTGGACAAGCACATAGCCGGGATAGAATTTGCGCTCACTTTTACGCTTCTTCCCTTCTCTCATTTCCACAACTTCTTCTGTAGGAACCAAGATCTCACCAAACTGATCTTCCATCCCTTTAAGCACTATGCGCTCCTTAAGGGAGCGCATGACATGCTTCTCGAAGCCGGAATAGGCTTGAACAACAAACCATCGCTTAGACAAAGGCCTTCTCCTACCCTATTAAGCCTGACACGAGCCAGCTGATCAGGGAATCAATGACCCATAGCAACAATGCCACCACAAGGACAAAAACAACTACTATCAGGGTTGTCTGAGTCAACTCGGGCCGGGTTGGCCAAACCACCTTTCTTATCTCCATCCGAGCTTCTTTGAGCAGAACCAAAAAAGATTTACCTTTCTCAGTCTGCACAGCCACAAAACCCGCAACCAGAGCCAAAGCAACCAGAGCAAGCACACGATAAAGAAGCGACTGATCAGCGTAAAAGGAGTTACCAACAACCCCCACGGCAACCAAAGCAACAACAAGCAGCCACTTCAGCTTATCGAAAGCCCCAGAACTTTTCTCTACGTTTGAAGACATAACCACCCAAACCCAAAATTTAAGGTGGCAGGCCAGGAGGGAATCGAACCCCCAACCTGCGGTTTTGGAGACCGCCGCTCTGCCAATTGAGCTACTGGCCTACCTTAAAAAAGGTTACTCGAAAATTTTAGCAACAACGCCAGCGCCAACTGTACGACCGCCTTCACGAATCGCGAAGCGCAAACCTTCTTCCATCGCGATTGGAGCGATCAGGCTGACTTTCATTTTTACGTTGTCGCCAGGCATAACCATCTCTACGCCTTCCGGCAATTCACACGCACCAGTCACATCCGTTGTACGGAAGTAGAACTGAGGACGGTAGCCTTTAAAGAAGGGAGTATGACGCCCACCTTCGTCTTTGCTCAGCACGTATACTTCTGACTCAAATACGGTGTGCGGAGTAATAGTTCCTGGCTTGGCCAATACTTGACCGCGCTCTACGTCATCACGCTTAGTG
>NZ_JAPELK010000033.1:0-6712 GCF_029813005.1 Hahella sp. CR1
GTAGTGGTCTAATAGTCCCGGACACATTAATAAGAGACAATACCCGTCAACGATTAAGGTGTCAGCATGAGTCAGAAAAAGTCGTATAAGCAGTATACAAAAGAGTTTAAAGAAGAGGCCGTTTCCTTGGTGCGCGACCAAGGTTATTCCGTCCCTGAAGCGGCTAAATCCCTCGGCATTAGCGCCAATATGCTCTACAAGTGGAAGGAAAAGATTGAAGCTCAACTTGAAAATCAGGTTCTGGCTGAAGACGAGCGCGCCGAGTTAAAACGGCTTCGCAAAGAAAACAAAGAGCTGCGCATGGAAAAGGAAATTCTAAAAAAGGCTTCGGCCTTCTTCGCGAAAGAAATGAAATAAAGTTCGCCTTCATTCAGGCAGAGTCGAATCGCTTCCCTGTGAAAGTGCTTTGCCGGGCTCTGCGTGCAAGTCGATCAGCATTCTATGCCTGGCGACGGCGCTCCGCGCCGGTGATCCGGTTTGATGAGCTGCATCTGCATCGGCGAATGAAGCGACTGTTTAACGCTTCTCGAAGCAGTCTGGGCAGTCGAGAGATGATGAAGAAGCTACGGGAAGAAGGCTTTCAGGTGGAACGCTACCGGGTTCGCAAGCTCATGAGGCGGCTTGGTCTTCAGGTCACGCAACGCGTTGCTTACAAAGCCACTACAAGGCGCAAACACCATCATGCGGTGGCGGATAACTTGTTGAATCAGAATTTTAATCCTACCGCGCCCAATCAGGTTTGGGCTGGCGACGTGACCTATCTGAAAACAGGAGAAGGCTGGATATATCTGGCCATTGTCATGGATTTATATTCCCGAAGGATCGTCGGGTGGCGCATCGATAAGCGCATGACAACGAGCCTGGTCAGCCAGGCGCTGATCAAGGCCTACAATTTGCGGAAGCCGCCCAAGGGCCTGATATTCCATAGTGACCGGGGCTCTCAGTACACCAGCGGACATTATCGAAAACTGCTGGAAAAGTATGAAATCAGGGCAAGTATGGGCGATGTAGGAGCCTGTTGGGACAATGCGGTGGTTGAACGCTTTTTTGGTAGCCTTAAGCATGACTGGATATTAAAAATCCCCCAGCCCACCCGGGAACACATGAAGCAGGATGTCGCAGCCTACATGAGATATTACAACCTCGAAAGACTGCATACGGCGAACAATGATATGTCGCCGGTTAATTATGAAAACTCTCTAAAGAAAGTGTCCGGTGGGATTTGACCAGAACAGAGTCCCTTAATAGCGTCATTAGGAAGGTGATCAAAAAACGGAAACTGTTCCCCACAGATGATTCCGCGAGGAAGGTGGTGTATCTGGCGATCATGGATGCATCGAAGAAATGGACGATGCCGATCAGGAATTGGAAGTCAGCGCTGAACCGATTTATGATCGAGTTCGAAGATCGCTTGACTGGGTATCTCTAACAACCAGGCAGATACACAGAATTATTTACAGGGTCATTACTGTTTTTTAAATATAGAAGTCACCTCATATATCTCGCTTATCAGTTCCTTTAGAATTCTGGTATTGTATACTCTTTCAGGTTGAGACCAGTTTGGCCTCCCATTTATCTTATTAACCACCTCCATCTTATATTTCCCACTAGGGTCCCCATCTGGATGCCAACCAACATCAATGAGTTTTTTTCATTGATATCCTCAATCTGAAGTAAGTCCTGAACAAATATTAAAGGCCAAATTGAGGAAGCAGTTTCTCCTTCTAA
This sequence comes from Hahella sp. CR1, assembly GCF_029813005.1. Lineage (NCBI taxonomy): Bacteria > Pseudomonadati > Pseudomonadota > Gammaproteobacteria > Oceanospirillales > Hahellaceae > Hahella > Hahella sp. CR1. Next base: position 1,729 of record NZ_JAPELK010000033.1, read on the forward strand.
TAGTGAGGGATCAATATCATATAGTTGGCTATATGTGATCCGCCAACCGTTTATTTCTTTAAAGTCAACAAGCTTTAATTCTTTATGTAAGTTATGGTTTATCCTCTTTGATTCCATAGTTCTTTAACAACCTATTCTCATTGATTGGATGTCCATGATAAGTTCCAGAAGTAATTTCTGCTCGAATCCATTGAGTAGCTTCTCCATTATCATATCCCACGACCTCATCTGATTTGTAGAAGAAATATTTAGTCTGGCTACCACCTGGCTTTTCCAAAACAATGCCTTTTTGTGTCGCCAGCTTTTTTAGTGCCTTATTGTTAATGCCCGGCAAATATTGGGCTGCGCCATTATTTGAGCTATATTGAAAGGCTTGCTCTACCGTATTTGCTTTCATATGTTTGTAACCATGCGGTGTCCATTGGGCCTTGGCAACCTCTACTCTGTGCGCTTTTTTGTCCCTGAACCGGTTATAACTTGGGCTAGCCTCATCAAAATCAGGATAGGAGTGGCCAGATTCTCCCTCCTCACATTTTAACCCAAACGGGTCCACCCATCCCGTAGGATTCGGCGCATATTGATAGTTATTCTCTCCCCCCCAACAATCCAACTGGGTCCTGATTGATAAACCGTGCGGCGCTGGGGTCATAATAACGGTGCCGGTTGTAGTGCAGGCCGGTTTCTTCGTCGTAGTACTGTCCCTGGAAGCGCAGTGGGTTCTGTACTTCTTCGACGTCTTGCAGCGCCAGATTTCCGTAGGCTTTGTAGCGGGCGGACCAGACGACTTCACCTTCCGCATTGGTCATTTCCTGCGGCGTGCCCAGATGGTCCAGGTGGTAGTGGTAGACTTGTTTGTCCTGGATGAACGCTAGTGGACGGAAGCTGTTGGGTTCGTAGACGTAGACTTTGTTCAGGTGGTTGCGCTGTTCAGATAACAGCACGTCGCCGTTCCAGAGGAACTCGGTCTTGCCGAAGGCGTCCTGTTTGGCGATGCGGCGTCCCAGGGCGTCATAGTCGTAGCAGGATTCCGACTCGCCCTGGCTCTCTCACAGCTATCGACCCACTTTGAGGGATAGCTAGACGCTCAAGGGGACTGACATAGAGCCTCAGCTTTCATTAATGCCGCCTCTTTCTTTTTTAAATAGTAAGTACTGGATAAGACGGAAAAATTCACTCTGCTTATACGGAAGATATTTTCCTACATTTCATCAAGCATATTTAGCGCATCGCAAATTTCTTCCCTTATAATTCTATTGTTAATATTTTTCGCCGCAATCAATCCTTCTTTTGCTATCCTTCCTGCCGGTCTGTCAAGCGTTGCTATCCAGTGTAGACAGTCAATACATTTTATATTTGTGTTAAAATTAAAGTCTCCATTTAATTTATATGGAATATGATTCAATAGAGAGGTTGTTGCCAGCGCTAGTAATTCGTCACTTATTGGCTCCTCGACAAGATCTGAAATCAGATCAACAACCGCTTCAGGATGAAATTTTTCTTTATAATTATCCAAAATATCGCAGAAATATTTTATATAAATTTGTTTTGGGTCCTCTCTACAAAAATAAAGGAGTTTAGAAATTAAACTCCAGTCCCTGTCGTGAATGGCACTTTCAATAAGAGAGGAAATTACTTCCTGTGGAGGTAAAGGTATGTCTCTTAGATCATCGAAAGAACAATTGGAAACCTGATTCTTAAATTCGAGTTTGTTCATGTTTTTTTCTTGGATTCTATTTTTGTCATTTTGATCGGTTTAAACAATTCTTTTGTTTCTGGGCTAAGGCCATAATTCAAGCTCCCTCTCTCGCTCTTCAAGTGAATGTATTTTTCTTTTTCAGATAATGCATTAGTAAATTCCGGCAAATTGGAAAATTTACTTAATTCAGGTTGGTTGGGAGCACGAGCGCCATGTTCTTCCAACAGACTCCTCGTGCCAGCCGGCACTTCTAACCTAATAAGATGGTCGTATTTTTTCTGTGTTTTGGGTTTACTTTTATACATCAAATATAAAGGATAGCTTTTATCTTGGGTGACAAAGTAGTCTACCCCTCTGGGAACATTATTATTTTCTTTCTGCATTCTTTCCCACTCTTTATCACAAACAGCTCTATAAAAAATTTCGACATCTGCACACGGCCCCCGGGCAGACTACTCTCTGCCGTAAGTTGCACTGCTTCAGCCTTAGGACAATCCCCAGGTTTGGCAGTCAACCCAAACGGGTCCACCCACCCCGTGGGGTTCAGCGCATATTGATAATTGTTGTCTCCCCCCCAACAGTCCAACTGGGTCCTGATTGATAAACCGTGCGGTGCTGGGGTCATAATAACGGTGCCGGCTGTAGTGCAGGCCGGTTTCTTCGTCGTAGTATTGGCCCTGGAAGCGCAGTGGGTTCTGCACTTCTTCGACGTCTTGCAGCGCAAGGTTTCCGTAGGCTTTGTAGCGGGCGGACCAGACGGCTTCGCCTTCCGCATTGGTCATTTCCTGCGGTGTGCCCAGGTGGTAGTGGTAGACTTGTTTGTCCTGGATGAACGCCAGCGGACGGAAGCTGTCGGGTTCGTAGACGTAGACTTTGCTCAGGTGGTTGCGCTGTTCCGAGAGCAGCACGTCGCCGTTCCAGAGGAACTCGGTCTTGCTGATGCGGCACCCTAAAGCGCCGTATTGTAAATAAGCCGCTTGATCCAGTTATTCGCTACTTCAGCGTCAAACTTCTGAACCTGCGAATCGCTGATATCAACCGCGTTATAACCTAGTCAGACTTCGTTTGTGTAACGTTCGTTGTGTGTTTTCTAGCGCTATAACGTAGGCAAGGCGTGTACTAAAAGTCTAAGCCTTATAGCCTTATTGTGGGCGCGTAGAAAGCCCAAGATGCTTACTCACCACAGTGATCACAACATGATCAAATACAGACTGAGGTAGGATTTAGGACCTCTCTTTCTAGTCGCGTAGAAGACTTCTACGACAACGCCTTGCCAGAAATAGTCAACGACTTGTGCAAGGCAGAAGTCATCCACTAAAACTCCCCCTGAAAAGGGCTGGATAAACTCAATCAGCCCCTCATTTGGGTGAGTGGTTCAACATTTATCAAAATATTGACATCAATATATATCCTTTCTCTCAATATTTTCTATATCAATCTTCAATAGCTCTAAAAAATTAGGCCCATACGGCTCTCCATTAACATGGAACTCCGTCTCAACCCCACTTTCTTTAAGTTCATTTACCATCTCATAAACCAATCTCCAACCACAGTAAAACTCTGAGACTTTCAGCTGGAAATTACATATAGGGATTTTTCTTTTTATTGAATTTGCGATAGATGAAACAGGTATTTTAATATGTTTTCTAATTATTTTTATGGTTGAAGCGAGATCGTCTTCACTGAAGACAAAAACCTCAATGTTCAAATCTTTTTTCATTTAACTATATGTCCTGTTTTTGCAGCCGAACCATCTTTTTTTCTTCGCGCTACAGATGTAACCGATTCATTTTTAAGCAACACCGGCTTTTCTATTCTCCACCAAGTTCTCTCTCCCCATTGGCCGAACCTATTTGCGCCCGTATTAAATACGTTAATATCTCCACTTGCATTAGATGCAAATTTAGTCGAAGCCATGTTCCATAACTTAGCTGCTTTTCCAGAGTCCATATCATTTGATTTGGAGAATAAATCTAACTGCTCAAGAACTTTTCCTCCCGATGTCTGCTCTAATGTCGATTTACCATTAGCTTTTGCCCAAGTCTGGGCAACAAGCATATTATTTACTCCAGGATGCCGTGAAGTTCCCCAAAATACTGCACCATCTTTTTTCGTACTAAAGTCAAGTTGATCGCTTCTAATCATTTCTCTTATTTTGTAATAAGCTCTGTCTGGATCATTTAATACTAACTCTTTTAGTTGATCTATCTCTTCCTGAGTAAGCTCTTTACAAGTTAACCCAAACGGGTCCACCCATCCCGTGGGGTTCGGCGCATATTGATAGTTGTTGTCTCCCCCCAACAGTCCAACTGGGTCTTGGTTGATAAACCGTGCGGCGCTGGGGTCGTAGTAGCGGTGCCGGTTGTAGTGCAGGCCGGTTTCTTCGTCGTAGTATTGGCCCTGGAAGCGCAGTGGGTTCTGCACTTCTTCGATGTCTTGCAGCGCCAGGTTTCCGTAGGCTTTGTAGCGGGCGGACCAGACGACTTCACCTTCCGCATTGGTCATTTCCTGTGGCGTGCCCAGGTGGTCCAGGTGGTAGTGGTAGACCTGCTTGTCCTGGATGAACGCCAGCGGACGGAAGCTGTTGGGTTCGTAGACGTAGACTTTGTTCAGGTGGTTGCGCTGTTCCGAGAGCAGCACGTCGCCGTTCCAGAGGAACTCGGTCTTGCCGAAGGCGTCCTGTTTGGCGATGCGGCGTCCCAGGGCGTCGTATTGGTACTCCGTCTTTTGCCCGTCTTTTTCAATAGCGACTAGTTGGTTCTGCTTGTTGTACTGGTAACGGGTCTCCAGCTTGCCGCCTTTGCCGCGTTTTTCGAGTATCAGGTTGCCGGCGGCGTCGTACTCGAAGTGGCGGTCGCCATGGAAGTTCAGGCGGTTGCCCTTGGCCTGATTCTGGCCGTCGAGAATATTGCCCGCCGGGTCGAAGGCGAATTCTTCGTTGCAATAGCCTTCAACTGTTTTCAGGCGATCAAGGGCGTCGTAACGGTAATGAGTGGTTCCTTTTTTCAGGTCGTCGATCAGCGCTAGGTTACCGCTGGCGTCATAGCCGTAGCTGCGCTCGATGATGCGCGCTTTGCTCTGACGATGACTGACCCGATGACGAGTCAGACGCCCCATGACGTCGTAGTCGTAGCGGGATTCCGCCGCGCCCTGGCGGCGACGTAATTCGCGTCCGTCCTGGTCCCGTTCGATGCTGGCCAATACGTCGCCATTGTGGCTGACCTGGGTGAACAGACCATGACGGTCATAGCCAAAGCCAAGGACGCCGCCGTCCGGCAGCAGTGATTG
>NZ_JAPELK010000034.1:0-5582 GCF_029813005.1 Hahella sp. CR1
GGCGGCGCTAAAAAGGAGTTGACACTGAGAAACGAAAGTGTAGAATGCGCGCCTCGGTCGGAGAGAGTCTCCGGAAGAGAAAGTTCTTTAAAAAGTTAATCAAGCAATTTGTTGTGGGCGCTAACTGAGGCGGATCTGGAAAAGATTAAGTCTTAAGTTAGTGACTCGTACAATTCATGAGTGAGCAATCACTCAAGAGTACAGTGGTTTTAACTTGAGCAAGATTAAGAATCTTAATGATTCACACTCTTTAAACTGAAGAGTTTGATCATGGCTCAGATTGAACGCTGGCGGCAGGCTTAACACATGCAAGTCGAGCGGTAACAGTCCTTCGGGAGCTGACGAGCGGCGGACGGGTGAGTAATGCATAGGAATCTGCCTGTTAGAGGGGGATAGCCCGGGGAAACTCGGATTAATACCGCATACGCCCTACGGGGGAAAGCAGGGGATCTTCGGACCTTGCGCTAACAGATGAGCCTATGTCGGATTAGCTAGTTGGTAGGGTAAGAGCCTACCAAGGCGACGATCCGTAACTGGTCTGAGAGGATGATCAGTCACACTGGAACTGAGACACGGTCCAGACTCCTACGGGAGGCAGCAGTGGGGAATATTGGACAATGGGGGCAACCCTGATCCAGCCATGCCGCGTGTGTGAAGAAGGCCTTCGGGTTGTAAAGCACTTTCAGTGGGGAGGAAAGGGCAGTTGCTAATATCAGCTGCAGTTGACGTTACCCACAGAAGAAGCACCGGCAAACTCCGTGCCAGCAGCCGCGGTAATACGGAGGGTGCGAGCGTTAATCGGAATTACTGGGCGTAAAGCGCGCGTAGGCGGTTGCTTAAGCTAGATGTGAAATCCCCGGGCTCAACCTGGGAACTGCATTTAGAACTGGGCGACTAGAGTTTTGGAGAGGAGGGTAGAATTCCAGGTGTAGCGGTGAAATGCGTAGAGATCTGGAGGAATACCAGTGGCGAAGGCGGCCCTCTGGCCAAAAACTGACGCTGAGGTGCGAAAGCGTGGGGAGCAAACAGGATTAGATACCCTGGTAGTCCACGCCGTAAACGATGAGAACTAGCCGTTGGGGTCCTTAGAGACTTTAGTGGCGCAGCTAACGCGATAAGTTCTCCGCCTGGGGAGTACGGCCGCAAGGTTAAAACTCAAATGAATTGACGGGGGCCCGCACAAGCGGTGGAGCATGTGGTTTAATTCGAAGCAACGCGAAGAACCTTACCTGGCCTTGACATCCAGAGAACTTTCCAGAGATGGATTGGTGCCTTCGGGAACTCTGAGACAGGTGCTGCATGGCTGTCGTCAGCTCGTGTTGTGAAATGTTGGGTTAAGTCCCGTAACGAGCGCAACCCTTGTCCCTATTTGCCAGCACTTCGGGTGGGAACTTTAGGGAGACTGCCGGTGACAAACCGGAGGAAGGTGGGGACGACGTCAAGTCATCATGGCCCTTACGGCCAGGGCTACACACGTGCTACAATGGGGCGTACAGAGGGTTGCGAAGCCGCGAGGTGGAGCTAATCTCTTAAAGCGTCTCGTAGTCCGGATTGGAGTCTGCAACTCGACTCCATGAAGTCGGAATCGCTAGTAATCGCGAATCAGAATGTCGCGGTGAATACGTTCCCGGGCCTTGTACACACCGCCCGTCACACCATGGGAGTGGGTTGCACCAGAAGTAGCTAGTCTAACCTTCGGGGGGACGGTTACCACGGTGTGATTCATGACTGGGGTGAAGTCGTAACAAGGTAGCCGTAGGGGAACCTGCGGCTGGATCACCTCCTTAAACGATATCCAACTGTCTCAGTTTGGCGTCCACAACAAATTGCTTGATTGGCGAGTAGAGAGCTTACTTAAGGGTCATCAGACCCGTGACGCAATCGAGAGATTGCAAGTTCTGGGTCTGTAGCTCAGGTGGTTAGAGCGCACCCCTGATAAGGGTGAGGTCGGTGGTTCAAGTCCACCCAGACCCACCAGAATTTCCTTGTTCTTGGTGAATAACTAGGTTTGATTAGGAAAATTATGGGGCTGTAGCTCAGCTGGGAGAGCGCCTGCCTTGCACGCAGGAGGTCAGCGGTTCGATCCCGCTCAGCTCCACCATTCATAGAATGGTAGTAGTACGGTTGACAATTAAGTAAGTGAAATCTGACGGTTTCAGATGATAGAAACGAATACAGCATGAAAGTTTCAGAAAGATGACTGTATTGGTTTCTGGCATTTGGTCAGAGAAGCTCTTTAACAATTTGGATAAGCAAAGTAAAAACCAACGTGGTGACAGATGAAGTTTATTTGTCACTCAACGGATAGGTTTTACTGAGTAGTTATACTCAAGCGCAATATCGGCAAATTATTGTTACGGTGAAACCAGCGCTGTATAGCTTGAAGTGATGGCAGTAATGAAATTACTTCGGGTTATATGGTCAAGTGAATAAGCGCATACGGTGGATGCCTTGGCAACTGGAGGCGATGAAAGACGTGAAAGCCTGCGATAAGCGTCGGCGAGGTGGCAAATAACCTTTGACCCGGCGATCTCTGAATGGGGAAACCCACCTGATTTATCAGGTATCCTGCACTGAATCCATAGGTGTAGGAGGCGAACCGGGGGAACTGAAACATCTAAGTACCCCGAGGAAAAGAAATCAACCGAGATTCCCTCAGTAGCGGCGAGCGAACGGGGATCAGCCCTTAAGCTTTGTGACAGATAGGAGAACGCTCTGGAAAGTGCGGCCATAGTGGGTGACAGCCCCGTATCTGAAATCTTATCAAAGTGAAATCGAGTAGGTCGGGACACGTGTTATCTTGACTGAATATGGGGGGACCATCCTCCAAGGCTAAATACTCCCAGTTGACCGATAGTGAACCAGTACCGTGAGGGAAAGGCGAAAAGAACCCCTGTGAGGGGAGTGAAATAGAACCTGAAACCGTATGCGTACAAGCAGTGGGAGCAGACTTGTTCTGTGACTGCGTACCTTTTGTATAATGGGTCAGCGACTTACGTTTAGTGGCGAGCTTAACCGAATAGGGGAGGCGTAGGGAAACCGAGTCTGAATAGGGCGAATTAGTCGCTAGGCGTAGACCCGAAACCGAGTGATCTAGCCATGGGCAGGTTGAAGGTTGAGTAACATCAACTGGAGGACCGAACCGAAATCTGTTGAAAAAGATTCGGATGACTTGTGGCTGGGGGTGAAAGGCCAATCAAACTCGGAGATAGCTGGTTCTCCCCGAAAGCTATTTAGGTAGCGCCTCGGACGAACACCTACGGGGGTAGAGCACTGTTTGGGCTAGGGGGTCATCTCGACTTACCAACCCCATGCAAACTCCGAATACCGTAGAGTGATATCCGGGAGACACACGGCGGGTGCTAACGTCCGTCGTGAAGAGGGAAACAACCCAGACCGCCAGCTAAGGCCCCCAAGTCCATGTTAAGTGGGAAACGATGTGGGAAGGCAGAGACAGCTAGGAGGTTGGCTTAGAAGCAGCCACCCTTTAAAGAAAGCGTAATAGCTCACTAGTCGAGTCGGCCTGCGCGGAAGATGTAACGGGGCTCAAACATGGCGCCGAAGCTGCGGATTCATCCAATGGATGAGTGGTAGGGGAGCGTTCTGTAAGCTGATGAAGGTGTGTCGAGAGGCATGCTGGAGGTATCAGAAGTGCGAATGCTGACATGAGTAACGATAATGCGGGTGAAAAACCCGCACGCCGGAAGACCAAGGGTTCCTGCGCAACGCTAATCGGCGCAGGGTGAGTCGGCCCCTAAGGCGAGACCGAAAGGTGTAGTCGATGGGAAATCGGTTAAAATTCCGATACTTTGTATTGCTGCGATGGGGGGACGGAGAAGGCTAGGTCAGCCTGGGATTGGTAGTCCAGGTTTAAGCCTGTAGGCAGTGTGTTTAGGCAAATCCGGACACACAATGCTGAGGGGTGATGACGAGCTCTCTTTAAGAGAGCGAAGTGATTGATGCCCAGCTTCCAGGAAAAGCCTCTAAGCTTCAGGCAATACGAAACCGTACCCCAAACCGACACAGGTGGTCAGGTAGAGAATACCAAGGCGCTTGAGAGAACTCGGGTGAAGGAACTAGGCAAAATGGTGCCGTAACTTCGGGAGAAGGCACGCCGTCATGTACGTGAAAGCCCTGCGGCTGGAGCGGAAGGCGGTCGAAGATACCAGGCCCCTGCGACTGTTTATTAAAAACACAGCACTCTGCAAACACGAAAGTGGACGTATAGGGTGTGACGCCTGCCCGGTGCCGGAAGGTTAATTGATGGGGTTAGCGTAAGCGAAGCTCTTGATCGAAGCCCCGGTAAACGGCGGCCGTAACTATAACGGTCCTAAGGTAGCGAAATTCCTTGTCGGGTAAGTTCCGACCTGCACGAATGGCGTAACGATGGGGGCGCTGTCTCCACCCGAGACTCAGTGAAATTGAAATCGCTGTGAAGATGCAGTGTATCCGCGGCTAGACGGAAAGACCCCGTGAACCTTTACTATAGCTTCACAGTGGACTTTGAACCTGCTTGTGTAGGATAGGTGGGAGGCTTTGAAGCGAGGACGCCAGTTCTCGTGGAGCCATCCTTGAAATACCACCCTGGCATGTTTGAGGTTCTAACTCTGACTGGTAATCCCGGTCGAGGACACTGTGTGGTGGGTAGTTTGACTGGGGCGGTCTCCTCCAAAAGAGTAACGGAGGAGCACGAAGGTGCGCTAAGTACGGTCGGACATCGTACGGTTAGTGTAAAGGCAAAAGCGCGCTTAACTGCGAGACAAACACGTCGAGCAGGTACGAAAGTAGGTCTTAGTGATCCGGTGGTTCTGTATGGAAGGGCCATCGCTCAACGGATAAAAGGTACTCCGGGGATAACAGGCTGATACCGCCCAAGAGTTCACATCGACGGCGGTGTTTGGCACCTCGATGTCGGCTCATCACATCCTGGGGCTGAAGCCGGTCCCAAGGGTATGGCTGTTCGCCATTTAAAGTGGTACGCGAGCTGGGTTTAGAACGTCGTGAGACAGTTCGGTCCCTATCTGCCGTGGACGTTGGAGATTTGAGGAGAGTTGCTCCTAGTACGAGAGGACCGGAGTGAACGAACCGCTGGTGTTCGGGTTGTGATGCCAATCGCATTGCCCGGTAGCTACGTTCGGACGGGATAACCGCTGAAAGCATCTAAGCGGGAAGCCCCCTTCAAGATAAGATCTCCCTGAGGACTTGATCCTCCTAAAGGGCCCTTGTAGACCACGAGGTTGATAGGCTGGGTGTGTAAGCGCTGCGAGGCGTTGAGCTAACCAGTACTAATTGCCCGAGAGGCTTGACCATATAACACCGAAGTAATTTACCGGTATTGATTGAGTATAACTGCTTATCCAAGTTAAAGGTCTTCTGACCAAGCGCCAACTAGACAAGCTAGACTAAGACAAAGCTTAACGGTTTTGCCTGATGATCATAGCGGACTGGAACCACCTGATCCCATTCCGAACTCAGAAGTGAAACAGTCCAGCGCCGATGGTAGTGTGGATTACCCATGCAAGAGTAGGTCGTCGTCAGGCTCTTAATACGAAGAACCCGTCCTCGTGACGGGTTTTTTTTTT
>NZ_JAPELK010000035.1:0-3072 GCF_029813005.1 Hahella sp. CR1
AGGCTTACTACGCTCAAACTTTTCTTTTGCCATTTGACCATCCCCTAAAGAAATGCAGCAGCCGAGACTTCAGTGAATTAATTAGTGGAGCTCATGACCGGAATTGAACCGGTGACCTCATCCTTACCAAGGATGTGCTCTACCGACTGAGCTACATGAGCAAAACCAATACCACAAAGCGTGGAGCGGGCAGCGGGAATCGAACCCGCGTCATCAGCTTGGAAGGCTGAGGTAATAGCCACTATACGATGCCCGCACTTGAATAAGTGGTGGAGGGGGCTGGATTCGAACCAGCGAAGCTTGCGCGTCAGATTTACAGTCTGATCCCTTTGGCCACTCGGGAACCCCTCCCAGAACAGGCTCACCCACCACAAGGTGAAACCCTAAAAAAAATGGAGCTGGTGGACGGAATCGAACCCCCGACCTGCTGATTACAAGTCAGCTGCTCTACCAACTGAGCTACACCAGCTCTATATCTCGCCTGTTTCGCGAGGCCGCTATATTAGGGAAGTTCCACACCCGATGCAACACTTTTACAAAAAATTTGTCTTTTATTTGTCTTTACGTTTTTTTCATCTAAAACTTTATCTACTCTCGCCATAGTTTGAAGGTTAACCTCATCCTTTGTGGCCACCCAATACTCGAGCCTCCCCTTTGGAACTTCCTTAATCTTAGCGTCATAACCTTCGCTAATTCTTTGCTTAAGCAAGCGATTCGCCGAGTCTACATTTTTGAATAAGCCCAAAGAAATACCATTTCGCAGCTCCCCCTGACTAATCAGGTAGCTATCAATCTTCCTCACCTGAAGTTCCCGCAGCTTTATTATCGCCGTCTTACGACTTTCCATTGGCTCCAAATAGACCCAATACTCAGGCGCTAGACTGATGTCCTTTGGAAATGCAACCGACTCTACACTCCTTTTTGCCAAAGCCATTCTCAAGCCCTGAGCAAGGGCATCCTCCTCAAAAGGCCCCATCAAAAGGCAAAGCTTCTCGCCTTTCGAGACAGGAGTTTCGGGCGCCTTTTCTACGCCAAGCTCAACAACTACCTTTTCTTCCCTCACATCCACTTCACTAAGTAAAGTTAAGCGGTTAGCGCCAGTTTCAGATAAAGCCACCCTATTACGAACCTCCTCCAATCCTTCTCGTTTTTGCAGTTCGAGCCATTGAACAGCGAAAACAAGCCCATTCAACATAAGCAGAGAAATAAAGATCCAGCGCACAGGTTCAACCCCAATCAGTTTACAGGAACGCCATTACCGACAATTCGCAATCCATCCAAAACTAGCTCTTCTATGTAGACATAAGCCTTGTCATCCCCTAATAAAGTACCCACACCTCCGCCAGTGCAGACAACTCGGCTTTCGGCAAACTTACGGGTCACACTTAGAACAAAAGCTTTCTGCATTGAAAACACCCCCCTCTCAATACATTCCCTGGTGGAACCGCCCGGAGCAATCTCAGAGTCAACTCCATAACTCCCTTTAAGCGCCGCAGTGCTCACATTCAAAGCATTCAACATTAGCGCAGCCCCAGGAGCAATATACCCCCCTTTATGCACCCCAAATCTATCGACATAGTCCACCGTAACCGCGGTGCCACAATCAACAACACACAAATCCTCGGGGTACTTATTGTAGGCTGCAACCAAAGCCAACCATCGATCAACTCCTAAGGTCGCATAATCCGTATAAGCATTAACTAGTCGGCCATATGACGGAGCCGTTTTCGCCCAGAATACATTTGTAATATTTTTGAGAGCCTCTCGCAGAGAGTCATTAACCTCTTTCGAGGCAACACTACTAACCAGAGCCCTATCAACCCCCTCAGTAGGAATACTCCATTTGCCCGCGATCGATCCGTAGTCGACATTCCCGCGGACCAACACTCGGCCGGACTCAACCAAACGCCATTTTAACCCTGAGTTTCCCGCATCAAAATCGAGCTCTCTCATGAAACAGGCCTAACTGTAATCTCTCCTCCAGCAAGGGATCTGAGCCCCCCATCCTCACCTCGAACAAGCGCATACCCCTCATCGGAAACACCCAAATATTCTCCACTCCAACACTCATTTCCGCTCGAAACCATTACCTGCCGCCCTTTGAGCAAATCATACTTATCCCATAATCCTTTCAAGCCAAGAAAGCCCTTAGATTTATATGATTCAAGACAAAGCAAGACAGAATCAATCAGAGCTACACATAGCTGATTCCGGTCCACTCCCGCCTCACACACATCATTCAATGCCGTCCAAGGCTGATCGATACCCCTACCCGCCTCAGGTTGCATAAGTACATTAACCCCCAAGCCAACGACCACATGCACAGGTCCTTCCTGCTCACCCTGCACTTCCAACAACAGTCCCGCCAGCTTTCTCTCTGAATACCAAACATCATTCGGCCACTTAAGAGAAACTTCTATGTTGCATACAGTATTTATAGCGTCAGCAACAGCAGCCCCAATCGCAAGGCTCAAACCATTTAGAACCGAAAATCCGCCAGGCAATCTGACAGCTACACTCATATATATATTTTGAGCAAATGGGCTAACCCAAACCCTACCCCGTCTTCCCCTCCCAGCTGTTTGCCTCTCAGCAAGGAGAATGTCATATAAACCTACGGGCAAATCCCGACTACTTTTAAGAAGCTCTACGTTAGTGGACCCCACAGAATGCGCCACGTTAAACTCACGTAGCTTATCTTTCCAACGCCCCTCTAAAGCATCTCGCAGTCGCGACTCATCAAGCAGATGTAAAGGATGCTCAAGCCGATACCCCTTACCTTTAACCTTCTCGACTTTTAACCCATAAGTCGCCAACTGCGAAACATGCTTCCACACCGCAGTTCGAGTAACACCTAGAAGTTCACCTAGCTCAACACCAGAATGAAACTCTCCGTCAGAAAGAATTCCGACCAATCTATCATTCATATACAAAGCCCTTGCCCACTTCCTTTAAAAGGGAAGCTTTCGATTATGACAAAGTTCCTACCAGCCCAAAACCACTAAATCATGAAGACACCACGCTCACAGAGTAGACGTATAATTTCACCCTCACAGCTTACCGGCGGTTGAA
>NZ_JAPELK010000036.1:0-2778 GCF_029813005.1 Hahella sp. CR1
CCCCATCATCTGCTCTGCGCCGGGAAGCGCCTCCGGGCGTCCTGAGCGCGTGCCGCCAAACACCACATCCTGCTCGCCGCTGTAGCGGCTGAGCAACAGGCCCCATGCGGCTTGCACGACGCTATTGAGCGTCACCTGCTGGCTCTGGGCCAGGTGCTGAAGCTGCGTGGTGAGCGTTGCGGAGAGAGTCAGGCCTGCTTCCTGTTGCGGCTGTGCATCCTCAGTGGCGATCGACGAACGGGCGCCGGGCAGCGCCGTTGGCGCGTTAAATCCGGCTAAGTAGGCGCGCCAATAGTCTTCCGCTTGTGCGGGACTTTGTCGTTGCAACCAGGCGATATACTCTCGGTAAGGCATGACAGCGGGTAACGAGAGGGACTGTTGATTTTCTCCGAGTTGATAAAGGGTAAGCAGCTCTTTAAACAGTATCGGTAAACACCAGCCGTCCAGCAAAGCATGATGGTGACGCCAGATAAACCAATAATCTGAGTCGCCGGTTTGCGCCAGGGTAAAATCCATGAGCGGCGCCCGCAGTAGGTCATAGTGGGGAGCCTCTTCCAGCAACGCCTGCAGGTTCGCCTGTTGCTCCCGCTCACTTAACGGACGCCAGTCCAGCCGCCGCCAAGGCGCCTCCGCCTGGGATTGAACAAGCTGTAGCGGTTCCTGCCCGTCTATTGATGTAAAGGCGGTTCGCAGGATGGCGTGGCGCGCTATCAGGCTCCGCCAGCACTGTTGAAACAGGAGCGGGTCAAGCCGGCGCAGCATAATGCCCAGCCGGGTCATATACACCCCGATGTCTCCGTTTAACTCACTGTGGAACAACATCCCTTGCTGCATCGGCGTGCTGGGGTAGAGATCCTCTAATGCTGGGTAATCCTGCTGTAGGCGGTCGAGCTGGCGTTGAGACAATTTAACCAAAGGGAAGTCAGAAGGCGTATGGCTCCCTGCGGAGTGGGCGCAATGGCGAATGATCTCGGTTAAGTAAAAGCGATAGCGGTCCGCCAGTTGGGCGATCTGCTCGGCGGCGAATTGGCCGGAGTGATAGTCCAAAGTGAGTCGCCATTGTCCGGAAGTCACCAGGCAATTGAAGCCCAGGAGGTGCTCGCGTTGCATTTGGGGACCAACGCTTTCCCCAGTGTCAGTGATGGACAGCTGAAGTGCGTTGGCTTGATCAAACTGACCTAAATAATTGAAGACCACGGCAGAGGGCCGATGCTCGGGCAAGGCGTCCGCTTGAAAGCGTTGCAACACGCCATAATCAATACCCTTGTTCGGTATCTGTCGCAGCTGTTCCTTCACCGCTTTAATGTGTTCGCCTATCTCAGCAGAGTCTGTTGAGTCTGCGGATGCGCTGGTCGCCTTGCGTAAATGCACCGGGAAAACAGAAGTGAACCAGCCGACGGTTTCACTCAGATTAGTGTCTTCAAACAGCGCCTCGCGACCGTGGCCTTCCAGATCAACGCGTAAACTGTCGCCGCCGGTCCAGTCGGTGACGGCCAATAATAAAGCGGTCAATAACAGGTCGTTGATCTGGGTGTGATAACAGGCATTGCTTTGCTGCAGCAGCTGTTGAGTCAAGGTCTCGCTGAGCTGCAGCGAGTGATAAGCCGTCCGCTGGTAGTCCGGGCTATCGGTCGACGACAATGGCTGGGCCGGTAAGTCCGGCGCGGGCAGGCTTAGCGTCTGTCGCCAGTAACTGGCGGTTTGCCGGCAGGCGGATGTCTCGCTGTACGCCTCCAGTTGTTCGGCCCAGGCTTGGTAACTGCTGGTTTTGGGTTGCAAGGTAATCGTTGCGGAGGCGGCGTATTGCTCAAGCGCCTGTTGCAAGTCCTGGAGCAAGATCCGCCATGAAACGCCGTCCACAATCAAGTGATGCATGATCCAAATGAGTTCACTGGCGGCTGTGGCCTCATCGTAAATCCACAGCCAGCGGCTTAGCGGCGGTTGCGCCAGATCAAAACTGGCTTGTAACGGGTTCGCCTTCTCGGCGATCAGCCGCCGCCGGGCGTCCTCCGCCGTCATGGGTGGTAGGTTCAGACGATGTATCGTATCCGCTATTGCTGCGGGGGCGAGGGACAGATAACTGGCGCGCCAGTGCGAGGTCTGCTGTTGGAAAGCCAGACGCAAGACGTCATGACGCGCCACTATCGCCGCCAGAGCATGACGCAAGGCCTCTTCCGTCACGCCAGCGGGCAAGGGTACGCGAACGGCCTGGTTAAAATGATGCGCGCCCATGGGCTGGGTTGCCAGGAAGTGTTGTTGTATGGGTAATAAGGTCTGCGTTCCTGCGCTGTCTTCCTGAGGCGCATCGGCTCCGGCTTTGGCCGTCACCTGCAGGGCGAGCTCAGCAATAGTCTGGTGCGTAAACAGCTGACGGGTGGTTAACGCCAGGCCCGCTCTTTGCGCTCTGGAAGCCACTTGCATGGCCTTTATGGAATCCCCGCCAACGGTAAAGAAGTTCGCCCCGACGCTCACCTGTTCAAGGCCCAGCACTTCTCGCCAGATCGCGCAAAGCAGCGTCTCAATCGGCGACGTCGGCGCAATGTAGTCAGCCTGAGGCGTATAGTCCGGGGCTGGCAGGGCGTTGCGATCGACTTTGCCGTTGGGCGTTAGCGGCATTGAGTCCAGGATTACAAACGCCGAGGGCGTCATGTAATCCGGCAATTGTTGCGTAATGGTGCGTCTTAATTCTCGGGATAATTGCTCTTCAGCCAAGCTACTGCCAGTCTCGGTGATTACATACGCCACCAGACGTTTATCTCCCCGGTCCTCGCGAGCAAC
>NZ_JAPELK010000037.1:0-2315 GCF_029813005.1 Hahella sp. CR1
AAACACTACAACCCATTGGCGTAGCCGGCGAACTCCATATTGGCGGCGCGGGTCTCGCCCGTGGCTATTTAAACCGTCCCGACCTTACCGCAGAAAAGTTTATTCCTAACCCTTTCAGCGACGATCCCCATGCCCGCCTGTACCGCACCGGGGATCTGGTGCGTTGGCTGCCGGATGGAAACCTGGAATTCCTCGGCCGCATCGATCATCAGGTCAAGATCCGCGGCTTTCGCATTGAGCTTGGGGAAATCGAGGCGGTTTTACTGCAGCATGAGGCGGTCCGGGAGGCCGTTGTGGTTGCCCGCGAGGAACAGGGCGATAAACGTCTGGTGGCGTATGTAATCACCGAGACTGGCAGTAGCTTGGCTGAAGAGCAATTATCCCGAGAATTAAGACGCACCATTACGCAACAATTGCCTGACTACATGACGCCCTCGGCGTTTGTAATCCTGGATTCACTGCCGCTAACGCCCAACGGCAAAGTCGATCGCAACGCCCTGCCGGCCCCGGACTACGCTGCTTCGGCGGATGAGTTTGTGGCGCCGGTTACCACCACGGAATGCAAACTAGCTGACATCTGGCGATCACTGCTGCAGATCGACCGCCCCATCAGCGCCAGCGCTAACTTTTTTGAGTCGGGGGGACACTCCCTATTAGCTATTCGCCTGGTCGCTCTCATTCGGGAGGTTTTTTCTGTGGGAGTGACGGTCAAGGACTTGTTCAACACACCGCATCTGTCTGAGATCGCCGCATTAATTGAGCAAAGCGTTCCAACCGCACCCAAAGCGCCCGCCATTACGCCGAGAGATCCGCAGATCACGGAACTCCCGCTGTCCTATGCGCAGCAGCGCTTATGGTTTATTGACCAGATGGAAGGCGGCAGCGCGCACTACAATATGCCCGGCGCGCTCATGCTGGAAGGTCGCTTGAATTTAGCCGCATTAAACCAGGCCTTATCCACAATCTTCGAGCGTCACGAGAGTCTGCGCACCTGTTTCACCACAGTCGATGGCCGGGCCCATCAACAGATCATGCCACCTCCCGCCGATTGGAGTCTTGAGGTAGTAGATTTGCGCGCCTTGAATGCCTCTGAATTACAAGAAGCAACTAAACAACTCCAATTAGCCGAAGCCTCAAAACCTTTTGATTTAAGCCGCGACTATCTGCTGCGCGGGCAGTTACTACAGCTTGCCGATCAGCGCGCCTTGTTACTGCTGACCATGCATCATATCGCTTCCGATGGCTGGTCAATCGGCGTATTGATCCGTGAGCTGAACGCCTTATATACGGCCTTCACCCAAGGGCAATCTATCCCCCTGCCTCCGTTAGGCGTCCAATATGCGGACTACGCCCTGTGGCAACGGGACTATTTACAGGGCGAAGCGCTAGAGCAGCAGGGGGCGTACTGGCGAGACCAGCTGCAAGGGCTGCCAGATGTACATCAGTTGCCTTTGGACCACCCGCGTCCGTCAGTGCAGACCTTTGACGGGGCCGCTTATCACTGCGTCATCGACAACACCCTTAGTGACGCATTCAACCGCTATTGCGTCAGTCGCGGGGCCACGCTGTTTATGGGGTTACATGCGGCGTTTTCCGTGTTGTTGAGCCGCTACAGCGGCGAAACGGATATTGTGGTCGGCTCCCCTGTCGCCAATCGCGAGCAAGGAGAAGTCGCGTCACTTATCGGCTTCTTTGTGAATACGCTGGTTATGCGTGCGGATCTATCTGATAACCCAACCTTCGACGCATTGCTCCAGCAGTGCAGGCAAACGGCGTTGGAGGCCTACGCCCATCAACAGGTTCCCTTTGAGCAGCTGGTCGAAGCGCTACAGCCCGCCCGCCGTCTCAGCCATCACCCGTTATTTCAGGTGATGCTCGCCTTGCAAAACAACCAGCAAGAAACTCTGTCCCTGCCCGAACTGACCCTATCGATGCAAACGCCGGAGTTCACGATAGCCAAGTTTGACTTGACCTTGCATGTAGCAGAAGACACAGAAGGACTGAGGCTGGATTGGGAATACAACACCCAACTGTTCGAAGCCGCGACCATTCAGCGCATGGCGAGCCATTTCCAGCAGCTGCTCACGGAAATCGTCGCCAAACCGGATCAATCGATCAACGCCTACTCATTGCTTACTCAGCAGGAAGCCCAGCAACTGCTCATCGACTGGAACCAAACCGCCGCGCCCTACCCGGCCGAACAATGCATCCATGAGTTGTTTGAAGCCCAGGCGGCGAAATCCCCGAACGCCGTGGCTGTAATGTTTGAAGACAGCGCGTTGACCTATGGCGAACTCAACCGACGCGCCAATCAG
>NZ_JAPELK010000038.1:0-1706 GCF_029813005.1 Hahella sp. CR1
GGCGCCAGCGAAACCTACGCCTACCGCCATCACGTCATCACCCGTCGGACTCTGAAAACCGGCTTCAGCTTCTATTTCGAGTGGAGTCAGTACAGCCCCAGCGGCAAGTGTCTGCGTCAGTGGGGCGATCTCGGCATTTACGATTACCGCTTTGAATGGGATACCGCCAATAAAGTCTCCCACGCCTTCGACAGCAACGGCGGCAAAACCACTTACTACTACGACCACCGCGGCAAGATCATTAAGGAAATCGATCCCGAAGGCGGGGTCACGCGCATGGCCTACAACAAACAGGGCCAGCTGATCGAACATATCGACCCGGAAGGCGGCGTCACCCGTTACGCATACGACGAGCAGGGATTACTGACGCAACTGACCGACGCCACTGGCGCGTCTTACAAAATCCGCTACAACCACCGCGGCCAGCCCGTGGAGATGATCAATCCCCTGGGCCACAGCTGGCGTCGCGAGTACAACGGCCAAGGGCTGCTGACCTGCGTCACCGATCCTCTCGGCAACCAGACCCGCTACGCCTACAACGAACGCGGCCTGCCGCAGACCATCACCGACGCCGCCGGCAACGAAAAAACCTTCGTCTGGAATGCGCTGGCGCAATTAGTCAGCGAGAGCGTCAACGGCCGCCGCACCGAGTACCTGCTGAACGAAGAGGGCGATATTGGCGCGGTTGTGGACGCGGACCAGCGCACAACCGAATACGAATACGACCTGCTCGGCAACGTCACCCGCGTACAGCATCCGGACGGCTCCGCCGTGCAGTTGCGCTACAACGCCAACAGTCAACTGACCCACTTTATCGACGCCGCCGGCCGCTGCACCGAATACCTGTACGACGGCCTGTCCCAGGTGCGCAAAAAGATCGACCCCAACGGACAGGTGTTTGAATACCTGTACGACAAAGAACGCAACCTGATCGGCCTGATCAACGAGAAGGGCGAGCGCTACAAACTGGGCTACGACCGCAATGAACGCCTCATTCGGGAAATCGGCTTCGACGGCCGCATTCAGGAGTACCAGTACAACCGCGCCGGGCATTTGGTCTCTCATCTGGAAGGCGTCCACATCGACCTGCCGTCGGAACAGGCCAACACCACCCGCTTCAGCCGCGACCCCTTGGGCCGGCTGCGGGAAAAACACAGTCCGGACGGCGAGGTCAGCCAGTTCCACTACGATGCGGCGGGACGGCTCACTGAGGCGAGCAATCCTCACCGACAATTGCGCTTCGCCTACAACGCGCTGGGACAGCTAACGGAAGAGCGTCAGGACCAGCATGTGCTGCGCCATGATTACGATCCCCTGGGCCTGCGCACGCAAACCCAGTTAGCGGACGGAACCCGGCTTAACTTCGCCTACGATCAGCATGGCCTGTTCAGCGAAGCCCGCTACAACGATAACCTGCTGACGCAGATCACCCGGGATGAACAGGGCCGCGAAATCGCTCGCCAGCAGGGCGCGCTGCAATCCCAGTATGAATACGACCTGATGGGCCGCCTGAGCCGCCATCGCGTCAACCATGAAGCCAACAAAACACAGCTGATCGACCGCCATTATCAGTATGATCACCATGGCAATCTGGCGTTGATCGACGATCTGCAAAAAGGCGCGACCCGCTACCATTACGACGCCCTGGACCGTCTCAAGCAGGTGGAGAGCTACTGCAACGAGCAGTTCGACTTCGACCCGGCGGG
>NZ_JAPELK010000039.1:0-1596 GCF_029813005.1 Hahella sp. CR1
CTGTTTATCAACAGCGTCCCCATGCGGCTGCAGCTGACGGATAGCCTCTCTATCGCCGACTGCCTGCAACAATTACATAAGGCCCAAGCCACACACGACCAGTACAGCTATGCGCCTTTAGTAGATATTCAACGTTGCAGCGAGGTCGGCGGCGGCCAACATTTATTCGAGTCACTGCTTGTATTCGAAAACTACCCGCTGGACGCATCATTGACAGAGTCCGCGTCGTCTCCAGATCAATTCGCCGTAGGACAGGTCGTCGCTAACGAACAGACGAGCTACCCTCTGAGCCTATCTATAGTTCCCGGTGACCGGCTGCACTTTAAATTGCTGTATCAACCACAGCGCTTCACGGAGGATAGCGCTCGTCATCTGCTCGCGCATTTACAGCAACTTCTCATCGCCATGACTCACACCGAGGCCTCCGCCGCAATGAGCGAATTGAATATGCTAACCGAGCAAGAAACACAAAAGCTGCTCATCGACTGGAACCAGACCTCCGCCCCCTGCCCGGCCGAGCAATGCATCCATGAGCTGTTTGAAGCCCAGGCTGTGAAATCTCCTAACGCGGTGGCTGTAATGTTTAATGACGACGCGTTGACCTATGGCGAACTCAACCGACGCGCCAATCAGCTGGCTCATTACTTGATCGAACAAGGAGTGAAGCCCGACGCGATGGTGGGGCTCTGTGTGGAGCGCAGTCTGGATATGATCATTGGATTACTGGGCATCTTGAAAGCCGGCGGCGCTTATGTGCCTCTGGACCCTTGCGCGCCGCCCGCAAGGCTTCAAGCCATATTGGATGATTGTCAGCCAGTGCTATTGATAACGCAGTCGCGTTGCGCTGAATCATTAAATAGCTACTCTGGCGCTTTAATTCGTTTGGATGCGGATTGGTCCATTATTGAAAGCTCTCCCAGCGATCAGCCATCTGTCTCCAGCAGCCCCAATGATTTAGCCTATGTGATCTATACGTCCGGCTCCACTGGGAAACCCAAAGGCGTATTGCAACACCATAAGACCCTGCTAAATCTGGTCCAGCATCAGGCATTGGAAGGGCAATTAACTCAGGCGATGAGAACGCTTCAGCTCACCAACATCACTTTTGACGTAGCGCTGCAAGAAATCGTCACCAGCTGGTTTACAGGAAGTTGCCTGGTGCTTATCCATAACGATGCAAGACTGGATATGACGCAGTTAGCGAGCGCGTTATCCAACCAACGCATTGAGCGCCTGTTTATAGCGCCTGCGTTGTTACATGCGCTCACTGACTTCTTAAACAAGCAGAACATTCCCTTGCCTCATATCAAAGAAGTCATTACCGCCGGCGAAGCGCTGCAAATCACTGGCAGCTTACATCAGTTTCTTCAAACCCATCCAAGCTGTTGCTTATGGAATCACTACGGCCCTTCTGAAACGCACGTGGTGACAATTGAACAGGTGAAAGAATTCAAGGTGGGAGATATCCCTGCGATAGGAAAACCGTTAAAAAACCACCAGTGCTATGTTGTAAATCCGCAGAATCAGCCTCAACCCATTGGCGCGTCTGGAGAGTTATTAGTTAGCGGAACAGGCCTCGCCCGCGGTTACTTAAAC